>JBBSPM010000049.1:0-36782 GCA_038258815.1 Chthoniobacterales bacterium
ATCAACGTGTCCCGGTAGAGCTCCCACGTCAGCTCCTCCGGAACGCCGTCCACCTTTTCGAGGGCCTGGTAGATGGGAACGGTACCGATGGGGACGGGGGAGTTGCGGATGATCCATTCGCGGGTGGCGTGGATGTTTTTGCCGGTGCTCAGATCCATGACGGTGTCGGCGCCCCACTTGGTGGCCCAACGCATTTTCTCGACTTCTTCTTCGATCGAGCTGGCGACAGCGCTGTTGCCGATGTTGGCGTTGATTTTGACGAGGAAATTGCGGCCGATGATCATCGGCTCGAGCTCGGGGTGGTTGATGTTGGCCGGGATGATGGCGCGGCCGCGGGCGACTTCGGCGCGGACGAATTCTGGGGCGATTTCCTGCGGGATCGCTGCGCCGAAGGATTCGCCGGGGTGGGCGTGGTGGAGGGAGTCGCGCGCAATTTCTGATTTCTGATTTCTGATTTCTGATGTTTTGGAAATGCGGCCGTTTTCGCGGATGGCGATGAATTCCATCTCGGGGGTGATGATGCCTTGTCGCGCGTACCAGAGTTGGGTGACGGGATGGCCGGCTGAGGCTCGTAGCGGTTTGCGTTTCGCGCCCTGGAAATGGTCGAGGCGGTTCTTGCGCTCGGCTTGGCTGGCGAATTCTTCGTGGCCGCGGGTGAGGTAACCGTTGTCCTCGGGTTTGATCTCGCGGCCGTCGTACTCGGCCACGTCCCCTCGCCCGCTGATCCACTCGGCGCGGAGCGGCGCGAGGCCCTCAGCGGAGTTGGGCGTGAAGTTCGCATCGCCCCACGGGCCGCTGGTGTCATAGACGCGGACGGGCTCGTTCGGCTGGAGGTTGCCGCTGAAATCCTTCGTCGGCGCGAGGCTGATCTCTCGGAAGGGCACGCGCACTTCGGGATGGATTTCGCCTTCGACGTAAACGCGCTGCGAGTTGGGCAGGACGTAGTCGGAGGATTTCGGTTCGAGGGAATCTTTGGTCGCGATCATGAGTGAGTAATAAAAAAGCCATGCGCGGAAACGCATGGCTGAAACTTCGAACTCCTCGCTCCCTACGACGGCATTACCCGCATCAGGTTTAAGGGGTCTCCGTTGCCGCTCTCGCGACACCGAACTCTCAGCCATCGGCTCCCCCGCAGTTGGCTGAAACGATATGGGCTGAGGCGCGGGAGTCAATCCCGCGGAGACAACGCTCACCCCAAGCGGGTGGGCGTTGTCCTCCGAGAGCAAACAGCGGCGGCGTTATTCTTTCTTTTGCGCGTCGGTGCCAACGCCAGCTTCGGCTTTCACGTTGGTGTGGAAGATGGCCAGCCAGGCATCGTTCTCCATTTTCCAAACGGAGCCTGCGTTGTAGGTGGCGGAAGCGTCTTTCCCATTCAGCGTGCCCACGAGGGTCACTTTATAGCTGGTAACAAAAACGTCCTTCTCGTCGGAGTGGCCCTTGAATTCGGAGATTGCGAAGGATTTCATGTCCCAAGCTTTCATGCCCGCCACCTCCTCCGTCATACCGGCGATGCCTTCGGCGTAGACGCCGACCACATCGTGGTCGACCACCTTTTGAAAGGCGGCGGCGTCTTTGTCTTTGAAGGCCTGCCAGGCGGCGGTTTCCTTGGCTTTCATTTCTTCCATGCTGGGGACGGCCAGCGCGATGGCGCTGGTCGCGAAGAGCGCAGCGATAGCGCAGATGAGATATTTTTTCATGATCGTTTCTTTCTTGTTCGGGGTTTGTGGAATGCAGCCGGACCTCTCGCCCGCAAAAGGATGAAACGCGCGGCTCGTTAGGCATTTTGGGCCGGCGACACGCCGGCCACAAGAACTTGATTGGCGGAGAAACTGCCTTTTCTGGCGCGGCCGGCCGGACCGTGGCTCAGACCTCGAAGATCATCACGGCGGTGATGACGACGGCGTGGAGCCAGACGAGGATGACGAGCCACATCCGGAGATTGGCCGAGGCGTAGGTGTCGCCTTCCTGGCCGTGGTAACCGAAGAACTGTTTCCGATGTCGAAACATGTAGCAGCCGGCGCTTAACACCATCAGCAGGAGGAGTGCGAAGAAAATACGGAGCCCGGCTGGCGCGGTGGTGGCGGCAAGAAATGAGGTCATGCGTTTTCAAGATAGCATTGCCGTCTCTCTCAGACGGCGGTCGCAGACCGCCGCTACAGGCGTCGCCCTATTGCCGGAACTTCGGCGGCGGGTCGAACTTCAGGACCCAATACTTGCGCACCACTGGCGCAACAGGCGTCGGAGTTTGCTCAGGCGCCGGCGCAGGAGCGGCCGGTCCGATGGTCGACGGAACGGACGCAACGGTCTGCGCGTCCGCGGCGGAAGGTACGGTGGCCGGTGCGGCCTCAGAAACATTCGCCACATCGGTGGCAGGCGTGGGCATTTCCGTCGCCGCCATTTCGACGACCTGCTCCGCGGTTGGCTCCGTGGTCGCAGGCGCGCTTTCTGCCGACGCGGCTGCGGTGGAATGTTCGTCTTCATCTTCCTCGGAATCGGAGGTGGAGGATTCCCCCATGGAAATCTGCGGAGACGGCTCTTTGCGATCGGGCGTCGTCATCTGGACGCTGCGGCTGGCCTGCACATTGGCGGCGGCGATGACGGCTGGGGTGGCATCGGCGGCTGGCGCATTGCCATCACGCGCCACGAGGACGCCATCCAACTGGCGGCGGTAATCGGCGAGCAAGGCGGGGCGCTGCTTCTTTTCCACCAACCCTTTGTAGTTCTCGATCCCGACGGCGATGGATTGCGCAAGCTGCTCGCGCCAGGCTGGCTTCGCGATCAGGCGGCTCTCATCGCGCTCGGTCAGGAAGCCGCCTTCGACGAGGATGGCGGGGATCTGGGTGAGACGGAGGACGGCGAAGCGGGCGCGTTTCACCCCGCGATCGAACTCCGGCATGTAGCCGAGCATGGAGTGATAGACGGAGGTGGAGAGGATCAGGCTGGCGGCATCGACCGGGCTCCCGGCTTGCATATTCCCGAAGCGGGCCTTGAGCGAATTGTCCTGCGTGGAAGGCGCGCCGCGGGGCGTGAGCGAGTAGATTTCAAAACCGGTCGCCTCCCGATTATAGTCCGTCGCGTTGAAGTGAATGCTGACGAAAATGGAATCCTTGGTGGCGTTGGCGATGCGGGCGCGGAGCGGCAGCGGGACCTGATCGTCGCCCTGCCGCGTCATGACGACGCGAAGGCCTTTCGCTTCCAGCATTTTCTTCAGGCGCTGCGCGACATCGAGCGTGAATTCCTTCTCATTCCCGTAGCTGCTGGCTGCGCCTTTCTCGATGCCGCCGTGACCGGCATCGATGACGACGGTTTTCAGCGCGCGGATATTCTTGATCAGATGTGGACGAAACTGCGGCTCGATCGTTTTCGCCAAATCGATGCGCGAGACGAGATATTTGCCGTCCTTTTCAATGACGGGAAAGCAGAGCCAATTGCGCACGCCGTTCACGATGGCTTCGCGGCTATCGAGGGTGAGCTCGAGCTGATTGCGTCCGTTATCGAGGCGAACGGTCTTTTCGATCGGCTCGGTGGAACCGGCGAAGCCGTAGAACTCCGCGACATTATCGACCGAGAGATAATCCCAGTGCCCGACCTTGATTACTTTCCACTCGGGAGCCGCCGGCGACGATCCGATCGCGCCAAAAAATGCGATGGCAGCGAGGAGGGCGATGCGTGGGAATCCGGGCATGGAGTCTCAATTATCCTACAATCGAGTGTTTTTGACAACGAGCGTCTGAGATTTTGTGGTGTTGCAGGCAAAGCAGGACATTTTGCGTGCGAGCAAAGTAGGACACTCCGCGAGAGCGGGACCATGGAGGAGGACCAGTGGGAATTTACCCTTGCTGGGCGGGTGCAGGAGAACGGAGCGAATCGCCATTGGGATGGAGGCAGCGTATGACGCGGGTGTTGGGTAGTTGTCTCGATCGCGATTCGCGTGGTGGATGAAACGGGCGGCCAGACCGTCGTCTTCGGCCGGCGCGGCGCACGGCCATTCCACCTCGATGAGATGGAGCGCTTCTATTGGTGTCCGCAATTTTACGACGGCAAAGAGATGAATCCCTCGCGCCGCGGCGACCTCTATCGCGTCGAGAATGTGAGGATGGCCGGCGGTCGCCTAACGACCGAGAGCGGCATCCTCTTGTCGCCGTTACCAACGCCGTGTCGCCTCTCCGATTCTTCTCCCCGTGAGACGGAGGTGACGCAATGGACTTTCGAAACCACTCAACCACTTCGAAGATGAACAACATTGCAAAGATGTGGCGCGTAAAGACCTCGGCAGCGCCGATTCCATTGGGAACATGAGCGAAGCAAACGCGAAGCCGCCCGATGAGCCAACCACGGGCGCAGAAACGGATTCGCCTGCGCCGGCCCAGCGCCTACGCATACCGCATCTACTCCAACGCCCGTTCGATATCCGCTCCTTTGCGCTCAACGGCCTCTTCATTCTGGCGCTGTTTTACACGATGTATTTCATGCGTGCGGTCCTGCTCCCGATGGTGCTCGCGCTCCTGCTCAGTTATCTCTTCAAACCGCTCTTGCGCGGTCTCGGCAAATGGGGAATTCGGCCCGCCTTCGCCGCCGCCATTCTTCTCCTCGGCCTGATCGCTGTGATCGGCTATGCCATTTCCTTCCTCGCGATCCCGGCTGCCGGTTGGCTGGAGAAGGCGCCGTACGGCCTGCATCAATTGCAGCAAAAACTCGTGCCGCTGCGCAAACCGATGGCCCAAGTGGCCAAGGCCACGGGTGAGATCGACAAATTAACCACGCCGGAACAAGTGCCCGACCCCGCCACACCGGCAGCCTTGGCCGCCGCTCCCGCGCCCACGCCCGTGCAAGTGGAAGTGAAGCAAACCCGCATCACCGACACGCTGCTCGGCAGCACGCCGGAATTTCTCGTCAGCGCCGTCCTTCTCCTCATCCTGCTCTATTTTCTTCTCGCCTACGACGAGGTCTTCCTCGCGAAACTGATCAAAATGCTGCCGCGGCTCGAAGACAAGAAGCGAGCCGTCTCCATCGCGCACGAAATCGAAGCGCACATCTCGCGTTATCTTCTCACCATTACGCTCATCAATTCCGGCCTGGGGTTGGCGGTTGGGACGACGGTGGGTTTCCTCGGCTTGAGCAATCCCATCATGTGGGGCGTGATGGTGGCGGTCTTGAATTTCGTGCCCTACATCGGAGCGCTCACCGGGATCGCGGCCATGACCGTGGGCGCGGTCTTGAGCTACGACAGTCTCGGCTACGCCATGCTTTTCCCGGCCAGTTACCTCTTCATTGCCACGATCGAAGGCAATCTGATTACGCCCTGGGTGATGGGCCGCTCACTCACTTTGAACCCGGTCATCATCCTTCTCTCGCTCACGTTCTGGGGTTGGATGTGGGGCATCGCCGGCGTCATCCTGGCGGTGCCAATTTTGGCGGCCTTCAAGATTTTCTGCGCGCACATCAAGCAGATGGAACCGATCGCGGAGTTTCTGAGTTAGCCGGTCGCGGCGTGCTTCGCGCCACCACGCAGCTGCCCCGCCGCATCGTCATCCGCGAGAGCGGCAGCTCGATATTCCACCTTTATCTTCACCCCCGGTTTTACTCCGGCGAAGGCGGGAAGGAGGTGATTCAAAACCTGCTCGGCCGTCATCCGGAAGGTGCGCCCGCGTGCGCTGATCTTGAGCCAGCCGTTCGCGTCGCGCAGATAGCGCTCGGTGAAATTGGTTGTGCCCATCAAAATGACGTAGCAATCGTTGGTCAGCTTCATCCTAATCGCCCTCCGGTAAGAAGACAGAGTGCGCGCGGTTTCTTCGCGAGCAAGCCGGACGACAGAACGAAGATTCGCGACTACTGGAAGTGCTTTGCTCGTCCCGTTCAACGTTCGTTCCCTGGCAGCGTTGTCGCGACGCCGCTCTGCCGCCGCGCCGTAGGATTTCGACGCGTCGCCTAACGAGGGCCGAAATCAGATGGTGCTCTCCGCTCTCGGAGGCCGGGTTTTCAACCCGGCTGGACGGCTTGGCAAAGCCGTCCTCCGTGAGCCTCCCTGCGTTGGAACCGGCTGTTCACTTTCCCATGACTCACTGCTCGAGCAGCCAAGGCAACGCGCCTAACAGTTCCTCCAAAGTCGCCCTGTCCATCGGTGAATTATGGTGCGCGCCCGGCAACGACATCACACGCTTCTCGCCAGCATAGGCGTTGACCACCAGCGCCTGGAACTTCGGCGCCACCACTTCGTCATTCTCCGCCAGCAAGAAGACGGCGCGAGCGTGAGACGCCTTCGCGTTCGAGACGCTATCCAGCGCACCAGGGATCCGCATCGACCAAGGTCCGGCTAAGAGCCAGAGATTCCACCAGCCGAATTGCCTAAGAATCATCTGCCGGATCGGGGGCGGATTTTGCAAGATGAGACCCGCCACTGGTCGCTGCGCGGCCACATGCAACGCCGTCGTCGTCCCCAAGCTCGCGCCGAAAACAAGAATCGGACGCTCCCCTGCCGTCTCCTTCAGTTTATCGAACGCCGCCAGCGCCGCCGGTCCGAGCGAAGAAAGTCGCGCCGGCCCAGTGCTGCCTCCGAATCCGGGATAATTCATCCCCCAGACTTCCACCGCCCGCTCGCCCCACATTTCGGCTTCGTCTGCCACCCAGCGATCCGCGCGATCAGCATTTCCGTAGAAGCGCAGAACGTAGAAATCGGCGCGCCCTCTTTCCCGCGCGAGCCACGAAGAACAGGTCCAAATCTCCAATTCCCCGCCTTTAAACGGAATCGCCTGCCGCTCCGCCGCCCCTGCGGCCCCAATCCGGTCGTTAGTCGGAAACAAAATCAATCGATCGGGCAGCATGGGACAGAAAACGACTGCAAGATAAATCCCAAGACGCACGAGTGCTCTAATCGCTTTCCGCTTCATAAGTAGTCGTGCGCCCATCGCGGCGTTCGCTCCGCGATAACACAACAAGCGCGATCGCATCGCTGCAACGACCGAAATGCTTGGGGTTGCCGGCTCGCGTTGAAATAGGCATCCTCTCCTACGAATCCAATTTTCACATGCCTGACTCTCCTGTTCCGTCATCGCCTCACACACGTCAGAATCCATTCCCTGGAAAGCTGGTCGTAAACCGCCGGCTAAATCCTGGCTCGCAGAAAGACACGCGTCATCTTGAGGTCGATCTCACCGGCTGGGGACTCAGCTTTGAAGTGGGCGACTCGATGGCAGTTTACGCTTCGAACGATCCCGAATTAGTGCAGGAAGTGATCCACGCTCTCGGGGCGACGGGCGACGAAATGGTGCCGCGTCCGAAAGGCGAACCCCTGCCGCTACGCGACGCGCTTTCCAAGGAATACCTCATCACCCAGCCGACCCCGAAGTTGCTCAAGGCCATCGCGGAACGTGCTTCCGGCGCGCCTTTGCTGACGGAACTGCTCGACCCCGAGCGCAAACACGACCTCGACACTTACCTCTACGGCCTCGAGGTGATCGATTTCCTGGCCGAACACCCGTCGGTGAAATTCGCGCCGGAAGAATTCGTCACTCTGCTTTCGAAGCTCCAGCCGCGTCTCTATTCCATCGCCTCCAGCCCGAAGGCATTCCCCGATGCCGTCCACTTCACGCTCGATGTCGTCCGCTACGAAAGCCACGGCCGGGTGCGCAAAGGCGTTTGCTCCTCCTTCATGGCCGAGCGCGCCGATGACGGCCCGTTCCCCGTTTACCCGACGACATCAAAATTCCGTATGCCGGAGAACCCGGATACGCCCATGATCATGGTCGGACCGGGCACCGGGATCGCGCCGTTCCGCGCTTTCCTGCAGGAACGCAAAGCGATCGGCGCGCGCGGAAAATCCTGGCTCTTCTTCGGCTCGCAGCGCGCGCACTGCGACTACTTCTACGGAGACGAATTCGCGCAGATGAAGGAGGAAGGCTTCCTCACCCGGATAGACTGCGCCTTCTCCCGCGACCAGGAACACAAGGTCTACGTCCAGCACCGGATGGAAGAAAACGGCGCCGAACTCTGGCAATGGATCGAAGAAGAGGGCGCGCACTTCTTCGTCTGCGGCGACGCCAAACGGATGGCGAAAGACGTGGACGCGATCTTGAAAAAAATCGTGCAAACCCACGGCGGCAAATCGCCCGATGAAGCGAACGATTACATCGAGCACCTGAAGAAAGACAAGCGCTACAAGCGCGACGTCTACTAGACTGCTTCCGCGGGGCGGGCGTGATGAACAAGTCGGCATACGCCTTAAAAATCGGCTGGTAGGGACGGAGCGCTGCGCCGTCCAGCACGCATCGCAGCACCCTGGACTCGCTACCATCACTCAACGTGTCACGCGCCTCGGACATCGCAGCGCGATGTCCCTACCTCTGGTCGCTTTACTCCTCCTCGCCTCGGCCGCGCAAGCTGGTTTGCAACGTTGCTCCGATCTCGTCATAGCCGACACACCAGCCAGCCCACGCCTGCCACGCGGTGGTCTCCGCATCGCCTGCCTCGGCGTGAACGGCTACCAATTCGAAACCGGCACGCACACGCTCCTCATCGGTCCCTACTTCACGCGGGCCAGCCTCTGGCGCATCGCCACCAAACAAACCGGCGACGCTTGCTGGCCGTCGCGGCGCGACCGCCCTACCAAACGCATCCTCGGCCAGACGCAGAATATCAACGTAGCCGATTCATCAGTGACGTTGCACTAGGAAGCCGGCACTTCTGGCATCGCCATTTATCGCGCAAATTGCGGTGAACGCCGAACTGCGACGTGACGGTTCGCGACCGGCCCTTCGGCCCATGCCGCGACGGTGCGTGCGAGCAAGTCGAGACGCATGGTGCGCGCGGCGAGGTCGGATTTTAGCTGTCGCTGCACGCGCACCGGCAAATCGCCGACCGGGCCGCGGCGGGCGAAGTTCCACGCGTCTTCGCCTTCCGCTTCGAGCAGGCTCTTTTCCAAGGCGAGCAGCGCTCTTTCCAGCTCAGCGAGGACAGCGCGCATTTGCGCGAGGCTGGTCCCGTCGTCCATGTGATTCGCCGCGATGTCGCTCAGCGCGAGTAATATTTCCATCCGCGCCACGTCGCCCGCCAGATACGCTTCCTGCACTTCGTGCCACAAGGCTGAGACCGCGGCATTGCCATCCGCCCTCAAATCGGGGTGCAACCGTCTAACGAGTCGACGATAAAGCTCCTTTAGCCGCGCATCCACCGGCGTCGCGGGCTCGTCGTCGTCCTCCTCCTCGTCCTCGATCGCCGTCTCCGGGGCGCGCGGGCGGGAAAAATTCCGCGGCGCAGCTTCCTCCACCGGCGGGCGAAACATGTGATTCTTGAAGGCCGCGAACGTGGTTTCGTAAGCCTCGTCATCCATCTTGTCCGGATTCGTCCCGAGCGATTTCTGCACCCACTCCTGAAACAGCGCTTCTTTTTCGAAATCCGTCACCGGCCGGGATTCGCGCGCGCCTGAAGGTGTCGGCTCTGGCTCATCCTCGCGCGCGACCCCTGGATTCTCACGGCGAAACATGACTCGTTGATACGCGCTGCGGGCATCCTGGAAGCCACGCCGCATTTCCATCTCCACCTCATGCACCAGCGTTTGGTAGTCGCGGATTTTCACTTCCACCTCACGCGCTTTGCTCAGGAGCGGGCCGAACTCGCGCGCGCGCCAGCGAGCAAAGGCGGGTTTATCCTCGCGCTCAAAACGATGCCAGCCGGCGCGTGCGTCTTCCAGATCCGCCATGGCCTCGGCGCACTCCGCCGCCGCGGAACGGCGGAGCGGTTCCTGATCGATCAGGACAAGGTGCAGCATGCCTAGAATCTACCCGCGGGCGCAAAAATCGGAAAGGCGCGGTAAAAAGGTGTCAGTTAGGAAGGCAGGCTGAAAGACACGGTCTGATCAGCCGCGCGATGATTGGACCAAAAACGCGTCCCAGCAAAAGCGAGCGAGCGGCATGGGAAAGGCACAAGCGCGAGGTCCACCACATTTGGATTTGTCTCGGACGGATCGAAACGCGAGATGCGCCAGGATTCATCGCCGGCTTCCGTTCCGCGCAGGACGTAGAAGATGCCGTCGACGATGGTGTGGCCGCAAATTTCCATCCCAAGGTGAAATTCGTGGAGAATCTTGCCGTCACGGTCGAGGCGCAGGATGAGTCCCTTATACCATTGGCTGAGGTAAAGATATTGGCCGTCGTAGCTGAGGTAGGACCCGGTGAAATCCGGGCATTTGATCGGCTCGCGATCGCTGAAGCCTTGGCCCGGCAGATAATGACGCAAGTAGCGATCGTCTTCCGCGCCTTCGCCTAGGGTGAACCAAAGCGCGTCTCCCACTGAGACGGCGGCCCACGGAATTCCCGGCACTTCGAATTCCTCACGCACTTTCCAACTCGCCGGATCGATCACGTAAACGCGGCGGAGATCGCGCGATCCCATCCACAGGTTGCCTTGGTGCAGGGCCAACGCCTGCGGCGTCACCGTCGGCGCGGTGCGGCGTTCGCGTTCGATGATTACTGGTAAGTTCGAGGCGGTGTTTTCAGGCATAGGAGTTTCAGTCGGCGAGGTGCAGCGTTCCGGTGCTCACGCGGACGGCGCTGCCGCCCACGCGCACGGCCAGAATGTTTTCGTGATCGCTCTGGATTTCAAGGTGCAACCTGCTCGGTCGCCCCATTTCCACACCCTGTGCGATGACCCAATGGCCCGGCAGACGATCTCGCCGCCACAGGTAGCCCGCGAATGCCGCCGCCGCCGAACCCGTGGCGGGATCTTCTGTGATCCCGGCGGCCGACCCGAACATACGGGCCCGGAATTGGGCATCACCTCCGGCCGGTTCCCGACAAAAAAGATAAACGTCGTTCCCTGCGTTCGCGGCCATGGATCGCCGCCAGCGCGCCCCGTCCAGCGTCGCCCGTGCCAGGGCCAGATGATCCCGCACCGGCACGACGACAAACGGCAATCCGGCCGAACAAGTCAGCGGCCCATCGCGCTCATCCTGGAGAATGTCGGCGGCCGAAAGCCCGAGAGCGGCAGCGAGAACGTCACTCTTCGCCCCGTCGTCGCGGCACTCGGGAATGCGGGCGGTGGTGAGCCAGGTGAAGAATTCGCCACCCTTTTTTTGTGTCACTTCCACAGGCACCAGCCCTACGCCTTCCTCGAAAGCGAAACTCGCGCTGCCATCCGCACCAGTCTCCGCGAGGCCAAGTTCGACCAGAAGTTGAGCCGTCCCAATCGTCGGATGTCCCGCGAAGGGCAACTCTGCGTTCGGCGTGAAAATACGCAGTTTTCGCAGTGCGCCAGCTACTTGCGCGGGACAAACAAAAACCGTTTCGGACAAATTGAATTCCCGCGCGATGGATTGCATCACCTCGGTCGGCAATTCGGGAGCCGCCGGAAAAACGGCCAACGGATTGCCGCCGAACATCGTCTCTGTGAAGACGTCGAGCGTATGGAATTCCAGCGTCGGCATCGAGTTCCTCTTCGCCTAACCGGTCCCAAAATATCGGTCGCCCGCGTCGCCCAAACCCGGCACGATATAGCCCACATCATTCAACTCAGGATCAATCGCCGCGGTCACGATCGGCACATCGGGATGCGCGCTTTGCAGTTGCGCGATGCCCGCCGGGCATGCCACCACGCAGACGAATTGCACGCGCTTTGCGCCACGTTCTTTTACGAGTGAAATCGCGGCACACGCGCTATGGCCCGTGGCCAGCATCGGATCGAGCAGGAGAACCTGGGCAGCTGCGATGTTTTCCGGCAGCCGCGAATAATACGTCACCGGTCGCAGCGTGGTCTCATCCCGATAAAGCCCGAGATGACCCACCTGCGCATTCGGCAGCAACCGCGTCATCCCATCCAGCATCCCCAACCCCGCGCGCAAAATCGGTACCAGCACGACGGGTCTCTCCAGTTGGTAGCCCTCGCAAGAGCGCAGCGGAGTCTCGATCTCTCTCGTCGCCGTCGTCCAGCCCCGCGAAGCTTCCATCAGCAAAAGGAGCGAAAGATCCTGCAGACCGCGGCGGAAATTCTCCGTCCCGGTGGCTTTTTCCCGCATCGCCGACAGGCGCTCCGCGACCAGCGGATGTTCGACGATCTGGACATTCATTCCGGGATTATTAACCACGGAGGACACGCAGGGCACAGAGAAAAGAAATCAAAATGCCTCCATGCCATCCGCAAACCTCGCCCGCTTCGTCCAGAGCCGCGGTTCGGGCGAGCGGACGACGCACTTCGTTCTAACGATTGGCTGGAACGAAGCCAGTTGGGTGCGGACTTAGGCCGAGCGCAAGCTTCGTTCTATTTTCGCCTTCCCTTCCCGTTAGTTCCCCGGCATGCTAATTCTCATGAGCGACCCCGGCTCGGCCGCTTGGCTGGAAGATGAAGAAGGCCGTCAGATCATGCTGAAGAAGCACTTTACGATCGGACGCGCGCCCGCGAACTCTCTCCCACTGCGGGACTCGGAACAGCGAGTCTCCGCTTATCACGCGAGGATAGACGGAAACGGGAACGGCTCCTACTACCTCGAAGACCGTCATAGCACGAATGGCACCTTTGTGAACGGTCGCAAGGTTACCCGTCAGCAACTTTGTGACGGGGACAGAATTCGCTTCGGCTCACCCGCTGTCTTTCTCTTCCGCGGGCCGGAGCATGGCGTGAGTCCACTGGAGGCCGCCACCTTTCATCAAACGACTCTTCGTGCTTACGAAGAACGTGATTGCTGGTTCCTCATCGGCGACATCAAAGGATCGAGTCGGCTCGCGCTCACCCTGGATGGAATCTCTCTTTCACGTCTTGTTTCGGATTGGGCGGCTCAGTGTCGGCAGATTGTCGAGGAACGCGGTGGCGTGATGACAAATCGCACGGGTGATGGCTGGCTCGTCTTATGGAACGACGGGCCCAAAGCGGCGGAAGCTGTGGGATCGGCGCTCCAAGCCTTGCGTCAGTTACAGGCCAGCGGCAATCCGCCTTTCCGCATCCTCGTGCATCGCGGCCGCGCCACCATCGCGGGCTCGGTGCGGGCGGGTGAAGACAACGTCTTGAGCGTCGAACTCCACGAAGCCTTCCGGATGGAGAAGCTGGCCGGCCGCCTTCAGCAGGACATGCTGGCCAGCGAAGCGGCTGCGAAAGCCTTGCAAGATGTTCTTCCCTGCGATGCGGTCCCGGGAGCATTCGAGCTTCCGGGATTCGCCGGCAAATATCGATTTTTCTCCGTTCATTAGGACGAAAGCTACAGGATTAAACCATGGACACCGACGAGACTTCCGACGACTTGGACTTAGGCGAGAGGGTCGAATCGTTCACCAGCGGACAAAAGCTTCTCAACCGCTACAAGCTGGATCGAATCCTTGGCCAGGGCGGCATGGGCGTGGTCTGGTTGGCGCGTGATGAAGAGCTGGAGCGCGATGTCGCGATGAAGTTCCTCCCAGCCATCATCGTCAATGACCGCGCTGGACTCAACGAGCTGAAACGTGAGACCAAGCGCAGTCTCGAACTCACCCATCCTAACATCGTCCGCACTTACGACTTCGTGCAGGACAGCTCCATCGCGGGAATTTCGATGGAGTATGTGGAATGCGACACCTTGCGAAATCGCCGCATCGATCAACCGTCAGGCGTTTTTGAATCAGCCGTGCTCGGGCCCTGGATGCGCCAACTCTGCAGTGCGCTCGATTACGCGCACACGGAGGCCGCCATCGTCCATCGCGATCTCAAGCCCGCCAATCTCATGATCAATGCGCGCGATCAGTTGAAGGTGGCGGACTTTGGCATCTCGCGCAGTTTGGTGGACTCCGTCAGTCAGATCAGCCTGCGGCGCGGGATTAGCGGCACGCTGGTTTACATGAGCCCGCAACAGCTCGATGGCGGCAACCCCGCGCCCTCCGACGACATCTACGCTCTAGGAGCGACGATCTACGAATTAATGACGAGCCGGACGCCGTTCTTCAGCGGCGACATCGGCGGGCAGGTGCGGGATAAAGTGCCGTCCTCGATGCGCGACCGGCGGGAAACGTTCGGCATCTCGGCGGGAGAAATTCCCGAGAACTGGGAGGCGGCGGTGGCGAGTTGCCTCGACAAAAATGCGGTCGAGCGGCCTCGCAGCGCGGGCGAAGTCGCAGTGCGGTTGGGACTTTGCGCAGCCGCCGATGTCACTATGCGGACGCAAGATGATTTCGTTTCGCCGCCCAGGACTTCGACCAGCTTAAACAATACGTCGCCTCCCCCAGACCCCCCGACGATTGCGACTCCGGTCGGGAGTACTCCGTCCAAAGGGAAATTCGCAGTTTTCGCCGTCGCTGCGCTCAGTCTAGTGGCCGCGGCGGCCTGGTATTTCAGCATCTACCTACCGGCTAATGTGCGCGGCAGCGTGGTGATCAAAACCCAGCCGCCCGGAGCGACGGTAAAACTGGGCGACGCCCTCCCACAAAACGCCCCGGCTGTTTTTACCGATCTCAAAATTGGAACCTATCCCGTCCAGATTCAGCGTGACGGTTACGAGCCGAAAACGGTATCCGTCAAAATCGAAGGAGCCAAAGCGGTCGATCTCGGCACGGTCGCTCTCACGCGCAGCAAAGGTTCGCTCCGGATTGCGACCAAACCAGAAGGCCTCGAATTCGAACTCAGAAGTCCTTCCAATCCCTTCCAACCGGTCACCGGCACCACGCCCTTGCAGCCGATGGAACTCGAAACCGGCACCTACGACCTCAAGGTTTCCCGCAAAGGCTGGCCGCAGCAGACCCGCTCCATCGAGGTGTCGCGGAGCGAAACGCGGGACGCATTCTTCGATTTCAGCGGCGGCGAAGTCATGATCACCAGCGTCCCCGACGGAGCCTTGGTTATGCGTGAGAAGGAGGAGTTGGGCAAAACGCCCTTGCCGCTTCGCGACTTGCCGCCCGGCTCAGTAAAATACACGCTCACCGTGCCAGGTTACGAAACTGCCGCGCTGCAAGGCGAAGTGCAGAGCGGGCAGACGCTGAACTTGAACGGCGAACTCAAGAAAACGCCCCGCCGAACCGAACAGCGCACCGCACGCCAGACGACGACCCAAAGGCGGCAGCCTAACGAGAGCGACGAACGAACGGAACGGATCAAACGCACGTTTATTCCTTACTACGGAATTTTCGGGAAACCGGATCGGTGAGAATCGGGTCCGGGATAGGGCCGTCCGGCCCGAAAGCCGGACCCGTGTGAATCGCCCTCGGCTGCCGATTTCGGCGTCACATCACCATTCCACCGTCCACCGCCAGCACTTGGCCAGTGATGTATTTCGCTTCCGGCGAGGCCAGGAATGCAACCGCGTTCGCGATGTCTTCCGGTTGCCCTAACGAGTTCAGCGGAATCTTACTCAGGATGACTTTGCGGATTTCTTCCGAAAGCACGGACGTCATATCGGTTTCGATCAAGCCGGGCGCGACGGCGTTGACTGTGATCCCACGGCTGGCTACTTCGCGCGCGAGCGATTTGGTGAAGCCGATCAGGCCCGCCTTGCTGGCCGCGTAATTCGCCTGACCGGCGTTTCCAATCAAGCCGATGACGGAGCTGATGTTGATAATGCGGCCGCTGCGCTGCTTCAGCATGTTGCGCTGAACCGCTTGGACGAAGTTGAACGCGCCTTTCAGGTTCGTGTTCAGGACGGTGTCCCAATCTTCGACCGACATGCGCATGCTCAAACCGTCTCGCGTGACGCCGGCGTTGTTGACGAGAATGTCGACGCGTTCGAAGTCGGCCAAGATGCGACCGCCGACTTCCTGCACCGCCGCGTGATCGGAAACATCGACCGCGTAGGCGCGGGCGCAGTCCGGATGCGCGGCGTTAATTTCATCCGCGGTGCGCTGCGCATTCGCTTCGGTCCGACTGACGGACGCGATGCGTGCGCCTTCGTGGGCCAGCCGCACGGCAATGGCATGCCCGATTCCCCGCCCTGCTCCCGTCACCACCGCGATCTGATTCTCAAGTCTCATAGCGTCAAAGTTCACCCTTCATTCGCAAAGCGCGAGGGCTCGCTTTATATGTGAGGAATGCTCCGCCGACTCAAGGTTAAAGGTCTGCCCCACTGCGCGCTTTTGTCTCGATGAAGTGCCCAGCTTGCGCCGCCCATTTGTCGGCTCCGGTCCCGCGTTGCCCGGAATGCAAATTCTCGCTGCAACGCCTCGACATGAAGTTCGGCCTGGTGCCGCGGCACTCGCGTTACCTTTCCGATCGCAGCGGCCGGCTTCCCATTCCAGACATGGAGGCGATCCGAAAAGCACTGCGGCTTTTTGAGAAAAAATTTCCGCAGATCCTCCTTTCCGTTCTCGTGACGGAACTGCCGGCCGACAGCCGCGTGAATGAATACGCCTTCTGGATGGCCAACCGCGCGCGCTTCAGCTCGGTGGAAAAGAAGGAGAACGATAATTTCGACCTGCTCCTCGTCCTGGATGTAGTGGCGAAGGAAGCCGCCCTAACGACCGGTTACGGCCTGGAACCTTATGTCAGTGAAGAGGTTCTCCGCGGCGCGCTGGAGGCAATGGCGGCTCCGCTGCGCAAAGGCGATCTGCCCGGAGGAATCCTCGCCGGCGTGCAGGCGCTCACCGCGAAGCTTCGCGAATGCTCCGATCTCGCCCAAAACCAACCACTCGAGCGCGCGGACTCCTGATCATGCACTCACTCCGCATTGCGCTCTTGTTAACGCTTGGCTGCCTCGCCTTTGCCGATGCCTCACGGGCGGCGTCACCAACCCCCCTGCCCGCACCGAGCTCGGCCAACTCACTTTTCAAAGACCAGTCCTTCGGTCCACTCCCACCACCGACACCGACGCCCACGCCGCGCCATGTCAGTCTGGAGGAAGAAAAACCCATCCCGCGGAGTTGGTGGATTGGCGGCATCGCGATCGTTGTTCTCGCGTTGATTGCCATTCTCTTCGCCGCCTCCCGCGCCTGGCGTTCCTCAAATGTTTTCGATCGGCAGTATCGTTTCCCGGAAGGCGGCGAGGCGGCGCTACGCTTCGGCGGGACCCGCTGCGGAGGACACATGGCGACGATTCAATTCGAACCGAAAGCCAGGCCGTCTAGCTCAGAAACGAAAGACAGTTAAAAACGCGACTTCGACCGCAAGCGCTTCCTGAATGTTGCGCCCGAGATGATCGCGCAGGTCTTCCAGACGCCGAATGCGTCGGAGAATTTCTGGCGTGCTGAGACGCTCGGCGAGCGCGCTGGTTTCCTTTTTCGCCGCCGGAATTTCCTCCCGCGCCACGCCGGTGCGAGCGCGCAAAACATCCGACCACCAGCGCAGCAGCACTTCCACCAACAGCGCCCGTCGTTGCACGTAACGACTCTCGGTCAGCGCCTTGAAATGATCTTCCCGCTCGTCGAGCCAGGCGCCGTCGGTGGTGTTTTTGTAACGGACTTCCTCCGCTTTCAGCAACGCCGCGTTTTCGGTTTGGATGGCCGCCCGCGTTTGCGCGAGAAGTCGCTGGAAACCTTGCGCGAGCTGATACGGCCCTTGCACCCCGTTGGACTGCGGGCTGGTGGCCGACGCCAGCAATTCCACCAGCTCTATCTCTTCCGCGGAAGGCATCACGTCCGCCGGCGCGGCCAGAGGAATCGGAATGCAGCGAGAGATGACGGTGTCGGGCAAAGCTTCGGGCAGCGTGCTCAGGAGGAGCAATAACGAGTCGTTAGGCGGTTCCTCCAGAGTTTTTAGAAACGCGTTCGCGGCTTGCGGTTGCAAGCGGTCGGCGTCGCAAACGATCGCGACTTTGCGTCGTCCTTCGGCCGCTCGCATTTGCAGGGAGTGCTCCAGATTTCGGATCTGCTCGATCACGATGCGACGCGATTTCGATTCCGGTTCCGCGACGTAAATCCGTCCCATACCGGCGGCGAAAACCTCCTCTTCCGCGATGCCGTTGACCAGGTGCGCGAGCCGCGCCGCCAAGGCGCGCTTGCCGGATCCCGGCCCACCCGAGATGAGATACGCATGCGCCAGTCGGCTCTGCTCGTGCGCACGGCTCAGATAAGAGAACGCAGTATCGGGTGAGAAAGCCATTTCTAGATTTCTGATTTTTGATGGCTGATGGCTGATTTCCGGTTCTCGAACGCCGTCGGAAATTTCGTCACCAGGATATCCCAAATGGCCGACTCAGTCTCATCGGGGGCACGTGCGCCGTCGATGACATGAACGCGTTCCGGCTCGCGCGCCGCCAGCTCTCGATAGGCCACGCAGACGCGTTCATAAAATTCGGCTGGCTCCTGCTCCATCCGATCTGGCGCGGAGACGGGACGCACCCGCCGCAGCATGCGCGCGCGGGCAGTGGTCACGTCCACATCCAGGATAAAGGTGACGTCCGGCCGGCAGTCGCCGACGGCAAAATCATTCAAACGCGCCACCACCGCCGCATCCAGCCGCCGCGCGACTCCCTGATAAACAGTGGTCGAATCGTAAAAGCGATCCGAGATAACCAGCACACCGCGAGCGCGTGCGGGCTCGATCACTTCGCGCACAAGCTGGCTGCGGCTCGCCTCGAAAAGCAGCAGCTCCGTCTCGGGCTGCATGGCTGCGCTCTCCGGCGCGAACTGCAGCAGATCGCGAATCTTTTCCCCAATCGGCGTCCCGCCCGGTTCGCGAGTGACGATGAATTCATTCCCGCTTTGCTCCAGCCGAGCCACCAGCCGCTGCACCTGCGTGGATTTCCCGCAGCCCTCCGAGCCTTCGAAGGTGATGAAGAGGCCGCGTCCCATTCGCCGATTGTGAAACAGGCGGCGGCGGTTGTCGAATCGACCGTGCGAGAGTATCAACAGAACGTGAAGAAATTCTGGCTGGTGAAGCAGGAACCCAGCGCCTACTCGTGGTCGGATTTTGTCGCGGACAAAAAGACCGAGTGGACCGGCGTGCGTAATTATACCGCGCGCAATAATCTGCGCGCGATGCAGAAGGGCGACGAAGCTCTTTATTATCACAGCGTGACCGAGAAAGCGGTGGTCGGCGTGGCCACGGTGACGCGGACCGCGTTTCCCGACCCGACGGCGGATGAGGGCGATTGGAGTGCGGTGGAATTGAAGGCCGGCAAGGCGCTCGGCCGGCCAATCACGCTCGACGAGATAAAAACCCAACCGCGCTTAAAAGAGATGGCGCTCCTGCGCTGCTCCAGGCTTTCCGTGCAACCGGTCACCGCGGCTGAGTTCGAGGAAATCCTCCGTCTCGCCTCGGAGTAAAATCGTCCTGTGACCGGCGCCGCCGCAACGTCCTTTCCGGCTTTCGCTTCCGCGACGGCGATGGAGAGCGCGCGACTCGTGGTTTCGTTGCACGATGTCGCGCCACCGACGTGGGAAGCTTCAGAAAAAATTCTTCGCGATCTCGGCCGGAACGGCGTGCGGGTTTGTTCGCTCTTGGTAGTGCCCGATTATCATCATACCGGGAACTCGATGGCCGATGCTAAATTCGTCCGCTGGCTGCGCGAACTGGAAGACGCTGGCCATGAAATCGTGATTCACGGCTATTTCCACGAACGTCCGGCGAGAGAAAACGAAACGCTGCGCGAACGTTTGCTCACGCAATCGTATACGAACGGCGAAGGCGAATTCTACGATCTCGATTACGATGAAGCATTGCAGCGCATCCGCCGCGCGCAGGAGGAATTCGTGAGCGCTGGGTTAACCCCACGCGGCTTTATCGCCCCGGCGTGGCTATTGAGCGCGGATGGCGAACGCGCCGCCGCCGCTGCGGAGATGGAATACACGACGCGCCTGACAACTGTCGTGGATCTCCGGCGCCGGGAAGTCTATCGCGCTCGGTCGCTGGTTTACAGCGTTCGCACCGCATGGCGCCGCACCGCGAGTCTGGCCTGGAACGCCGCCCAAGCTCAGATCCAATCGACGCACCCTTTGCTCCGCCTCGGCATCCATCCGCCAGATCTCGCACACACGGAAATCTGGTCGCAGATTCTCCGCCTTTCGGAAACCTTTGCCGCGAGACGTCAACCCACCACCTACCGCGATTGGCTCGCGGCGCGACGATCCGAAACGGAATGAGCCGCTGCGATCTCCACCTTCATTCGCGCGCCAGCGCGCGGTCGGAAGAATGGCTCTTCCGGCGGTTCGATTTGCCCGACAGCTATTCTGATCCGGTCGAGCTTTACGGGCAGTTGCGAGAGGCTGGGATGGACTACGTGACCCTGACCGATCACGACACGATCGAGGGCTGCCTCCAAATAGCCGACAAATCAGGAGTTTTTCTCAGCGAACAGGTTACGACCTTTTTCCCGAAAGATCCGTGCAAGATACATTTGCTGGTTTGGGGACTGAATGAAGCGCAACACCGCGACATGGCGGCACTGCGGGAGAACATTTTCGAATTGCAGTCTTTCCTGCAAAAGGAAGAACTTACGCACGCGGTCGCACACCCGCTTTACAGCATCAACGGCAAACTCGACGCCAGCCATCTGGAGCGTCTGATTCTGTTGTTCAAGCATTTCGAAGGTATCAACGGACTCCGCGATGCCCTTTTGAGCGACCTCATCTGCCAGCTCCTCGGAGGCCTCACCCCGCAAAAAATCGAAGAGCTGGCGAACCGCCATGACTTCGCCCCCACGCATCCCGAACCATGGCAGAAGATCATCGTCGGGGGCTCGGATGACCACGGCGGCAAGTTCCTCGCGACCGCTTTCACGGAAACGCCCCGCGCGAAAAGCGCCGCGGAATTCCTCGCTCACATCCGCGCCGGCTCCTGCACCGCAAAGGGCGAGGGCGGCACGCCGCTGGCGCTTTCGCACGGCTTTTACAACACGCTTTCCTGCTTCATCCAGGATCGTTTCCACGAGCGTCTCGGCGCGGCCGCGCCTCTGCTGGAAACGATGTTCTCCCGGTTCATGGAAGGCCGGGACCCAACCGAGTTTACGCTCCGTGAGAAAGCGGCCTTCGTCGCTCAAGGCGTGCTCTCCGGGAAAATCTTCGACCTCGCCAAGCGCAGCAACGTTTCCCTCTGGAACGAGCTTTCGGGCCACTTCGCGAAACCGGAAGTGAAAGCTTTGCTCGCACAAGGCGCGTCCGGCGCGGAGACGGCGGAACGCCGCACCTTCCTCATGGCCAATCTCGTGTGCGAGCAGTTGGCCTTTCGCCTCTTCGAGAAATTCGTGAAGCAGCTTAACAGCGGCAACGTGATCGAAAGTATCCAGGCGATAAGCGGGATCGCGCCCATCCTTGTCGTTCTCGCTCCATACATTTACGGCTTTCACAGCCAGGCGCCGTCGCGCACCTCTCTGCGTGAGATTTGTCGGCAATTGACCGGCGAAATTCCCCCACAGCTACAGAACCGCAAGCGCGCCTGGTTTACCGATACCCTGGAAGACGTCAACGGCGTCTCCACCACCATCCGCAAAATGACCGCCGCCGCTGCCGCCGCGGGCGCCGAGCTGATCGTCGTGACTTCGCTGAGTGAACTCACCGTCACCGATATCCCGGTCAAAAACTTCAAGCCCATCGGCGACTTCGAGCTGCCGGAATACGAACTGCAGAAGCTCAGCTTCCCGCCCATTCTCCAGATCCTCGATTACATCCAGCGCGAGCAATTTACCGAGATTATTATCAGCACGCCGGGCCCGGTCGGGCTCACCGGCCTCCTCGCCGCGAAGATGCTGAATCTGCAAAGCAGCGGCATCTACCACACGGATTTCCCCGAGTACATCCGCATCCTCACCGACGACCGCTTTCTCGAAAGCCTGGCGTGGACCTATATGCGCTGGCTTTACGGGCAAATGGACACCGTCTTCGTGAATTCGGAGCAGTACCGGCGTAGTTGGGTCGAGCGCGGAATCGAGCCGGAGAAGATTCAGATCCTGCCGCGTGGACTGGATACCGAACTCTTCCATCCAGATCGCCGGCTCGACCAATTTTGGCAACGCCCGGGCACCGTCTCCGATGAAGTGCGGCTGCTCTATGTCGGCCGCATCTCGCGCGAGAAAGACCTCGATGTGCTCGCCACTGCTTACCAGAAACTGCGCCATGCGAAGGCGCCGATCCGCCTCTTCCTGGTCGGCATCGGCCCCTATCTGGAAGCGCTCCGGGAAAAACTCCCCGAGGCCGTCTTTGCCGGCTACCTGGCGGGCGAAGCGCTCGCCACCGCCTACGCCTCGGCCGATATCTTCGTCTTCCCCAGTACCACCGACACTTTTGGCAATGTCATTATCGAAGCTCAGGCTTCCGGGCTTCCGGTAATCGTCTCGGATCTCGGGGGACCGGCCGAACTGATCGAGCACGGCGTGAACGGCCTGATCACGAAAGCACACGACGCGAATGCATTTGCCGACGCCATCGAAATGCTCGTAAACGACCCCGGCCTTCGCGCCGATATGGGCCTGCGCGCACGGGAGAGCGTGGTGGCCCGAAGTTGGCCGAGTGCGTTCCAGAAATTTTGGGCTGCGACCGATAAGTGACTGGGGTGCGATTGTATACCACAGACATAACGGGTCGGATTTCCGCCCACTTTTGCATGAAAACCGGAATTCGAGCCTTTTGCCTTCTTTATCTCCTGATCGCCACCGTCGGCTTCGCAGATGAAGAAATCCGTCAGGCGCAGGAAGAATTGAGGAAGAGGAATCTCTATTTCGGCGATATCGACGGTCGTAATAGTCCTGATCTAGGGAATTCCCTCAAGCGTTACCAAACCCGCAAGGGCTTCCAATCCACGGGCGCGATCGACGACACCACCGCGGCCTCGCTTGGAATCGAGCGACCCCGCGCTCAAGCCAGCGTCGAGCCGCTGCCCGATATCCCGGTTCTGAAAAGCGATCGTGCGCCCGAACTGGAAGAGTCCGAGCGTTTGGCGCTGGAAAGACTCGCAGAAAAAAACCCGGATGCCGTTGCCACTCCAGCACCGCCGGCTGAACCGCCCTCGCCGGAACAGAACCTCTCGCCCGCCCGTGTTACCGCTTACGTGCAACAATATCTGCGCGACGGCGAAACGCCGGATGTCGCTCCCCAGACGGCGTATTTCAGCTACCCGCTGCGCTATTTCGATCATGGAATACGAGGCGAAACCTTCGTTACTCGTGATGTGCACGATTATGTGAAGCGATGGCCTGAACGGAAATACACTCTCTTGCCACCAGTCACCTTCCGAGCCGCAGCCGAGGAAGGCGAAACGATTGTCGAGTTCGACATCAAGTATCGAGTCGTGCGCGGGAAAGCGGTCGCCTCCGGCAAGACGAGAAACACGTGGACGCTTCGGCCGGAAGGCAATCAGCTGAAGATAGTTGCGATCAAAGAGGAAAGATTGCGCGAATAAGCCGGTCGCTCCGCCGGTCTAAGACGGCCCGAGGCGGCAGGCTTTTTGCTTGTTCACTCCCCCGCCAAGATGAAGGTTCAGACTAAGCTCACCCTCCTGCTCTTGATCGTCGTCGCGACTTTTCTCGCGGGCCTGGCGGCTTTCCGGGCTTACGATCAAACCAGATTTCAGAGAATCGCGGACGAACGTTACGCGGAGCGTAGCTCTTCCTTTGAGCGGGTCCTGATCAAGCACGGCGAAAAGCTCGAGACCTTCGCGAAGTACGACAGCGCCTCCGATCAGTTGCTCGACGCCACCACCCGGGGCGATGCAGCGTGGTTTGCGCAAAACCTTTCTGTCCCTCGCCTCGAAAGCTTCGGCGCCAACGCTGTCTGGGTTTATCGCCCGGATGGTTCTCTGGTGCATCAGGTGACCAATCTGGGCGCCGAACCTCTTTCCCTGCCGATCCCGCCGGCTAATTTTCCCAGGATTTTCCGGAACGGACCGTTGGCTCATTTCTTCATCGCGCTTCCGCGCGGAGTGATGGAAATGCGCGCCGCTACGATTCACCGCGCGAAGGATTTTTCCCGGCAGGAACCCGCGGCCGGTTATCTCTTTGTCGGTCGTCTCTGGAGTCAGCCCCTGCTCGACGATATGTCCATGTTTACGGGCAACGACGTCAGCCTCGAACCGGCCAAGGAAAACTACACCGACGAGTATGGGCAGCTCGCATTTTCCCAAACCCTGCGCGCGTGGGATGGCAAACCGGTCGCGCAATTGGTCGTGCGCAATGAATCGGGGGTCGTCCGCGAACTCCGGCGCTCGAACGAACGCGTCCTCCTCTGGCTCATTCTCTTTGCCTTCGTCCTTCTCCTCCTGCTCAGCACCTCCTTGCTCCGCTGGGTTCGTCGACCCCTGCGCCGGATCATGGCCAGCCTCACGGATGCTGATCCCGCGCCGATCCAGAAGCTGATGCAGGATCGTTCGGAGTTCGGCGAACTGGCCCGCACCGTGCAAAAGTTTTTTGAGCAACGCGCCAGTCTGCTCCAGGAAATGGAGGAACGCCGGGTCACGGAAGAAGCTCTTCACCATAGCGAAGAAGCGCTGCGCCAATCGCAGAAGATGGAAGCCGTCGGCCGCCTCGCCGGTGGCATTGCGCATGATTTTAACAATCTCCTCACCGCCATCATCGGTTACGCGGAACTGATCAACGCGCGCAAGTCGAAGGACACCGTCATCGGGCAGCACGCCGATCTCATTCGCAAAGCCGGCGAACAAGCCGCCACCCTCACGCGCCAGCTCCTCGCCTTCAGCCGCAAACAACATCTCCAACCCCGCGTCATTGATCTCAACCAACTCGTTACCGCGATGGAAAACCTCCTCCGGCGCGTCATCGGCGAACGCATCAATGTGCGCACCCGCGCTACCGCGCGTCTCGGCACCGTCTTGGCAGATCCCAGCCAACTTGAACAGGTCATCTTGAATCTGGGAGTCAATGCCCGCGACGCCATGCAGGACGGTGGCGATTTGATCATCCGCACCGCTACCGTCCACCTCGATGAATTCGAAGTCGCCCAGATTTCCGGAGCTCTCTCGCCCGGCGATTACGTCGAGCTGGCCGTGACCGATTGCGGCATGGGGATGGACGACGACACGAAGTCGCGCATCTTCGAACCGTTTTTCACCACCAAAGGCCCCGGCCAGGGCACCGGCCTCGGCCTCGCCACCGTTTACGGAATCGTCAGCCAGAGCGGAGGCGGCATTTGCGTGAAAAGCGAGCTCGGCCACGGGAGCACTTTCCGTATTTTCTTCCCCTTGGAACGCTCTCCTGTCGCTCCGCCAAAGGCGACGCTTCCACGGCCCCTACAGAAAACGGAAAACTTCGAAACGATTTTGGTCGTCGAGGACGAAGAGGTCGTGCGCGATCTCGTCTGCGCGGTCCTGACCGAGGAAGGCTACCATGTGCTCTGCGCGGAGTCGGGTTTTGAAGCGCTCCGCATGGCCGACGAATTCGACGGACGGATCCATCTCCTCGTTTCCGACGTGATCATGCCGCAGATGAACGGCCCCGAGGTTGCCGCGCAACTGCACCAGACTCGTCCCGAAACGAAGGTCCTCTACGTCTCCGGATATTCGGATAACGATCTTGGCCGCGATAACGCGATGGATGAATCCTTTGATCTTCTCCAGAAGCCATTCACGCCTCAGGCCTTGGCGCGCAAAGTGCATTCGGTCATCCGCGAGAGCGCCCACGCAGAAACTACTCGTGCTTAATCGGCCCTCTCCTCCGACAGATCGCGGAACCGCGGGTCTTGTCGCTTGGCAAATTGTGGCTGCGCTCGCGCTTCTGGCCGCGCTGATTGGTTTCGTCATCCTGGCTGCGTCTCATCGATCTTGCGGCGAACACGACCGTCCCACTGCTAAGTACGACGCCCATACTTCCGGCGGCTCCATCTTCAGCAGTTCTCCCAGCCCGACTCCCATCTCGACTCGGAAAGCGAGGGCGTCCTGGTACGACGTTCCCGCAGGTTCGCTCGCTGGCCGCCGCGCGGCCTCGGATGAATACACGGCTGCGCACGATCACCTGCCGCTCGGCACGCTCGTCCGCGTGACGAATCTAAAGAATGATAAGAGCGTCCTCGTCCGGATTACGGATCGTGGAATTCATAACCGGAAGGTGCAGCTCGACCTCTGCAAAGAAGCGGCGGAAGAGCTTGGCATGATCCGCCAAGGCGTCGCCCGCGTCCGCATGGAAGTGCTGCCCGACGTCCACACGGGCCAGCCGCCGGCAACGGAAACGGCCGCTCCCTAACGAGCCATCTCCGCCCCGCTTTCGATCGCGTTACAGAATCGCGAGACGCTGGCGTCGGCGACCGTCGAGCCGGCCCCGGCCCCCGGCCCCCGACGGTGCCACCGCCACGATCGGCGCCAAGCCAATTCTGACATCATAACTTTGTCCCATATGCGACAAAGTTATGTCGCAGGGCAAAGCTGGGGATAGGGCGGGCGCGGCCTAAATGCCTAACGAAGCGTCTGCCCACTATCTTCCCTCAGAGGCGTGTCCAGTCCGCGGCCGCCCGCCCGGCGCGCGTCCCGGTGGCGAAGCAGCCTTGCAGGAGATACCCGCCGGTGGGTGCCTCCCAGTCGATCATTTCCCCGGCGACGAAGAGGCCGGGAAGCTTCCGCAGCATGAGCGTGTCGGCTATTTCCGACCAGGCCACGCCGCCGGCCGAGGAGATCGCTTCCGCCATGGGCCGCGGCCCGCGCAACGGTAATGCAAAATGCTTCACCCGCGCAATGAAGGCATCGGCCGTCGGCGGCAGGGCGGGAAAGCATTCCAGCAAGGCGGTGGCGGCCGGGCTCAGCTTGATCGCCTTCGACCAATCCTCCGGGCGCGGGGCGGCGGCGAGGCGTTCCTCCAAAGCGGCGACGGTGAGCTGCGGTTTCAGATCGAGGGTGAGCGAAGGCGCATTCCCCATCGCGCGGAGAATCGGCCCCAGTCGATAAACCGCGCCGCCTTCGATTCCGTATCGAGTGAGCAAAAGCTCGCCCGAAACCGATTGGGCGCCGGCCGTGACGGTGAGATTCTTCAGCGGTAATCCTTCCGCGCGTTCCAGCAACGCGGACGGCCAATCGACATTCCACCCGCAATTCGCCGGCGCCCAAGGTGTGATCGACACGCCCAGCCCGCTGAGCAATGCCGGCCAGTTGCCGTCCGATCCGGTCTCGGGCCAGGAAGCGCCGCCCAAGGCCAACACCACCGCCTGCGCCTGTAGGCATACATTGCCGTCGTCACCCCGGAAATCCGCGCGCCAGCCTTCTGCTTCACGCACGAGATTCACGAGGCGCCCGCCGATTTGAAAATGCACGCCGGCTTCACGCAGGCGATTCGTCCACGCCCGCAGCAGGCCGGCCGCTTTTTGGCCCTTCGGAAAGACGCGGCCGCTGGAGCCGACATACGTCTCCACCCCCAGCCCCGCCGCCCACGCCTGCAATTCCGCCGGACCAAACTCGCCTAACAAGTCGCGCCAGCGCTCCGGTTCTGCGCCGTAGCGTTGCGGAAAATTCTCCACCGGCTCGCCGTGGGTCAGATTTAATCCGCCTTTGCCCGCGACGAGAAACTTGTGGCCGACCGAGCGTTGCCCTTCGCATAAGGTCACATTCGCTCCCGCCGCCCGCGCCACTTCCGCCGCCCGCAGCCCGGCCGGACCGCCCCCAATGACGAGAACCTGCGTTTGCGTCGGTGACATCGATCAATGTGGCGCAAGTTTCCAACTTGCGCGTTGCTTCCTGCAAGTTGGAAACTTGCACCACGAAAAATCCAGTCTCTGGCCCGCGCGCCATCATCCATCTGGACATGGATTGCTTTTACGCCGCGATCGAGGTGCGCGACCGGCCGGAGTTGAAGGGCAAGCCGGTGGGCGTGGGCGGCGCGCGGGATCGCCGCGGCGTGCTGACCACTTGCAACTACGAAGCGCGGAAGTTCGGAGTGCACTCCGCCATGCCAACCTTCATGGCGCTGCAGCGTTGCCCGAAGCTCATCATCTTGCCGACGCGCTTTGATGTTTACCGCCGCGAGTCGGCGACGATCCGCGCCATCCTGCATCGCTTCTCTCCGCTGGTGGAACCGCTCTCGCTCGATGAAGCCTATCTCGACGTGACCGCGCATCCCGGCGCGCCCGGTCCCCTCGCCCAGATCATTCGCCAGCTCATCTTTCGCAAGACCAGGCTGACCGCGTCCGCGGGCATCGGGCCTAACAAATTGATCGCGAAAATCGCGAGCGATATGAACAAACCGGACGGCCAGTGCGAAGTGAGCACCGCGCAGGTCCCGGAGTTCATCGCCGCGCTTCCGGTGCGAAAGCTCTGGGGCATCGGCGCGGTGACCGAGCAGAAGCTGGAGCGCTTGGGCGTGGCGACGTGCGCGGATCTGCAACGCTTCGCGCGTCCGCAGTTGGTCGAGCATTTCGGGAAATTCGGGCTCGAACTCTATGAGCAATGCCGCGGCCGGGACGACCGCCCGGTGGAGCCCGATCGCGAACGGAAATCGCTCAGCAACGAGGAGACGTTCTCGAGCGATCTGCATACGCTGGAAGAATGCGAAGAACGGTTGCCGGAGTTGTTTGAGGAATTGGCCGCCGAGTTGGCGCAGAAGGCGCCGGAGCATGCGGTGACGAAGATTTTCGTGAAGCTGAAATTTACTGATTTCACCCGCACGACCGTGGAACGCGCGGGGCGCGCTCCGGTCCTCGAAGAATACCGCGCCCTCCTGGCGGAAGCCTTCGCGCGCACTGGCAAGAGCGTGCGCCTGATGGGGGTAGGCGTTCGTTTCGCCAAGCGGGAGATAGCTGAGGCGCAGTTGCCGTTATTGTGATCACGTCAGCGTCCACCACGGAGTCATCCTGAGCCGCGCAGACGGTCGAAGGATCTCGCCACTGGTCTGGCGTCAACGCACCAAGAGACGCGAAAGTCGACATATCGTCGCCGCGTTACATCAACCGGACGTCTGCGACCGTTGGCGAGATCCTTCGACTTCGCCCTGCTCCGCTCAGGATGACCGTGGTAGGAGCGCTGCGTAGTTCACATGCCGCGAAAACATGTAGATTAGCCATCCGAATGAGCCTCTTCTCTCCTCTCAAACTACGCGACGTCGAATTCCGCAATCGCATCGGCGTTTCGCCCATGTGCCAGTATTCGAGCGAGGATGGTTTCGCGAACGACTGGCATTTGGTGCATCTCGGCTGCCGCGCGGTGGGTGGTGCGGCGATGGTCATGACGGAAGCGGCGGCGGTTTTGCCGGAAGGGCGCATCAGCCCACAAGACCTAGGCATCTGGAAGGACGAACACATCGAAATGCTGGCGCGAATCTGTCGCTTCATTTCGGATCAAGGCGCGGTGCCGGGGATGCAGTTGGCTCACGCTGGGCGCAAGGCGAGCACGTCCTCGCCGTGGCAGGGTGGCGATTCCGTGAGCGAAGAAGACGGCGGTTGGCGGCCGATTTTTGCGCCAAGCGCGTTGCCTTTCGATACTGACTCGATTGAGCCCCAAGCGCTGGATCACGCTGGCATTCAGCGCGTGGTCGAGGCATTCGCGGAGTCGGCGCGGCGGGCTTTGAAGGCAGGCGCGCAGATGGTCGAGATTCATGCGGCGCACGGTTATTTGATTCACGAATTTCTTTCGCCGCTGAGCAATAAGCGCACGGATGAGTACGGCGGTACGCTGGAAAATCGGACGCGATTGGCGCGCGAGATCGTGCAGGCCGTGCGCCGCGTTTGGCCTACCGAACTTCCGTTGCTGGTGCGAATCTCGGCGACGGATTGGGTGGATGGCGGCTGGGATATCGATCAATCCGTCGCGCTCGCGAAGCAGTTGAAACCGCTCGGAGTGGATATGATTGATTGCTCCTCTGGTGGCGCGGTGCCGGGCGCGAAGATTCCGATCGGCCCGGGTTATCAGGTGCCGTTCGCGGAACGGATTCGGCACGAGGCGGAAATCGCGACCGCTGCCGTGGGGATGATCACGAATCCCGACCAAGCCGATGAGATTATTCAAGAAGGGAGAGCGGATGTGATTCTGATGGCGCGCGAGTTTTTGCGCGAACCTTACTGGCCACTCGCGGTGGCGCCTGAAGTGGGCGCGGATCTCGCGCCGCCGGTGCAATACGGACGCGCGTTTGTGCGCAGTTAAGTTCGATGACTTCCTGGCCGGTCATCCTTTTCTACCAGTACGCCGCGATCGCTGATCCGGAGCGCTTCACGGCGGCACAACGGGAGCTTTGCGAGTCGTTAGGCCTGAAGGGGCGCGTGCTGATCGCCGCGGAAGGAATCAACGGAACACTCGCCGGGCCAGTCGACGCGATTAACGAATACACGGCCGCGCTTCACCGCGACTCGCGCTTTGCTGAGGTCGCTTTCAAGGTGAGCGCGGGTGACGAGCAGACGTTTCCGAAGTTGGTCGTGAAGACGCGGCGGGAGATCGTCACACTCGGGTTGCCGGAGTTGCCATCGAACCAGGAGAATCAGCTCTCGCCTGCGGAGTGGAAGCGGATGATGGAAGACGATCTCGATGTGGTCTTGCTCGATGTCCGCAATCGTTTCGAATCCGACGCGGGACGATTCCAAGGCGCGGTCGTGTGCGAGATCGAGAACTTTCGCGAACTGCCGGCTTACGTGGACCGACTCGAACCGCTGAAGGAGAAAAAGGTGATGATGTATTGCACCGGCGGGATTCGTTGTGAAAAGGCGGCGGCGTTATTGCGCAGTCGCGGATTCAACGATGTCTTTCAACTGCACGGCGGCATCGTCACTTATCAGGAGCAATTCGGGAACGAGCATTGGGAGGGCGAGTGTTTTGTTTTCGATCAACGGATGACGGTACGGGTGGACGATGGACTGGTGCAGATCGGGCGTTGCGCGCATTCGGATCGGCCGACGAGTCGGTTTGTGAATTGTCTGCACGATCCGTGTCACAAGCTCTTCATCCTCGCCGAGGAAACGGAGGGCGAGAATCGGGACTATCGCCTTTGCCCAGAATGTCTCGCGAACGGGATCCGATTCGAGACGGCGGATTACACGAAGGCGAGCGTTTAGACCCGCTCGCCGACGTAGATCATGTGGGCGTCGCGTTTGGCGCGCTCGTGCGCTTTGGCAGGATATTCTTCCGTGAGAAATCCGGCACGCGCCAGCGATTGGAGGAAGGCCGGCTCTTTGTCCGCGGACCAGAAGGCAACCCGCCCGGCCGGCCGCAGCGCGGTGCGGATCATATCCAAGCCGCGCCGGTTATAGAGGCGGGAGTTTTTGGTTTGCACGAAGGATGTCGGCCCATTGTCGACATCGAGGAGGATGGCGTCGTAGGGCGCTTTGCCACTGCGACGGATGATGGCGAAGACGTCCTCCACGAAAACTTCTACCCGCGGATCGTTCACCCAACCGGCATGTTTCGGGCTCAGCAACTCGCGATTCCATGCGACCACTTCCGGAAGTAGTTCGGCCACATGCACGATGCCATTCGTTCCGATCATCTCCAGCGTGCGCTTCAAACTGAAACCAAGACCCAGCCCCCCGATCAAAACTCGCGGCGCCGGGATTTCGCTGACGTAGCGGCACGCCTTCTCCGCGAGCAGCAACTCCGAACTGGTCGAGGTGGTGCTCATGAGCTGGCGACCATTGAGCTTGAGAAAGTATTCGCCGTCGTGCTCGTGCGCGGTGAGCCGCGATCCATCGGGCGTCTTCACTTCGCCCAAAGTCCGGAAAGGAATCATCGCATGAGCTTCGCCAGGTCCTTCGGCAAGGGCGATTCGAACTTCATCTCCTCGCCCGTTTTCGGATGCGGGAAGATCAAACCGGTGGCGTGCAGCGCGAGCCGATGCGCGGGATTCGTTTTCGCGCCGTATTTTTCGTCGCCGATGATGGGATGTCCGAGGTCGGCCATATGCACACGAATCTGGTGACGGCGACCGGTTTCTAATTCTAGCGCCACTAACGAACGCTTGGCGGTGCGCGTCAGCACTCGATAACGAGTGATCGCGTGACGCGTTTGCTCGCTCGCCGGGGCGCTGCGGACCCGATACGGACTCGATTCATCGAGATGCGAATCGAGGACACCGCTGTCTTTCTGCATCCGTCCTTCCACTACTGCTTCGTAGCGTTTCGTGACCGATTCCCAGCCGCCCTGCAGCGCGGCTTTCGCTTCCGGAGTCTTTGCGAACACCATCAAACCCGACGTTTCTTTATCGAGCCGATGCACAATCCAGATGCGATCACGCGCATGATCCTTCCCTTGCCGCACGTAATCGGTCAGTTGGAAATACGCGGTCTTCTCGTCCTCCGCGACACTGGCGACGCTCAGGAGATTCTCCGGTTTGTCGATCACGATCAAGGTCGCGTCTTCGTGGTAAACCTGCATCCCAGACGCGAGCTTGGTCTTCGGAATGGCGAACCGATCCGAGCGAATCGCGACCACGTCGCCCGCTTGCAGCGGATGATTGAATTGGCTGGTCGGCCGACCGTTCACCGTGACCGCCTGGTACTTCAACCAGGTGCGAATCTGCTTTTTCTTCTGCTCGGGCCACTGCGCGAAAAGGTAGCTGAGTAATTCAGCGGGCTCCGCGACGGTGCAGGGTTTTGGCATGTCGGCTACTCCGTGGCCCAACTTGGTGGGCGCTTTTCGAGAAAAGCCGCGACGCCTTCTTTGGCTTCCGCGGATTCACGCGCTTCCATATGAAAAGCGAGCGCCTTCTCGACGTCTTCACGCACTGACGTGGGCCAGAGTTTTTCGAGGAGCCGTTTCGTATTCGTGAGCGCCCGGGGTGCTCCTTGCAGAATGGCGTCGACCATCTTTTGCGTTTCGTTCTCCAATCCCTCGCGTGGGACGACTCGGTTAACGAGTCCAATCGCAAAAGCGCGCTCCGCTTCAAAAAGCTCACCACCAAGAAGCAGCTCGCGGAGATCGCGCTCGCGCAATTGGCGGCGGAGAAAAGTCATGATCAACCCCGGGACCAAACCACGGCGGACTTCCGGATAGCCGATCTTTGTCCGCTCGGCCGCGACGACGAAATCGCAAGTCGACATGAGGCCCGTGCCACCCGCGACCGCTGCGCCATGCACGGCGGCGATCGTGATCAGCCGCGTCTCGCTCATCGTGATGAGCATCTTCGCGACCAATTCCGCGGAAGCGTGCGCCTTCTCCGGCTGCGCCACTTCGTTGAGGTCCATCCCGGTGCAGAACGCTTTGCCGGCTCCTTTTAAAATCAGAATGCGCTGTTGCTCGTCGGCGCTCGCAGCCTCGACCGCGTCGATCAACTCGGACATGAGTTCGATCGTGAGGGCGTTGCGCCGCTCCGGCCGGTTGAGCGTGAGGACGGTGACGCGCGGCGATTGTTTCTCGATCAGGAGCACGGACATGCGACAGGATTGTGCAGTCGACGTGACTTGTCATCCCGAACCGCGCCGACGGTTGAGGGATCTCGCGAGCGTGGTGCGCGCTCGCTTCCCGAGAACGATGATCGTGCGTTTGAGAGATCCTTCGACCGCGCTTCGCCGGCTCAGGATGACGGACCGCGCGCCGGTTTCGCACGGCGAGCGGACATGTTAACATCCGAGACCTCCGCTCCAATGGAATCCATCAAGCTCATCGAATGTCCGCGCGATGCCTGGCAAGGCCTCCCGCGCCAAATCCCGACGGAACGCAAAGTGGAATATCTGCGCGCGCTGGTGACGGCCGGTTTTCGTCACCTCGATGCGGTGAGTTTCGTTTCGCCGAAGGCGATTCCGCAGATGGCGGACAGCGAAGAGGTGCTCGCGCAACTCGGCCCAACCGAGGGCGTGGAAATCATCGGCATTGTCGTGAACGAGCGAGGCGCCGAGCGCGCGATCGCCACGGGAGCGGTGAGCACGCTCGGGTTCCCCTGCTCCATCTCGGAGACGTTTCTGCGCCGGAATCAGAATCAATCGCTCGCGGAGAATGAAGCGATCCTGGTGCGGATCGTCGCGCTGGCGCATGAGTCTGGATTGCGGGTCGCAGCCTACATCTCGATGGCGTTTGGCAATCCCTACGGCGACGTATGGAAGGAGGACGCGGTCGGCACGGCGACGCGCAAACTACTTGCCCGCGGTGTGGCCTCGGTGTCGTTAGCGGACACGATCGGCACGGCCGAGCCCGCCTTGATTCAACGGGTGGTGACGACGGCGCGGCGCGAAATTAGCGATTGCGATATCGGCGTCCATTTGCATAGCGCCCGCGCAACCGCAGGCGAAAAGATTCTCGCCGCCTACGATGCCGGATGCCGCCGTTTCGACAGCGCGGTGGGTGGACTGGGCGGCTGCCCGTTTGCGCAGAACGACCTGGTGGGAAACATCCCAACCGAAGAAGTGTTGGGCACGCTCGAGCTGCGGGGCGTCGTCTCGGGCATCGATCTCGCGCCGCTTTTCCCGTTCAATAGCGCGATCGCTGCGGCCGAGTAAACTTACCGGTTGTCGCTGGTAAGACTACCGATTAATCTTAGCGCATGAGATCGAGATCAGTCCCGGTCAGCGTCGCCGCAATTGCCGCTCTGCCGCCGTTCGAACAGGTGGAAACGATTCGCACGGGAATGGCTGTGCAGGTGTTCGATCAGCTCGCGCTAGCCTTGGGAGTTGGGAAGGAAGCGCTTGCGCGCAAATTGAACATCAACGCGCAGACCCTCCGCAAACGGAAGTCCCGCGTCCTCTCTGCCGATGAAGGGGAGAAGAGCCTGCGGGTGGCGCGCGTCTTTGGCTTCGCGACCGAAGTGCTCGGGACAGAAGAGAAGGCGCGGCAGTGGATCAACGATCAAATCCCTGCGCTCGGCGGGAAACGTCCGCTCGATCTGCTCGATACGGATGTGGGCGCGCATGAAGTCACGAACCTCCTCGGGTGCATCAAGTGGGGGCTTTATGCGTGACCTTTTATCGTCTCGAAGGAATCATTCGCTCGAAACCTTCGCAGGCATTTAGCGGAGAAGGCGGTCTGCGTTACGCCGGGCGTTGGAATTCGCGCGGCACGCAAATTGTGAACACCTCGAGCTCTGTCGCACTCGCTTGCCTGGAAACGCTCGTGCACATGCAGACGCCCCGCGAAGCGGAAGAGCGCTGGCTCTTCGCGATCGATGTGCCTGACCGCCTGATCGAAGAACTGCGTCCGTTGCCGAAGGGTTGGGACGCGAAACCGGCGGGCGGGGAGAGCCGAGCCGCGGGCGATGAATGGGTGGCCGCCGAGCGGAGCGTCGCGCTGCTCGTGCCGAGCGCGATCGTTCCCGTAGAAAAGAATGCCTTGATCAATCCGCACCATCCGCGCTTCCGGATCGAGTGGGTCGCGAAGCCAGTGCGTTTCCGCTATGATCCGCGCCTGAAATAGGCGCTCGTTAGACCTGCACCACGCCCATGTGGAAACGCGCTTTCGGAGTCGGGCGCGCGACGTACGAGAGCAGACGCGTTAGGACATCGCGAGTCTCGTGCGGCTGGATGATCGCGTCGACCCAGCCACGTGCGGCGCCGTAGCGAATGTCGGTTTGTTCTTCGTAGGTTTTCTTCACCGTGGCGCGGAGTTCTTCGAGTTCTTCCGGCGTCGATTTCTTGTCGCCGCGATCACGGGCGCGGGCGAGGACGCTGAAGACGGTGTCAGACGCCTGGGCGGCGCCCATGACGGCGTAACGCGAGTTCGGCCAGGCGAGGATGAAGTTCGGATCGTAGGCTTTGCCGCAGAGCGCGTAGTTGCCGGCGCCAAAGGAGCCGCCGACGACGATGGTGATTTTCGGGACGGTGGAATTGCTGACCGCGTTTACGAGTTTCGCGCCGCTGCGGATGATGCCACTTTGCTCGGCCGCGCCGCCGACCATGAAGCCGGTGACGTCCTGGAAGAAAATGATCGGCAGTCCGGTTTGGTTGCAATCCATGATGAAGCGCGCGGCTTTGTCGGCGCTGTCGTGATAGATCACGCCGCCCATCTGGATGCCTTCCTTTTTCGTGCGCGATTGCTGGCGTTGGCTGGCTACGATCCCGACCGGACGGCCGCTGATCCGCGCATAAGTCGTGATGAGCGTTTTACCGTAGTCGGCTTTGTATTCGTCGAGCGAATCGGCGTCGATGATTGAGCCGAGAAGATCGCGCGCATCGTAGGGCTTATGGCCATCAAGGCTGATCACGTCGTAGACGGCGTCGGGCGATTTGGCGGCTTTGAATTTCTCCGGCTTCGGCGCGCGTTTCGCGGCCTCCGCTTCGGGCAGAAGCGCGACTAACGAGCGGATGCGCTTCAAGCAGGACTCGTCGTCCTTCTCGTGGAAATCCACCGTGCCGCTGATCTCCGCGTGCATGGTGGCGCCGCCGAGATCCTCTTGCTCGATTATTTCTCCGATCGCGGCCTTCACTAACGACGGACCGGCGAGGTAAAGCCCGCTGCCCTCCGTCATCAGAATTTTGTCACAGAGAACGGGCAGATACGCGCCGCCGGCGACGCAGTTGCCCATGATGGCCGCGAACTGCGGAATGCCGGCGGCAGAGATGACGGAGTTGTTGCGAAAGATGCGACCGAAGTCGTCTTCGTCGGGGAAAATTTCGTCCTGCATCGGGAGGAAGACGCCGGCGGAATCGACCAGATAAATGATCGGCAGATTGCATTCGAAACCAATCCTTTGCGCGCGGATGAGCTTCTTCGCCGTCATGGGAAAGAACGCGCCCGCTTTCACCGTGGCGTCGTTCGCAATGATCAAGCAAGGAATGCCGGCGACGTTGCCAATCCCCGCAATCGAACCGGCGGCGGGAATTTTCCCCCACTCCGAATACATCTTGTATGCGGCCCAGAGCCCGAGTTCGAAAAAGGACGAATCCTTATCGAGCAATTTCGCGATGCGCTCCCGGGCGAAAAGGCGCCCGAGCTTGTGTTGCCGTTCCTGGCCGGCCTTGCCTCCGCCCTCACGGAGAATCGCTTCTTCTTCGGCAATCGCGGTGCAACGTTCGCGGAGTGGATTTGCAGCGGCAGGAGTCGAGCGGGCCATGAGGCAAGACCGGTAAGCCGCGCGGGCGGTGGAAGCAAGCCCTGCGGCGCACGAGGACGACCGACCGCAACGGAGGGCGGCTATGCAAGCCGTC
>JBBSPM010000050.1:0-36478 GCA_038258815.1 Chthoniobacterales bacterium
CCATTAACCCCGGCGCGAGTCATCCACTCCCGAATGTGAACGAACCCGCAACTTGAGGAACCGGATGCGTTAATCGCGCTCGTCCGGTTCTGTGGGGGGCGTCGTCCGACTTTCGGGCCGGACGGCCCTATCCCGGACCCCCCATTGCCTCCTCCTTAATAAAACGATCCTGCGCGATGAATCGCGTGGTATCCGGCAGAGGGTTTCGCGACAAAATCATTGGCTATGTTGAACCCGGTCACCGTCGCCATTATTCAGCACGCACCGGTCTTAACGAACCCGGCTGCGAGCTTGGAGAAGCGTGCGCGTTGCGCGAAGTGGCGGCGCGGAAAAGCGCCCGCATTGTCACCTTTCGGGAAACCTGGCTGCCGGTTACCCGGCAAGGCGCTCGACGTCTCCGGCCCACGACTACCGACCTGATCTTTTCGATTTCCAGCTCCGCCCACCGACTCCCGTTAGGCAGCGCCTGGGATTTTACCACCCGCCTCAGGGCGGTTGTCAGAGGGCCGCTTCGCTCAACTCAATCAACGGTCGGAATAAAACTTCGCCTAGGACCCCTTAACCTCGTGATGTTTCCGCAAGGTTCCCGCGCGATCGTGGGTGTGTTGTTTCTCGCGGCGATCCCGGCGCACGCGCAGATCGAACTGCCGGGCAGCCGCATCGACGTGGTCTTTGAGTCGAACGACACCGGCGTCGCGCGCGAGCGTCTTCTCGCCTGGGTGGAAGAAGCGGGACGCGCGGTGAGCGATTATTACGGACGCTTCCCGGTGCGACGCCTGGAAGTAAGAATCCGCTCGGTCGGCGGCGATACCATCGGATCGGGCAAAACTTTCGGCACGCGGGCGGGCGGTTTGATCAAGGTGGACGTGGGCCGCTCGACTACGGAAGCGCATTTCGCGCGCGACTGGCTCATGACGCACGAGATGGTGCACCTGGCGTTTCCGGATGTGCCCGAGCGGCATCATTGGATCGAGGAAGGCATCGCAACCTATGTGGAACCGATCGCGCGCGCGCGCCGCGGGAAATTAACCGAGGAGCAACTCTGGGCGGATATCATGCGCGATCTGCCGCAAGGATTGCCGGAAGCGGGCGATCGCGGGCTCGATTTCACGCCGACTTGGGGGCGGACCTATTGGGGCGGGACGCTTTTTTGTTTGCTCGCTGATGTGGAAATCCATCGCCGTACCGCGAATGAAAAAGGACTCGATGATGCGCTCCGCGGCATTCTGGACGCAGGCGGTTCGATAAATGAAGATTGGTCTTTGGAGCGCGTGCTTTCCACTGGTGATCGCGCGACCGGCGTGCCGGTTCTGCAAGAGTTATACGCGCAGATGAAAGCCGAGCCGCATCCTGTCGATCTGGAAGAGCTTTGGAGGAAATTGGGGATCGAGCGTCGCGGTCGATCTGTGATTTTAAAGGACGCCGCGCCGCTCGCCTCCGTGCGTCGCGCAATCGCAGCCCTTCCGTAGAAGGCTCGCATCCGTCACAATCCGGCGACCGCATTACTATCTACAAATTCATCCACCCCACGGGAATATGATGGACGATTACGAATCTAACGGACATACATGCCTTCCCGTGAAGCCACCTCGCTCCCTCGATTTGGGCGAAAATTCCGACGCTGCGCGTCGCTTTACTTTCCCGGCCTGACTTCCATGCCGAGTGCCGCACACAATTTTATCTGGGACTGGCCTCGATCATATCGAGGAGTTTCCGGCCTCGGGTAGAGAAACAAAAAAGAAAGATACACATGACATCGAAAGCAATCCTCGCTGGCGCCGCAGTGGCCGGCTTAATGACAGGTTCATTCGCCGTTCAGGCGCACGCAGCCAAGTCCAATGCGAAGCCCGGCGTCTCTCTCCAGCAGATGAGCGACAAAAAGGCCGCCACCGACAAGAATTCCTGCAAGGGCGAAAACTCCTGCAAAGGAAAAGGCGGCTGTAAGACCGGCGACAACGGCTGCAAAGGCAAGAACTCCTGTAAGGGCAAGGGCGGCTGCGCCACCGACGGCAGCCACGACAAGAAAGAAGAGCCCAAGAAGTAGTCTCAGCGCCGCCTGGTGCGGCGACTGCGAGAGCCGGAGTCCGAACCTCCGGCTCTCTCCCACTTCATGCCTGCAAATTCATTCAACGGCCAAACCGATTACGGGATCGGCCTCGGCCTGCGCGTGCCGCATTACCGCCACATCCTGGCGGAGAAACCGGTCGTCGATTGGTTCGAGATCATCTCGGAAAATTTCATGGTCGATGGCGGGCGGCCGCTCGAAGTGCTCGATCAAATTCTCGAGCAATACCGCGTCGTCCAGCACGGCGTGGCGATGTATTTCGGCTCGGCGGATCGGCTCAATCGCGAGCACTTGAAAAAGCTCAAGCGGCTCGTGAAACGCACCAACACGCCCTGGCTCTCCGACCATCTTTGCTGGGGCAGCGTGGACGGACGCTACACCCACGATCTGCTGCCGATGCCTTACACTTTCGCTTCCGCGCAAACGACCGCGGATAACATCAAGGAGGCGCGCGATTTTCTCGAAGTGCCGATCTGCGTCGAGAACGTGAGCAGTTACGCTGAATTTCACGCCTCGGAAATGACCGAGTGGGAATTCCTCTCCGAAGTGACGGAGCGGGCCGATTGCGGCATCCTGCTCGACGTAAACAACATTTACGTTTCCTCGAAGAACCACAATTTCGATCCCTACGATTACCTGAACAACGTGCCGCATCACCGCGTCGGGCAGATTCACATTGCGGGCCATTCCAAGTTCGAGAAATACATTCTCGATACGCACGATCATCCGGTGCTCGATCCGGTTTGGGAGATGTATGCCCACGCCGTCAAGCTCGTCGGCAAAACCGCCACCCTCCTGGAGTGGGACGATCGCATCCCGACCTTCGACGAAGTCCATCATGAAGCGCTCAAAGCCAACCAGTTCGTCCGGGACCAATTCGAAACCGCCGCGGCCTGAGCCCGCGCCTGCGCCTGTAGCGGCGGTCTATGACCGCCGAAAACCGCGCCCGGCCGTCCAGACGTCGCGTGAGTCGAAAGAGAAATCGGCGGGTAAGGGATCGGCGGTCACAGACCACCGCTACAGAGCGCGCTCCCGCCAGGAGTTAAAAGAGCTGCAAACGCTCATGGCCTCGGCCGTTTTCCGACCGCTTACGGAGGACGACCGGATGCAGCCGCGCTGGACCGATGGGAGCGAGACGAGCACGGTGGCGGAAAGCTTCATCAAGCCTAACGACCGGTCGAGTTCCTTCGAACGGCTCGAGATTTACAATCGCGTCTACTGGTTCCGCGTTCTCGATTGTCTCTACGACGATTACCCCGGCGTGCGCGCGATCGTGGGGGAGAAGAAATTCATGGACCTCGCGACCGCTTACCTCGCGAAGTACCCGTCGGCCTCATTCACCCTGCGCAACCTGGGTTCGCGGCTCGAACAATTCCTGCGCGAGGAACCGCAATGGATCACGCCTAACGAAGAGCTGGTCCTCGACATGACGCGCTTCGAGTGGGCGCAGGTGGTGGCGTTCGATGACGCGGCGCTGCCCAAAATTACCTCGGACGATGTGCTCGATACGCCGCCCGCGAAACTGCGGCTCGGCTTGCAGCCATATCTTTCGCTCCTGGCGCTGAATTATCCGGTCGACAAATTTTTCCTCGCAGTCCAAAAGCGCGAGGGCGACGTCCTGCGCGACGAAGCGAGCAACACTTTCGACGCCATGCCGCAGATGAAGAAACGCAAGCGCAGTACGCGGCTGCCGCGCCGCGCGCGAGTTTGGCTGGCGGTGCACCGCTTCGAGAACACGCTCTACTACAAACGGCTGGAGCCGGAAGCCTTCGCTCTCCTGCAGAATCTGCGGGACGGCAAAACCGTGGAGAAAGCCTGCGTCGAAGCGCTCTCGGAAACGACCCGGCCCAACGTCGACTGGCCCGCGCGAATCACGGCTTGGTTTAACGACTGGTCATCGCTCGGCTGGTTTTGTCAGCCGGAAAAGTGACCCGCGCTCGGGGACACTGGAGCCGGGCCGCCCTCGGGCCGAAGGATGCATAACAATACGTCAAAAATGAACACCCTCCTCGGCAGCGGAAAAATCCTCGCCATCCAGCTCTTCTTCCTCACCACCTTCCTCCTCGCCGCGCTGACAAAATGGAGCGCGGGTGTGACGCCGGCTTTCCTGCAGCAGTTCGGCTCGACCTGGTTGGCGGGTCTGCCGGGTGGCTTGCCCGCGGTTTATTTTTTCCTGGCGGCGCTTGAAACGGTCGCCGTGCTCGGTTTCGCAGCGAGTTTTCTGACCGGCGAATTCCTTCCCGGCAAAGCGAAACCGCTCCTCAAGCTCACCCTTATTTTCAGTCTCTTTGTTTTCATCGTCCTCGCGTTTGGCTCGCGTCTCACGGCGAAGTTCGATGTCGCTGCGTTTAACCTGCTCTATTTCCTCGGCGCGCTGGTTTCCTACCGCGAGACGGTGCGGAGTGAACCCGGCGAACGCGCGTCGTGAAGTTCTCGCTGATTTCGGCGCTGATCCTGGTTGCGCTGTTATCCAACTGAAACTGATCCTCCGCGCCGTTTCCCATCCGCACCGGACGGGAGCCGCCATAACCGGCGAGATGATTCAGCTCCTCCTCTGGCGGGATGGGCGCAAAAAGCTGCAATCCTGCGCAGTGCGCGCATATTCAGAGCCATGAAACGTGCATTTTTCTTCACCCTATTGCTCATCGCCGTCCCGGCCTTCGCCGAACCGGCCAAAACCCTCACGGTGGAACGCTTCACTTTCGCCGTCCCAGAAGGATGGAAACAAGTGCCGCCGCCTTCGCCGATGCGAAAGGCGCAACTCGAAGTGGGCGAAGACGCGGCCAAAGCGGAAGCGACGTTCTTCCATTTCGGGGGCGGGAGCGGCTCCGTGGCCGACAATGTGGCTCGCTGGTTTTCGCAATTCCCGGGAAGCGAGAAGACACAGAAGAGCGAGAGCGTGGAAGTGAACGGCGTGAAGATCACGTTCGTGGAGGCGGCCGGGACATTTAACAGCGGGATGCCGGGCGGACCGACCCAGCCGATGGCGGAGTATGCGCTACGCGGCGCGATCCTGGAGAATCCCGAGACCGGCGATGTTTACGTAAAATTGACCGGCCCGAAAGAGACGGTGGAAAGCGCGACGGCGGCGTTTCAGAAGATGGTGAAGGATGCGGCGGGGCCAGTGGCGCGATAAAATTGGAACGCCGAGGCCCCTTCGGGTCATCCCGAGCCCGTCGAGGGATCCCTCCGCTGGAGTTGCCGTCACACTTTTAAGTGGACCCGTCCGGCAACTGCGAGATCCCTCGACAGGCTCGGGATGACGGATTGAGCGGTGCGCCCCTACGACAGCAGCCGCACAACGAGCATCGCGGCGAAGTAGAGCATCACGACCGCCGTGAGTGCCTGCGTGCCGATTTGCCAACTCGGACGCGAGAAAACGCGCGCACCCAGCTTGATCGCGGTGGCGAGGACGAAGCCCCAGGTGACCGCGCCGAGCAAAACGGAGCCGGCGAGAAAACAGGAGCTGAGAAAAGTGCCACTGAGTCGGCCGCTTTGGCTGCCAATGACGGCGAGCCAGAAACCGATATTCCAGGGACTTGTTAGGGCGAGAACAAACCCGAGCAGGAAACCGGGCAGGCCGCGTTTGCGCAGGTTGGCAGTCTTGGCCGACGAACTCGCGGCTGCGCGTTGTTCGCGGTAAGCGCGCCACGCACCGCGAAGGAAGACGCTGGCGAGAAAGAGGAGAAGACACAGGCTGATGAGGCCGAGAGCAAGGCGGATGCGCGGCGTATTGATGAGGGCGCCGGCACCGAGCGCCACTCCGAGCGCCCAAAGCGAATCGCCCGTGCAGGCGCCGAGCCCGACGCGCCAGGCGGACCAGAAGCCGCCGCCTTCCGACTTCGCGAGCACGCCACGCCGAATCATCTCGGCGTTGATCGGCCCAGGCGGCCAGGCGACGGACCAGCCGAGGAGGAAGCCTTGGAGAGCGAGGGCGACGTTCATGAAGCAGGCGAAGGAGGAGCGGCGGGAGCGTGCGGGATGTTTGCGCCGATGCTGTGCGCGACGGCGAGGTGCGCGTCGGTTTTGGTAGCGTTTGGCGCCGCAGGCAGCGGATGCTGATTCAAAAGAGTGGAGACCCAGCCGTGTCGGCGTCCGACGCGAATCGGAATTCCGGCAATGAAAACGGCGAGCGCGCTGCGCCAATGTGGTTCGAAGAAGATCGCAGCAGTGAAACGGGCGTACTCCTTCATCTGCGCCGCGACTTCGAAGGGTGAGGCGTCGCTCGCCCACGCGATGACGGCATCCACTTCCGGTGTGTTTTCCCAGGTGTCGGCAATGGATGGCGGCGTGAGAATGGCGACCCAGGTATCAGGGCGTCCTGCTTTGATCGCGCGCACCGCAGGGAGCGCGGCGGCGGCGCTTTCGGCGCTCTCCGGCGAAACGATGACGATGCGGAAGAGGTCGAGCGCCGAGCGATCAAAGTCGGGCGGAAAGAAAACGCGGCGTTGATCGCGCGCGAAAAGGATGTGCGGGCGGAGTGGTTTCCAACGGTTATGCGCCCAAAGCCAATCGGCCGGATAAACGCGGATTTGTTTCTCGAGTAGACGATTTATCTGCGCGGTGAACAACTCGGTGTCGCCATCGGCGGGCGGATAAACGGGATCGGAAATCGTCATCTTCCAGCGGGCACGGCCGGCGGTGTTAATCGCGATCGGCACGACCGGATGTCCGCTGCGGATGGCAAGCATCGCCGCCAGCGTCGAAGAGGAAGTGAGCCGACCGAAGAGTGGCGTCCAAAGCCCGGCGTAACCGGCGCCTTGATCGATCAGCACCCCGAGGACGCCATCATCGCGGAGGAAGCGCACGCATTTTAACAGCTCGGTGCGCCGATCGAAGAGGACGTTGCCGGAACCGGCCCGCGTGCGGCGGAGATAGCGATCGATGAAAGGATTGGCCAATCCCTGAAAAATGGCGCCGAAGCGGTACTCCGGGAACCGCCCGCAGAGATGACTAAATAGTTCCCAGTTTCCGATGTGGCTGATCAGAGCCACCCAACCGGTCGTCGCCCGCTCCGCCGGCACATTGGCGGTGACGCGCTCCCAGACCGCATCGTCCGTCATGGAGGAGGCTTTGAAGCCGGCCAGAAGGTTGGCGCCCAGGAGTTCGAAATGCTCCCGGTTCAAGGCGCGCAGTTCGTCCCCGGACATTTCCGCACCGAAGGCGAGCCGGAGATTCCACAGGGCGAGGCCGCGGCGTTTCCACAAGAGGTAATAGCAAAGCCGGCCGCTAAATTTTCCGATGGAAAAGGCGGCGCCGAGCGGCAACAGCCTAACGAGACTTTCGAAAAATCGAAAGCCCAGATAGGAGGCGTAGTAAATAAAGTAGAAGACCGCTCGCATCCGAGATCATCCTACGCGGGATTTGCGGTTGGCGCGCCGCTCGAGCGTGTCATGCACTTTGACGTCTGTCGGCCCGGACGAACGGAAAGTAGCACGGGCGTCCCGCCGGTGGGGACACCGGGCATCTTGCCCGGTGATTTTTCCAGTGCGGCCTTGAACCCTGATTCACCGGGCGCCACGCCCGGTCTCCCCACCGCCAAGAGGCCCGTGCTACGACCGGCCGGCCGGGGCGAGCGCTGGGTCCGCGGTTTCGTGCAGCATCTCTTCCACGATTTCCGCGGTTCGTTCGGTGGCGGGGGTGGGCAGTTCCGAACCGAGGGCGCGCCTAACGAGTTCATAGTCCTGCAACATTTGACGACGGATCGGCCCGTCATCGAGCAGGCTCTCGACCGTCGCGGCAATGCGATCCGGCTGGCATTTGAGGCCGAGCAATTCCGGAATGGCTTCGCGTTGCAGGATCATATTCGGCACGGCGTAGAACGGGATGCGCTTCCAGGCCCAGAGGAGCAACCACTCGATGCGGGTAGGAATGGCGACATCGTAGACGGTGAGATGCGGGACGCCGGCGAGGACGGCTTCGAGGCTGGCGGTGCCCGTTTTCACAATGGCGGCATCGGCCGCCAGTAAGAGGTCCGATGCACAATCCGTCACCACCGGAATCGAACTGGGAAAGATGTCACGCGCCGCTTCCGCCAGTTCATGCGGCAGGACGGCGATGAAGCGAACCGGACGCTGGGCCAAGACCAACGCCGCAGCCTTCGCCAATTTTGGGCCGAGGACCTGAAGCTCCGTCCGACGAGACGACGGCATCAGGGCGATGAGTTTTTCCTCTGGCTTGATTCCGAAGCGATGCCGGAGTTCGGCGCGCTCTTCCGGCGGACGGACCTTTGCCACCGAGGGATGGCCAACCCATTCGGCGCGACAACCCGCGGCGCGCAATCTTTGCGCTGACCACTCGAAGGGCGTCGCCACTCGTTTGACATACGGAACGATTCCCAAACCCGGCGTGCCACTTTGCTGCCACGAACGCGGAGGAAAGTAATAAAGAACCGGGATACCACGCGCGTGGATCTCTGCGACGACGCGCCCATTGAACGCACCCCAGTCACAAAGGATGGCCAGGTCCACCTGGTTTTGATCGAGAAAACTGCGCAACTGCGCCCGCAGTTTCCAGCAACGAAAATAAATCTGGATCGCGGAAACAATGCCGATCGCGCTACAATCGGTGGTGTCGCCCAAGACCTGGCCGCCGGGCGATTCCAAAGCCGCGGCCTGCAGACGCGGCCCGCCTAAGACACGCAAAGAAAGCGAGGGATCCCGCGCCAAAAGCGTCTCGGCAAGGGCCGCGGTGTGGACATCACCCGACACGTCCCCAGCCGTCATGAGGATTACGCGAGAAGACTTGGACATGTGACGGAATCGCACCGGACGCCGGCAGCGTCCCTCTTCAATGCCAAGTGGCAGGCTGACTTTCAAGGCACATCTTGCCGGAAGTCGGTCCCGGTGAGGGAGGCCGAGATCGCTTTGGTCCGCAGCGCCGACCGAGACCTTGGCGGTGGCGCGGGCGCGCTCGTCCGTCTAGTATTTCGTCCCGTTGCACTACCTCGCTGACATATTTCGTTTTGGCGCGCCGTATCTGCGGCGCTACTGGCTGGCATTTGCGCTCGGGATCTTCTTCAGCATTACCTACGGGCTGTCGAACGGGGCCGTGGTCTGGGGCACGAAAACTATCCTTGATCGTTTCAATCCGCCGTCGATCGAAGCCGTCACGAAGGACTCGCATCTGTCGACGATGGAGAAGGTGACTTTCACCGCGGTCGACGACTGGCTGCCCCGGACGGGCCGGCCGATTGATCGCAAACAGATCATCGGTGGTCTGCTCTTTCTGCCGCTCCTCGTCGGACTGCGCGGCCTGGGAATGTATCTTGCCGCTATTTTCATGAATTCCGTGAGCGAGAGGACGGTGAACGATCTGCGGGGGGATGTGTTGGATAAACTGCAGAGTCTCTCTCTCGAATATTTTAATCGCACTTCGATGGGCGATCTGCTCCAGCGGATCAACGGAGACACTGCGGCTCTGAATCAATGTCTCAGCAAGGGCTTTATGGATGCCGTGAAGGAGCCGTTCTCCATCATCGGGCTCACGATTGCCCTGTGTGTGATCGATTGGAAGTTGACGGTCGCGGCTTTAATCCTGACTCCGCTGTGTTTGATCCCGATCGCTACTCTGGGCAAAAAAGCGCGCGCGGCCGCGGCCATCGGAATTAAGGCCACCATCAGCCAATCCAGCTTGCTCGCGGAGATGCTGCCGGGTATCCGAGTGGTCAAAGCGCTGAATCTGGAGGAAGAACAGGGACGCCGTTTCCGGAGCCACTCGAAAGAGTTGATTCGCGGAAAACTAAAAGCCATCTCGGCCCGTTCGCAGATCAATCCGATCATCGAGACGTTCTCGATGTTCGGCCTGGGTCTCGTCCTCATCTACGTTTTCTATAGCGGACAGACCACGCCCGATATGGTGGCGTTCCTGACCGGTTTACTGTTCTTTTTCATTCCGGTGAAGAATTTGGCCAACCTGCATTTGGTCATGCAGGAATCGAAGCTTGGCGTGGAACGTCTGAAGCAGGTGTTGCAGGAAGTTCCGTCGGTGAAGGAGCGCGTGGACGCGACTCCGCTACCAGCGTTTACCGCTGGCATCCGCTTGCGTGGGGTCAGTTTTGCCTACGCGGAGAAGCTCGTGCTCGATGGCGTCGATCTCGAAATCCCGCGCGGGACGAAGATCGGCATCGCGGGCGATAACGGTTCAGGAAAGAGCACACTGGTGAATCTTCTGATGCGTTTCTACGATCCGAAGCAGGGTTCGATCGAGGTCGATGGAGTGAATCTCCGCGATGCCAGGGTGGCGGATCTCCGCAATCTCATCGGGCTCGTGAGCCAGGAAGTCGTGATTTTTGATCAATCGGTCGCGGGCAACATCGGCTGCGCCAAACCCGGAGCAACCCAGGCCGAAATCGAAACCGCGGCCCGCGCCGCGGGTTGCCACGATTTCATCACCCAGATGCCGGAAGGATACGAGACGCGCGTGGGTGAGCGCGGGGTGCGCCTCTCCGGCGGGCAGCGGCAACGCATTTCCATCGCGCGCGCCTTCGTGCGCGATGCGCCCATTATCATTCTGGATGAAGCCACCGCCTCGCTCGATGCGCGTGCGGAAGCGGATATTCAAGCGACCGTCGATCGGCTGGAAGAACACCGCACCGTCATCTGCGTGGCGCATCGGCTCTCCACTCTCGCAGAGATGGATAAGATCATCGTGCTGGCGGCCGGGCGCGTGATTGAAGAGGGTACTTTTGAGGAGCTGCTGGAGAGCAACGGGCAATTTGCGAGGATGGCGCGGCAGCAGGGTCTGGCGGTTGCACGGCCGGAGAATTTCACCACGGAATCCGCCGTCGTGAATGTTGAGGTCTAGCGAGAATGCGCGTCCGGGCGCTCTTTTTCTGCGCGCTGCTCTTCGGCGCGGCGCCGTTGCCGGCTCAGGAGACCCCCGCGCCCGGCCCGCTCACGCGGATCGCCTTTGGATCCTGTAATCGCGAATACAAACCGCAGGTTTTGTGGAAACCAATTCTCGCCTGCCAGCCAGAGCTTTGGATCTGGCTGGGCGATATCGTTTACGGTCGCGCGGATAATTTGCCGGACCTGGCGCGGCGCTATCAATCCGCCAAGGCGCAGCCGGACTATCAACTGCTGCGCAGCCGCGCGCGCGTCATTGGCGTTTGGGACGATAACGATTTCGGCGTGAGCAATGGCGGCGCCGAGAACGCAAACAAGCGGCAGAGCCAAGAACTGCTTCTCAATTTTCTCGACGAACCAGCCGACAGCCCACGACGAAAACAGGAGGGAGTTTATGCTTCCTACACCTTCGGACCACCCGGCCGGCAGGTGAAAGTGATCCTGCTCGATGGCCGTTACTTCCGCGAGGAAACGCACTGGTGGAATGCAGTCTGGGAGAACGAGGACACGTCTGCAGATATTCTCGGCAGGGAACAATGGGCGTGGCTCGAGCGCGAACTCGCCACCAGCACCGCGGACATCAATCTCATCGGCTCCGGCATTCAGGTGATCGCGAACGAACATCCCTACGAGCGATGGGGCGAATTTCCGAAAGCTCGGGAGCGCCTCTTCAATCTCATCGCGAAAACGAAACCGCGGAACCCGATCATCCTTAGCGGCGATCGGCATCTCGGCGAAATTTCCCGCTGCGTGGACCCGCGCATCCCGAGGCCGATCTACGACATCACCTCAAGTGGTATGACGCATCACGCGACCAACGGCTTGCTTCACAATTTCGACCACGAACCCAACCGCTTTCGGGTCGGGAAAAATTATGTCGCGCTGAACTTTGGCTTCCTCGAAATCAATTGGGACGCTTCGCCGCCGGTCGTCACTGCGCAGATCCGCGGCGTTGATAACGTGATCGCGCTCGAAGAAAAAATCACGCTGGCTCCCGCCGCCGCGCCCTAACGAATCGTTCACCAGCGGCCGAGCGCTGCCAAATCCAGCCGGCGACGAGAAACCCGAGAAGGGTCGCCGCCATGGTATCGGAAAGGTGATGCGCACCGAGATAGATCCGCGAGCTGGCTACCACTGCGATAAACGGAAACACCAGCCAGCCAAACCGCCGCCGCCGAAAAAATAGCGGCAGACTGAATCCGGCAGCCGCTGTGGTGTGGCCCGACGGGAAGGAATTGAATTCGTGCTGCACGATCAGCCATTCCGAATTGGAGCGGACCCCATACCATCCCTGCGCCGCTTGCGCGGAAGGCCGCGTTCGGCCGATCAAGCCGCGAAGGATGTCGGCTGAGAGTCCGGCGATCGATGCCGCGACAATCATGACACACAACACCTGCATCCAATCCCGCCGCCCGCGCCGCCACGCGATGCAAAGACCTGTCACCGCACCGAGCATGAGCCAGTGCCACGCAAAAAATCGGCTGCATGATTTTGCCGCCAATTCCCAAGACGAAGCGCGATGAGTTGCCACCCAGCGATCGACGCCGCCATCAAAAAAGAACGAGACCAAAAGCAGCGCGAGCAGAATTACCGCCGGGATCCAGCGATCGATCGCGCGTGAGGGAGCGGCCGCGGTAGTCATCTCTCGCCACTATGTGCCGGGATCAATGATTGCGCTTCTCGCGCCGAAAATTAATGATGCGGGCATGGCGAAAACATTGGGCTGGCTGGCGACCGAGCTCGGCGGTGAAATTTTAGGTAATCCTGAACTCGAAATCCGCCGCGTCGTTCATCCCGCCTACGCGGAAGACGAACACGATCTGGCGCTGGTTTACAGTGCCTCCGTCGCACCCATCGTGAAAGAGCGCGCGATCAAAACCGCCCTCGTGCCGATGTCTCCGGACGTGCCGGGCATCCCGAATCAACTCAAGGTGGCGCGCCCGCGCGTCTGCCTGGCTCGCCTCTCGGAGATCTTCGCGCTGCCGGTCCACGTCGCCGACGGCATTCATCCGTCCGCCGCGATCGATCCGACGGCGCAGTTGGCCGCTGGCGTGCGGGTGGGACCGCTTTGTTCGATCGGGCCTCGCTGTGTGATCGACGCCGGCACGGTTCTGGTGGCGGGTGTGCATCTCGGCGCAGACGTGGAAATCGGAGCCGACTGTCTCCTCTACTCCGGCTGCTGCATCGGCGATCGCGTGCGCATTGGGAATCGAGTCATCATTAAAACCAACGCTGCGATCGGGAACGACGGTTTCAGTTTCCAAACCGTGGAACCGGGCAGCGCCGAACTCACCCGGCAAACCGGCGCAACGCATCCGACGGATTCCGAAATCCTGCGCATCAACTCCGTCGGCACCGTGGTCCTGGAAGACGATGTCGAGATCGGTGCCTGCGCTTGCGTGGACCGCGCCACTCTGCACGAGACCCGCATCGCGCGTGGGACGAAGATCGATAATCTGGTCCAGATCGCGCACAACGTGCAGGTGGGACGCAAGTGCGTGATCGTCTCCATGGCCGGTATCGCCGGCAGCGCCACGCTGGGCGACCGCGTGGTTGTCGCGGCCCAGGCCGGTATCCCCGATCACGCCAAAATCGGCGACGATTGCATCATCATGCCGCAAGCCGGGGTGACGGGAAGTTTGCCGCCGCGGTCCTATGTCGGAGGGACACCGGCGGCGCCGCGTAAGCAATTTTTGAACAGCTTGATGCAGATCAAACGCATCAAAACACTGGCACGAACGATTAAGGAATTCGGCGAGCGCCTCGATCGAATCGAGCGCAACGGCCGCTAATTTCCGTTGGCGTGGGCCAAAGCAGGCTCACGATTTTCGCGGCAGAAACCACGGCGCGATCCGCGCACGAACTCAATCAGATGCGAGACGTTCTTATCCGCGAGCTGCTCCATATCGTGCAGCGCGGTTTCCAACGGCAGCTTGGAACGAAGCAAAAGGTGGCAGGCGCGCTTTAAGTTGAGACGCGCTTCGAGCGAGAAACCCGCCCGCCGCAAGCCCACCGAATTCAATCCCAACGCGCGGCAGGGATTTCCTCCGGAAAGGAAAAACGGGAGCACATCCTGCCGGATCGCCGCCTTCCCTCCCACCATCGCATGCCGTCCCAGCCTAACGAATTGATGCACCCCAACTTCGCTCGAAAGATAAACGTGATCTTCCGCCGTGATGTAACCCGCGAGCGCGGTCCCATTGGCAAAAGTGCAGTCATCGCCGAGGACGCAGTTATGCGCGATATGGACACCCACCATGAGAAAATTGCGCGAGCCAATGCGCGTCGACTTATCCTCGCCCGTGGCGCGATGAATAGTGACATTCTCGCGAATTAGATTGTCGTCCCCGATGACGAGTCGGCTGCGCTCGCGCTTGAATTTCACATCCTGCGGATGACCGCCGAGCGTGGCATGCTCGAAAACGCGGTTCCGTTCGCCCAGCGTCGTGTAACGTTTGATCACCGCATGCGAGCCAATTTCACACCCGCTGCCGATTTGGACATCGTCTTCGATAATGGCGTACGGGCCGATTTCGACATCGTTCGCAATATCTGCCTGAGAACTGACTACAGCCGTTGGATGGATCGCCACGCGGGCTCAAGGTAGATACGTTCTAGCCTAAGGTAAACAAGAACCTGTAACGTAATTCGCGTGTGAAATTAGGACTGGTGCTGGAACATTTTGACCCGGTCCGTGGCGGTCTGGAACATTGGACCTGGCAGTTTGCGCACGATTTGTTGAAGCGGGGGCACGAGGTCCATGTGGTGGCTTTCGATCTTCATCCTGAGACGGAGCGCGCCGGATTTATTGCTCACCAGCTCGGTGAAATGCCGCGCTCGCGGCTCGAGCGGGCGGAAGTGATTGCGCAACATTTGTCGACCTTGCGTTTCGATATCGTCCACGACATGGGCGTGGGCTGGCGGGCCGATATCATCCATCCGCACGGTGGATCCACGGTGGCGCTGTGGGAACAAAACCTCCTGCGGATTCCAAAATGGCGGCAGATTCGCTTCTGGCGGGAGCGGCGTTATCTCGAATTAGCCGAGGTGGAACGACGACAGCACACCCAGAGCGATGCCGTGATCGTGGCCGTTTCGAACATGGTGAAGCGTCACTTCGAAACGCTGCACCATCTGCCGCCGGAACGTTTGCGCGTCATCCCTAATGGCGTGGACGTGGAGCGCTTCACGCCGGACGATCGGGCGCGTTTCCGGGAAGGGACTCGCCAGGAACTTGGTGTGCGCGATGAGGCACTATTCCTCATGCTGGCGCACAATCTCCTGCTCAAGAACGCTGAAGCATTTCTCCGCGCGGCGGCGCGGCTGCTGCATGCGGGCCTGGCTTTGCGGGTGTTGATCGCCGGTGGAAAGAAACCGCAACTTTTCGTTAGGCTAGCCGAGCAGCTAGGCATCTCACGGGCTGTGACTTTTCTCGATTCCGTCGACCCAGTGCCCCATTACGCTGCGGCCGATGCCTTCATTCATCCCACCTGGTACGACCCGTGCAGTCTCGTAACGTTGGAAGCGTCAGCCGCAGGCTTGCCGGTTGTCACCACTCGGTTTAACGGAGCATCCGAGCTGATGAGCGATGGGGTGGATGGATTCCTTCTCGCTCAACCGGCCGACGAAGCTGCGCTGGCCGCCAAGATGACGCAACTGATGGACGCAAACCTCCGTGCCGAGATGGGCGCGGCGGGACGCGCGATGGCTTTGCGACACACGTTCGCCCAGCAGACAACACAGTTCCTGGAACTCTACGATGAGGTCATAGCGGCGAAATCGTGAACGCCTCCGGTGGTGCCGATGGTCGGATTTTCGTCGACACCAATCACTCGCGGCTCCGCCGTATTCCGCTACAATCGCCAACGTCATGTCGCGCGGCCTGCCCCTTCTCGTTGCTTTTATCGCACTTCGGCCACTCACTGGGTGCGCCGCGGTCGATTCGATTTCTGCGCTGGAGAAGGCCGCCGCGACGCGGCCTGCCGCCGGGATCATGGATAACTCTTTCCTCGTCGAAGAGGCCTACAACCAGGAACCCGGCGTGGTGCAGCACATCTTGAATGTCGCGCATTCCGTCACCAGGCACCGCGGACCCGACGACCGCGAATGGGATTTCGCTTTCACGCAAGAGTGGCCATTCCTTTCGCAGACCCACCAACTTTCCTTCACCCTGCCCTACGCGCTGGTCGAAAGCGGCGGGAGATCGCAGGACGGGATTAACGACATCTCGTTGCACTATCGCTATCAGGTGCTGCTGGAAACCGAGAGAACGCCCGCGTTCGCGCCGAGTTTCAGTCTCATCCTGCCGACCGGGAATGCTGCCAACGGCTTCGGTGACGACACCGTCGGTTATCAAATCAATCTCCCGCTGAGCAAGATCGTGAGCGATCGCTGGACGTTGCACGCGAATGCCGGCGTAACCTATCTGCCGGATGTCGGCGGCCACGATCTCGTGAGCTACAATCTCGCCGCGAGCGCAATCTACGCGGTCACCCCGACCTTCAATCTCATGCTCGAGGCGGTTTCGAATTTCGACGATGCGGTGAATGATTTCGACCGCACCGAGCGTTCGGTCTCCGCTGTGATCTCGCCCGGCGCGCGTTACGCCTTTAATCATTCAAATGATGCCCAAACCGTGATCGGCATCGCGGTGCCGATCGGTATCACCTCGGACGCGCCGGATTACGGAATTTTCCTTTATGCCTCGTTTGAGCATTTCTTTTTTCGGCCCAAAAGCATTGTTGCCGAGAAATGAGTGACGCCAGCAAGCCATTTCGTTATCCGCTCTCGGATAATCCCGTCTTCTGGACCATCCAGGGCGAAGGCCATCTCCGCGGCTTCCAGATGTGCTTTGTCCGTCTCGCGGGCTGCTCCGTGGGTTGCCCGGGATGCGACACCGATTACCGGAAAAAGGAAATGGCCACCTCGGAGGAGATCGCGCAGCGCGCCGATGACGCTACTCCGCCCACCACGCGCGATCGCTGGGCCTGGATTACCGGCGGCGAGCCGACCGATCACGATCTCGTCCCGCTTATCCGCGCGTTACGCGCGAAACGTTTCTCGATTGCCGTCGCCACCAGCGGGCATCGGCGCGTCATTCCACCAGTCGATTGGCTCTCCGTCTCGCCGCACGATCCGGTAAAGTGGGTCCAGACTTCCGGGAGCGAAGTGAAGATCGTGCCCGACCTCAACGGTTTCGCGATCGAAGATTTCCTCCGCGCCCATCCCGACGATCAAACCGACTTCATGTATCGCTACGTCCAGCCGCTCTCGATCGACAAAGTCGAAGATCCCAAGAGCCTGCACACGTGCCTCGAGTTCGTGCGCGCGCATCCCAACTGGGCGCTCTCCCGCCAGGATCACCACCACTGGGGTGTGGCCTGATCTCACCGGGGCGGCTTGTGGTTTTTCGACCCCAGGATGGCTGTGGTGGCGCCATGAATGACCCCTACGGTTGTTCATGCTTCCAATGAAAAGAGGAATTCCCTAGGTTGGAGGCCGCGACGAGGCAGAAGTCGCCGCCAGGGAGACCTGATTCCCATAGTCATTGATCAAAGACATGTTCGGAACATTCACGGCCATTCTTCTGCTGATCGTCTTTTTGGTGCCCGGCTACATCTGGAGAACGATCGAGGGGCAGTTCATCTATCTGGATCACCGACTTCCTTGGGAGAAGTTTGCCCTCGGCCTTCTGACGAGGAGCAGCTTCTTGTACCTTCCATTTGCATTATCGATTTACCGCTGCTGGAGCGAAAAATGGTATCAATCCCATCCAGTCACATCGACCATCCTGACGATCATGTTTGTCGTCGCTTTGCCCGCCTGTGCGGGCACCCTCACCGGCGTATTCCGTCAAAAAGATGCAGTTGGAATGGTCCTAAGATGGAAGTTTGTCGACGCGACCCTCTCCAAGTTCAGGCTGAAGACCTTTTCCTCTCATCGAGTGCCGACCGCATGGGAGGCCGTGTTCAATTCGCGAATGGCGCCCTGCTGGGTGGTCGTGACAAGGAAGAATGGGCACCAGATACGCGGAGAACTTGGCGCTGGATCTCACATTTCCGTGGATCCTGAAGATCGCGATATTTTCCTTTCGCGAACGATCTACCGGGATGACGCCAATCGTAAGTTCGATTTCGTTCCTGGGACCCTCGGCGTCTACATCAAAGCGGATAGATTGCGACGATCGAGATGATCGGTTAGTGTCCAGTGCGAAAATGCCTCGGGAAATCCAAACGGCTATTAATACTGCTCAGCCGACAGATGCTCTGACAGCGCAGCCCAAACATGGCCGCGTCCTGACTGAGACCGTCCAGCCGAGCGGATCACCAAACTCGTTACAGATCCCAGTGCTGATCTCCGGCGTTGTGCCCTTTAAATTCAACGGCGCGGATAGCCATATTCCTAATGTTCCGATTGCGGAACCGATCGAAGGTGTGTCGGGGGAATAAGCGCGGGGTCGATCAAGGATTTCCTCCACGCCCATCCCGACGATCAGACCGATTTTATGTATCGCTACGTGCAACCGCTTTCGACCGACAAAGTCGAAGATCCCAAAAGCCTGCGCACCGCCTCAAGTTCATGAAAGCGCACCCGAATTGGGCGCTCTCCCGCCAGGATCACCACCACTGGGGTGTGGCCTAGATTCGAAGACGATCCCCTTTAGTTCAACTGCGCCGGCGGCGCCAGGCCATCGCTCCCGCGCCCAGGAGGCCGGCCGCCAAAAGGAGGGTTGTGGACGGCTCGGGGATGGGCGCGAAATAACCGCGGATCTCACCGCCTCCGGCAAAGGTGGTGTGGATATTGAAATACGCGTTGCCGTTGGCTAGGGCGGTGGCGAAAGCGCTCTCGGCTCCCGCGGGCGTGCCGCCGTTGGCCGTGATGTAGGCCGCATTCCACGAGGCGGAGTCGAGGGTATTGAAGGTCATGTTAAAACTGCCGCTCGTGACCCCGAGGGGGAATCCCATGAAGGAAGGCGTTTGCGTCGCGACGCCGGCGTTCATCCCCGAAGGCGCGGAGGCGTGAACATGCGCCGCGGTCGTGGTCCCGGTGAGATTGCTGAAGGTGACGCTGTAAGTAAGCGTATGCACGGCCAGATCAAAGGTGACCATGGCAAAACCGGAGCCGTTGGTCACGACCGGCGGAACTTCGCTGGCCCCGTTCAAAGTGGTGACGTAGGTCTGCGCGCGCGCGAAACCAAAACTGCTAAGAAGTAGCGCAATCGCGAGGGAAGAGGTCAGTTTCATGGGTGGTGGCTTTCTCTTGCTGATTAATATTGGCGCCGCCGAACAGCGGCCATGTCCGGAGCGTGCGCACTTGCATTCAAATCGGCAAGCCAAATTTGTTGCCACACTTGGTTAAAAGTAACGGCGTCGTTACTTTTCACCGCCGCCGCGGCAGCTCAGCCGCGCGCCGCTACTGGTCCGGCCGCGACACGGCAACAGAGTGCCGTGGCTACAATGCCGTCGCCATCGATGGCGCCGCTGCAGCGGATGTTCTTGCGCCTAACAAGGACGTGCCGCAGATTCACCCTCGATGACCGGCAAATCTCGCGCCGTTTTTGCAGCTCTGCTGTTCGCTGCCATTGCGCTGGCCCTCGGCCTCGCCGCCGCGCCGCAACTGCACGATCGGTTGCATCACGGGGACTCGGCTACGCATCAATGCGCGGCCACGCTCTTCTCTTCCGGGAGCGTGGAACACTCAGATTGTGAACCAGCGCCCGTCGCCCCCCAGCTTATCCCCGTTCGTCCGTCGCTGCCCGTAGCCAACTGCCCGCAGGTCGTCGTTCGTCTCTCCACTTCTCTCCTCGAACACGCGCCGCCGGCGTAGTCCTCACGCCTTGGTATTGCCCCGAACGCTTTCGGGGCCGCGACGAGGGCCGCGTTCTCCCTCGCCGTGAACCAAGGTGCGCCAGGCGCAGTGTCTGTGTTTTTCCGGCGCGCGATTCGCGCCCGACCCTTGGAGAGAAATTTGATCAAACGAAATCTTTGGACGGCCATCGCCGTTCTGCTTTGCCTACGCGGCCTCGCCGCGGGGCAGGACGCGGCTACGCCCAACGCCGCCACCACTCCCGCCTCCTCGGCCGAAGTGGAACAACTGCGCCAGCAAGTGCAGGCGCTGACCCAGATGGTGCAAACCCTGCAACAGCAGGTGAAAGATCAGCAGGCGTCCGGCGCCGAGCTTCCGCAGAATCCCGAGCCTTCGCCCTTGCCGGAGGCTTCGCCCGCAGTGGCGGCCGACGCCCCGGCGCCGCTCTTTCCCACCACCGATAACGCGGTCGTAGCCGCACCGAGCAACGCGGCACCGAGCAGCGCGCCGAGCGTGGATGCGAACGGCAATGCGTTTCCCACTTCGGATGCCGCTGTGACCGCGACCACAGACAGCACGGTCACCACGGATTCCGCGCTCACGCAGCCAGTTCCGATCATCGGCGGCGGCGGAAAGACCTACATGAACATCTCGTTCGACGGGCTCTTCGTCCTCGCTGGCTCAAGCGCGCGCGATCTGGATCACATCGAAGTGGGCGATCACGATCCACAACAGCGCGGCTTCAACGCGCGCAATGCGGAGATCGCGCTCGATGGCGCGGTCGATCCCTATTTCGAAGGCTTCGCCAACATTGTGCTCAAGCTGACGAACAATAACGAAACCGAGATCGAGCTGGAGGAAGCGTATCTGCAGACGACCAGCCTGCCGCTGAGTCTGCAGGTGCGGGCGGGTCAATTTTTCGCGCCCTTCGGTCGCATCAATCCCACGCATCCGCACACGTGGGATTTCACGGATGCGCCGTTGGTGCATGGCCGTCTGCTCGGATCCGACGGCCTGCGCGGCGTGGGCGCGCAACTTTCCTGGACGCTCCCAGTGCCGTGGTATTCGCAGCTTACGGGCGCGGTGCAAAATGGGCGTGGCAACACCGGCTACTCCTTCCGTAATCCCGGCGACAACGGCCGCTTCTTCGGTCGCCTAACGACCGATCGGGAAGCCCGCGGCCTGCAGGATTTCGTCTGGGTGCCGCGCTGGGAAAATTCCTTTAATCCGAGCGCCACGCAGACCGTTCTCGCGGGTGTCTCCGGTGCCTTCGGTTCGAATGAAACTGGCGCGCGTTCCCGCACTCAGATCTACGGCGGCGACCTGCTTTACAAATGGAAAAGCGCGCGCGCCGAAGGCGGCTTCCCATTCGTAAAATGGCAAACCGAAGCGATGTATCGCCGCTTCGAAGCGGGCCGCGGGATCGATCAAATCTTTCCGGTCGCGGAAACGTTCCACGATTGGGGCATGTATTCGCAGGTTTTGTGGGGCTTCAAGAAAGGCTGGATCGCCGGCATCCGCGGCGAGCATCTCCACATGCAAGAATCACAATTCACCGCCGACGACGATCGCCAGACGCGCTCCCGTGTCTCCGCGAATCTCACCTTTCTCCCGACTGAGTTCTCGCGCCTGCGTCTGCAGTACAATCACGATTTCCTGGAGGAGAACGATTTCCTCGCCGGCCGCGACGTCGATTCCGTCTTCCTCCAATTCGAGTTCATCCTCGGCGCGCACGGCGCCCACAAATTTTGAACCGCCCGCGCTCCATGAAATCCGGGGAGCGCACGCCTCCAGGCGTGCTGGCGACGGCATTCTGCCGTCGCGAACTTTTGGGGCGCGTCCGATCTGAAAGTCAGCCTTCGCCATTCTTCAACTCCGACGAAAGTTCGTCTCCGCAGAATGCGGAGACCAGCACGCCAAAGGCGTGCGCTCCCCAGGCCTCCGCAACCACACCACTATGAAAAAACTCGTAATCCTCCTCGCCTCCGTTTTCCTCTGTGCCTTCTCCGCGCAGGCCAAACTCAACGTCGTCACCACGCTGCCCGATCTCGGCGCGCTCGCGCGCGAAATCGGAGGCGACAAGGTGGACGTCACCACCATGGCGAAGCCGACGGAAGACCCCCACTTCGTCGACGCGCGGCCGAGCTTCGTGGTGCAACTGCGCAACGCCGATGTCCTGATCGACGGCGGCGCTGAACTCGAGCTCGGCTGGCTCCCGCCGCTGCTGCAAAACGCGCGCAATCCGAAAATCGAAGTCGGCCAGCCGGGCCGCGTCCAGGCTTCACAAGGCGTCCGCCTCATGAACGTGCCGGCAAATGTTTCCCGCGCCGCGGGCGATGTCCACGCGCTGGGCAATCCGCACTTCGCGATCGATCCGATCATCGCAAAAACGATCGCGCAACACATCGCGCAATCGTTTGCCGCAGTCGATCCGCCGAATACCGCCAGCTACCAGGCGAACTACAAGAAATTCGAAGCCGAGATCAACGCCAAGCTGCAGGAGTGGGGTACCGCGATGTTGCCCTTCAAAGGGCAGCACGTCGTCGCGTATCACGATTCCTGGCCATACTTCGCGCATCGTTTCGGGCTCGAGATCGACATCTTCCTGGAACCGAAACCCGGCATCCCGCCTTCGCCATCCCATCTCGCGGAAGTCATCAGTCAGATGAAAGCGCAGCACATCAAAGCGATCATCGTGGAGCCGTTCCATGATCGGAAAATCGCCGAGAAAGTGGCGGGTTCGACCGGCGCCAAGGTGGCCGATTTCGCGCAATATCCGGGCGCACTACCGGGGACGGAGACTTACGTGAAGCTGATTGACCGACTGGTGGCGAATTTGACGGGAGCGTTGAAGTGACGTGGTGCAACTTTCCAAGTTGCAGTCTGCGAGCGTGCAAGTTGGAAACTTGCGCTACGACGTGATGTTTTCGCCGACGGCCAGCCGCACCCAAACGCGCGGAGAGGAGATTAACGCAGATGATACAGATGGAGCAGACGGGAATATTTGGGAGCCGCCGTCCCAAATCCCTGGCCATTTCCGGCTTCTTCATCTGCGCAATCTGCGGTTCAAATTAATTTTATGTGGGAAGTAATGTTTTGGCCGATCGTCGCGTGCGTGCTGCTGCCGTGGCTGCTCGTTTATCTCGGGCTGCACGTGGTGCAGCGCGGCATCATCTTTATCGACATCGCGATGGCGCAGATGGCCTCGTTAGGCATTTGCCTCGCGGTTTTGCTGCGGCTGGATCTGCAAAGCACGGCGACGTTTATGATCGCGCTCGGCTTCACTCTCATCGGCGCGGCCGTTTTCTCACTCACGGGAAAACGCGCGAGCGAAATTCCACAGGAAGCAATTATCGGAATTTCCTACGTCGTGGCGGCGGCCGCCGCCGTCTTGATGTTGAGCCGTGCCGCGGAAGGCGATGAGCAGATCAAGCAAATGCTGGTCGGAAATATTCTGCTCGTGACGCCGCTCGAGGTTTGGAAATGCTTCGGTCTCTTCGTCGCGGTCGGCGTGTTCCACTTCGTCCTGCGCAAGAATTTCCTCCTCGTTTCCTTCAATCGCAGCGGCGCTTATGAAAGCGGACTACACGTGCGCTGGTGGGATTTTCTCTTCTACGCGGCTTTCGGACTCGTGGTCACCAGCTTCGTGCGCATCGCAGGAGTGCTGCTGGTCTTCAGTTATCTGATCGTTCCAGCGGTCTGCGGTATTAGCCTGGCCGGGACGCTCGCCAAGCGTCTAATGGTCGGCTGGATCATCGCGCTCATTGGTGGCGTCGCGGGGCTCTTCTTTTCCTTCTATTGGGATCTGCCTTCCGGCGCGGCGATCGTCTGCACCTTTGGTGCGTTGCTGTTGATCGTTTCGTTGCTCGCGATTTTCCGCCGCCGACCGGCGATGCCTTAAACCGTTTTTGGTTGCTCGCGCTGCGCAGACCGGGAGGGTTTCTCCCGGAGCTACAGGAATGGCGCACAATCACCATCAGGCCGGCGGGCATGCACATGCGCACGGCCCGGCCAGTTACAACAAGGCGTTCGCCATCGGCGTCGCGCTGAATGTGGCGTATGTGCTGGTCGAAGCGGGATTCGGTTTTCGCGCGCACTCACTCGCGTTGCTCGCGGATGCCGGTCATAACTTGAGCGACGTGCTCAGTTTGCTCCTGGCCTGGGCCGCGAACCATCTTTCGCAGATCGCGCCGAGCGAACGGCGCACGTACGGCTGGCGACGTTCGTCCATTATCGCGGCGTTGTTGAATGCGATTCTGCTCCTGGTGGCGATCGGCGGGATCAGTTGGGAAGCGGTGCGGCGGCTCGCGTCGCCGGAGGCAGTGCCGGGTGGAATCGTGATGGCGGTGGCAGGATTCGGTGTCGTAATTAATACGGCGACTGCACTGCTCTTCCTGCGCGGCCGCGAGCGCGACATCAATATCCGCGGCGCCTTCCTGCACATGGCAGCGGACGCCGGGGTGTCGGCTGTGGTCGTGCTCGGCGGGTTCATCATCAGCCTGACCGGGCTGCTCTGGATCGATCCGGCGATGAGCTTGATCGTGGTGGCGGTGATCGCGATCGGGACGTGGGGTTTGTTGCGCGATTCGGTGAACCTTTCGCTCGATGCGGTCCCAGCGGGCATTGATGTGGGCGCGGTCGAACGCTACTTGCGCGAACTTCCCGGCATCACCCGAGTGCATGATTTGCACATCTGGGCCATGAGTACGACGGAGAGCGCGCTCACCGCGCATCTCGTGAAACCGGATGGCCGCCTGAACGATCCGCTCTTGTTACAAATGCAAAGCGAACTCCATGACCGCTTCGGGATCGAGCACATGACGATTCAACTCGAGTGCGGCGACGAAGACTGCCTCTGCGCGCAGGAAGCGGCGCACGTGGTGTGAGCCTTAGAACTTCAGTGGATGCGACGCGCGCACGTGTCATCCTGAGCGGAGCGTAGCGGAGTCGAAGGATCTCTCCGACGAGCTGACGACCACGCTGTTTCTATCCGTATCGCCGACAGAGCGATTGGGAGATCCCTCGACCGTCTTCGCGGCTCGGGATGACACCGTCTGAGGCGTGGCCGGCAGAGTGGAAGCGCGTTCTGCGTTGGACGTTCCTCTTCAGACGCGGGAACTTCGTGACTTGCACGCTTTCCAATATCTCGACGGCAGTTTGCACTGTGAAAATGTGGATCTCACTCGCGTGGCCGAGGAACACGGCACGCCCCTCTATGTCTACAGCGCGAGCACGATCGTGGATCATTACCGACGCCTCGACGCGGCGCTGAGCGAACTCGACCACCTCATCTGCTATGCCGTGAAGGCGAACTCGAATCGCGCCATTCTGCGCTTGTTGCGCGATGAGGGCGCGGGCTTCGATATCGTTTCGGGCGGTGAACTATTTCGTGTGCGCTCGGCGGGTGGAGAAGCGGAGTCCTGCACATTCGCAGGGGTGGGGAAGTCGCGGGAGGAAATCGCGGAGGCACTCGACGCCGGCGTCCTCTGTTTCAACGTCGAGAGCGAGGCGGAGCTGGAATACATCAACCGCATCGCCGCCGACAAAGGCGTGCGCGCGCCGATCGCTCTGCGCGTGAATCCGGATGTGGAAGCCGGCTCGCACAAATATGTCTCGACCGGTCGGAGCGAGAACAAGTTCGGGATCGCGCTGGGACGTGTCGCGCAGGTCTACGAAGCGGCCGCGCGGATGTCGCACATCACCGTTCGCGGAGTGCAGATGCATATCGGTTCGCAGATCACGCAGGCGCAGCCGTTCGCGGAAGCGATCGAGAAAATCGCGCCGACTGTGCGCGAGTTGCAGGAGCGTTATGCGATCGAGTTTCTCAGCATCGGCGGCGGGATGGGCATTGTTTATCACTCCTCGTTTGCCAGCGGGCGAGGTGATTGGTGGCGCGATGAGACGAATACCGAGGCGAAAGATGCGCTCACGATCGATGAATATGCGGCGGCGATTGTCCCGCCGTTGCGCGCGCTCGGGTTACGCATCCTGCTCGAGCCGGGGCGATTTCTGGTCGGCAACGCCGGCGTCTTGCTCACGCGGGTCCGTTATTTGAAGCAGGCCGAGCAGAAGAAATTCGTGATCGTGGATGCCGGCATGAACGACCTGATCCGGCCCGCTTTGTATCAGAGCTATCACGAAATCGTGCCGGTGCGTGAGCCGGTAACCGATGCGCGCGAATCGGTGGATGTGGTGGGGCCTGTGTGTGAAAGCGGCGACTTCTTTGCGCAAGATCGGGCTTTGCCGGAGATGCAGGAAGGCGATCTCGCGGCCATCATGAGCGCGGGCGCCTACGGCTTTGTCATGGCTTCGAATTACAACTCACGCCCACTCCCAGCCGAAGTGCTGGTGCGAGGTGACCGCTTTTCTCTCGTCCGCGAGCGTCAGACTTACGACGACCTCGTTCACGGCGAACGGGATTTCCATCACACAGCCGAGATCACGGCGCCAACCGAGATCTCTCAAAAAATTCCGCCCCCGCTGTGACCTCTCGCCCTCTGTGGTAATATCCTCTCCGACCCAGCTAAAGTTGCGGTTTTCCCGAATGCGCATAAATACTGCTCTTCCCACTACTGTGAAACGCTTCCCGCTCCTTCTTGTCGTCGTTCTTTTGCTTCTCGCCGCCGCTGTGCCTGGTCGCGCCGCCAACGTCACTCCGGAGTATGTTCTCCTCATTGGCGGTCCATCCCTGATGAAATGGGAAAAATACAAGGGTCCGCTCGCGCACGATCATTGGTGGGCAAATTTCGTCCGCGCCGGCCGCATTCGCACCGAGCAACTGCGCGAAAAATACGGCCCGGACGCGAAGATCACCTGGCTGGTTTACAAACAGGGCTACATCGACCGGTCCGCGCAGGAGAACCAAGATCTCCTCGGTTTTCTCGATTCGGTGCGCGAAGCGTTTCACCTCAATCTGGTCTATTTTCGCGACGGCAACGACGTGATCAATTACCTCAACAACGGCCAGCCACGCGATCAGGTGAAGGTGGCGTTTTTCGAATATTTCGGCCACTCGAACAAGGCCTGTTTCATGTTCGACTACAGCAGCAACGTGGACAGCTCCTCGAAATCATTTCTGCACCAGAGTCAGCTCGCCGCGATCAAGAAATCGTCGTTCACGAAAGACGCGCAGATCCGGAGTTGGGGCTGCCACACCGGCGAGATGATGTCGAAAAAATGGCGCGACGCCGTCGGGAACAAGATGTGGGGCGTGATCGGGAAGACGCAATACATGACGCACGAGTTGCCGGTCATCGCCACGCCGCCGGGTGGGAAGTGGACTTATTGATCCACTCAAGGCGGACGGAATTTTAACCGCGGATTACGCGGATGGCGCAGATAGGGAAAAATTCATCCGTGTCATCTGCGTAATCCGCGGTTAAATCTTGCTGATGAAATTTTCGGAGCTTGCCGCGCTCTACCACCAGCCGCTCTTTGATCTGATCTCGCAGAGTCGCGAAGTGCATCTGCAGCACTGGCGGGGAGAGCAGGTGCAGCGTTGCAGTCTGCTCAGCATCAAGACCGGTGGTTGCAGTGAGGATTGCAGTTACTGCGCGCAGAGTGCGCATTACTCGACCGGTCTGGAGCGCGAGGATCTGCTGCCGATTTCCGACATTCTCACTGCCGCCAAACGCGCGCGCGCGCAGGGTGCAACTCGCTTTTGCATGGGCGCGGCCTGGAAAGGCGTGCGCGATGGGACACCGAAATTCGAGCAAGTGCTTGAGACGGTGCGCGAGGTCGGGCAGCTCGGGATGGAGGTCTGCGTTACGCTTGGCCAAATCGGATCGGTGGAAGCGCGGAAACTCCGGGCAGCCGGCGTCACCGCCTACAACCACAACATCGATACCTCGCCGGAGTTTTATCCGGAGATCGTGAGCACGCACACGTTCGACGATCGGCTGAAGACGATCGCCGCGGTGCAAGAAAGCGGAATGTCGGTTTGCTGCGGGGGCATTATTGGGATGGGCGAATCGCAAGATGACCGGCTGCGCATGCTGGAAGTGCTAAACAATTTCGACCCACCACCGGAGAGCGTGCCGATCAATTGCCTCATGGCCATGCCCGGCACGCCGTTGGGCGATCAGCCACCGGTGGATATTTTCGAACTCGTTAGGCTGATTGCGGTCACGCGACTGGCGCTGCCAAAAGCGCGCGTGCGGCTGGCCGCGGGGCGGACACGATTGAGCAAGGAAGGGCAGGCGTTGTGTTTCTTCGCGGGCGCGAATTCGATCTTCTACGGGGATAAATTGCTCACCGCGGAGAACCCGGCTGCGGATTCCGATGTGGCGCTTTTAAGAGAACTCGGGCTGCATATTGACGCGCCAAGGAGCGGCGCTCTCCAGGCCGCCGCTGTCGCTTAAGGAAACGGGGCGGCCTGGAGAGCGCCCCTCCTTGTCTACAGCGTGTCGGCGATTTCTCTAAGGAACGCCGGGCCTCGGTAAATGTAACCGGTGTAGAGCTGCACGAGCGACGCACCGGCGGCCATTTTTTCGCGCGCATCGTCGCCCTTCATGATGCCGCCGACGCCGATGACCGGCAATTCCGTCCGCGCTTTGATTGCGCGCACGAAGTCGGTCGCGCGCGCGCGCAAAGGCGCGCCACTCAAGCCGCCTGCTTCGTCGCGCGCACCGAGCACGGCGTGGTCGAGTGTCGTATTGGTGGCGATGATGCCCGCGATCTCCTCCCGTTCGCAGGTCGCGATAATTTGTGCGAGTTCGGCTTCGCCAAGGTCGGGCGAGATCTTGAGTAAAAGCGGCTTTGTCTCACCGCGATTTTCTTCGCGCAGTCGGCCGAGGAGCGGACCGAGCGAATCGTTCCCCTGCAAGGCACGCAGGCCGGGCGTGTTCGGCGAGCTGACGTTGATCACGATGTAATCGGCGAACCGACGCAGCCGGCGAAAGGAGTGCAGATAGTCTTCCGCCGCCTGGTCGAGCGGAGTGACTTTCGATTTCCCGAGATTGATCCCGACCGGGATTTTCGGCCAGCGGCCGCTCGCGCGGAGTCGGCTCAAGCGGGCCGCGACGATATCGGCGCCGTCATTGTTGAAACCAAGCCGGTTCACGAGCGCCTCCTGTTCCGGATAACGAAAGATGCGCGGCTTCGGATTTCCCGGCTGCGCTTTCGCGGTCACGGTGCCGATCTCGATGAAGCCAAACCCGAGCGCTTCCCATGCCGGCAAGGCGACGCCGTTCTTATCGAACCCAGCGGCGAGCCCGATCGGATTCGGGAAGTCCAAACCGAAAACGCTAACCGGTTTCGACGGCGGTTGGAAACGACGGAGGACAGCGAGGAGCGGCGGAAGTGAGGACGCGAGCTTCAAGAAGCCGATCCCGAAGTGATGCGCCTGCTCCGCTTCGAGCAGGAAAAGCAGCGGACGGAGGAAGCGCTCGTAGACGTTGGAAGTCTCTTCCATGCCGCTCATTTTCCGATACAGAACTGCGAAAAAACTGAGTCGAGGATCGCATCATCACTCTCCGCCGCGATGATCTCCGTCACCGCGGCCAGAGCGGCGCGCAGATCAAGCGCTACATATTCGACCGAGTGATTTTCCGCAAAGGTCACGTCTGCATGTTCGCAAGATTCCCGCGCACGACGCAGGCAATCGCGATGCCGGGTATTGATCGCAATCGAGTTTTCCGCCTGCAGATGCGCGGCTCCGATGCGCGCGAGAATTGCTTCATCCAACCCGGCGAGACCGTCATCTTCCAGGCAAGAAACGCGAAGAGCTTCCGAGGATTTCCAATCTTCATGCTCCGGAAGATCAGACTTATTCAAGAGGAGCAACTCGGCGGTTCCCTGTTCTCCGGTGAAATCTTTCGACCGCGGCGCACTTGCGTCCACCAGATGCAAAATCAGATCGGCGGCCTGGCGCGAGCGTTCCGCCCGCTCCATCCCGGCGCGCTCCAGCGGATCATCCGACTCGCGCAATCCCGCGGAATCGACCAGCCGCACCGGCACTCCGCGCAAGTTGATCATTTCCTCAATCGTATCGCGGGTCGTGCCCGGAAGATCGCTCACGATCGCGCGTTCGTAGCCAAGCAGTCGATTCAGCAGACTCGATTTCCCGGCGTTGGTGGCCCCGTAAATCACCACGCGCACGCCTTCGCGCATGATGCGACCGCGCGCTGCGGTGGCGAGGAGCGAATCAATCTTTGCACGCACCTCTCCGAGACGCGTGCGCAAAGTTTGCCGGCTATCCGGGGTCAAATCCTCATCGGGAAAATCGAGCGACGCTTCGATCTGCGCGAGCAAGGAAATCAGCTCGTCGCGGATCGCGCGGATTGTGTCGCCGAGCCGTCCCTGGAGTTGTTCGGTCGCCGACCGCAACGCGAGATCCGTGGTGGCTCGAATCATATCGATGACCGCCTCCGCCTGCGTGAGATCCATCTTGCCGTTCAGGAAGGCGCGCTCGGTAAACTCGCCCGGACGCGCGCCTCGCGCCCCCGCGCCTAAGCAAACTCCGAGCACGCGTGCCGTTAAAAGCGCGCCACCGTGGCAACTGATCTCGACCAAGTCTTCGCCCGTGTAGCTGTGCGGCGCGCGATGCACGGTTACGACGACCTGGTCGACCATTTCGCCGTCGCTGACCAGTTCCGCGAGGTGCTGGAAATGCGAGACGTAGGTGGAGGGCTTTTCCTTGCCACGCACGACACGATCCGCGACCGCGAGCGCGCCTTCTCCGGAGAGGCGGACGAGCGCGATGGAGCCTTCGCCGGGCGGCGTGGAGATGGCGGCGATGGTATCGCTCTGGACTGGCGCTTCTTTATTCAACCTCGCGCAATCTCGCTCAATCTTGGCCAGTCGTCGGTTTCGGGAATGCGGCCCGCAGGATCTCGCGCAAGGCGTCGGCACATTTTCGATTTTCCTCCATCGTGCCGATGGAGATGCGTACCCATTCCGGCAGGCGATATCCCTTTAAGGCACGGACAATCACGCGCCGCTCGAGCAGGGCGCGGAACATCGCCGCTCCATCGCCCACGCGCACCAGAAGGAAATTGGCTGCACTCGGAATGTACTCCAGCCCCATCTCTGCGAACTGCATCTGAAAAAAGGCGCGGCCTTCATCTGTGATGCGCTTCGTTTCGCGCCGGTGATCGTCGTCTCCGAGGGCCGCCACGGCTCCGATCTGCACGAGTCCGTTCACATTGAATGGCTGCCGTGTTTTTTGCAGGATTTGGATCAAAGTCGGATGCGCCATCCCATAGCCGAGCCGCAGGCCGGCCAGGCCGTAAATTTTCGAAAAAGTGCGGAGCACGATCACGTTCTCCCGCTCGCGGATGAATTTCAGCGTGTCGGGCGGGTGATCGACGTATTCGAAATAAGCTTCATCAAACGCGACCACAATCCGGTCCGGAAGGCCGTCCATGAAACGGTCGATCTCTTCCTGCGCGAGCAAAGTGCCGGTCGGGTTGTTCGGATTCGCAATGAAGATAAGCCGGGTCCGATCGGTGATCGCTTCTCGGATCGCGTCGAGGTGATGGCGCAAATCCGGGCTCGGCGTTTCCACCGTCCGAGCACCGAAGACGGCCGCGATTAATTTGTAGGCAATGAAAGCGTGCTCGCTCGTGATGATCTCGTCGCCGCGGTTCAGGAAGGCGTGGCCGAGGAATTCGAGGACTTCATTAGAGCCGCTACCGAGAATGATACTTTCGCGCGCCACGGAGAGCTTCGCGGCGAGCGCTTCGCGCAAATAATAGCCGCCGCCATCGGGATAGAGGTGCGTCTGCGACAGCGCAGCGCGCATGGCTTCGACGGCTTTCGGCGAAGGTCCGAGCGGGTTCTCGTTCGAGGCCAGCTTGATGATGCTGGCGGCGTCGGCGCCGAGTTCGCGCGCGGTCTCTTCGATCGGCTTCCCCGGTTCGTAAACGGCGAGGTCGCGCAATTGCGGATTGGCGGAATCCCAGATCGAAGACATGGCGCGCACCTTAAGCCGGATTCGGCTTTGGTCTAACTCCCTCCTGCTCCTGCTCGTGCTCGATCTCCGCTGATTCGAGCAGGAGCACGATTACGAGCAGGAGCACGAGAGAGAAGAATCCGCTGCGTTCTCGCCGCGCTCTACGGTAAGGTCCGCGGCTATGAGCCATCTCCAGTTCCTCCTCGCCGAGACGCACGTTTTTGGGATCGCGATTCACCCATGGAAAATCGTGGGTTTGAGCGGTAGCCTCGTCTTCGGCGTGCGCTTCCTCATCCAATGGATCGCCTCCGAACGCGCGCGGAAGAGTGTGATTCCTTTTGGATTTTGGGAGTGCAGCGCCGTCGGGAGCATTTTGACGCTGCTCTATTTTGCCATCTATCAGCGCGACTCGGTCGGCGTGATCATGACCGCGTTGCCGTTGCCCATCTATCTTCGAAATCTCTATTTTCGCTACTCGCACAAACACCCAAAGCATCCCGGCAACGAACCAAGGCCAGCCGAATAGGCGAGGCAAATCCCGCGAATCCCGCCTAGGTTCTCTGTATGACGATGATCCCGCCGGAAAAGATCATCTACCTCGATAACAACGCGACCACGCAGCTCGACCCTGCCGTCGTCGAGGAGATGCTGCCGTTTCTCACGCGTTACTACGGCAATCCGTCCGGCGGCTATCGCTTTGGAGTGCAGGTGCGCGAGGCGATCGAGCTCGCGCGGGAGCGGGTCGCGGCGTTGCTGGGCTGCGCTTCCTCTGAGATCGTGTTCACGAGCGGCGGCACGGAATCGGATAACCTGGCGCTCAACTCCGCCGTGCAACTCGATCCGGCACGTCGTCACATCGTAACGACGGCGGTGGAGCACAGCGCGGTCCGAAAACATGGTGACCACCTCGCCACGCTTGGCTGCGAAGTGACTACCGTAAGCGTGGACGACGAGGGCAATCTCGACCTCGCCGAATTGGAAGCCGCGATCCGGCCGGAGACGGCACTCGTTTCTGTGATGTGGGCGAACAATGAAACCGGCGTCCTATTTCCGGTCGAAAAGATTGCCGCGCTGGCGCGAGAGAAACATGTCTTGTTTCACACCGATGCCGTGCAAGCCGTAGGCAAAATACCGGTCCGACTTGGAGAGATGTCGGCTAATTTGTGCTCGGTCTCCGCCCACAAACTACACGGTCCAAAAGGTGTCGGCGCCCTCTACGTGAATCGCCGTTCGGCTTTCCGTTCTTCCACGTTTGGCGGCGGGCAGGAGAATAAGCGCCGCGCCGGAACAGAAAACGTGGCCTCGATCATCGGTTTCGGAAAAGCCGCGGAGATCGCAGCGGTAAAACTCGAAGAAGCACAGAAACGCGTTCGCGTGATGAGGGATCGTTTTGAGGAAGGCGTGCTCGCCGCGGTTCCGGAATCCTTCGTGAACGGAAATTGCACGGATCGCTTGCCTAATACGGCCAGCCTCTCGTTTGCCGGCATCGAATCGGACGCCGTCCTCGTCCTGCTCGATCAGCAGAACCTCTGTTGCTCAGCCGGCTCCGCTTGTCTCACCGGCTCGCTCCAGGCTTCGCACGTCCTCCGCGCGATGAATCTGGCCGAGGAGCGTCTGCGCAGCAGCCTGCGGTTTTCCTTCAGCCGCTTCAACACCGAGACCGAGGTCGATCGCGCGCTCGAGATCGTCTCGCGAGCCATCGCGAAACTGCGCGCGCTTTCCCCGCGCGGGGTGGTCGTAAGCGCTTCGTCGTAAGTTCCATCCGGTCGTTTTCGTCTCCGGAAACGATTCACATCACTATGGCTGCACGCGCGAAGAAAAATCGATCCGCCGAATGGCTGGGACAGACCAAGGGCAAGTTCACCCTTGGCGAATGGATTTCCGCCGCGCTCGCGTTTCTCGGCGTGGTCCTGGTGTTTTGCCTTTTCTTTATCCGACGGGAAGCACGCGTCTATCATCTCGATCACACGTTCGCGATCAGCTCGCCGGAGTTTTTCCAATCCGCGCTCGCCCTGGCTGATCCAGTCCCGATCACTGGGAACAAGATCGATTTGCTGGAAAACGGCGATGAGTTTTTTCCCGCTATGCTGAAGGCGATCCGAGAAGCCAGGCAGACGATTAATTTTCAGTCCTACATCATGAAATCCGACACCGTCGGTCATGAATTTCGCGATGCGCTTTGCGAAAAAGCGCGAGGTGGCGTGCGAGTGCGCGTCCTGCTGGATGGAATCGGCTCCGGTTGGTCGCTGGATAATTCGGACGTGGAGATGATGAAGGACGCGGGCTGCAAATTCTCCTACTACCATCCGGTCGCGTCCTGGCGGGTGGATCGGACGAATCGCCGCTCGCATCGCCGCGCTTTGATTGTCGACGGGAGAATTGGTTTCACGGGCGGCGCGGCGTTCTCCGATCAGTGGAGTGGGCACGCGCAGGATGGAGAACATTGGCGCGATACGCACGCGCGCCTGGAAGGGCCGATCGTGAATGATCTGCAGGCGGCGTTCCAAGCACACTGGATCAAGACCTACGGGGAAGCGTTGAGCGGCGATGGCCAATTCCCCGCCATCCCGCCGGTCGGGAATCTGCGCGCACAGGTGGTGGAATCGCGCTCCTTCTCCAGCGCGCCGGTGCCGCTGGTGCAGGCGGTCACATTCGCCGCGGCGGAGCGACGCGTTTGGATCACGAATCCCTACTGCACGCCGACCGACAATCAGGTCGAACTACTCGTTAACGCGGTCAAGCGCGGGGTGGACGTGCGCCTGCTCCTGCCCGGTCCGCACAACGACCAACCGCTCACCCAATCGGCCGGGCGCACGGCGTACGGGAAATTGCTCGAAGGCGGAGTGAAGATTTTCGAATACCAGCCGACCATGATCCACGCCAAGACAATGGTGGCCGACGGCATGTTCTCCATGCTCGGCTCGTCGAACTTGGATGGGCGTTCTTCCGAGATAAATGAGGAACTCGACGTGGTGGTTTACGATCCAGAGTTCGGGCGTCGCATGGAGGAAGCGTTCGAGAAAGATCTGGCGCAATCGCGTCCCTACACGCTGGAGGAGTTTCATCAGCGCTCAGTCTGGGAACGTTTCACAGAGTGGCTTGCGATTCCGTTTCGCTCGCAATTGTGATGGAGCCGGCCCGCCCTCGGGCCGAAGGACGAATCTTCGGCGCGAGGGCGCGCCGGCTCCATCGACAATCACTCCGCTCGTCCCTAACCTCTCCACATCTTCCATGAACTCGCCGCTCGATATCGCTGCTCTCCGACACGATTACGTCGCGCATGGATTGCGCAGGGCCGACCTGGACCCGGATCCATTCAAGCAATTCGCAAAATGGTTCGGCGAGGCCGCAGCAGCACAAATCCGCGACGTGAATGCGATGGCGCTAGGTACTGCGACAGACGATGGCGCGCCGGATGTGCGGATCGTTTTGCTCAAGGGAATCAGTGAGCACGGCTTCGTCTTTTTTACCAATTACGACAGCACGAAAGGAAAGCAGATCGCGGCGAATCCGCGCGTGGCGCTGAATCTTTTTTGGGTGCAATTGGAACGGCAAATCCGCATCAGCGGGACAGCGGAGAAGACGACACGCGGGGAATCGGAGGAATATTTTCATTCGCGACCGATCGGCAGCCAGCTTGGCGCGTGGGCTTCCCCGCAGAGCGAAGTGATCGCGAATCGCGAGATCCTGGAAGCGCAGCTCGCCGAGGCGACGCAGAAATTTGCCGACAACATTGTCCCGTTGCCGGCGCATTGGGGTGGCTACCGCGTCGTGCCGCAGACGATCGAGTTTTGGCAGGGACGCACGAATCGGCTGCACGATCGCTTCCGCTACCGCAAGCAGTCTGATGGAAGTTGGCTCATCGAACGCCTCGCGCCTTGATCCGGTGGAAATGACGCGGCCCGCATCAGAAACTCCCCGACTGCCCTGGCGTTACGCGCTCAAGATGCTGTGGCGCTCGCGGTCGTTAGGCTTTACCCGCGACGCGGCGCGGCGTTCGCCTTCTTCGGAATTGGCAAAGTTTTGTTGGGGCGGGCGCGATGTTTTCTATCGTCCCGGGACGTCGGATCCCTTTGTGCTTTATCAAGTGCTGCTGAAGACCGGGGAGAAAGCGGAATACTATGTCCCGCCTGCGCTCGCGCCTGAGGTCATCGTGGACATTGGCAGTAACATCGGAGGCTCGATCTTGTATTTCCGCCGGCTCTTTCCGGAGGCGAGGATCTTCGGTTTCGAACCGCATCCACAAACCTTTGAAATTTTGCAACGCAACGTGGCGGGGATGGCGGGCGTGACGGTTCTGGGGTGTGGTTTGGGCGACGCCGATCGGCGCATCTCTGTGCCGGCTTCGCCCAATTACAGCGGCTTTAGCACGCAGCCTCCTTCCGGAGAAGTCGCCGGCAAAATGGAACTGGCGGAGTGCGAAGTCCGACAGGCTGGCGACTGCTTGGCCGAACTCGGGATAAAGAAAATCGATCTCCTCAAAATCGATTGCGAGGGAAGCGAGGCCGACATTTTCCAGGCACTGCCGGCCGAGCTGCTGCAACAAACAAAATGGATCGTGGGCGAAATGCACGACGCTGCCGGATTCGAGATTCTGGCCGCGCTGGCGCCCAATTTCGATCTCGACCTCAAGAAGAGAATGTTTAGCTCGAGCTTCCGTTTCCACGCGTGCAATCTGACCGCAGTCGCCGAGGTGCGCGGCCGCTTCGATCACCGATCGCTTCAGATCTAAATCGCTCCTCTGTCATCCCGAGGAGTCCCAACACGTAAAAGCGTGATTTTTGGTGCGGGGATGAACATGGTCTGAGGCGTCGCCCGGTGGCGCAGCGTAACCGGATTTGGCTTGGTGCGGCCGAACCCTTCCTGTCC
>JBBSPM010000051.1:0-36367 GCA_038258815.1 Chthoniobacterales bacterium
AATGCGAAGACCAGCACGCTGCAAGCGTGCGCTCCCCAGATCCGCTGGTTCGCGACACCTCGGCAGGCCGGCGGTGTGTCCACGGATCATCCCAAACCGCTCTTATCTTAGTGCCATTCGGGTCAGTCCTCAGGATTGAAAGCGCATTTCTAATCTTTCCCCGGCGCGAGCAACTTCGAGAGGTTGGTCCAGGTGCGGCTGCGGGGGTCTGCGGCTGGCTGCGGGGGTCGGCTGGCTGCGGGGGTCAGTCCTAACTATTGACTATTTTCAGCGCGATGGCTGCTGTAGCCGCCTCGCTGCGTCGAGGCGTTGGACTTCGCAAAGACGGCGAACCGGCAGCTACCGGACCGTGGCTACAGCGCCAGCGTGGCGATGAGATCGCTTCTCGCATTCCCATCCACAAACCGCGATCCCATTTGAGCGCCTCGCCGCATCGGCTAACGTGCGCAGCACATGCCTTCCGCTCCTCAACCGGCGATCACGCCGGAAGTTATCGCCAAACACGGGCTGCTCCCGGACGAATACGAACGCATTCAGAAAATTCTCGGACGCCATCCGAATTTTACCGAACTCGGCATCTTCTCTGTGATGTGGAGCGAGCATTGCTCGTATAAAAATTCGCGGCGGGAGTTGAAGAAATTTCCCACCACCGGCGCGAATATTCTGGTTAAGGCCGGGGAGGAGAATGCGGGTGTGGTCGATATCGGCGACGGCTGGGCGATTTGTTTCAAAATCGAGTCGCACAATCATCCGAGCGCGATCGAGCCTTTCCAAGGCGCCGCGACTGGGGTGGGCGGAATCATTCGCGATATTTTCACGATGGGGGCGCGTCCGGAGTTTCTTCTGAACTCGCTGCGCTTCGGCCCGATTGTGGCGCAGGTTTCCAACTTGCCGTTCGATGAAAAACGCGACTTGGAAACTCGCGCCACTCTCAAAACCAACCGGCGTTTGTTTGCCGGCGTGGTGTCTGGGATTGCGCATTACGGAAATTGCATCGGCGTCCCGACGATCGGCGGCGAGATCTATTTCGACGAAAGCTTTGAGGGTAATCCGCTGGTGAATGTCTTTTGCCTCGGCGTGCTGCGACATGAGCAACTGGCGCGCGGCGCGGCCAGCGGAGTCGGCAATCCGGTTTTCTACGTCGGTGCGGAGACTGGGCGGGATGGTTTGGCTGGCGCTGCGTTCGCCTCGCGCGAACTGACCGAAGAATCGCGCGAAGATCGGCCCGCAGTGCAGGTGGGCGATCCCTTTAAGGAAAAATTGCTGCTCGAAGCGTGTCTCGAATTGCTCGCGACCGATGCCGTCGCTGGCATTCAAGACATGGGCGCTGCCGGTCTGACCTGCTCGACCTGCGAGACGGCCAGCCGCGGCGGCACGGGCGTGGAGATCGATCTCGCGAAAGTGCCGAAACGCGAGACCGGCATGACTCCTTACGAAACCCTGCTCAGCGAATCGCAGGAACGCATGCTTATCATCGCGCATCGCGGGAAGGAAGATGTCGTTAGGCGAATCTTCGAGAAATGGGATGTGCCCTGTGCCGAGATCGGCCGCGTGACCGATGACGGCATGATGCGGGTGCTCGACGATGGCGTGGTGGCGGCGGAAATCCCGGCGAAACCGTTAGCTGACGAAGCACCGCTTTACGAACGCGAGGCTAAGAAATTAACCGCAGATTACGCGGATGGCACAGATGAATTGTTTCAGGAAATATCTGCGCAATCTGCGGTCAAAGTTCTTCCTCTGCTTTTGGCTGACCCGACCATCGCCTCGAAGAACTGGGTCTATCGACAATACGATCACATGGTGCGAACCGGCACGGTGGTTCTACCGGGTTCCGATGCGGCGGTTTTCCGCGTGCGCGAGGCAAACAAGATTCTCGCCGCAACTTCGGATTGCAATTCGCTCTACTGCGCGCTCGATCCACGCGAGGGCGGCCGCATCGCCGTCGCGGAAGCAGCGCGCAATCTGACTTGTTCCGGCGCGGTGCCGCTGGCGGTGACGGATAATTTGAACTTCGGCAATCCCTACAAGCCGGAGAATTTCTGGCAGTTGCGCGAGTGCGTGGAAGGCATCGCGGAGACCTGCCGCGCGTTCGCCACGCCCGTCATCGGCGGCAACGTCTCGCTCTATAATGAGAGCCCGGCCGGCGTGGTCGATCCTACTCCGACGGTGGCGATGGTCGGCTTGATCGCGGAGGAATCGCATATCACGACGCAGTTTTTCAAGAACGCTGGCGACGTCATTATTTTGGTGGGCGAAATCGGCGACGAATTGGGCGCTTCGCGTTTCCTCAAGGTCTGCCACGGACGCAAGGCCGGACTGCCGCCGCGCCTGAATATCGAGCGCGAACTCGCGGTGCAGAACGCGGTGCGGAATTTGATTCGCGCGGGTTTGGTTCGCAGCGCGCACGATTGCTCGGAAGGCGGGCTCGCGGTGGCACTGGCGGAGAGTTGTTTTAATCCCGACGGCCTGCTCGGCGCTGAGATCAAGGTAGTGCAAGTTTCCAACTCGCAGTCTTCCAGAGAGAGCAAGTTGGAAACTTGCACTACGCTTTTCGGCGAAGCGCAGTCGCGCATCGTCATTTCGGTTGCGAGTGGCGACGCAGCGCGCGTCGAGGAGGAATTAGCCGACATCCCTCACGTTGCGCTGGGCACAGTCGGCGGCTCGGAATTGAAGATCCGCGTGGGCGAAGACGAACATTCCTGGCCCATCGCCGATCTCCACGACAAGTGGTTCCATGCCATCGCGCGCGCGCTCCAGACCGACTCTACTCCGGAACAAATTCCGAGTTTATAAGGCGGCGAACGATTCGTTGAATGCAAGCCGCTGCTGGTGAAGTATCCCCACAGATGCCCGCTGATTTCCTGACCGAAGCCGAGCTGCCGGAATCCGCCATGATTCCGCAACACGAGTGCGGCATCTTTGCCGTCTTCGGACACCCGAACGCGGCCGTGCTGACGTACTACGGTCTCTTTGCGCTGCAACATCGCGGGCAGGAAAGCGCCGGCATCGTGACCTGCTGCGGGAAAGATTCTTCCTTCCAGTTGCATCGCGACATGGGCCTCGTCTCGCAGGTCTTTGGCGCGGACGCGTTGGAGCGCCTCAAAGGCACGCGCGCGGTCGGGCATACGCGTTATTCGACCACCGGATCGAGCACTTTGAAGAACGCGCAGCCGTTTGTGGTCGATTGCTTCCGCGGCCAGATCGCAGTCGCGCATAACGGCAATCTGATCAACGCTGCTGTCCTGCGCGATGAGCTGGAACGCAAAGGCTCGATTTTCCAAACCACCGCCGACAGCGAAATCATTCCGCACCTACTCGCGCAGCCACTCAAGAATGGCGGGAGCGCGCTGAGTGTTTTGCGACAGTTGGAAGGCGCCTTCAGCCTCGTCATCATGAGCGAAAGCGAGATCGTGGCGGTGCGCGATCCGTTTGGGTTTCGGCCGCTCGTTTTGGGAAAACTCGATGGCGCTTACGTGATCGCTTCGGAAACATGCGCGTTCGATCTGGTGCATGCCGAATTCATCCGCGACATCGAGCCCGGCGAAGTCCTCATCATTAGCGAAGACGGGCTGCGTTCCGAGTGGCCGTTCCGCGATGAGCAGCACGCGTTTTGCATGTTCGAGTACGTTTACTTTGCGCGGCCAGACAGCATTCTCAGCGGAGTCAATGTGGCAAAGGTCCGCACGGAAATGGGCCGCGAACTGGCCCGACGTTTTCCGGTGGAAGCGGACCTGGTGGTGCCGGTGCCCGACTCCGGAAATTACGCGGCGCTCGGCTTTGCCCAGGAACTCAATCTTCCCTACGAGCACGCGTTTGTGCGGAATCACTACATTGGCCGCACCTTTCTGCAGCCGAGCCAGCTCATCCGCGATTTCGATGTGCGGGTGAAGCTGAATCTGATCAAAGAAATGGTGGAAGGAAAACGCGTGGTGGTGGTGGATGATTCCATCGTGCGCGGGACGACGGCGCGGGCGCGGGTGGTGAATTTGCGCGAAGCCGGCGCGAAAGAAGTGCATATGCGGGTGAGCTGCCCGCCGCATCGCTTTGCCTGCCATTACGGAATCGATTTTCCCGATCCGGAAAAGCTGATCGCGAATCAGCTGACGATGGAAAAGATCTGTGAATATCTCGGCGTCGACAGCCTTGGTTATCTCGATCTCGACGGCATGGTCCGCGCGACGGGGAAACCGGCGAACGAATTTTGTCTGGCGTGTTTCACCGGGAACTATCCCCTCCCCGTCGATCCTGCGCTCGACAAATTCATCATGGAAAAACGGGAAGGCCGCTCAAAGGCCCTTGCCGCGGAAGAAGCGCAACCGACACTCTTCGCCGATCTGAAATAACCCGTGCCGCCTTCCCCTGTCATTCCGACCGCAGTGGAGGAATCTCGCTTTCCCCGGTTTGGCGAGATGTCTCGACATAGCTCGACATGACGAAAAAAGCTTACGCCCGCGCCGGGGTCGATGTGGATCTCGGCAATCTGGTGAAGAAGCGCATTCAAGCGCGTGTGAAGAGCACGCACGGACCGGAAGTGCTGGGCAAGATTGGCGGCTTCGGCGGTTTGTTCGCGCCGAATTTTTCCGACATGCGAGAGCCTGTCCTGGTCGCGAGCGTCGACGGTGTGGGGACGAAGTTGAAGGTCGCCTTTGCGCTCGATCGCCACGACACCGTCGGTGCCGACCTCGTGAATCACTGCGTAAACGACATCGCGGTTTTGGGTGCGCGCCCGTTGTTTTTTTTGGATTACATCGGGGCCGAACGTTTGGAACCCCGCGTCTTCGACCAAATTCTCGCTGGTTTCACCAAAGCCTGTCGCGCGGCCGGCTGTGCGCTCATCGGCGGTGAAACTGCGCAGATGCCCGGGATGTATCGCAAAGGCGAATACGACCTCGCTGGTTGCGTCGTGGGGGTAGTTGATCGCAAAAAAATGATCGACGGCAGCCGCATTCGCCGCGGCGACGTCATTCTCGGCTTGCCGTCGAATGGACTTCACACCAACGGCTACTCGCTCGCGCGCAAGATTTTCTTCCAGCAGATGCGTCTCAAATCCGATGCGAGGCTGCCGGGCCTGAACAAATCGTTAGGCGACGAACTGCTCCGCACGCACACCAATTACCAGCCGCGCCTCGCCCGCATCCCGATCGAGCAACTGCACGGACTGGCTCACATCACCGGCGGCGGATTAGTCGATAATCTGCCGCGTGTTTTGCCGAAAGATTGTGATGCCGTGATCGATACCGCCGCGTGGAAAGTGCCCACAATTTTCGAGCTTCTGGCGAAACATGGCCGCGTCCCTCGCGAAGAAATGTATCAGGTTTTCAACATGGGCATCGGCATGGCCGTGATCGTTTCGGAGAAAAATGCGCAGAATGTTGCGTCCGGCTTGAAAGCCAAACGCATCGGCGTGATCGAAGCTGGCGCGGGGATGACTCGACTCCGTTTCTAAGTCGGGATTTCGGAGGCGCCTGCTCGACGGGGCCAGGCGTGAGGAAAGCGGTGCGAGGACGCAGCGCACTCCAAAGCAGGCTGCGTCTGCGAAACATTTCGCACGCAAGCGCTTTGGAATGCGGCGCGCCCTCGCGCCGCCTCCCTCACGAGTCACACCCTAACTAAACTTGAGCGCATGGAGTTGCCGACCCACCGGAGGAAACACCTCGTGCATTTTCTTGGTGCGAAAGTCGAAGATCCGTTCGATCTCCGGACGCACCAACCAGCGGTGCATGATGAAGTCGAACGGCACCGCATATCGGACCCGGTCCGAGATGATGGTTTCGCCATCTCGCTCGATGAATTCGTGCTCGTGCCGCCAAAGCCGATAGGGTCCGCGACGCTGCTCATCCACAAAACGGTAGGGCGGCTCCCAGACCGTGATTTCGCTCCGCCAACGCATCGGGAGGCCGCGGATGGTGATGCGATAATCGATCAACGTTCCCACCTGCATCCGAATCGGGCGTGGCGAAAGAATGTGAAACTTCAACGATGGCGGAGTCAGGACTTCCAGATTCGTGGCATCGGCAAAGAATGGGAAGACCTCCGAGCGCGGTCGGGCCAGATGAAGTTCGCGGTCTAACGTGTGGATTTTCATTCTGATTTGGTTCGCGGCGAGCGGCGCAGATCATCGAGACGAGTGCAAAACTCATCGATGCTTTCGGTTAGCTCCGCTCCGATTTGCCTCAAGGTCTCGCGATAACCGGGCGCGGCGCGGCCACCAGCAAGGATCTTCGTTCCGCTCGGCAGGAACCGATGCAGGTTAATCAGTTCCTGCGGAAGAGTCGGATCGTCTTCCGGGTAAACGATGCTCAACGCGACTACCGCTACTTGCCTTTGCCGGGCGGCGCCGGCGATCTCCGCTGCGGGCAGACTGGCGCCCAGGTACGTCGTCCGCCAACCCATCTGAGCGGCGGCAGCGTTCACAATCACGGCCCCGAGTTCATGCACCTGTCCGGCAGGAGTCGCGACGATGATCCGCGGTGCCAAAGCAGAAATTGGGAACTCTCCCGAGAGCCGACCGAGGAATATCGTTAGGCGGGCGGTGAGAAAATGTTCGTGCGCGGCCGTCACCACACCGGACCGCCAGAGTTCGCCGATCGTCTGCGCGAGCGGCCCCGCGACTTGCCGCAAGAGCCCCTGATGTCCCAGGGCGATCAGGGCTCTCTGCAGCGCTTCGTCCAAGCTGTTCCCATCCAATTCTTTTACGGCCGCGAGACAGGAATCGTGGAACGACTGGGCCGGTGAATCCGAACCTCGCTTCCGGTCAGGCGCGGGCTCGCCGACCTCCGCGTTGGACACCAATCTCTGGAGTTCGGATGTCGGCAGATTGGCAATATGTCCGATGCTGTGCCCGGCGGCGGTCGCCTGGCGGAGAAAGCTCAGCCGCTCAATCTCCGCGTCCGAATATCGCCTCCGATTTGTGACTGTGCGCTGCGGTTCCACAGCGCCGTAGCGCTTCTCCCACACCCTAATGACGTGGGCGGACAGACCCGTCTTCTTCGCAACAATTTTGATGGAGTGGTAAACGCCGGTCATATCGCAACTTGATCTTAGACAATATCGATACATCCGCAAGACAAAGTTCACGCTCGGGCTGACAAGGACATCGTTGCACTCAGAATATTAACAATGAGACAAAATATTGACAACTTAGTCAAATGTTGTACGACAGGTGCATTGGAATGCAAAACACGAACCCTCCAGTCAGTCTCTCCCTCAAATTCCCGGAGTCATGCATCGATCAGCACGGCTGCGGAGTAATAGAAGCGGTGAGGCCACAATTTGATCCCCGCCGCCAGCCATGAGTAAGGAAGTCATTATTATCGGGGCGGGTCCTGGCGGTCTGGCATCGTCCATTCTTTTAGCGGCCGCCGGCGTGAGGGTAAAAATCATCGAACGTCTTCCGACCATTGGCGGTCGCACTTCGTCGATCGAAGCGGACGGCTTCAAGTTTGATCTCGGCCCCACCTTCTTCCTCTATCCGCGCGTGCTGGAGGAAATCTTCGCCGCGGCCGGCACGTCACTGAACGAAGAGGTGAAAATGGCGCGTCTCGATCCGCAATACCGCATCATCTTCGGGCAAGGCGGCGAGATCAACGCCACCCCAGACATCGCACGCATGGAACAGCAGATCGCCGCGATTGCGCCTAACGACGCGTCCGGCTTCCGCCGTTTCATGACCGAGAACCGAGCCAAGCTCGAGCGGATGGAGCCGTGCCTTGAGAGCTCATTCCTCGGCTGGCAGGATCTGATCAATGTCCGGCTCTTGAAGATGCTGCCGATGCTCCGGCCGCATCAGTCGATCGATACCTACCTCACGCGCTTTTTCAAAGACCCGCGCATCCGGTTGGCGTTTTCCTTTCAATCGAAATATCTCGGTATGTCGCCGTTTCGCTGCCCGAGCCTCTTTTCGATTCTCTCCTTTCTGGAGTATGAATACGGAGTTTTCCATCCGATCGGCGGCTGCGCTGCCGTGACCGCAGCCATGGGACGTGTCGCGCAACGTTTGGGTGTCGAGATTCGCACCGACTCGCCGGTCGAAGAAGTGCTCTTCAAAGGCAAACGCGCCGTCGGCATTCGTACAGCGGTGGGCGGTGAGGAGAAGGCGGACGCCATCGTGATGAACGCGGATTTCGCCCGCGCCATGAAACGTCTCGTGCCCGATCGTCTGCGTCGGCGTTGGACGGATCGCAAGATTGCCGGGAAGAAATTCTCCTGCTCCACTTTCATGATGTATCTCGGGGTCGAAGGCACTTTCGATCTGCCGCACCACAACATTCACATCGCGTCCGACTACGCGCGGAACCTGGACGAGATCGAGAACCAGCATGTGCTCTCCGACGATCCATCGTTTTACGTGCAGAATGCCTGCGTCACCGACCCGACCTTGGCGCCGCGCGGCATGAGCGCGCTTTACATTCTGGCGCCAGTCACGCACCAGCACGCAAACGTGGATTGGACCCAGGAACGCGGTCGCTACCGCGCGAAAATGCTGCGCCAAATCGAGAAGGCTGGATTCACCGATGTGGAACGCCGCATCCGTTTCGAACGCATCATCACCCCGGCGGATTGGGATACGAAATATCAGATCCACCAAGGCGCGACCTTCAATCTCGCCCATAGTCTCGATCAGATGTTACATCTGCGGCCGCGGAACCGTTTCGAAGATGTGGACGGGATGTATCTCGTCGGCGGCGGCACGCACCCTGGCAGCGGCTTGCCGGTAATTTTCGAATCCGCGCGCATCAGCTCGCGTCTCCTTCTGGCGGATCTGGGAATTGCGCCACCGGTTAACTCAGTCCCCGCGGGGCGACCTTTGGCGATGGATTTGGAGCCTGCCTGATGCATGCCGCAGCCAAACCCCAGACGACACGCTCATACCTCGTGCATGAGGCAGCGCGGGAAGCTCAATCACGTTGGTCGCGCGAGCCGATCTCAGAACGGTTGCGAATCATTCGGAAGATTCGCCGCTCCCTCGCTGCTCAGGGCGAACGTCTCGCAGAGGCCGCCGCCGCGGTGAATAACCGACCGATCGCTGAAAAGCTTGTCTCGGAAGTCCTACCGCTGGCCGACGCTTGTCGGTGGTTGGAGAAAAACGCGGTACGCGTCCTTCAGTCGCGGCATTTCGGGAGCAAGGGACGACCATTTTGGATGCAGGGAGTTTCCTTCACCGTGCAGCGCATGCCGGTTGGCATCGTGCTCGTCATCGGGCCCGGGAACTATCCGCTCTTCCTCCCGGCGGTTCATTCGCTTCACGCCCTCGCGGCGGGCAATTCCGTTCTCCTAAAACCTGCGCCTGGCACGCGCGATGTCGCTTTGCTTTTTGCAGAACTCGCCCAAAACGCAGGCCTCGATCCAGCCTTGCTCCCCGTTCTGCCCGAAGCCACCGAAGCCGCGCATGACGCCATCGAGGTTGGCGTGGATAAAGTCATCTTCACCGGTTCGTCGGAGAATGGCCGTGATGTGCTCGTTAGGCTGGCGGACACCAACACGCCGTCCGTGATGGAGCTGTCGGGTGAAGACGCCGTGCTTGTTTTCGCGGATGCCGATCTCGATCTCGTCGTTCGTGCCCTCCGCTTCGGCACCCGTTTAAACGGCGGCGAAACCTGCATCGCTCCGCGTCGTCTCATTGTCATCGAATCCGTCGCCGACTCTCTCCAGCAACGCCTCAACGCCGCGCAGCTTTCTGGCCTCACGATGGAATCTGTTCCGAGCGAGCCGATTGCCCTGGAAGTCGCCAACGCTTCCGAATTCGCGCTGGGAGCCTCGATTTTTTCGCGGGATGTGGCGAAGGCTCAAACCGCTGCGCAAAGAATCAAAACAGGCTTCGTTCTCATCAATGATCTGATCGCTCCCACGGCCGACCCGCGCATGCCATTCGGCGGAGTGAAAGCCAGCGGCTTCGGCACCACCCGGGGCGAAGAAGGTTTGCTCGAAATGACGTTTCCGCACGTTGTAGCCGTGCGCCGCAGTGGCCGGCACGCTCATCTCGAAGAACCGGCCGCCAATGACGCGCAGCTCTTTTCTTCCTATCTCAAAGCCGCACATGGTTACGGCTTCCAGCGTTTCGGCGCAGCGCGCGCCCTGATTCGTGCGCTGCTTGATCGAATCAAATCCACGAAAGGATTACGGTGAAACAAGTAGGAATCATCGGCGGCGGTCTCGGCGGTCTCTCTGCCGCCTGCGTGCTGGCTGCGCGCGGACACAAAGTGATGCTCTTGGAGCGCAACGACTGGTTAGGCGGCAAAGCTGCGCAACTGCAGGAGGATGGTTTCCGTTTCGATATGGGACCGACCATCGTCACGGTTCCATCTGTCCTCTACCGCATCTTCGAAGAGGCCGGTGCGCGCTTGGAAGATTACTTGGAGCTGAAGCGGCTCGATCCGCAATGGCGTTGCTTCTTCGAGGACGGGTCCACCTTGGACCTCGCGCAAGATCCCGTCGCGATGGCGCAAACGCTGGACGCCTTCGTCCCCGGGACAAATTCCGGGCAGCGCTATCGCGATTTCATCGACTACAGCGCGCGGCTGCACGGAATTTCCAAGCGCCACTTTTTCTACAAATCGATCGGCGGAATACTCGACATGTTCGACTGGAAGGCCTCGTTCGATCCGAAAATGCTCGGCGACGTCTTGGCCCTCCGAATGGGGCATTCAGTCGCCAGCACGGTGCGCAAGTTTACGCCCGATCCGCGCGTGGCACAGATGATCGACCATTTCACGCAGTATGTCGGGTCGTCGCCGGCCGGCTCGCCCGCGGTGCTTTGCGGCATTGCGCACATGCAGACCGAGGAAGGCATTTGGTATCCGATGGGTGGGACGCGCGCAGTGCCGGAAGCGTTAACGAAGCTGGCCACGGAGTTAGGCGTCGAATTCCGAACCGGCACGAAGGTCGATAAGATTCTGACCCGTAACAACGGCGTCACCGGTGTCCGCACCGATGCTGGCGAGGAGATCTCCTTCGACGCCGTGATTTCGAATTGCGACTCGGTTCGAACCCATCGTGAGTTGCTCAATGGGTCAGCCAGTGTGGCCTTCGCTCATCGGCGAAAGTATGAGCCCGCCTGTTCCGGCGTCGTGCTTTATCTCGGCCTGAATAGACGCTACGAGCATCTCGCGCATCACGACTTCGTCTTCAGCCGCGATCCGGAGGAAGAGTTCGAGTGGATTTACGAAAAAGGCGAGCCCGCGCCAGATCCCACCTGTTATCTCGCAGCGACGTCTGGCACCGAACCTGAGACTGCGCCGCCCGGCGGAGAGGCTCTCTACGTTTTGGTCCACGCTCCTTATCTGCGACCGCATCACGATTGGAAAACGATGCTGCCAAAATATCGGCGGGTCATTTTAGAGAAGCTCAAGCGCACCGGGAAAATGCCGGATCTCGAATCGCGCATCGTCTACGAGAGCGCCCTGACTCCTCAGGATATTCACGATCGCTATCATGTGCTCGACGGCGCGATTTACGGTCTCGCCAGTCACGGGAAATTCCTGGGCGCGTTCAAGCCGGGTAATCGCAGCCCCGACGTGCGCGGACTCTACCTCGCCGGCGGCGCGGCGCATCCGGGCCCGGGCATGCCAATGGTCTTGATGTCCGGCTGGATCGCCGCCGATGCGCTCGATCACGACGGTTTCGGCGAAAACTCTGCGCGGACAGCTCCGGAGCGTGAACTTGAACCGGCGCGATGAAGCCCGCTGATTCTGCAGCGAAAAGCGCTGACCTCCCGCGAGTCGTGCCGAGCTTTCTGAAAGCATTCTCAGCCTACACCCGCAGATACCTGCGCCGTCGGTTTCACGCGGTGCGAATGTTGAAGGACGGTTTACCGCCGCGTGATCCTGCACGTCCGGTTGTCATTTTTCTCAATCACGCTTCTTGGTGGGATCCGCTCGTCTGCCTCATCCTGTCGCGGCACTTGTTCCCGGAACGCACCTCCTTTGCGCCGATCGAGGATTCAATGCTGAAGCGCTACAAATTCTTTCGGCATCTCGGATTTTTCGGCGTCGAGCCGTCAGGGCGAGGAGCGCTGAAATTTCTGCGCGTTTCCGGCGCCATCCTCTCCTCGCCCAGCAACGTGATCTGGCTCACTCCGCAAGGTCGGTTCAGTGATGTCCGGGAACGTCCGCTGCGTTTGCAGAACGGCTTGGGTGCTCTCGCGGCAAAGTCCGAAGACACCATCTTTCTTCCGCTCGCTTTCGAATTCACGTTCTGGAACGACTCTCGTCCCGAGATTTTGGTATCGTTTGGCGCTTCCATCGTCACCGGCAGCGATCCGTCGGGAAGTGCGGAAGAATGGACGAAACAATTCAGCGTCGCGTTGGCCGCGGCGCAGGACAAACTCGCCACCCACTCCAGCCGGCGCGACGCGAGCGAATGGCTCACGATGAACGAGGGTTCGTCCGGTGTGAACGCCGTTTACGATTTCTGGCGCTGGCTGCGGGCGCGAATTCGCGGGCAGGAATTTGCGCGCGAGCATCCGGCCGAGGTGACGCGGTGATCGCGTGGCTCGTTGCCGCGAGTTGTGTCCTGGCGGTCGCTCCCGCGGTTCTCTTCCTGCGCAATCTTTTGCGATATCGGCCGTTGCCGCCACCAGGCGCGAGCCTTCTCGCTTGTTCCGTCCTTATCCCAGCGCGTAATGAAGTCGCCAACATCGCGAACGCGCTGAAGTCCGTCTTGGGTAGCGAGAATATCGAACTCGAAGTCATCGTGCTCGACGACCAATCACAGGACGCGACGGCAAACATCGTTAACGAGTTCGCGGCAGTGGATTCGCGCGTTCGGCTCGAAACCGCGCAACCGCTGCCGGCCGGCTGGGTCGGAAAGAATTCCGCCTGCCATCAGTTAACCGGCTTCGCTCGACATCCACTGCTTGTCTTCATGGACGCCGACGTGCGCGTCTCGCGGCCGGATTCACTCGCGCGGCTCGCGCAGTTCGCCGAAAAAAATGGCTCCGCTCTCATCAGCGGAGTGCCGCGCGAAGAAACGGTGGGGCTGCTCGAAAAAATGATCGTGCCGTTGATCCATTTTGTGCTGCTCGGTTTTCTCCCGCTCGGTCGCATGCGTTCCACGACCGATCCGCGCTTCGCCGCGGCCTGCGGCCAAATTCTCGCGGTGCGGCGTGTCGCTTATGAGCAAGCGGGCGGCCACGCCGCGATTGCCGATCGCATTCACGACGCCGTCGCATTGGCTCGCCGTTTCCGTTCGCACGGCCTAACGACTGATCTATTCGACGCCACCGATACGTTTCATTGCCGGATGTATCGCTGCGCATCGGACGTCTGGGAGGGTTTCGCCAAGAACGCGCACGAAGGTCTCGGCTCGCCGCATCTCATTGTTCCAGCCACGCTTCTTCTGCTCGGCGGACAAGTGCTCCCGTTAATCTTGTTGGCGCTCGCGCCTTCGCCCCTGACATCTATCGCTTCGGTCGCGGTCTTTCTGCCCCGCCTCATTGCCGCAGGGCGTTTCCGGCAATCCCTCCTCGGCGCGCTTCTTCACCCGCTCGGAATCTGCCTTCTGGTTACGATTCAATGGGACGCCTTCTTTCGCTCGCTGCGCAAACGCCCCGCGGTCTGGAAGGGACGTTCCTATGCGCCGGCGTCCGCCGCGTAAAATCGTTGAGCCGCAAACTCATTCGTCTACGCTTTGACTGGAATGGAACGGCGACAACTTGGCAAAACGGATCTGCACGTCTCGGTGCTCGGTTTCGGCGGAGCCGAGATCGGTTACGAAGGCATCGCAGCTGAGACGGTGGAAAAATTGCTCAACCGCGCGCTCGATGCCGGCCTGAACTTGATCGATACCGCGGAGTGCTACGAGACGAGCGAGGAAATGATCGGCCAGGTGACGAGCCATCGCCGTGATGAATTTTATCTCTCCACCAAGGTAGGTCACCCGCGCGGAGTGGGCAGCGAAGACTGGTCGCCTGCTTCCATCCTGGAAAGCATCGAGCGTAGTCTGCGCCGGTTGAAGACCGACCGACTGGATCTCGTGCAATTGCACACCTGCTCCGAAAGCGTGCTGAAAAAGGGCGACGTCATCGCTGCGTTAGAGACCGCGCGCGAACGTGGCTACGCCCGTTACATCGGCTACAGCGGTGACAGCTCGGCGGCGAAGTTCGCGGTGGAATCGGGCGCGTTCGATACCCTGCAGACTTCGGTAAACATCGCCGATCAGGAAGCGATCGATCTCACCATTCCCCTCGCCCGCGAACGCGAGATGGGTATAATCGCGAAGCGCCCCATCGCCAACGCCGCCTGGAAAGCGAATCACAAACCGATCGATTCTTATCAGCACACCTACTGGGATCGACTGCGAAAACTGAATTACGATTTCATCCGCGGCCGATCGCTGGACCAGTCGATCGCGCACGCACTCCGTTTCACGTTGAGCACGCCCGGAGTGCACACCGCCATTGTCGGGACCACGAAACCGGAGCGTTGGCAGGAGAACGCGAAGTTCCTGGAAGCCGGGATGCTGAGCAAAACCGAATATGCCGCCATCCGCGAGCGCTGGGATGACCTGACGCCGCGCACCTGGATCGGACAAACATGAAGCAGCGGAAACTGGGGCGCGGCGGGCCGGTCGTTTCCGCGATTGGTCTCGGCTGCATGGGCATGTCGGATGTCTATGGCGGACGCGATGAGGCGGAATCGAGCGCCACGCTCGAACGCGCGCTCGACTTTGGCATTACGCTCTTCGATACCGCCGATGTTTACGGCCCGCACACCAATGAAGAACTCCTCGGCCGTGTGCTGAAGGGACAACGAGATAGGATTGTGCTGGCGACAAAATTCGGCCTCATTCGCGATCCGGATCAGCCGAAATTTAACGAGGTGAATGGCCAGCCAGAATATGTTCGCCGCGCTTGCGAGGCCAGCCTGCAGCGACTTGGAATCGGCACGATCGATCTTTATTATTTGCACCGCATCGATCCAGCGACGCCGATCGAGGACACGGTCGGCGCGATGGCTGATCTGGTCCAGGCCGGCAAGGTTCGTTACCTTGGACTGTCAGAAGCTGGCACCGCCACGATTCGCCGCGCGCACGCCGTTCACCCGATCACTGCCGTCCAATCGGAGTACTCGCTTTGGACGCGCGACCCGGAAGACGGAGTGCTGCAGACGTGTCGGGAGCTAGGGATTGGCTTCGTGCCCTTCAGCCCGCTCGGTCGTGGATTTCTTACCGGTCAGATCAAACGTTTCGAAGATCTGGAGGAAGGAGATTACCGTCGCTCGTCGCCGCGGTTTCAGGGTGAAAATTTCCAGCGGAATCTTGAGCTGGTGCAGCGCGTGGGCGAGATCGCCCGGGAGAAACATTGCGCCCCGGCGCAACTGGCGCTGGCGTGGGTTTTGGCGCAGGGCCAGGACATCGTGCCCATCCCAGGCACGAAACGACGTCGTTACTTGCAGGAAAATCTCGGGGCGCTCGATCTTCAGCTAACCAGCGCGGACCTCGCCCGAATCGAGGAAGCGGCCCCGCGAAATGCTTTCGCGGGGCCGCGTTACTCGGCAGCGATGCTGCAGATGGTGAACCGCTAGGCCGCGCTTGCGCGCGGCCTGCGGTTTCCCAACACTGTCTCTAGTTGTTGCGCCGTGCCGCCCAACGAGCTTTCATTGATTCGGAAAGCCGTTTCCGGCCCGCCGCAGTCAAGCCGCCGCTCTTGCGCTTCGGTTTTCCCGAGCTGGCTGACACGGAACCCAAAGTGGAGCCGCTGCCCTGCCGCGCCCAACGGGCCCGTGCCGCGGCGGAGAGCTTCGCCCGTGTCGCTGCCGACATAGGGCGACGTCCACTGGAACGAGCCGCACGAGGTGCTGCCGGTTGCTTGGCACCGCCACCGCCACCGCCACCGCCACCGCCGCTGCTGCTGCTGCTGCCGCTACTGCGACTGCCGCCACCAACTCCGCCTAAAATGGCGTGAATACGCGCTTCCAATACCTGGATTTGTTCGCGCAGTGAGACTGCTTCTTTCAACTGTTCTAAGGATAGGTCCATTCCTGTAAGTAGCTTAGCTGATCCTAAAGGCAAGCCACCACTTCTACCGACCCAAAAATCCTTTTCCGCAGAGTGAAAAGAAACGTTCGGCAGAGCCCGCGCCTGCGCTATACTGCGCGACGCTGATGGGCAGTTAGCTCAGCGGTAGAGCGGCTCGTTTACACCGAGTTGGTCGGGGGTTCGATTCCCTCACTGCCCACGGTTTCCGGTCCGATAATGCGCGGCCGATTACTTCGCCAGCGGCGGCTCCCAGAGTTCGATCCGAGCGCCTTCCGGATCCATGATCCAGGCGAATTTTCCAAACTCGGACTCCTCCATTTTCTCGTCCACGCTGACTCCTTCGTCGCGGAGTTGTTTCAGCAAGGCCGCCAAATCATGCACGCGAAAATTGATCATGAAAGGCTTCTCGCTGGGCGCGAAGTAAGTCGTATCCGCGGCGAAAGGCGACCAGACGAGGTGCGACTGCCGTCTCGGTTCGTGCTCAGCGCTGGTGCCTTCTTGAAAGCTCACGCCGCCCCAGTCTTCCACGTTCAGACCCAGATGCTTCCGATACCACGCGGCCAACTTTTCCGGGTCGTTGCTCTTGAAAAAGATTCCGCCCACTCCGATTACGCGTTCCATGACGTCAGGATGCGAAAAATCGCGTCGTCAATCAATCCTCCAAGTCCGAAAAGTGTCCTCCGCGGCGCCGTGTGCATTCCTCTCCGACCAACAAACGCCGGAAATTCCCCCGCGAACGCGCTAGGTTCTCCGGATGGAAACGGACGATTCCGCCTTGGCCGAGAGCCTTCAGGTGCGCAGTTATTTTGTGCGGGAACGTAACGCGCTCCTCACCCGCGCGGACTTTGGCCCCCTTTACGTCGATTATTATCTGCACCAGGGCCAATACGGGTATCACCACGCGCCCGGCCACGACGGGATGCTGAAAGAAGCGCTCGCCGCGCTCACGCTGCACTGCGCCTCGCGGCCGTGGAACGAAGCCTGGGCGTGGACGATTCATTTCCAGGAGCCGCTCCTAAATCTATTCGTGACGGGCGATAATCGCCGCGGCCTCATCGTCGGCCAGATTTTCACCGAAAATGTAAAAGACGATGGCCGCAACCTTTTCTGCGCCGATCTCGTGCGCGAACGCGCGGATTCGAGTCGGAGCACGATCGAGTTCACCGCGACGGAGCCGTTCTCGATCGTGGAGGAATATTATGCACGGAGCGAGCAGCGGCCCGCGCGCTATTTCCGGCATGGCCCGGAAGACTTCGTCATGATTACAGCGCAACCCGGCTGCGATTTGGATTGGCTCCGCGCGCTAACCGATGGTCGTGTGCGGGAGCTCGATCAAACGGAGACGCTTAGCTTGTTGGAAGAACGTTCCTACCGCTGGGGTTGCGGCTGTTCGCAGGAGCGCATGTTTACCATCCTGGCGCCCATCATGCGAAGCGATCCGGTCGACCTCTTCGGTGACGAAGATTTGCTCCGGATGAGTTGTCCGCGGTGTGGCGCGCTCCATCTTGTCACTCGCGAATCGATGGAAGCCTACCTTGCCGAAAGCGCCTGAGCGCCACCGTCTTTCGTTCCTTCGAGACCAACGCCCAAGATGGATTTTTATGTGTATCTGAATGGGGGGCGCCGGGGGCCTTTCGCGGAAGAACGCGTCCAGTTGTTCCTCGACCACGGCTTGCTATTACCAGCGGATCTGGCGGCGGATGAGGCGACGACGGATTGGAAGCCACTCTCCGCATTCCAAAGATTCCGGACCGCCGCATCAACACCCCCTCCGGCACCAGAGGTGGGCCCAGTCGAACCAGCCGCGCCGTCGCCGCAGTTACCTTCACCCGCCGAGCCTGCGGCGCCTAAAGTCCTCGGGCTGGATGCGAGCGCACTCGGCCCTTACGCCCGCTCGACTCTTTCGCCTAACGAGAAGCCTTGCTTTATCACCTCGCTGCATTGGTTCATTTTTGTTCGCTTCGCGCTGGCCGGTTTGGCGCTCTTCGTTTTTGCGGCCGTGCCCTTTGCGATCGCCGTCCAGGCGCTCACCGGATCGGAGCTGGGCTGGTGGCTGCTACCGTTCCCGACCTTTCTGCTCCTCGCCCCAACCCTGGCTTACGCCAGTAGCGAGTTTGTCATCACCGACCGGCGCGTTTTGATCAAGACCGGCATCGTGCACCGGAAGACCGCGGAAGTTTTCCTCTCGAAGGTCGAATCCATCTCGGTGGATCAAACCTTCATGGGGCGCATGTTCGATTTCGGCACGGTGCGAATCCGGGGCACCGGCGGTTTCGAAGAAGCCTTCGATTCGATCGCGCACCCATTTCAATTCCGCACCTGGGTGCAACGGCTACAGAGCGGCGAAGATGTCGGCCGTTTGACCGAGACGATTCCGGCTCGGTAGGTGCGCTTTCTAGAAGAAACTCGCGCAGCGCGATGGTGCCCGACGTCTCCGGCGAATTGCCTTGCCGTTCGAAACGAGCCCGCGCATAAATCCCTCGTTCCGTTAATTCTAACCAAATCTTGCACCCCATGAAATCCAAAATAATCCTCACCCTCGCCATCACCTGCCTCGTCGCAGTCCTGCTCCGCGCGGCCACTCCCGCCGAGGAGAAAGCCTTCTGCGATAAATATAAGACCGCCTTCGAAGCGGGCGACAAAGCCACGCTCGAATCGCTCCTTTACACCAAGGGCGCCCATCCCATGGCCCTCGAGTTCTATAAGATGATGATGACCGGCGAGGCCGGGCAGAAAATCTCAAAGATCGAACTCGTCGACATGACTCCTGAGGACGTGAAAAAAGCTTCGGAGATGCAAGAAGGCCCCGGCGGAGAAAAAATGGTGATGCCAATCAAGCCCACGAAAAAGCTCAAACTCACGGTCGAATCGAAAGACGAAAATGGCAGCAGCTCCGGCACGAGCGAGAGCTTCGTCGCGGAGCAGGATGGCAAACTCGTCATCCCCGTCCCCGGACCGGCCAAAAAATAAGCGGCGGCTGCTTGAAACGATCACACACAGCCGCTCGTCGGGCGTAATTCCTGCTTTTCCAAGGAGACATGAAGAGTCTCCAAAAAACGGACGTCGCTCGTGAGCGGATGGGTGATCGCGAAATGGCCGATGGGCTGAATAACGTCCTGGAGAACAGATATAGCCGCATCCTTCGCACTGCCGGTCGGGAATGGGAGCGCCGGTTCGCCGGTCGCGATCCCAGCGATGCCTGCGTCAGCGTCCGCATTTCCGCTTGGGGACGTGCGCTTTCCGGAGCTTCATCGTCGGCACCGCGGGCTCTCCCGTCGTTCACATCGCAAACGGCCTGAGCGTGCCCCTTCAATTTCGGGAACGCTGAGTTCATCGGGCCCCCTCGCCTCGACAAGGCAGATGCGCGGGTTAATCTGCACCAGCAGCGCCCATAGCTCAGCCGGATAGAGCATCGGATTTCTAATCCGACGGTCGCAGGTTCGAGTCCTGCTGGGCGCGCACTACCAGCGGTGGAAGGCCGGGTGGCCTTCCGTCACCGCGACAAACGTTCCGCGGCAAGTCGCACAGACCTTTCCGCCCGCGGTCAACGTTCCCTCGATCGTCGCGCGCGTCTCCGTCGACTCCACCACTTTCGCGGATAGCAAAACGGGGCCCTCAGTCGGCGTCGGGCGCAGGAGCTTGATCGCGTAATCCGCCGTCACCGTGCACGGTGGATGATCCTCACCCGCCGCATTCATCAAGTGATAGGCCGCCGTCCAGTTGCAGTGGCAATCCAGCAGCGTGCCGATAATTCCGCCGTTCAGGACGCCCGGGAACGCTTCGTATTTTGTCTCCGGTTTCCACTCCGCCACGACCTCATCGTCGCCGCGCGGAAAGCTGCGGATGCGCAAACCTTCCGCGTTCGACGGACCGCAACCCCAGCACGCATTGGCCGGGGCGTAACGCTCCTGTAGCGATTGATCCGCGTGCTCCACGACTCGTTAGGACACTGGCTTATACGGCCGCTCTTCCGGTCCGATGTAGATCGAACGCGGGCGAATGAGTCGGTTATTATCGTGCTGCTCGGTCACGTGCGCACACCAACCAGCCACGCGCGAGACGGCAAAGATCGGCGTGTTCAGTTCCGAGGGGAATCCGAACATCGTGAAAACCGGCGCCGCGTAGAGATCCACGTTCGCGCAGAGTCCCTTCTCGCGTTCCATCGTTGCTTCGAGCTTCTCGCAAATCGGCACCCAGTTTTCCTTCCCGCTGCGCTTTCCAAAATCGCGCGCAATGTCGCGCATGATCGGGACCCGCGAATCGCCTTCCTTATAAACGCGATGCCCAAAGCCCATGATCTTCGCCTTCTTCGCCAGCGCATCCATCATCCACTGCTCCGCGTTTTCCGGCGTCTTGATTTCGTCGAGCATCTTCATCGACTCCTCGTTAGCCCCGCCGTGCAGCGGCCCCTTCAGCGTCCCGCAAGCAGACGTCACCGCGGCATACATGTCGGATAAAGTCGAAGCCGTCACCCGAGCGGCAAACGTCGACGCGTTGAAATCATGATCAGCGTAGAGAATGAAAATCGTATCCAGCATCCGGATCTGCCACGTCTCCGCTTTCTTGCCCGTCAGCTTGTAGAGGAAATTGCCTGCGTGCGTCAGACTGTGGTCGTCCGCGATGACTTCCTGCCCGTGCGCGATCCGCCACGAATCCGTGATCAAGGTCGAGACCCGCGCGATCAGGCGGATCGATTTCCGCACATTCGCCTCGTGCGAATGATCGTTCAGATCCTGATCGAATCCCGCCAGCATCGACACGCCTGTGCGCAACACGTCCATCGGATGCATCGTCTTCGGCAGCAGGCGCAACATGTCCGTCACCGGCTCCGGCAGCGCGCGTTCCGCCGCGATCTGCTTCCCGAAATCCATCAACTGCTGCGCGTTCGGCAGCTCGCCATTGAGGAGCAAAAAAGCGACCTCCTCGAAGTTCGCCTGCTTCGCCATTTCGTGAATGTCGTAGCCGCGATACATCAAGCCGGCATTGGGATCGACCCAGCAAATCGCGGTTTCCCCGGCGACGATGCCGGCAAGTCCTGGGCTGTAAGGTGGTTTGGTTTCGGTGCTCATAAATTTATTTGGTTGGGTCGTAATCTAGCAGCTCATACAGTTCTTTGCGCGTCTGCATCCGATCGAGCCAGCCTTCCTGCGTTCCGCTGCTCTTCAAATCGCGCAGCATTTGTCCGGCGGCAAACATCGTCACCCGAAATGCCGTCTGTGGATAGATCACCATCTTGTAACCGAACTCCGTCAACTGCTCGAGCGTGAGCAGCGGGCTCTTGCCGAACTCCGTCATATTCGCGAGCAGTGGCGCGTTTACTTCCTTCGCGAAATTGCGGAACTCCTCTTCGTCCTGCAGCGCCTCGGGAAAAATTGCATCCGCCCCGGCGTCCAGATAACTCTGCGCGCGTTTCACCGCCTGATCGAAACTCTCCACCGCCCGCGCATCCGTCCGCGCGATGAGAAGAAAATCTTTATCCCGTTTCGCTTCCGCCGCGGCCGCGATCTTCTCATTCATTTCCTCCACGGAAACGAGCGACTTCCCCGCGAGATGTCCGCAGCGTTTCGGAAATTCCTGATCTTCGATGTGGCAACCAGCCAGCCCCGCGCGCTCAAATTCCTCGATCGTCCGGGCTGCGTTCTCCGCGCCGCCGAAACCGGTGTCCGCATCCACGATGCACGGAATCGTCACCGCCCGCGCCACGTAACCAGCGAGCTGCGCCACCTCCGTCAGCGTTAGCAACCCCACATCCGGCACGCCGGCCGTCGCATTGCATAAACCCGCGCCACTTATATAGACCGCCGGAAATCCCGCGCTTTCCACCATCCTCCCCATCGAAGCGTTGAACACGCCCGGCATCGGCACACAGCCGTCCGCGATTAATTCGCGCAACTTTGCAGCAGTGGACTTCATAAGAGATCGGCACGAGTGCCTCGGAGCACGGGCATCCTGCCTGTGGGGACATCGGGCGTCTCGCCCGGTGAAGGCGCGCTTCCCCGGCTTTCTCGTCGGAAATCTAGCGAAACGCCGGGCGAGACGCCCGACTTCCCCACAGGCAAGATGCCTGTGCTACGGTCGAAAAGAGTTAGCCGCATATTCTTTTAAGTAGGCATCTCCAATGATTTCATGATCTGCGACACGTCCGTCGCCTCATCCAGTTTCCAACCCAGCTCCATCACCTTATCCGCCCCATCCTTGCCGATCTTCGGCGCAGACAGATTCAAGAATTTCCCTTCCAACTGCTTATCCGTCAGCCGGTTGTTCGCGTTTCCGAGCGGGAAATCCACCCGCTTCGTCAGCGTCGTCCCGTCCGCCAGCGTCACATGCACAATGTTCGCGACCGCGTTCGCGTAGAGCGCCGTGAGTTCATCGTTCCGCTCCACCTTCACATTCTGCAGGAACGAAATAATCCCCGTCTCCGTGAATCGCTTCGGCGCGAATTGCTTGTCCGTCACCTCGCCATCGATCAGCGCCACCGCCGTGATATACGGCAGGCTGTGATCCGCCGTCTCGCGCTCCTGCGGCCGCCACTTCTCCGGTTCGCTCCCGATGATATCCACCGAAGCATCGTGCGACTCGATCACCATCGACTTCACCTGCTTCAAATCCGGAATCTGATTCCGCAAATGCAACGCCGCCTCGATCGCGCTCTGGCTGTGATATTCCGCCGGCCAATACTTGATCGATGTCTTCAAAATCATCGATGCCGGCCCCTCCCCCGGGATCGCCTCCGCCGTCTTGTGGAAGATCGGCGTCAGGTCGCCTAACGACACTCCAAGTTGCTTCTCGAATCCCATTTGCCCTTCAAAAATCGGCGCCGGCCCCGTCATGCCCGCACGCGCCAGCAGCGCCGAGTAAACGCCATGCCGCGCCGCATTCGCGAACGCCACACCCTTCCAGTGCGAGAGCTCACCCACACGCGATTGCCGCATCCCCATCCCGGCCACGCCCGCGATGTTGATCGCGTGCCGCGTCCGTTCCGCATCCAGCTTCATCAACTTTGCGCAAGCCAGTGCCGTCGAAAACGCGCCGTAAGTCGGATGATCCCAACCCTTCGCGCGGATACTCGCCGCATCGCATAGCCGGCACTGCACCTCATAAGCGATCGCCGTCGCCAGAATGATCTCCTTGCCCGTCGCGCCCAGGCTCTCCCCGATCGCCAACACCGCCGCAAAATTATCGCTCGGATGCGCCGGCTCCTTCGAAAGGTAGGTATCGTTGTAATCGAAATAGCGAATGCAGCACCCGTTCGCGAAGGCCGCCCAATCCGGCGGCGCCTTGTGCGAAGTCCCGATCACCGTCGCCCCATTCGTCGCCGAAAAATCCGAGACCACCGTCCGCGCCACTGTGCATGGCTCCTCATTCCAAGCGCCGAGCGCGCAGCCAAACGAGTCAATCAAGCGCCGTTTCACCTCATGCACGGTATTGGAAGAGATATCCTCGAATTGGAGAGAACAGGCGTAATCGGCGAGCGTATGAGCGAGTGAAATGGACATAAAATTTGAGCATTCAACGTGGCGAGGAATCCCCGCACGGCAAGAGCGCGTGAACGCTGCATCTGGGTAGCGCAGGCTACCAGCCTGCCGGAGTCGGCTGCCCAGCCGACGCCTTCCCAACGTGCCACGCTCGTCCCATCGCTTCACCGTCTCACCGTCTCACCGTCTCACCGTCCCACTCGAAAATAGCCCAGTGCTTCAGCACTGGGAGCACTGGGAGCCCTCCCGCGGAATAATTCCTAGTGCGGAGACACGCGAATTATGAAACATAATGTCGAGAGAGTTTCTCGTCAGCAACCTGCGCCCTGAAGGTCAATTGGATTCCGGCCCGCGTTTGATTCCGGCGCTTCTGCGCCCAGAGAGCGGGATCGTTCTGGAAAACCTGGTAGCAAAGGTTTCGCAAAACCTGCGCCGTCTGACCTTGACCAATGAGAAAGCCGATTTCTCCCGGTTGCTTAAGAAACTCACGGTCGGTGAGTCCAGACATCGGTGGCAGGTAAGCCACACGCATGGCCGCCGCCGCTTCCGGAATCTGCGTGAACTGGGTGTCCGCAATCTTGGCATCTTCAAACCCCGGCTTCCGGATCGGACGACAGGCGAAGGATTCGTCGTTTGTGTAGTCGAATTCCAAGCCGCACGACCACGCCTTGCCATTGTGAATGCCCTCGACAATCACATCGATCCGGATGTTTTGCGTCCGCTTCGTCTTTCCATTCTCCGCGGTAACGTCACGGACATGAAGGTCGCGCCAAAGCAAATTTGCTGATGGAACCGGGATGGCGAGCAAATCACGGCGATTGATTGTCACACCAGGGCGCTTTTCCGGCCGTGTCTTGTCACTCCTTTTCGCGAGCCACTGCCGCAATCCAACATCCCAGAGGGTGAGCGCCTGCAGCGCTGATGTTTTTCCCCGAGTTATTGGGGCCAATCAAAACTACGTTCTGGCCGAGGCTCCTCTTCAACTGAAGAGAGTCGCTTAAAGTTGCGAATTATGAGCTTGGTCAGCATGAGCTCTTAATGCCCGTCTCGTTGCTTAATCGCGAGCAGTAAGCTCGCGATAACCTCATCACGCGGTTTAGCGCCGAGGTTGCCTTTGCCGTGCTCGCGCACGCTGACTGCGTTGGCTTCGAGATCGCGGTGGCCGATGACGAGTCCCGCATGTACGGGATGCACTTTCATTTACTCGGCGCTGGAGATTTTCGTTTTATGCGGTCGCGGTTGGCGTGGTCTCGAACAGGCTCAGGTAAGGCGTGTATTCGTATTGTCGATTCCGCTGTCCGCCAGTCGTCTCACGCAAAATGGCAAGCGCGGCGAATTGCTCGACCAGCTTGTTCGCGGTGACATAAGCGCAGTCGAGCTGCGCTTCGATCATGCGCACCGTTACGAGTGGCTGTTGCAAGAGGACGTCAAGCAGGCGGTGGCCGAGTGGTGTATTGCTCACCTTTTCCAAAACGAGCTGCCTGTGTTCGTTCTGCAAGGTGAGAATAGCGAATGCGGTCGCCGTGGCGGAAGCGCTTACTTCGGCTACGCCGCGGAGAAAAAACTTCAGCCATTGTTCCCAGTGACCACTTTCACGAACGGCCATGAGGCGATCGTAATATTCGGCGCGGTTCACTTTAAAAAAATAGCTGAGGTAAAGCAGAGGTCGACGGAGGATGCCACGCTCGCAGAGCAGGAAGGTGATGAGCAACCGGCCAACGCGGCCGTTTCCATCGAGAAAAGGATGGATCGTCTCAAACTGGGCGTGGGCCAATCCGAAGTGCAGCAGAGGAGGCAGGCTTTCCGTATCGTGCAAAAATTTTTCGAGGTCGCCCAAGGCATCGCTCATTTCCGGCACGGGCGGCGGGACGAAGCGCGCGTTCAGCAAAGTAGAACCCGGCGGGCCGATCCAATTTTGCGTCCGACGAAATTCGCCTGGGTCGGAGGCTGCGCCCCGCACCCCTTTCATCAGGTGCGTATGAATCTCGCGGATGAGTCGCAGACTTAAAGGAAAGTCCTCGAGCCGAGCGAGGCCGTGATTCATCGCCGCGACGTAGTTGACGACCTCCGCGATCTCAGCTGGCTGCTCCACGCCCGCCGGGTCGATTTCATACTTCAGCACTTCCTCCAGCGTGCATTGGGTGCCTTCGATTTGGGATGAAAGCACAGCCTCCTGACGGACATACATGGCCACGAAAAGATCAGGATTGGGCACCAACGCGCCGACACCATCCAGTCTGCCGAGATTGAGGCTTGCTTGGGCAAGCAGGAGATCACCATCTCGGAGTCCATCTCGACCGCCGGAACGGGCGGAAGCTTCGCAGGGATGAAAGCGCGGTAGCCGGTCGCCTGTTTGATATAGTTGCCTGCTCGCATGATAGCTCTCCGTCGGCCGGTTCCAGTTATTGAAGCCGCAAAATACACACTCCAACCGCGCAGGACAATTACGCGCTTTCAGAATATCGCAAAATAAGCCGCAGGTCATGAGGATGGTGAACGCGCGCTTGGCTTTCTGCCCGCCTGACTTGCCGGCGGAGGAGTCCATGTAGTTGATCTCGACGCCATCGGCGCGCCGCCGCTCGCGCACGCCGAAGTCCAGCCAGAGCCGGCTGTCCGCGACATGCGCCGTCCACTCCGGCTCCTTGCCGAAGCGTGTCACGATCTCGCGGATTTTTTTGTAAAGCTCGAGCCGTTGGCTTTCGTCGGGATGCAGCCCGGCGCTGAGGCAATCACGCAGCCGCGCCTTGAAATCGCGAATGGCGTCGCGCGTATCCCGGCGATCCAGCTCGACCAGCGTGCCCGGCGAATACTCCAGGCCGGCGAGCGCACTGTTCACCTGGTCGATGCGCACGCGGTGCGCCTTCACCTCGCTGCTCAGCTTGTCCTCCAGGCCGCCGATGTTTTCTGTGAGGTTCGTATTCAGAAAATCGCGGAACCGCTCCTCGTGCACGATCACCACAGCGGTTCGACCGCGCGCTTGAATTCACCGGAGGGAAAGCGAGGATGCGTCGATGCGAACGGACGATTTCCTGAAACTGCTGCAAGCGCACGCCGAGTCCTTTGCAAAGGCCGTCGCCACAAATGAGGGTGAGTGGATAATCAAGGGATTCATCGACGTGTATCGGCGCATCTACACGATCTCGGTGGACACCAAGATCGTCTCAAAGGTGCTGGAACTTCTCCTCTTCCCGCTCTTTACGGATTTCGCTGCAAAGCACGGCTTCGAGATTGAGCTTTGCCCGCAGCAAAACTTCTATCCCGACCTGACGTTCGTGCATCCGCCCTCCGGCACGAAGTTCGCGGTGGACATCAAAAGCACCTATCGCATCAGCGCGACGGACGTGAACGGGATGACGCTGGGCGCATTCACCGGATATTTCCGGCAGCGCGAGAGCAAAAAGAATACGCTCTATCCCTACAGCCAATACAGTGGGCATTTTGTGCTCGGGGTGCTCTACACAAAATGCGACGAAGTCGCGGATGAGCGGCAACAATTCACGCTTGAAGACTTGGAGCGAATTCCCTCCGTGATTCGCGAGTTCCAGTTCTTCGCCCAACCAAAATATCGCATTGCCTCCAGTCTCCCCGGAAGCGGCAACACGAAGAACATCGGCTCCGTGGTGAAGACCGAGCAGTTGATTTCCGGCACCGGACCGTTCGCTTCGCTGGGCGAGGAAGTCTATGACGACTACTGGATGTTTTATCTCACTCGCGACATGGCGCAGGCGCTCGGAGTGACGCGGCCCTATACGAACTTGAAATCCTACTCCGAATACAAGCAGCGCGGCACCGATGTCCTGCGACAACACGAGAGCGAAATTGCGCGATTGGGTGAAGAAGATGCCCCTGCCGCTGAGGAGGAATCATGACTAGCTACGTGCCATTGGTTCCACCGCTGAAATGCCAGGGAATCAAAACCAAGCTCGCAGCGGAGATTCGACGCCTCTCCAAGCCGTCCGCCTACGAACGCTGGATCGAGCCATTCTGCGGCTCCGCCGCCGTCGCGTTCAATGTCCAACCAAAAAGGGCTCTGTTGTGCGACTCCAATGTTCACATCATTCGCTTCTATCGCGACATCCAGGAGGGACGTGTCACTCCGGCGGAAGTGAAGGGTTTTCTTGTCGAGCACGGCGAACATCTGCGCACGAAGGGCGAGGAGTATTACTACACGATGCGCGACCGGTTCAACGCGGCTCCAGACTCGCTCACCTTCCTGTTCCTCAACCGCTCCTGCTTCAACGGGGTGATGCGCTTCAACCGGTCCGGCAAGTTCAACGTGCCTTACTGTCACAAGCCGGAGCGCTTCGCCCAGGCTTACGTCACAAAGATTACGAATCAGGTGCGCCGAATCGGGGAAGTTTTCGCGCAGTGCGATTGGACTTTTGAAGTATCGGATTTCAGAAAGTCATTGGCGAACCTTCAGTCGTCCGACTTTGTTTATGCCGATCCGCCGTATCTCGGAAGGCACGTCGATTACTTCAATTCGTGGTCCGAAGCTGATGACGCTGACCTCGCCTCGCAGCTCAAGACGACACCTGCGAAGTTCATCCTCTCCACATGGCACAGCAACGAGTTCCGCTCCAATGAAATGATTGCACGGCACTGGACTAGTCCGGCGCTCCATCTTTTCACCAAGGCCCACTTTTACCATGTAGGTTCGAGCGAAGACCTCCGACATCCAATGCTCGAAGCACTGATTACAAACTTCGCCGCCGACGCAGTCCCGATCGCCGAGACATCTGAGCAACTGGCATTCTTCGAGCAGCCGCCCTTCGTGGCGTCGGTCTGAATCGCGAGCTACTACTCGATTCCGAGCTTGCTGAAGAATGCTTGGTTCCTGGCTTTCGCATCCTCAAGCAGCTTATCGAGCGCGATATACTCGATGTAGTAACGCCCCTCATTCTTAACGGCGAATGCCCCATTACCGGTCGGCGAGAGCAAGAAGTCGTCGTGCCGCTTCAATCGATTGAGCAAGTTCGGATTTAGCGTCAGGTCGCAAATGGCATAAAGATAGAATCTACAGTTGCTCGTGACCTTAATCGGCCGCTTTGAACGAAAATGCACGGCCTTCCCATTCTCGATGTCTTCCGCGTAGCTCATCATCTGCCGGTGTGGAAGCTCTTCGAGCTTTACATTCGCCAAGTCCTCCAACGCCCGCTTGAACTCCACCAGAACGATTCGCTCGTAGCCGGCAGAAGGAGAAAATGGGTCGGATGCAAATGCACCGGGATGATCCAGGGTGATCAGCAGGTCAGGGCGGTCGCCTCGAATTCCATCCATCGGTTTGTCCGAGGCAAGATACCGATGGGACTCCAGCCGTTCGTCAAGTATCCAGAGTTGATGGTCAGTTCCAGGCTGTGACTCCGTATCTGCCTTGCGCGGGAATATAAGGTCGTGAATTTCAGCCTCCAGATGACCCTTGCCATCGTCGCGTGCCCCAATGATCCGTTCAAGCCTGTCGAGCAAGAGCTTCCTCAGGACTACATATTCCGCGAGCACGGTTTTCTTGTGCGTTTCGATTCCGGCCGCGAGTTTTTCCGCCGTGTCGCGATACTCCGCAGCATCTGCGGCAAGCCGGGAAAGTCGTTTACTTTCCTTTCGCAGATTGTCGGCGTCCCGCCGCTTGAATGAGTCCAGAGATGACAAGATTTCTTCGCTCCGTGCGCTGTGGCTCAGCGTCATGAACTCCTTGCTCTCGAAATACGCCATGAGCAGAGGGCGGTAATACTTCGCTTCGTTGCTCACAACGTCTTCGACGCGCTGCCTCATTTTCTCTGTCGAATGCGCCAACCGATCGGTGAGACGGGCGCGAAAGACCGAACTGAGGCGGTCGCGAAATTCCGCAGCCGTGATACCCAGCAACGCTTGATCGCCATCGTCGGAGAATGACACGCCATTGCGGGCGTCGTTCACATGCTCATCGAAGAATGCGGAATGCACTAAAAGGATGTGTGCATTGTCATCGCTGACTGTCGCAAGGTGGGGGACGTAATGCTCGATCTTCTCCGTGTTGGAGTGGACGACCCGTCCACCCGCGATAAGGCGAACCTGGTCCGTCGACGATTGTTGCGGGAGCGCATAGCAAACCACGCGGAAGCCGTAATTGCGGATGCTGAACTCCTCGTTCCACTGCGCCTTGCTTTCGATGAAGTGGGTGATGTCCCACTCCTGCTTGCCATCGCGCACGGTGAACGAGCGCAGCCATTTTGGTTTGTCGATCAGAGGCTGGGAGAAAATGTTCAGCCAACCATTCAGCCACCTTCTCAACCTCCGCGTCTGCTCCGCCGGGGTAGTCATTACGGAGGCCAAGCAGCCGAACCTCTGTGGAATATGCAGGTTCTGCTGCCGTAGGTTGAGTAGCGGCGAGTGGGGGAGAGTCACGCTGTAGCTGAAGTTCCCGCCGAAACCATTTGTCGCCGTCCCGATAGGTCGAAACTACCTGAATGCGCTCAAACACCTGGAGGCAGGCGATCCGTCCGATACCTTTCCCGCCTCGCTTCACCTTCAGGAGGCTGTCTGGTGTGCAAAACGACGCAAAGTTCGCAGCATTGAAACCGTCGCCATCATCTTTCACGACCACGTTCTCAAGCGCACCGTTGCTGCCGGCCTTGCCCACGAGATCGTCCGCGCGCTGGAGTTCTACCGTGATGCTGCCTTCGCGATCCGAATCGCGGATCGAGTCAATGCCGTTCTGGCAAGCTTCGGCAACTGCCATCAGCCAGTGCTTCAGCTTTCCGAGGTTGTGAAGCCGACCAGCAAGGTCGGTTCTCAACTCGACCGGAAGCAAACGCTGCTCTGGATTCTGTGCGGATTCGGACACAATCACAAATTGGCCGATCGCCCCGCTGGGTTCAATGATGCAATCTCCCAATCCAGCGTCTGAATTTCGCCGATCAACTCTCGCACCCGCCGACGCTCCGCGAGACGCGCCGTCTCCAGCGCCCGGCGCAGATTCGATGTGAGACGATGCGTGGAGGCGCCCACTTTCTCCTGCTCCCCGCGCAGCCGCGGGAGGAGCTGGCGGAGGAGCGGATCGTCCCGCAGCGAAGGATCGAGCGCGTCCATTGCCAGCGCCTGCGCGACTTGCTCCTCGAAGTGTTCACGCCGATCGAGATCGAGCAGCAGCCGCACGAAACCGTAGAAACTTCGTCCCTGCGGCGACTCGCGCACGCTGTCGTGCGAATCCGGCACGCGCCCGACGATCTCACCTTTCGTGCTGCCCTCTTGCGTCTGCCGCTCGACAACCTCCTGCGCAATCCGGCGGAAATTTTCCTCCACCCTTCCGGAAGTCGCTCCGAGACTGCGGGCGGCGTCAAGCACGCCGGCGTAGCGTTCATTGATCTGCCACGGCTCGAACGTCTCTGGCGCTCCGCCGTCGAGAATCCACGCGATTTCGTCGTCGAGCTTTGCGCGTTCGGCGCGAAGATATTCCAGCCGCGCGTCCACGTCGTTCGACGTGTAGCGGAGCAACTCGTCGATCTCGCGAAAGATTCCCTGAAGCCGTGATTCCGTGCCCACGAAAGCCGTTCCGCGCAGCGAGTCCAGCCAGCCGATCGCCTTCTCTGTCGCGCTCGTGAGCTCGAAGGCCGGCTCCAGTCCGCTGCCATGCACCTTGCGCAGCCAGGCGCGATTCTCTCCGCACCAGTCCTCGAGATAATCCCCCGCACTGCGCTCCCAAGCGAAGCTCTCCTCGGCTCGACGTTCCTCGATCCACCGCTCCAGCCGGGTCCGCAGAAGCTCTTCCGGCAGCGCCGCCTGCCCGCTCTCCTTGAACGCCGTGTGGAGAAACGCCAGCGCGAAAGCCGCCTGCTCGGCGCGCAGCAATTTCGCTGCCGGATGCTTCAGCAGGAGAATGACACGGGCATAATCCATCGCGTACGGAGTATAGCATCAGATACAACACTCCACGCCGCGCCAGCCGTTGGAAGCGTGCGGCTAATTGCGGTTCCTCCAATTGCTCTTCGAGGTAACGGGCGCAATTTGTTTGTCTTGTCGTTTTCGGCGGCCGATCCAATCGTGTGTTCGTCGGTGCCCTGATTTGTGTGTCGGTGGTCATGCGAAAGCCAGCCGGCCTTTCGGCTCGGGGATCGGCCAGGCGGCTTCGCGCGCTGCGCTAAGATAGGCGTCGATCATTTCTTCTGCGTGGAGGAGAGCTTGAGCCCGAGTCGAGCCGTCCGTGATGATGCGGGGAAGTTCCGGCACTTCGGCCAGGAAGTGGCCGTCTTGCTCGCTCCAGTAAACGACAATCTCGAATTTGTTGTTCATAGCGGACCGTTGTCTCGCAGCACCTGGCGCGCTTGCCGGACCTGAGGGCAGGGGCTTCAGGAGCGGCTCTTGCGGAGGCGGAAGGGCTGGGCCGGCTTGGGTGGATGGGTGGCGACGATTCCTCTGGTCTCGGCAATCATTTCATCGAGCATTCGGAGCTTGTCGCCGACGGGCAGGGCGGCGAGCGCCTGTCGGCGGGCGCGTTTGCGCGCTAGGATTTGTTGCATCAGCTCAGTCATCCGACTCGTGACTCTGAACGAAGGCGGTCCATTTCTCAAGCAGGTCGTGGCGGCGCAAAATGGTGTCCAGCGTGGCCGCGTCGAGCACGCCGGCCTCGATGAAGCGTAGGATGCGGTCGAGGTCGCGCGGCCGGCCGACTTGCAGGCAGATGGTGGCGAGGTGTTCCGCGGTGAAGACGCGCGTGGCAATGCCGCTCACGTCGCGCGCGACAGCTTGGGCCAGGGCTTCCTCGACTAGTCGCGTGGCCGGCGGGACGAATTCGACGGACCAACCGGCCATGACGATGAACTGCCCTTCGAGCCGATAGCCGCGCGCGACGAGATAGTCGTAGATCGGGCCGAGGGATAGCAACGTGCCGCCCACGGAAGTCGTCAGCGCGACGAAGACATCAAGGTCCTTGGTCTGGAACGGCTCTAGCCAGAAGATCGCGCCGACTGCCCCGCCAATGGCGTAGCGGCCGATGACGCCCTCGGCTTCCATTTGGTTGAGGATGGGGAATATCTGCTCAAGGGACATACGACGTTAGCCCCGACGCTCTCTGATGACGGCGAGGAGACCTGCAACAACTTCGTCGCGCGGTTTGGCGCCGAGGTTGCCTTTGCCGTGCTCGCGGACGCTGACGGCGTTGGCTTCCAGGTCGCGGCCGCCGATGACGAGCATGGTGTGCACTTTCATTTGCTCGGCGCTGGAGATTTTCGCTTTGATGTGGTCGTTGCTGGCGTCGAGCTCGGCGCGGACTTCGTGGGCGCGGAGCTCTTGTTGGATGGCGCGGGCGTAATCGACCAACGCGGGCTCGTCCCCGATGGGAAGGATGCGGACCTGTTCGGGGGCGAGCCAGAGGGGGAAGTTGCCGGCGTAGTGCTCGATGAGGAAGCCGATGAAACGCTCGTGCGTGCCGAGCGGAGCGCGGTGGATACAGAGCGGGGTGGCTTCGGTGTTGTCGCGGGTTTTGTATTTCAGGCCGAAGCGTTCGGGAACGGCGAAGTCGACCTGGTTGGTGGCGATGGAGAATTCGCGGCCGATCGCGCTCCAGACCTGGACGTCGATCTTCGGACCGTAGAAGGCGGCTTCGTTAGGCACTTCGATGTAGTTGATGCCGCTGCGCTGGAGGACGCCGCGGACCATGTCCTCGGTCTTGGCCCAGAGCGCGGGGTTGTCGACGAATTTCTGGCCGAGCTTGGCCGGCTCGTGGGTCGAGAAACGCATGACGTATTTCTCGATCCCGAAGATCTTGAAATACTTCAGATACATTTCGTTCACGGCGCGGAACTCTTCTTCGAACTGCTCTTCGGTGCAGTAGATGTGGGCGTCGTTCATCTGGAGCGAACGCACGCGCATGAGGCCGAAGAGTTCGCCGATTTGCTCGTAGCGGTAGTTGGTGCCGTATTCGGCGAGGCGCAGGGGCAGGTCGCGGTAACTGCGCGGCACCGCTCCGAAGAGCTTGTGGTGATGCGGGCAATTCATCGCTTTCAGGTAATACAACGATCCGAGTTCGCGAATCCGACCCTGAAGGCGTGCGATGCGTGATATCCGCTCCTTAACAATTTGCTTTTGTCGTTCTAATGCTGCGTCGACTTCTTTCGTATCCTTACCCGCTTGAGCGTCGCGACGCTGTTGAGCGATGAGCTCTACTTCTCTATTATCTTGAACTAAGGCTAGCTGGTTCAAGGTCGCGAGTTCATCCACGCTCTCATCTCTTTCACTTCGGTCCTTTTCATCTTCGCAAAGGTCCATCGGCGGGAACATCGAATCGGCGTAATAGGGAAGATGGCCGCTGGTTAGATACAGACTCTCCCGCGCGATGTGCGGGGTGCGGACGCGTTGATAACCGGCGGCGAACTCCGTTTCCTTCGCCAGCTTTTCCAGTTCCTCGATGATAGCGGCGCCGCGCGGGAGCCAGAGCGGGAGGCCGGGGCCGACGTCGTCGTCGAAGGTGAAAAGCTCAAGCTCTTTGCCGAGCTTGCGGTGGTCGCGCTTTTTCGCTTCCTCGAGCATGGCGAAGTAGGCGTCCATCTCGGTGCGGTTCTTGAAGGCGGTTCCGTAGATACGCTGGAGCTGCGGGTTTTTCTCGTCGCCTTTGTAATAGGCGCTGGCGACGTGGGTGAGCTTGAACGCGCCGATGTTCCCGGTGCGCATGACGTGCGGACCAGCGCAGAGATCGGTGAATTCGCCATTGCGGAAGAGCGAAATTTCTTCGCCTTCGGGAATGCCCTGGATGATGTCGAGTTTGAACTTCGAGGCTTCGGATCTCGCACCAAGGGCACCAAGGACACCAAGGTTTGCCATGTCGAGGGCCTCGTCGCGAGAGACGTTGACGCGCTCGAAGGTGTGGTTCGCTTTCGTTTCCTTTTTCATCTCGGCTTCGATTTTAGCGAAGTCGTCGGGCGAGATGCGGTGCGGGAGATCGACGTCGTAGTAGAAACCGTTCTCCACCGGCGGGCCGGAGGCGAACTGCGCCTCCGGCCAGATTTTGAGGATGGCGGTGGCGAGGACGTGCGCGGCGGAATGGCGCAGCCGCTCGAGGTCGGTCATCTGCGCGCGTTGCTCGGGAGTTTTGCGTTCGTCGGACATGATAGTGGTCGATTAGGAAAAGGCGGTTTCTTCCACAGATTACACAGATGGACACAGATTAAGGGAGGCCGCAGAGCCCGATTTTAAACTTGTGTGAATCTGCGAAATCTGTGGACAAACAATGCCCTTCGGGTGCTCAGGATGCCAGCGCGCAGCGTGCGAGGCAAACGGAAGCGACTTGCATGGAATGCTTGAGCATCCGAAAAGAGCCGCCGTGAATCGAGCGAGATGAAACTTGGACCAACGCTCACGCTTCTCGCCATCGCCGGCGCGGCGTTCTCCGTCGCGGATGTGGCGCATGAAGGCCTGGGCCACGGCGGCGCGTGCGTGGCGCTGGGCGGGAAGATGTTGTCGCTCTCGACCACGTATGAGGATTGCAGCATTCACTCCCGCTGGATCGATGGTGCGGGTCCGGGGATGGGCATCCTCGTGGCGCTGCTGGCTTGCGCGTGGTTGCGCTGGGCGCCGCCGCGCGCGCAGAACATGCGGGCGTTTCTTTGTCTGCTCTTCGCGTTCGCGATTTTTTGGAACGTTGGCTACATGGTCTACTCGGGGTTGCTCGATCGCGGGGATTGGAAGTTCGTGATCGCTGGGTTGGAACCAACGAGCGCGTGGCCTGCGGCGCTAGTGGTGGGCGGAGTCGTCTTCTACATCGCGGCGATGCGAATGTTGGGAGCGATGCTGCGTGGGAGTTTTGGCGAGAGTGGGGAGGACGGATGGCACCCGCACATTTTCGCGGAAGTCGCGCTCCTAGCCGCGGCCCTTCTGGCGGCGGCGGGCGGAGTGTTCGATCCGCGAGGCCCGACGATTGTTTTCACGGACGCGTTGCCGTCTGCGCTCAGCTCGTTCGGACTCGTCTGGGTGGGAGTGGTTCTTCATCGACGATTGCCCGACCTCCGCATGGCAACGACGACGTCGCCGGGTTGGATGGCCGTCGGCATCTTATCCGCGGTTGTTTTCGTCGCGGTACTTGGGCCGGGAATGCGTTTTTGAGCTCAGACGCCTCCAAGCTCAAGCGCTCGCGAGACTTCGGCGCGAGGGCGCGCCGGCTCCATTACTTTACGTCCGCGATTTTTTTCAGGTCGATGCGCTTGAGCCACTCCTGAAGCTCGGACGCTTCCTGCGCGGTGATCTCGATCTGGAGGATGTAACGCTTCGCGATGACGAGCCAGAGCGTGCCGTGTTTGCCGTTGTTCTCGAAAGTCTCGAACCCGGGTGAATCCTCGATCGTGATCGATTTCGCGTAACCTTCTTCGTCGGAAGTGCTGGAGTTCCAAGCGGACGTGGTGGCTTCGACGTATCCGGGATTCGCGATCGAATCCAGAATGCTGATGGAAGTGGTGGCCGCGGCATCCCCTTCCCCCTTCACATAATCACGGTGGACGGTGGTGATCTGCGTATCGCCCATACTATCGGCGGAGCCTTCGGCGGGATCAGCCTTCCAGCCCTCGGGCGGTTCGGGCAAAAGCGGCAAGAGTTTCTTCACCTCGGCGGATTCTGGGACGAGGCGGGGTTCGTCCTGTGCGAAAACAGGCGCGATGGAATAAAGAAAAGCGCCGCCGAGGAACAGCGCCGCGAGCACGTGAACACGCTTGGTGCTTTGTCTCATGAGTCTCAATGTGCAGTGGGCCAGGCCAGGCCGCATCCTTTCGATGACCTTTTTTCGATCCGCTTGTCAAGGCGCGATCCACTGGTGCCGCCAACGCGGGTCCGGGATAGGGCCGTCCGGCCCGAAAGTCGGACGACGCCCCCCACAGAACCGGACGAGCGCGATTAACGCATCCGGTTCCTCAAGTTGCGGGTTCGTTCACATTCGGGAGTGGATGACTCGCGCCGGG
>JBBSPM010000052.1:0-36189 GCA_038258815.1 Chthoniobacterales bacterium
GACCCTCACCCCGCCCAGCCGCGCTCCTATGCCCCGACAATGAAATCTTAAATCTTTGCGCCTTCGCGCCTTGGCGTGACACCTCTGGGATTAACCATTTTTTCACGCCGCGCTGCCCCCGCTTGGTCGAGAAGGCGCTTGCGACCTAGCGCGACTTCGCCTCCCGCAGGTCAGAGAAATGGCGATCATCATAAGCGGTTTTCGATGGCGGGAGTGTGGCGCTCATTGGGAGGGAGTGATATCGGGGAACGCGATGGCGCCATCGCCTCGTAGGCGAACGGAAAAACCGCGGTGTACTGGGACGAGCGCAATTTGATGAAGGAAATGATGGGGGGCTGTCTGGCAAGGCGGATGCGCTCGCTCCGCGTTGACCGGCCCACCAAGAGCGGGCAGCCGACTGGAAGGAGCCAAAGGGCCGCTGGAACTTCGGCCCCAACTTCAATCATACCCGACAGCGCCGGGCGCGCAATTTTATGAGCGACCTTTGCTGAGCTCTTCCGTATTGTCACTCACCGCGTGAACCTCGCCTCGTATTCCAAAATCCTTCTCGCGCTCGCCTTTCTGGCGGCGCCCTTGCAACGCCTGCACGCCTACGGTCCCGACGGGCACCACATCGTCGGCGCCATCGCCGACGAACGATTGGCCAATACGCCCACCGGCAAAAAGGTCGCCATTATTCTCGACGGCATGACCCTGCGCGAAGCCGCGCAAACGCCCGACACCATCAAAGGCTGGGACAAAAAAGGGATCGAGGATCCGAAGAACGCCGGCTACTTCTCCTCCCGTCCACGTCTCGCCGCGCAGTTACGCGATTTTTGGTCCGCCAATCAGCCGACCCACGACAACACTTCCCCGATGCCATCGCATCACTGGTTCCATTACACCGACGTTCCGGTGGAAGCGGCCAGCTACGCCTCCGGCAAAGTCGGCCGCACCCAGTGGGACATCGTCCACATGATCACCTACTGCGTCGCCGTCCTGCACGGCGAGGTGCCGGAGAACAATCCGCGCAAGATTACCAAAGCGGTCGCCATCATTTTGCTCGCCCATTTCCTCGGCGATATCCACCAGCCCCTCCACGTCGGCGCGGAATATTTCGACGCCAGCGGTCGCCCCGTTAATCCCGATCTCGGCAAACCCGCCAACGAAGATCAGGGCGGCAACACCATCCTGCTCGATATCGCCGGCACCACTTCCAGCAAGAAGCCGAAGATGCACAGCTTTTGGGATGGCGATCCGGTCAAGGCGCTCTTTCCCGGCGGCCTGGATGCAGTGGAAAAAGACGAGCGCAAGTCGCAGATGTCTGCGGCCGAAACAAGCATCGTCCACACCTTCGCCACTCAGGAACCCGCCGGCTGGCGCATGCCGCCGAACATGCCTTTGAAAGATTACGCCGAAGCCTGGGCGAACGAGATTCTGCCCATCGCGCGGGAAGCGCACAGCCGACTCGTCTTCCAGAACATGAGCACCAAAACGCAGGACGACGGCGCCACTCTCGCCACCGGCACTGGGCGCGAAAAGACCATGCCCGATCATCTGAGCTATCGCGCCTGGGCGGCGAAAGTCGTCCGCGCCGAATTGCCGAAAGCCGGCTGGCGTCTGGCCGATCTGCTCGAGAAAGCCCTCGCCACCAGCGGTGCGCCCGCCACCGCCGCCAACTCCGCCGCGCCCGCCGTGACCGCACCCGAAACTTCCTCGCCTGGAGCCACTCCCGCGCCTGCCCCTGGCACCGAGGTTGCACCCGTCGCGCCACCCGCTCCGACGCCAGCGCCGGTCGCCGTTTTACCCTACGGTGCCTTCCCCGCAAACTATAAGGAAGTCGTCCTCACCTGGGTCCGCACCAACGTCCCCAACGCCGCCAGCTTGAACATCAAATGGCAGACCGAACCCAAACCAGCCGACCTGCCCGACAGCGGGGCGGGCAAGGTCTACGGTTACCTCGTCGTCTTCAATCTCAGCGTGAGACCAGCCACCGGTGCGCCCCGCCAGTGGACCACGCACACGGCTTTGATTCGCGACGGCCAGGTCGTCAAAACGAACGGCTTCTGACTTCGGCGCCGAGACGGCTTCGCCGTGCGCGTCCTACACGCAGGCAAGGAAAGACGTTGGCGCGGCCTGCCAGTCAGCTACTGGCTCGGGGCTGGACCCAAGACTGCCCGGAAGGCCTTCAGCGCCGCCGGATGATAGATGGTGGCGTGCTTTTCCTCCGGCATCTTTTCGTAGTGCCAATGCAGACCTTTCGGCGCGTTTTTCGTGAGGATTTCAGACAGCTCCTCAGTCAACTCCGACGTGCCATCTCCGCTCCCGGCGAAGTAGAGCGTCTTCTTTAAATCAGCCTGCGCACGCAGACGCTCGGGCGCGCTTTTCAAGAGCGATTGCGAGTTCCACCAGAGACTCGGATCAAAGGCGATGTAGGTATCGAACAACTCCGGCTCCAGCAGCCACGTCTCCAGCACCCACAAGCCCGCCAGCGATTCGCCCACCACGGCCGTCTCCTCCGTCGTCCGATAACTCGCCTTCAACTCTGGCATGAGCTCCTCGCGCACAAATTTCCGAAACGCCGCTGACCCGCCCACGCGCGGCGCGATCTTCTTGTCCTCCGCGCTTTCGGTCGGCCCGGTCATGTCGCGGCGCCGCTCGGTATTCTCGATTCCCACCAGAATGAATGGCCGCATTGTCCAGTTGCCTGCTCCCACCTGCAGCAGCCCGGCTACATGGAGGAAATCTTCCGCCAGTCCGCCATCCGGCATGTAGAGCACGGGGAAACGCTTCCCGCCCGGTTCCGCGTAGCCGGCTGGCAGATACACGTTAATTCGCCGCGTCTCTCCCAGCGCCTTTGACTCAATCGTGAAGGTCTCCCCGATCACCAACGGCTTCGCCGGTTCGCGCTGCTCCGCAGCTTCCAATCTCGGGGTTGCCAGCAAAGCAGCTAAGGTCGCGAGTCGCATCAGCACAGACCGGGATCCGGTGAATCCGAAAATCATGATGGGAAACGAGAATGGAATCGCCCCGAGAAGTCGAGCGCCGTCTGAAACGGAAGTGCCCTCACCTCCCACAAAAACTCCGCAGCCGAGGCCAAAGGAAAAGCTTCAGGAGCGCTGGGTTCGTCAGGTTACAAAACTCTCCCGCGACACGGGCCGGCCAGACGATTTAGGACATTCTGCTGGTTCCGGCGGGTCTCCGCTTGCCAGCGCCGCTGCAGAATAAATGATGGCGACATGTTCCGCTTCGCCGCCTCGTTCCACCCCGCCCTACTTATTCTCTCGATCGTCGGCCTGAGTCTGCGGATTCCCTCCGGCTTCGCTGAAAATGCGAGCCCAGCGCCGGCCAGTTTGCCGGCCGCAACGGCGTTGCTCCAGGGTGGCGATCCGAAAGCAGCCGCGCAGATGCTGGAAGAGCTGACCCGGCGCGAACCGGACAATCCGCGCCTCTGGCGCCTTTTAGGCGTGGCAGGGAAGGCGGCCAAGGATTGGGCGACGGCAGAGCACGCCTTGCGGCGAGCGCTCGAGATCGATCCGACGCTGGTCAATCCGCTCTATAATCTGGCCGCGGTCGCGGCTTTGAAGGGCGACAAGGAGGCCGCTTTCGAGTGGTTGGGCAAAGCGAAGGCGACGCACCGCGCCGACCTCACCGGCCTGCAGCAGGACGACGATTTCTCCAGCATCAAGGATGACCCGCGCTTTGCTGCGCTCCTCCCGCAGCCGGCGGATTTCGCGCAACCCTTTGTCGAGGATGTGAAGATTATCCGCGAGTGGGATGGCGAAGCGGCTAACGATCAGTTTGGCTGGATCGCGCGCGACCTGGGCGATGTGGACGGCGACGGTGTGGCCGATTTCGTCACCTCCGCTCCCTACCACGCCAGCGGGGGAAAGAATGCCGGGCGCGTTTACGTTTATTCGTCGGCCACCGGCAAACTCATCTGGAAAGTGGATGGCAAAGCCGAGGACACGCTCGGCTCGGGGGTGGAAAGTGCAGGTGACACAAACGGCGATGGGATCGCAGACGTCATCGCGAGCGGTCCGCCGAATGGCGTCGCTCATATTTACTCGGGAAAAGACGGTCGCGTCCTGCATTCGTTCAAGTCGACCAGCAAAACACCGGAGGCCTTCGGCCTGCATGTCGCCGGCGTGGGCGACGTGAATGGCGATGGCCGCGCGGACGTCATCGTCGGCGCGCCACCGCCGCCGGGGAAGTCCGCCCAGGGCATCGGGCACGCCTATGTTTACTCGGGCAAGGACGGGAAACTCCTGCTCACTCTCACGGGCGAAACTGAGGGCGATCGCTTCGGCAATGCCGTCACCGGCTACAGCAAGGGCAACCAGAAGTTCCTCGTCGTGAGCGCGCCCAAGGCCGGGCCGGAGAAGCGCGGCCGCGTTTACGTTTACGCTGGCCTAACGAGCAAACCGAAGTTTGTCGTGAACGGCGATGAAACGGCGGGCGCGTTCGGTGCCATGTTTCTCTCGGTCGTCGGCGATATCAATGCCGATGGCACACCCGACATCTACGTTTCCGATTGGCAAAACGCCGCCAAAGGGCCGTCGACTGGGCGGATTTACGTCTACTCCGGACAGAACGGTGAGCCTCTCCTTACTCTCACCGGCGAGAGCGAAGGCGAAGGCTTCGGCACCTCCCCATCACCCGCTGGCGACGTCAATGGCGACGGGCACGACGATCTCATCGTCGGCGCATGGCAATTTGCCGGAGCCGCCACTTCCGCCGGCAAAGCCTCGCTCTTTTCCGGCAAGGATGGCTCCTTGATTAAGACTTACACCTGCCGCACGCCCGGCGACACCTTCGGCTTCGACGCCGTCGGCATGGGCGACATAGATCGCGACGGGACCGACGATTTCCTGATCACGTCCGGCTACAGCGGCGTGCACGGTTTCCAATCGGGACGCATCTTCCTCATCTCCAGCGGCGTGCAACATGGCCGCTGAGCCCGGATTTTTGCGAGGCTCGCGGAGGCGCGAATCGGGGTAGATTGGACCCGACCTCTGGGTGAACCCACGTGGATGCGATTCGCCCTCTCCGGAGTGCATGCCCATATCAACCACGACCTGCCCCGGTCCCTGGTCGCTAGGGCGAAGCCGCGGCGCGGCACGGTGCGAGACCGCGCTTACACTAGCACGCAACTCCACCCTCTCCGACGACGACGCCCGAAGTTATCGATCCTGTGACCTTCACTCTCTCCGCCGGAGTATTGATGTTTCCCCTGGATACTCATTTCGCTCGGCAAGAGTAGCCCGCGTGATAAAGTCGATTGTGCAGAAGACGGTCGCGAAATTCTCAAGCTTCGCCGAGGCGGACAAAGCCGATCGTAATTTCTACCGGAAACTATCTCCGCAAGAGCGACTCGATATCCTCCTCGAACTTCTAGACCATGCCCCTGAACAGCGACTTGAGAGAGTTTATCGGGTTACTCAATTCCCGCGGCGTTGATTATCTCATCGTCGGCGCGCACAGCCTTGCCTTTCATGCACGGCCACGCTTTACCGGCGATATCGATATTCTCGTTCGCCCGACCGTGGAAAATGGCGAGCGGATCGTAGCACTGTTGCAGGAATTCGGGTTCGGCGGCTTGGAAATCACTCCGTCAGATTTCACCGCACCCGACCAAATAATCCAGCTCGGGCGACCTCCTCACCGGATCGACCTTCTGACCAGCATCAGCGGCGTCAGCATCGAAGAAGCGTTCGCGAACAGAGTGCCCGCGCAACTGGATGGGCTCCCGGTTGCCTTCCTAAGCAAGGAACTTCTCATCGCGAACAAGCGCGCCGTCGGTCGTCCGCAGGATCTGGCGGATCTGAGCGAACTCGAAGGCTGAATTAATTTTGAAAAGCGATCTCACCAAACGCCGTTACAAAGCGCCCAAGCGCTCCGCCTGCGCCATGTGCAAACCGCACAAACGCGGTTGGGAGGATAAGAAAGCTGTGCGCGACCTGCGAAGCGCGATTCAGCACGGGGACGAACTGGGAACCCTCCGTCTCTAAGGGGTGAGACGGCGCCGCATCCTTGGTTTCGCGCTATTTGGCTTTGCGCCTTGAAGGCGTCGCTCGGCTCGGCTTACTTCGAAGCACACTCACCCGAGCCAGTTCGCCCTCCGGCGTGTATTCGATCAAAATCGGAAACTTCTTCAGAGCCTGTTTCGGCAGTTCCCAAATAAATGCGCCATATGGGGGTGGCTCACCGCGCTTGTGTTTCCGCAGCCTAATCGTTGCGAAATGTGAATCGACCGAGCATTCAATGCCTTCTTCTTCCAGGGTCACGCTTCGCTCCGCTGCAATGTTCATGTCCAGCTCCGGAAAGAGTCGCGAGCGATACATGTTGTGGACATCGACCGTGACCTTAGCGCCATGAAACTGAAGCGTGTCGAAAACGATCGTCGCCGCTTTCTTATTAGGGAACGTCTTCCGGGATTTCGGCCGAGCCTTGTGACCGATCACCTTCTTCGCTTTAGCGGCCATCGTTCGTATGGCGGGAATCGGCGGTTGCCGCACTCGTCACAGAGCCGTTCGCGAGTCCAACCATTTTTGAAAAGACGCGGGCGACTCTCCGGATGCTCGGCCGCTGAGAATCCCTTCGACGCTAATATCCTCGTCCAGCTCTGGCCAGTGAATGCCCTCGCCCGACCCGATGAGGCGGAAGTTGGCGCGTTCTGTGGGTGTGCCCTGGAGCAGTCGCGGATACCAGGCGAGCGGTGCCGTAAGGCTTCGTCCGTCCGCCAGATCAATGCTGAGCGCGTCCTCGGAGAGGCGCACAGCCGTGGCCCGTGACGCAGCGCGATCAATTGTCAAAGTAGTCATGCCAGCGCTCCAAAAGTACGACCCGATCGTCCGAGATCAATCGATAAAGGTCGAGCAATTCACGTCGAGAAAAGCCGCTGCTCGTTTGAACCGCTAACGGCTCCAGCCAGAATTTCGCTTTGTTTTGATCCCGCTCCACGTGCACGTGCGGCGGCTCGTTCGCATCCGCTGAATAAAAAAACAGCCGGTAGGGACCTGAACGGAGGACTGTCGGCACAACCAAAGTGTGAACCGGTTGCCGGCGGAGTCCAAATCGAAATCATCTTGGGTCGCTCACGTAGTGCGCGGTCGCGCGGATCTCCAGCAAAACGCGGGACTTAGCCCCGAATGCTTTCGGGGTTAATAGTCCATCCCGCCCATGCCGCCCATTCCACCCATCCCGCCGCCGCTGGGCATGCCACCGCCGGCGCCGCCGTTGTCCTTCTCAGGAGCTTCGGTGATGATGGCTCTTGTCGCGCCCGTAGCCGCGCGAAGGCGGATCGGTTGTGATGGTTCTCGTGATCAAGCGGCTGTGATCGCTTGTCAATTTTACTGGCGCTCGCGTCCGAGCACAGGGCTCCTGCTGTGGTGACGCACGACCAATATTCGCACGGCGTCGCCGACAATCCGGAACAGAAAGTGATATGGGAAGCGCTCGAGATTTACTCGGCGGAGATCGCCTTCCCGAATGTTGTAGGACTCAGGAGATTCGGCAGCGTCTTGGAAATACGCGCGTAATTCAGCGTAGAATTCATCCGCCAACTGCGTGCCGGCGACCTCTTCATAGAACGCCATTATTTCCGAGATGTCGGCAAACACCTCGGGATTGAAGTCCAGGCGCATCAACAACGCCTGTTCGCTACCCTCTCGTCCAACTGCTCGAGAGAGAGCACCTGCGTCGGATCGGCGCCCATCGCCGCGTCGCGCCGCAATGCCTCCGCGATCCCCTCATCCACATCAGCCAACGGCGCCGGCAGCGATCGAAGCAGGCTGGCCGCGAGAAGAGCGCGTTGGCGCTCGTCCAGCCCGAGGGCAATCTTTTCGACTTCTGCGATGCTCATGGAGGAGAGCATAGTAATCTGACTCACGCCTGGCAATCGCGTCGGACCTTGGTCCCGCGACCGGCGGGACGACGCCGGCCTTCACGAGGTCGGTGTATCCGCCGGTCGCGACGTTGTAGCCTTCGTCGCCTTCGAGCGTGAGTTTATCGAGCGTTCTGCGCACGGATGAGAGCCACACCGCCGTCGGGGACGATGCCTTCTTCGACCGCGGCGCGAGTAGCGTGCAACGCGTCTTCTTAGCCTGCCCTGAGCGAAGTCGAACGGGCGCGCCTTCTTCTCTTTCATCTCGGTCTCAGTGGCTGCGCCGACGTTGATGACGGCGACACCGCCGGCCAACTTCGCGAGGCGTTCCTGGAGCTTCTCGCGATCGTAATCGGAGGTGGCCTCTTCGATCTGACGACGGATCTAGTTCTTGATTAAACGCGGAGCCGCGTTGGCATTCACGTTGTCCGGCTGAGGCAGGTTTTACGCGCGCGGATCACAGCGAAAAAAGCGACGCCAACGGCGAAAGTGAAAACCGATCTGCGTTCCCGCCCGTGTCCGGTTCCGCACTCACCCGCTCTGACGTGCTAAAGCGTCACTCAGGCCGCGCAAATGCAAGAACAAAGGACCCCCAACGTTTTCTCTCCGGCGCCGGTGAGCTTGCGGTTCGCGGCCCGGCGTGGCACGCTACGCGGCATGAGTTTTACTGCCGTCGTCGAGAACGGGGTGATCAAGCTTCCGGCGGGCGTTTCGCTCCCAGACGGGACCCGGGTAGAGATCGCCACCGCTGAGCAATCGAGCGAAAGGACTGATGCGAACGATTCCCTGGATCGTCTGGCTGAACTGGCGGAACCGATGGGGCGGCTGAGCAATAACGAGATTGACGCGGCCATTTATGGCCGGTGAATGGTTCTGGGACACGAGCGGTTTCTTCGCCCTCCTCAATCGCGATGATGCCCAGCATGACCGCGCGCGGACCCTGGCGCGGTCACCACAGAGGCGGTCATCGGCGAGACTTGTACACTGCTCATGGCGAGGGGGCGGGCGCATCTCATTCCGCCTTTGCTTGATCTCATCGAGCAAAGCCGTTCGCTCGTCATAGTCCCGGGTGGATCACGCGCTGTTTGTGCGGAGCAAGCAGTATCTGCGACAGCATCTCGACCACGCCTATTCGTTTGTGGACTGCACGAGCTTTGTGGTCATGGCCGAGCGCGGCCTGCGCGAGGCTATGACGACCGATGCGCACTTCACTGAGGCCGGGCGGGTGGCGCTTTTGCGATAGACTCAGGTTGGGCCACACCGGGCGGTCGCTCCCCACGCGCGAATTTGTGTCGGAAGTGGGGACCGCCTGAACGCTCGAGGTCGCGTCGACAATCGCAACACAGAAGCAAGACGCCGCAGACCCGCTGATAGTCTGAAAATCTGGGCGACAGCGGAGGTTATTGAATGCAAAGACGCGCCCCCGGCGACGCCCCCCGCGACCCCGGCGACGCCCCGCGAAGCCGGAAACGCCCAGAACGCGCCTCGGCGCCAGCCTTTTTTCGCTCCGGAGCAGAGCCCAATCCCTTCGGCAGTGCCTACACGGAACCCGAGGCGCTACTAACCCAGACGCCGGACGCCGGGTATGCTATCGAAATGCTCATCGCGGAAACGATTTCCAATCCGTGCTGTTCGCCTAGCGCCGCGATCCACAGATCGTGATATGGAACGGCTATCCCAGCACGCCGAACAGTCTGCCGCAAAAGAGCATAGCGGCGGGCCGTTTCGCCGTCGGGCGCGAGAACGAGGCATGCTACCTCCACTTGATCGAGCCAGAGTTCGAGGACTTCCCGCCGAGTGGAGTTCACCACTCCGAAGCGATATTCGCCGAGCGCGATACTGGGCAGATACCATGGGCGATCAGCGCGCAGCACATTGAGCAAGCCCGCATCCCCTTCGGCCCAAGCTGAGATCGCATTCGTATCCAGCAGCATCTAACTCTCCCGCAGCGAGAACTCGGCCTCAATCAGCGCATGAATGCGACGCAATTCCTCGCGCGGAACGTCTGGGGCCGGGACCGGCCATGCGTCTTTCTCGCCATTTTCTTCCGACAGCCTCCTCTGGAGGCGGGCGAGGAGTTCACGTTGCTCCGAAACCGGCAACGCCTCTGCGGCAGATTCGATTTCTTTCAAACTCACGGAGAGAGATTACATCGTCATCGCGAGTGGATGCAACCGCGTCGTCCTTCTACACGGACAGACGAGCATGTGGTGCGACAGCTCTACGCCTGTCGCATAACGTCCTCGTAGGGATTCCATAGGGTTGGCCGCTCTCGTTCCGCCAACGCAGCGCGAGTTTCTCCGCTCGGTGGGCCTATGCCTCCATACTAACGGCAGCCATTTTAGCCGGCAACTCTTCACCCGTCCTCGCGGTCGACAAGAATCTGCCGAATGAGCTTAGCTGAGGCTACGCGTTTATGGTCGCGAAACGAACAGCGCAACATTTGAGACTGGCGCGGGGGCCATTCTTGCCCAAAGATACTCGTCAATTGGAGACAGCCCTACCGACGCCATTACGAACTGCCGATGATCGCTTCCCGCATCTGTCGCGGGCCCCGATTGCCGAAGCGGTGATTGAAATAAGGGCGCGTGCCACCACCAGCTGGGATGAGGAGAGCGTTCGCACCGCGCTGAGCAAGCGCTTGACTGAGTATCCGCAGATGTTCCCGCGTCGTCAGATTCAACAACAGATGGTCGTGCGCGGAAATAGAGCCGAGCACCAAGTTTCCGACGCCGGCTGGACCGGACTTGAGTTTCGTTCGGCAAACGGGAAGCAGGTGGCCCGATTCGATCGCGACGCCTTCTCTTTCGCACGACTCCGTCCCTATCAGCGGTGGGAAAAATTTGAGGAAGAATCTCTTCGCTTGTGGGGCATCCACTGCGCAATCTCTGCGCCGGCAGATATTCAGCGGGTTGGACTGCGATTCATCAACAAAATCCAGACGCCCGCAGGTCGAATTGACGTCAATGACTATCTAGTCGGAGGTCCGCAACAACCGGAGGGTCTTCCGCTGCAGTCGGTCGGTTTCATCCACCGTGACATGATTGCCGTTCCCGGCAGCGAGTACAACGGCAATATCACTCGCGCTATTCAGCGCCCTCCCAACGCGCAGTCAGGTCCGATATTGATTTTCGACATCGACATCTTTACCGTTCAGCCCGCCGGTATGGACGAGCAACTTCTCAGACGTCGACTGGCGGATATGCGCTGGTTGAAAAACAAGATATTCTTTGGCAGTATAACGCCAAAGACAAAGGAATTGTCCGAATGATTGTTGAATTTGCGCTTTCGACGGCATTGTCGACCTCAAGTCTCACTGGAGGCGTGAGTTCGATCGCCCTCTACGTGGAGTTTTTGGGCCGGGAGAGCAAGAATCACATTGAGAAATCGCACACGTTCGGTTCAGCGTTGGAGCAGGCGAGGCAAGAACTATGTCAGTTGGCAGACGATTGCTCGATGCCGAATTGGGATGGTTATGGAGCAAACGCCGTCAGCCCCGATGCTTACCTGCAAGCGTATAGATTCCTAGAGTCTCTCCCCTTGGGTATTGAGATCCCGTCTCCGGGAGTTGAGCCAGATGGGGAACTGACATTCGAGTGGCATCATGGGCCCCAGCACACACTTTCGTTGAGTGTCAGCGAAGACGGAGATCTTCACTATGCTGCGATTGTCGGTTCTAACAAAACTTACGGAACGGAAGCGTTCTTCGGGGATATTCCGGCAGCGATTCTGGAATTGATATCTCGCGTGAGCATTACGTCGCTCACTTAGTGCCTCCCGTGGCTTCGCTTCGTTCCTCTGAACTTCTAGCCCGGTTCATTCTGCAAAGCAGGCATCTCCGGCAAGACTTGACGGTCAGGCCCGAGGCATTCATGCCGCATCCGTATCCGGATCTTTCATTAACACGGCACCACGGTTTAACTGAAGCCGCGCTCTGGAAGGTCGGTGAAGAAATCGCGACATCGATAACCAAACGCCTTTATGGAAGGGCCGACGTTCGCGCACGTACGTTCGAGCGCCAGCGTCTTGCCGTCCGATTAGCGCCAACCGCAGAAAATCCGAACCATGTGAACGTACAGGGGTGGCCCTTGGAGAAGCCGGCGCAGAAGATGATTGCGCAGCAAATTTCCGCCGAGGCCGGACGCGCATTACCACCGCCTTGACAAGCCAAACAGCCGGGCCCCTTGCGAGACCCGGCTGGTGTTGATTGCTTTGGTTAGCGAATGATCGCGGGACTTAGTAGTCCATCCCGCCCATGCCGCCCATTCCACCCATGCCGCCGCCACCAGGCATGCCGCCGCCGGCGCCGCCCTTGTCCTTCTCAGGGGCTTCGGTGATGATGGCTTCGGTCGTGAGCAAGAGGCCGCTGATCGAGGCTGCATTTTGCAATGCGCTCCGCGTGACCTTGGTCGGATCGACCACGCCGGCTTTCACGAGGTCGACGTATTCGCCGGTGGCGACGTTGTAGCCTTCGTTGCCTTTGCGCTTCTTCACTTCCTGCACGATTAGCGCGCCTTCCTGGCCCGCGTTATCGGCCAAAGTGCGGAGCGGAGCTTCGACGGCGCGGCGAATGATCGCGGCACCGACGGCTTCGTCGCCTTCGAGCGTGAGTTTATCGAGCGCTTTCTGCGCGCGGATGAGAGCCACACCGCCCCCGGGGACGATGCCTTCTTCGACCGCAGCACGAGTAGCATGCAACGCATCTTCAACGCGTGCTTTCTTCTCTTTCATCTCGGTCTCAGTGGCTGCGCCCACGTTGATGACGGCGACTCCGCCGGCCAACTTCGCGAGGCGTTCCTGGAGCTTCTCGCGATCGTAATCGGAGGTCGTCTCTTCGATCTGACGGCGGATCTGGTTGACGCGGCCTTTGATGTCGACCTGCTTGCCTTCGCCTTCCACGATCGTCGTGTTCTCCTTGTCAATCGTGACACGCTTGGTGCGCCCTAAATCCTCGAGTTTTACGTTCTCGAGTTTAATACCGAGGTCTTCCGTGATGCACTGGCCGCCGGTGAGGACCGCGAGGTCTTCCAGCATCGCCTTGCGACGATCGCCGAAGCCCGGGGCTTTCACGGCTGCGACTTGCAAGGTGCCGCGGAGCTTGTTCACGACCAACGTCGCGAGCGCTTCGCCTTCCACGTCTTCCGCGATAATGAGGAGCGGACGTCCGGCTTTCGCGACTTTTTCCAGCAGCGGCAGCATGTCTTTCAAGCTCGAGATTTTCTTCTCGTGAATGAGGATGTACGGGTTGTCCAGGACCACTTCCATCGCTTCCGCGTTCGTCACGAAATACGGAGAGAGGTAGCCTTTGTCGAACTGCATGCCTTCGACGACGTCGAGGCTGGTTTCGATCGACTTGGCTTCTTCCACCGTGATGGTGCCGTCCTTGCCGACCTTATCCATCGCGTCGGCGATGATCTCGCCGATCGTGACGTCCCAGTTGGCAGAAACGGTCGCGACCTGCGCGATTTCGTTGCGGTCGCTGACCTTCTTCGAGATCTTCGCGAGCTCGGCGACAATGGCTTCGACAGCCTTATTGATGCCGCGCTGGAGCGAGGTCGGGTTCGCGCCGGCCGTTACGTTGCGGAGACCTTCTTTGTAGATGGACTCAGCGAGCACGGTCGCGGTGGTGGTGCCGTCGCCAGCGATGTCGGAAGTCTTGGAAGCGACTTCGCGCACGAGCTGGGCGCCCATGTTTTCATAAGGATCTTCGAGCTCGATTTCCTTGGCCACGGTCACACCATCTTTAGTGATCGTCGGGCTGCCGAATTTCTTGTCGAGGATGACGTTGCGGCCGCTCGGTCCGAGGGTCGCTTTCACAGCGCGGGAGAGTTTCTCCACGCCGCGGAGAAGCGCATGCCGCGCGTTCTCGTCGAATTGTAATTGTTTAGCTGCCATATGTCTTAGTTCTTAATTTCTAGTTGAGATTTTCGTTTCGCCGGAGACGACAGGCTGGAAGCCCGTCGGCCGAGTCAGGCTGGAAGCCTGACTTCCGGCGGAGTCAGTTAACCAATGATGCCGAGGATATCGTCCTCGCGCATGATCAAGTAGGACTCACCGTCCACTTTAATTTCGGTACCGCCGTATTTCGAGATCAGCACGGTGTCGTTCTTCTTCACCGTGAACTCGACCTTCTTGCCGTTGTCATCGATTTTGCCCGTGCCGAGCGCGACGACTTTGCCTTCCTGCGGCTTTTCTTTTGCGGTGTCCGGGATGATGATCCCGCCTTTTTTGGTTTCCTTCTCTTCGAGCGGCTGCACGAGCACGCGATCTCCGAGAGGTCTTACGTTAATTGCCATGTGTTTTAGTTACTCCTTCTTGTCTTTTTTGGTTAATGCCGATCGCCGGGTGGTTTTCTGAGCCGCGGGGCGTTCGGCAAATTGTTTGGTTATCTAAAGTTGGGGTGTCCCGCGAGCGGCATGCCAAAAGCGCATGATCTCAACAGTCTGTTTGTCGTGGTCGACTCGATGGACGATGCGATATGCCCGCACCACAATCTCGCGAATTGCGGGATCGCCGCGCTCCGGCACCATGCGTCCCATTTCGGGAAACTGCGCAAGCGCTCTCGTCTTCCCGACCAAAAAAGTCGTGAATCTTCGAGCCGCTTCCGCATTATCAAGTGAGATATATTCAACGATTTCCTTAAGGTCCTGCCGCGCCGAAGGCGCAGCCGTCAGCGCGTAATCCACGACGGCAACTCCTTTTCGATTTCCTCGAATGGAATGCCTTCACCGCGATCCAATTCTTCTTCGGCCTGCTTGATCCCAGCCACAAAGGCGATACGACGCGCGATTTCGTCGAGCGACACGTCGTTCGGTAATCTGTCGATTACGCCTTGGGCAATTTGCTTGGTGGTCATGGATCAAACTATCACGGCTACTTCTTCTCTTCGTCGACAACTTCAAACTCTGCGTCGACTACGTCGCCTTGATCCTTCCGCGGGCCGCCTTCTTGCGGCTCGGCGTGGGGTTGGCCGTCCGGGCCGGTGAAGGCGTCGCCTGCCGGATTGCCGGTGCCGCCACCCGCAGCGCCCGCTTGCGCGGAGGCCTGCTTGTAAAGATCGGCGCTGATTTCCTGGAACTTGTTTTGAAGGTCGTCGTAGGTGCGTTTCATCGCATCGGTGTCGTTAGACTCGATCGCATCGCGGACGGCTTTGATCGCGTCTTCCACGCCTTTGCGTTTATCCTCGGGAACTTTGTCGCCGAGATCCTTCAACTGCTTCTCGCTCTGATACGCGAGGGTATCGGCGTTGTTTTTGATCTCGATCCCTTCCTTCGCCTTCTTGTCTTCCTCGGCGTGGGTTTCGGCGTCGCGCTGCATTTTTTCCACTTCTTCCTTCGAGAGGCCTGAGCTGCCGGTGATGGAGATTTTCTGCTCCTTGCCGGTGCCGAGGTCTTTCGCGGAGACGTGCAGGATGCCGTTCGCGTCGATGTCGAACGTGACTTCAATCTGCGGTGTGCCACGCGGCGAGGGCGGGATGCCGTCGAGGTGGAAGGTACCAAGATTCTTATTATCGCGGCTGAGCGGGCGCTCGCCTTGTAGGACTTTGATTTCCACGCCAGGCTGATTGTCGCTGTAGGTCGAGAAGATCTGCGACTTCCGGGTAGGAATAGTGGTGTTGCGCGGGATCATCGGCGTCGCCACGCCACCTGCCGTCTCGATCGACAGGGTAAGCGGAGTCACGTCGAGCAGGAGCACGTCTTTCACGTCGCCCTTGAGCACGCCGCCTTGAATGGCCGCGCCGATCGCCACGACTTCGTCCGGGTTCACGCCCTTGTGCGGCTCTTTGCCGATTAAGGTGCGCGCGGTCTCGATCACCTTCGGCATGCGCGTCATGCCGCCGACGAGCACGAGCTCGTTGATGTCCTTCTCGGCCAGCTTCGCGTCGGAGAGACAATCCTTCACCGGCTTGATCGTGCGCTGGAAAAGCGAATCAGTGAGCTGCTCGAGCTTCGATCGGGTGAGCTTCTTCTGGATGTGCTTCGGTCCGCTCGCGTCCGCGGTCACGAACGGCAGATTGATCTCGTATTCCTGCGAAGAAGAGAGCGCGATCTTCGCCTTCTCAGCTTCTTCCTTGATGCGCTGGATCGCATCCGGCTGCTTCGAGAGATCGATGCCGGAGTCCTTTTTGAACTCGTTCACAATCCAATCGACCAGCACGTTATCCCAGTCGTCGCCGCCGAGGTGCGTGTCGCCATTGGTCGCCTTTACTTCGAAAACGCCGTCGCCGATTTCGAGCACCGAAATGTCGAACGTGCCGCCGCCCAAATCATAGACGGCAATCTTCTCGTCCTTCTTCTTGTCGAGGCCGTAAGCGAGCGAGGCCGCGGTCGGCTCGTTGATGATGCGGAGAACTTCGAGGCCCGCGATCTTGCCCGCGTCCTTGGTCGCGTTGCGCTGCGAATCGTTGAAATACGCCGGCACGGTGATGACGGCCTGCGTGACTTTCTCGCCGAGTTTCGCTTCCGCGTCGGCTTTGAGTTTCGCCAAAATCATCGCCGAAACTTCCGGCGGGCTGAACGTCTTCTTCTCGCCGTTCACTTCCACCTGCACGTGCGCGTCGCCGTTGGCCGCCTTCACGATCTTATACGGCACGCGATGTTCCTCCTCGCGCACCTCATCAAATTTGCGCCCCATAAAGCGCTTCACCGAGAAAACCGTATTGGCAGGATTCGTCACCGCCTGGCGTTTCGCTGCTTGGCCGACCAACCGCTCGCCATTCTTCGCGAACGCGACAATCGACGGAGTGGTCCGCGCGCCTTCGCTATTTTCCAAAACGACCGCATCGCCGCCCTCCATCACAGACATGCAGGAGTTCGTCGTGCCCAAATCGATACCTAAAACTTTAGCCATAAAATATTTTGTTCCTTTCGCCAGATCAGAGTCGATCCGACGGGGCTCTTTTAGCAATCCATGTTCCGCAATTGCGAATGTGTCGCAAACACCAGACCTTAAGTGCTTTATGATTTTACTCCAAACGCCCGGAGAATCAATTTCGGGCCAACTTGTCACGCTTCTCTGCCGCGTAGTGCGTTGGAATGTCCCAAGTTAGCCGCCTCCATTCGCGTGAGATTCGAAGGGAAACGCTTAGACTCAGCAGAACTGTCCCGCGTCCGAGCGGTCGCTGTAGCAACGCCGCTGCGTCGGCGTTCGGACGCGTGATCGGCAGGCGACGTCTCGCACGTCGACGCAGCGACGTGGCTACAGGGCTTCGCCCGCGCAAAGGGTCACGCTATTTCTTCGTCCACTGGTCCACCCAATCGTCCACTGTTTTGTACCAAAGCTGCGAATTCTGCGGTTTGTTCACCCAGTGCCCTTCGTCGGGGAAGTAGAGCATCTTCGAAGGCACTCCGAGGCGCTGCAGCGTGGTGAAGAGTTGGAAGCCTTCCGCGACATCAAGCCGGTAATCGAGCTGCCCATGAATGACCAGCGTCGGCGTCTTGAATTTGTCGGCAAAAAGATGCGGCGAAAATTTCCGATAGAGTTCGCGATTCTTCCACGGCGGGCCTTTGAATTCCCACTCGTTAAACCACAGCTCCTCCGTCGTCCCGTAGGCCGACTCCGTATTAAACACGCCGTCGTGCGACACGATGCACTTGAAGCGATCGGTGTGACCCATCACCCAGTTCGCCATGTAGCCGCCGTAGCTCGCACCGAGCGCGGCCTCGCGATTCTTATCGATGAACGGATACGTCTTCTCGACGTAATCGAGCCCCTTCATCAAATCCTCATACGGCGCGCCACCCCAATCGCCGCTGATCGCATCCGTGAACGCCTGGCCGTAGCCGGTGGAGCCGTGGAAATTGATCATCACCACCACGTAGCTGCCGGTCGCCGCGAAGAGTTCCGCGTTCCAGCGATACGTCCAAGAGTTACCCCACGCGCCCTGCGGGCCGCCGTGGATCAAAAACTTCAGCGGATATTTTTTCGAGGCATCGAAGCCCGGCGGCTTGAGCAGAAAACCCTGCACGTCGTCGTTGTTGGCGCCCTTGAAAGTGAACGACTCCAGAGGATTCATCTCGATCTCGGAAAGCACCTCGTCGTTGATCTGCACGACCGAAATCGGCGTCGGTTTGGCGCCTGCTGCTCCGGGTGATTGCGACACGTCGAGCCGGGCAATGTCGTTAGGCGACCGAATCGAAGAGAGAGAGAAAAACAACGCCTTTCCGTCCTGCGAAAGAACCAAATCGTCGGCATGCAAGCGCAACAGCTCGACGGGTTGCTTCGCATCGAGCGCGAAGAAATAAATCGGCTGCTCCCCGTGATCTTCAGCGCTGAGGTAGATCGCCTTCGAATCCGCCGCCCAGACAAAGCTGCCGGTCGAGCGATCCCAATCAGTGCTCAAATCGCGGGCCTTCCCGGAGGCGCGGTCGTAAATGAAAAGCCGGCTCTTGTCCGCTTCAAAGCCGGCGCGCGCCATTGATTTCCAAGCCAGCGATTTTCCATCCGGCGAATAGAGCGGGGTCGAATCGTTCCCCGGGCTGGTGGAGATTTTTTTGGGCTCGGCGTGGCGCAAGTTTCCAACTTGCGCTCCCGAATCCGGCAAGTTGGAAACTTGCTCCACATTCATCGGAACGAGGAAGATTTCGTTGTTCGTGCTGGTGGCTTCCACTTCATCGGGGTTGCTGGTGTAGGCGAGTTCCTGGCTGTCGGGTGAGATCGCATACATGTCCTGCCCGCCGAGGTTGAACGGCGGTACATCGCGATCACCTGGCGTGAGATCGCGCGCTTTCTGGCTCGCGTCTCCGGCTTCGGCATTCTGCAAGTTGGAAACTTGCACCACGAAGAGATGGCTGCGCTTGAACTCCGTAAACGCGTTCCAGTGCCGATAGAGCAGCTTGTCGAAAGTCTTGGCCTTCACTTTGCTGTTCTTCAGTTCCTCGTCGCGCTGCTTGTTCTCGGCGTCCGATTTCGCGTCCGGATAAACTGAGGAAAGGAAAACGATGCTCTTGCCATCAGGCGACCAGATCCCGCCATCCGCGCCAGTGGAGATATCCGTGACCTGACGCGCCACGCCGGTCAGCCCGCCGGTCTTGTCCTCGAAATCGCGCATCCAGATTTGCGTGGGGTCGGTCGCTTTCGAGGTGAAGATGATTTTCGTCCCATCCGGCGAAAACCGCGGCCGTTCCTCTTCGTTCTCCGACGCGGTATTCAAGCGCCGCGCCTGTCCGCCGGTGGCCGCGACAATCCAGAGGTGAGACTTCTTCGTGTTCGCCGTCAGGTCCACATCGGTGGCGGCAAAGACGACCCACTTCCCATCCGGCGACGGCACCGGTTCGCCCACGCGTTTCAGCTTCATCATGTCCTCGAAGGTGAACCGGCGCTTTTCTTTGGCCGGCTCCGCAGGCGCGGGCGGCGGCGTTTGCGCCCATGCGGTAGTGGCGAGGACGAGCGGGAGGAGAAGTGATTTCACATTCATGGTTTTGTCTGTTGGTTGCGTGCGAGCTTCCTTACCGGACATCGAGTTCGAAGAAGACGCGCAAGCGGAAGTTGGTCTTTCCCGGCGGCGCGGCCACTTTTTTAATTCGTTGCCTCACCGCGGCAATGGAAGCGTCCACCGCAGGATCACCGGATGATTTTCTGATCTCGAAGCCAACCACGTGACCGCGCGGATCGATTTCCACATCCACCGGCACCGAAATTTTCCCATGGCGCGCCGTCACTGTCGCCGGCTGCACCCAAGCCTGGTAGAAACGGCTGTGCATGCGGTGGCTATACGCGCTGGCGTCGGCGCCCGAGCTGCTGCTTCGCCCGCCCGCACAACCGCTCAGGACCAGAGCGAGCGCGAGAAGAGCGGACGAAAGGTGCAATTTCATAGAACGCTGCCAGCAGACGTTAGGGACAACGCATGGTGCCGTCTACTCGGTGTTGCTTTCCGCGCGCGGTTTCGAGACACTTCGACTCCCCCTCCGCAAAGGAGCCCCCCGATGGCTTCGCCATTTCCCGAACGAATCATTCCGCTCCCGGTCCTCCGGGCGATGGCCTTGGGGCTCGCCCTCTTCTTTGAATCGCAAATTGCAGTCACGGCCGGGCCTTATGATCGCGATCTCGCCATCTACGATCGCGCCCTGGCGGAGACGAAGCCGGACGAAAAATGGATTCGTTTCGGCGATGTCGGAGTCACGCCGGAACGGCTGCGCGATCTCCGGCGAAGACTTGTTGACCAAGATTTCGTGACTCCGGGCGGAACAGCCTTCAAATGGCCTGCCGGCAATGTCTATTACCGCTTCAATCCCGCGCAGGTCGGCAACGGTACGATCACGGCGGGAAAGATGCAGCAGTTCCGCGACAGCATCGCGGAGTGGGCCGGCTGGGCGAACGTGACCTTTACCGAATCGATCGCGGGGCAAGCGAACTACATCACCGTGCGCGAAGACTCCTCGTTAGGCGGCGGATTTTCCAGCGCGGTCGGGATGGGCGGCGGCGAGCAGTTTCTCGATTTCGGGCCGAACGCGTGGAATCGCGGCACGATCTGCCACGAGATGGGGCACGCGCTCGGGCTTTGGCACGAAATGCAGCGGACGGATCGCGACACCTATGTGGTGATCAATTTCAGCAACATCTCGAGCGGCAATCAGCCGAACTTCGCCGTCATTCCCGGGAGCACGAATCACGGCACGTATGATTTTCTCTCCGTCATGCACTACGAACGGAACACGCTCGCGATCAACCCGAACCTGGACACGGTCTCGATGCAGCCGGCGTATGCGCAATTCGCCGATCTTATCGGACGCGTGACTTATCGCACCTTGAGTAAACTCGACCGCAAGGGGATGGCGGAGGTCTACGGAAATCCAGCGCCGCTGCCGGGGGCGGCCGTGACGAATACGAAGGAGGGCGGGCGCGGGAGTTTACGGAACGCGATCTATTACGCGTTCGATCGTTCGACGGAAATGCCGCCGCTGGCGACCACGGTGTCGTTTAACATTCCGACGTCGGATGCCGGTTTCGTGGGCGGCGTTTTCACAATCAAGCTCACTTCTCTGCTGGTCGCGCCCGGCGCGGGAACGACCATCGATGGTGCGACACAGACGACATTCACCGGCGACACGAACGCGAGTGGGCCGGAGGTTATGCTCGATGGCTCGCAGGTCGCGGCGCAGGGCTTGGGATTGCTCGCGGAAGGTCTGCAACTGCGGGAAGCGAACTGCGTGGTGAAGAGTCTAACGATCAGTGGCTTTAATCAGCAGGGGATCACGCTCCGCGGCACATCGGCGAGCGGGAATGTGGTGAGCGGTTGTTACATCGGAACGAATAGCGCGGGGACTGCGGCGGCGCCGAACGCGCTCGCGGGCATCGGAATTTTTGCCGGCGCGCACGGCAACACGATTGGCGGAACGACCTCGGCCACGCGCAATGTGATCTCGGGCAACACGCTCTCCGGCGTTCACCTTTACGACGCCGCGACCGATAACACGGTGAGCGGAAATTACATTGGCGCGAACGCCGCCGGCACGAGCGCCGTCCCAAATGGTTTCGCTGGCGTGGAAATCAAAACCGGCGCGCACGCCAACACGATCGGCGCCGTGAATGCAGGCGGGCGGAATCTTATTTCGGGCAACAAGGGTTACGGCGTGATCGTGGCCGACGCGGGTTCGAACGCGAATGTCATTTTCGGCAATTACATCGGAACGGATTTGAACGGCGCGGCTCCGATCGGGAATGGTTTCTTCGATCCGCCCACGCACTTCTACCTGCCCGGCGTTGGAATCTATAACGGAGCGCAAGCGACCGTGATCGGCGGCAGCGCTACCAATCTCGTCTCCGGCAATGCCGGCGGCGGAATCGTGATCGCGGATGCGGGAACGTCCGGGACATTGGTGCGGGGTAATTTCATCGGCACGAATGCCAGCGGCAGCGCGGCGGTCGCGAACGGAAACCCGGAAGCGGGCTTCACGTTTGGTGGAGTCACGCTTTTCGGCGGCGCGCACGATAATTTTGTCGGTGGCCCTTTGCCCGGTGCGGGTAATTTAATTTCGGCGAACGGCGGCGCCGGCGTGGCGTTTTTCGATCCCGCTACCTCGGGGAATTTCGTGCAGGGAAATCTGATTGGCCTAAACGCCGCCGGCCTGGCTGCGCTCGGCAACGGGTCTTCTGGCATCGCTATTTTCTCCGCGGCGAACAACACGATTGGCGGGACTTCCGGCGGCGCGCGCAATTTTATCTCGGGCAATTCCGCTTACGGAATCGCGCTTGGCGGAGCGAATGGCAACGCCATCCAAGGCAACACGATCGGGTTGAACCGAGCGGGTAGCGCGGTGCCGAATGCGTTTCAGGGCGTCGGAGTTTTTAGTGGAGCGCAATCGAACGCGATCGGCGGCAGCGCGCCCGGCGCGAGCAATGTCATCGCGGGGAATACCTTCGAAGGCGTGGCGATGTTCGACGCGGCGACGGCGAAGAATTCGCTCAGCCGCAATTCCATCTACGGAAACGGCGCGCGCGGCATCGCGCTCTTTTCCGCCTCGAATAACTCGCAGCCGTTTCCGAGCTTGAGCTCGGCCGTCTTGAGCACCGTCGCGAACCCCAGCGGGACGGAGATCATGGGCACGCTAACCTCCGCGCCGAGCACGACTTTTACGCTGGAGTTTTTCGCCAGCGCGACGGGCGATCCTTCCGGTTTTGGCGAAGGCCAGTTCTTCGTCGGCAACGCGAGCGTGACAACGAATGGCAGCGGCAACGCCAGCTTCACCACGCAGCTCGCGTCGGCCATTCCCGACGGCTACGTCGTGAGCGCAACGGCGACCGATCCGCTCGGCAATAGCTCGGAGTTTTCCGCCACCCGCGTCGTCGCCTCGATGGATGACGGGAGCGACGGAACGCCGGATCCGTGGATGCTGACGCACTTCGGCCACACCGATCCGCGCGCGAACGATCTCTCGCGCGCGAACGACGACGCGGACGGAGATGGCCTAACGAATCTGGAGGAATTCATGGCGGGAACCGATCCGCGTTCGGCCTTGAGCGGATTGCGCGTTATCGCGTTCACGAAAAACGGGAGCGACCTCAGCCTGACGTTCACTTCCGTGATCGGAAAAACCTATCGCCTGGAAGCGAAGGACAATTTCACCCTAACGACCTGGACGCTCGTCCAGGATCAAGTAGCGGCGACCACTGCTACCACAAACGTGAATGCTTTAGGCGCGACGAGCGCGCCGCAACGTGCGTATCGTATTTTGGTCGAGCCGTAAGTCGCACTGACTGACCTGCTCGCCTTCACCACGATGACCTGGACCATTATTTTGCTGTGCTGGCTGATTTACGCGCTGGTTCTGAGTCGCGCGCTCTTCCGCCGGCCGCCGCGATCACGGAATCGCGCGCTGCTGGCGCGTCGGCTGGAGAATCCGCTCGCGCTCCTCGTGGTCGGCGCGACGGGCGGAACCGGGCTCGAAATTATCCGGCAAGCTCTGGCGCAGGGACACAAGGTGACGGCATTTGTGCGCAATCCGGCGCGGCTGCGTATTGAGCATGAGAATCTGCTCGTGGCGCAGGGCGATGTGATGAACTACGCCTCCGTGGAAGCCGCCATGCAGGGCCAGGACGCTGTGCTCTGCGCGTTGGGACACAAGCGGTTCTTCATGCCGACGAAGATTCTCTCGGAAGGCACACGCCATATTTTGCACGCCATGCAGGTCTGCAAAGCTCCGCGGCTCGTGGTGGAAAGTTCGCTCGGGGTCTGCGACGCCTCGGGGCGGCTCGGGCTTTTGGCCACCCTCGTCTCGGTGCCGTTGATCCTCCCGTTTTACTTCTGGGATCGCCGCCGTCAGGAGCGACTGGTCATGCACAGCGAACCCGATTGGATCATCGTGCGGCCCTCCGTTCTAACGAACGGAAAGCAGCGCGGCGAATATCAGCATGGTAATGTCGGCAGCTATGTCTGGCCGACGCGCGTCTCGCGCGCGGACGTCGCCTCATTCATGCTGAGACAATTGCACGACGATACCTATCTCGGCGCGGCGCCGGGGATTTGTTACTAGCGACACGAAGAACGCGGGCACCATATCGCGCACCATCGGTAGTCATCCTGAGCCGGCGAAGCACGGTCGAAGGATCTCTCCGACGGAGTTCGACCACCCTAACGAGTGTGGGGTCAGACCGTTTGGGAGATTCCTCGGCCGTCTGCGCGGCTCGGGATGACGCCACCCATCGTCCACGCGGATTGACTCCGCCCCGCGCCCTGCGCGACACTCCCGCGATGGAGTGCCCATTCAATCACGAAACACCGTTGCAACATTACGGCGATTACCTCGGGATTGATGCGCTGCTTGAACTGCAAAAGCCGCTCAGTTTGCAAGAGGGCAAGCTGATCGCGCACGACGAGATGCTCTTCATCATCGTGCATCAGGCGTACGAGCTTTGGTTCAAACAAATTCTCCACGAACTTACCGCGTGCAGCGAAGTCCTGAGCAAGCCAGCCGCCGATGATGACGGCCCGGACATGAACGTGGTCGTGCATCGGCTGAGGCGCACCGTCGAAATTTGGAAGCTGCTCAATCACCAGGTGGACGTGCTGGAAACGATGACGCCGCTCGATTTCCTTGAGTTCCGCGAATTGCTCCACGGCGCGTCGGGATTCCAGAGCAAACAATTCCGCCAGATCGAAGCCTCGCTCGGCCTGCGGATGGAAGACCGTTTCCGGCCGGAATATTACAAGCACACCGAAGTCGGCGGCTTCAACCGGCAGGAGTACGAAGAGATCACGGCCCTGGAAGGACGACCGAGTCTCCGCCAGATGGTCGAACGCTGGCTCGCTCGCGCGCCATTCTTTGACGACACCTATTGGAGCGATTGGACGGATGCGGAAACGGAAGCCAACACGTCGGACCGGCCGCGATTCTGGAATCGCTACCGCAGTCTCTTCGAGCACAGCCTCTCCGACCGCGACGACAAAGGCGACCTGCTCGGGAAGTTCGACGGCATTTTCTTTCACGAAGGCTGGGGCGACTTCTCGGCGGCGGCGCTACGCTCCGCGCTCTTCATCATGCTCTACCGCGACGAGCCGCTCTTCCGTTTACCCTTCGCGTTGCTGAACGCCTTGATCGAGATCGACGAACAGCTCGCCACCTTCCGCTATCGGCATCTGCAAATGGTCCGCCGCATGATCGGCACCCGCGTCGGCACCGGCGGCAGCAGCGGCGAACAATATCTGCAAGGCGCGGTGAACAAGAATTACGTTTTCCGTGAGCTCGCCGGCGTCATCACGTTCCTGATTGAACGGCGCAACCTGCCCGCGCTGCCGCCGCGATTGCACAAAGCTCTCCGCTTTAGCTTCGCCGAAAATTAGCCGACACGCGGACGCGCGTGAGCTGAGTTGTTGTAGCGACGGCGCTCTGCCCGCCTCGCCGTAGCATTCGCGAAGGCGGGTCGCCGTAAACCGGCGCGCACCCATCCCCGCCGAAAACACTGTGCGCCTAACGAATGAGTTGCCTCATCGCTCTCATGATGTTTTCATGTAACCCGCGTGATTGCCTCGATCTCTTGCTTCCGAGCGCTCCCCATCCTGCTCGGGATCGCTCTCCTCACCGCACCGGCGCAAGCCGCTGATGACGAGGCGAAAAGCAAAAGCGCTGCGGAAAGCGGCACCGAAAATTCCGGCGCGGAATGGGAAAAAGAATCGAGCGCAAAAGGCGTCACCATCCACAGCCGGCTCCACGAAGGGTCACAAATCCGCGAGTTCAAGGCCGTCGGCCCGATCGACGCGACGCCCGCCACCGTTTTCTCCATTCTCGACGACAGCGAATCGTATCCGAACTTCATGCCCTACACCTCCGAGTGCCGCGTCCTGAAGCGCGAGAAGAATTCCGTCGTCGCCTATCAACGCCTGGAAGTCCCGCTCGTGAGCGACCGCGATTACACTCTCCGGTCGCAAAACGCGAAATGGATCGGACCCGATGGCGCGATCTATCGCATCCGCTGGGCACCGGCGAATGACGAGGGACCGGCGGAAAAGTCCGGCGTCGCCCGCGTGAGCTTGTGCGAAGGCGGCTGGCTCCTGGAGCCGGACGGCACCGGCGCCACGCGCGCCACCTATTCCATCTTCACCGACAGTGGCGGCACGCTCCCGCCTTTCATCGCGAATAATGGAAGCCGGATCGCGATTCGCAAAGTTTTCGAAGCGATCCGCAAACGGGTGAAAGATCCGCAGTTCGCCGCCGCCGCCAGGATCGAGCCGGCGAGCCAGAGCGCGAACTAAACGGTCTGCCCGTTTGCAATCCTCCGCGGCTCAAACCAGAGATGGGCATGCATTTGCGTCGCTCGCTTCTTCTCTTTCTTGCGCTTCCCGCCCTAGCTTTCGCCGCCGAAAAATCTCCCAGCGCGCCGCCTGCCAGTAAGAATGCGAAGGGCGGCGGCATCGCCGCGCAATGGAACGAGGAGCCAAAGACGCCGGCCACCGGCGCGTGGCTGGCGCAACGAATTGTGTCCGCGCAAGCCAACGATCGGCCGGAGATCGCGAAGACCCTGGCGGGTTTGCTGCGCACCGGAAACGTCGCGCCGGCGTGCGCGCAGGGCGGCGTTTTCATCTTCACGAAAGGCGGCACGAATGAAAAACAGGCGTCGATTTATCTGCGGAAAGGTTGGGCAGGACAAGACCAACGCCTCGTCACGCCCGCCGATGGAAAATCGCTCACGGTCGTTGACGTCTCCATCGATGGCACCCTCGTCGCCTACAGTGTAGCCAAGGACAAAGCTGCCGAGCGGACGATCCGCTTCTTCGATGTGAGCGCAAAGAAGGATCTGCCGGATGAATTGTCAGCGGCGAATTACAACACCGTCAGCATTGCGTCCGACAAAAAAGGCGCGTGGTATACCCGCGTTGAGCCCGCCGGAACGCGTGTTTTTTTCCACACCTTCGGAACCGGACCGGCCACGGATAAATACGTCTTCGGGGAGACCTACTTCTACGAACCGCTCGGACCAAAAGATCTAATCTCGAGCGAAGTGACGAGAGACGGCGAACTCCTCCTCCTCTCCGTGCGCCGCGGCGCCGAAGCGAAACGCGTCGACCTTTACGCGCAAGACCTGGAAGAGCCGGATCAAAAGGTTCGCGCCGTTATCCACGCGATGGACAACCGCTTTTCCTGGGTGAGCGACGAAGGCGACCTCTTCGTCCTCACCGACAACGAAGTGCCGAAGCAACGCGTAGTGAAGTTCAAAATCGACGATCCTTCCCCGCTGAAGTGGCAGGAGATCGTGCCTGAAGGCGAGGACACGCTCACTGCCATCGAGGTCGCGGACGACCGGCTCTTCGTCAGCAGCGAAGAAGCCGGCGCCACCAAAACGCGCATCTTTACTTTGGACGGCAGAGAGACCGGCCAGATCGTCACGCCGAAAGTCGACCTCCCCAGCCGCGTCTTTTTCATCTGTCCAAAGAGCGCGTCGGAAAAAAAGGATAACGACTAGTCCGCACTCGGCTCAGTCCGCATTTCGCGCGCCCGCCATCGCCGCCGCGCCACGCCCGCCATCGCCGCCGCGCCACGCCCGCCATCGCCGCCGCGCCACGCTCGCCATCGCCGCCGCGCCACGCTCGCCATCGTCGCCGCGCCACGCCGGTCATCCCAAGCCGCGCAGACGGTCGAGGGGGATCTTGCAGAATGTTCCGTACGGAACAAATTTCCGTCGCACGATTTCGTCCGAGAAAGTGCCTGCGCGAATCGAAGCATCGATAAGGCGCACGGAGTCCACCGTTACAGTCCCTCGCCCAGCGTCGGCGAGATCCCTCGACTCGCTGCGCGGCTCGGGATGACAATCACCGAGGCTCCAGCCTTCTGCGCAAGACGGCTCCGGAAACCCGAACCATATTCGCCCACGTGAGCCCGCGCGAAGAATTCAAAAACCTCTTTCGCGACTCCGCACCCGTTCTCGCCCTCGCGCCCATGCAGGACGTCACCGACCTGCCCTTCATGCGCCTCATCAGCAGCTACGGCGACGCGGACGTTTACTTCACCGAATACTTCCGCGTCCTCCCGCAATCGCGGCTCGATCCGGAGATCCTCCGCTCCATCACCGAGAACCCCACCGGCCGGCCAGTCATCGCACAGATGATCGGTAACGACATTGCCGCGCTCACCCGCACCGCGCGCGAACTCCAGCAGCAGCCCGTCGCCGCGATCGACCTCAACCTCGGCTGCCCCGTCCCCATCGTTTACAAAAAATGCGCCGGCGGCGGCCTCCTCCGCGATCCCGAGCGCATCGATCAGATTCTCGGCGCCCTCCGCGCCGCGATCGAAATCCCGTTCACGGTCAAAACGCGCATCGGCTTCGAGGACGCCGACGTCTTCGAAGATCTCCTCCCCATCTTCGCCCGCCACGATCTCGACCTACTCACCATCCACGCCCGCACCGTGAAAGAAATGTACCGCAGCGCGCCGCGTTACGAATTCGTCGCGCAAGCCGTCTCCGCGTTACCCTGCCCCGTCCTTGCCAATGGCAACATCTACTCCGCCGCCAAAGCCGAAGAAGTCCTCGCCCAGACCGGCGCGGCCGGGCTTATGATTGGCCGCGGCGTGATCCGGAATCCATGGCTCTTCCGCCAGATCCGCGAGCATCGCCGCGGCGAAGAAATCTTCCGCCCACGCGGGCGCGATCTCCTCGATTACATCCGCGCGCTCTGGGAAGCCGTCCACATCGCCGGCCCGCGTGAATCGGCCCAAGTCGCGAACATGAAAAAGTATATGAACTTCATTGGCCTCGGCGTGGAACCGACCGGCGAATTCTTGCACCGCATCCGCCGCTTAACGACCGAAGCCGAATTCTTTCGCACTTGCGCCGAGTTCCTCGAGCACGACGAACCGATGCCGCTCGAACCTTTCCCCGTCCCGCTGAAACCGCACGACGTCATGGCCGGCGAGACGCGCTGACCGACTGCTGGCGCTAATCCGCCGAGAGCACGAAGCGGTTCCCCTCGCTGTCCTTGAACATCGCGTAGGTCCCCCACGGCTGCTTCTCCGGCGGGCCCTCGAACTCCACGCCGCGCCCCTTCAATTCCTCGTAGGTCGCGTCGATATCTTCGCACGCATACGACATCGGCATCATCGAGCCGATCCGTTTCTCCTCGCCTTCCGCGGTGAAAAGCACCACACGCGTCTCCGCCTTCGGAATGCGCAACTCGATCCAGCGTTGCTTCTCATCGAACGGCTGATCGGTGATGATGGTGAACCCGAGTTTCTCCGTGTAAAAATCCAGCGCGCGATTCTGATTCTCGGTGGGGATGCTGACGAACTTGATTCGCTTGATCATGGCGGACGAAGCGTAAGTGCATGGCGCTTGCCGCGTCCAGAGACGACCCGCGCTGACGACGATAAATCACTGTCCGTTCATCGGTATAGCTGGTAAACGGAATGGCTGTGCCGCGTTTCCGCGCAACCATCCCGATCGACGATTACGTGCTCGACGTCCTGATGCGCGACCTCGTCGGTCACGATCGCCAACCGGCCGCCTATCTCGTTTACCTGCATCTCTACGGACAGGCCGCGCGCGCGAAATGGAAACCGCTCGCGGGCAGCCTGCGCACGATGGCCGAAAACACCGGCCTCTCGAAAAGCGCGGTGCAAAGTGCGCTCGAACTCCTGCGTCGCCGCGAGCTGATTGCGACGACGAGCGACCACGCCACCGCGACCCCGCAGCATCGCGTGCTCAGGCATTGGAGAGTTGATTCAGGAAAACAGGAACGCGGAAAAAAGAAGTGAATCCGGGAGCCGGGAAGCCGGAGAGTTTCTCCTTTCCGCGTTCCTTTTCATCCTGCCCTAGCGCCCCTTGCTTTCGTCTACACCCACGATTTGCAGGTCTTCCCCCAGGACCTCCAGGATCAAAGTCTTGCGAATCTTTCCCGACGAATGTTTCACGCCGTTCCGCAATTCGTAACGAAGCGGAAACGTAACTCGCAAGCGGCTATCCGGTTGCGGCTCCACCTTGACCTCGCCGGCCAGCCGGAACCGTCGTTGGGGCCAGCGTGCGGCGTAACGCTGTAGATCTCGACGGATTTTCTCCCGTCCGACGATCCCATCATTGTAATAGCGCACGCGGTCCGCAAAGAATTCCAGCTCGGCGCCGACGTGTGGATCCAATCCAGCGAGCACAAAGGCGGCCACGTAATCGCGCAGACGCTCCCGGCTCAAAATCAACCTCGAACCGCCTTCGCCCGCGGGCTCCAGCGCACGTGTTGGTGGCTCGTCTGCCGCGTCCTCGCGCGGCGCGAAGGTTGAGGGCGCCTTCTTCGCCGCCCTCGCCCGCGCGAGAAATTGCGGGTCCGTCTTGCGCAGGCGGCGCCAGGTCTCGGAGTCCGCCGCCGGAGTGTTTGCCTCCGCCTTTACGCCGAGCGCCTTGCTTGTCTTCGGGTCGAGCGTTCCGGTGATTTCGAGTCCATTCCGGATCTGATAACGCGTCACCGCAGCCGACAATTCGCTGCTTGGCGCGCCGTCCATTTTGCCGAAATAAAAGCCGCCCTCCTTCAGCTTTGCCTGCACCGTCCGCAGGTGGTCGTCGGCCGCAGCCGCGACCACGAAAAATCCCATTGCCAGCACCACTGCGAAAAATCGCTTCACAAGAACCATTCGGTTCTCATGAGTTCACTGCACGTAACAGAGCGCGCCAGCGTGCCATTTACACTTCGCACCGTTTCCCGCTAGTCTACCGCACCATGACCGCCACCGCCGAACCCGAAGACGCCGCGCCGCTCGTGGGCGAAGACCACATGCCCGATTTCTTCGGCCATCCGCGCGGGCTTTGGTATCTCGCCTTCACCGAGGCGTGGGAACGCTTTTCCTACTACGGCATGCAGGCACTGCTTGTCCTTTACATGGTCAAGTATCTCCTGCTCCCGGGCCGCATCGAGCACGTGATCGGCTTTGAAACCTTCCGCCATCTCTACGGCGGACTCGAGGGCCAGGCGCTCGCTTCCGCCATCTTCGGCACCTATGCCGCCAGCGTTTATCTCACGCCCATCTTCGGCGGCTTCCTCGCCGACCGCTTGTTAGGCCGGCGCCGCACCGTCCTGCTCGGCGCCTTCACCATGGCAGCTGGCCATTTCCTCATGGCCTTCGAAGGCTTCTTCCTCTTCGCGCTTCTCTGCCTCGTGCTCGGTTGCGGCATGTTCAAAGGCAACATCGCCAGCCAGGTCGGCTCCCTTTACAAACCCGAGGATCTCCGCCGCGCCGACGCCTTCCAGATTTACTACCTCGGCATCAATGCCGGCGTCATCGCCTCGCCGCTAATCGTCGGCACGCTCGGCGAAATCTACGGCTGGCACTACGGCTTCGCTGCCGCCGGCGTCGGCATGCTCATCGCCATCGGTATCTACCTCTCCGGCCAAAAATATCTGCGCGGCGAAGAACTCGAAGCCCGCGCTGCGAAAGCCGCCGCCACGCCGCGCGTCGCACTCACCGGCCGCGATTGGCGCGCCGTCATTGCGTTGCTCGCGCTCATCCCCGTCCTCGCCGTCGCCATTGTCCCGAACAACCAGATCTTCAACGCCTACCTCATCTGGGGCGATCAGCAGTTCGACCTCGTCTTCCGCGGAAACAAACTCCCCACCACCTGGCTCGTCACCCTCGACGCCATCGTCAGCGTCAGCTTCCTCGCCCTCGTCGCGCTCTTCTACCGTTGGTATGGGAAGCGCTGGCGCGAACCCGACGAAATCACCAAGATCATCATCGGCTCCGTATTCTCCATCGGCGGCGCCATGTGCCTCTTCACCGCCGCCGCCACCCAGGGCGCCGGACAAAAAATCGGCCTCTTCTGGCCTGTCGCCTTCCACTTCCTGAACAGCATCGCCTTCGCCCATCTCCTGCCCGTCAGCCTCGCCCTCTTCGCCAAAGTCGCGCCCAAAGCGATCAACGCCACCATCATCGGCCTCTACTACCTGGCCTTCTTCTTCGCCAACACCATGGTCGGCTGGGTCGGCGGCTTCTACCAGACCATGCCCACCACCACCTTCTGGCTCATGCACGCCGGCTTCGCCGCGGGTTCAGGGCTGTGCTTCGTGCTGTTTAAGTTCGTCGTCGGTCATCATCTGGAGGCGGAAAGGCGTTGAGGGTTTACGTCGGGCGGGCGCCGTGTCATATGTCGAACATGCAAAACGACCGTGCCGCGTTGCTGGCTCTTCTCATGGAAAAGTCCGTGCGGCATGGCGACTTTGAACTCGCGTCTGGGGCCAGAAGCGACCTCTACGTCGACGCAAAGCAGACCACGTCCGACCCGCGCGCGGCGTTGCTGCTGGGTTCCGTCGGGTGGCAGCTGCTCCAGGAAAAAGCGGTCGCGCTTCATCTCTCGGTCGACGCCATTGGCGGCCTGACGATGGGTGCCGATTGGATGTCCCTGAGCATTGCGCTGGCGGCGCAAATAGAGAGCCCAACCAACGATCTCAAAGCATTCAGCGTCCGGAAATCCGCCAAGAAACACGGCATGCACAAACTGATCGAAGGGAATTTCGTTCCCGGACAAGCGGTGGTGGTGGTGGACGATGTCATCACCACTGGCGGCTCGACTCTCCAGGCCATTGAAGCGATCGAGAACTCGGGAGGCCGGGTTGCCTTCGTTCTCGTTTTGGTCGACCGACAGGAAGGTGGTCGTCAGGCAATTGAGGACAAAGGCCACGCCGTCGTTTCCATCTTCACCCGCGAGGATGTCTCCCAAGTCGATGCCGGACGATCCGCGTATTTCGCGACTGCTTGAACTGCTCCTCGGTCCGCTCCGCCCGGACAAGTGGGAGAGCCTGACGCGCGAATTGGAAGCCCTGGCGCAAGACCGTGCGCACGCACGCAGCCAACTCAAAGCCTGATGCTCATTTTCCAACTCGTTTACGTCAGCCTCGCGGCCGATTCCTTTTCCGCTGACGACCTTCTCGGGCTCCTGCGCCAAAGCCGCGAACGCAACGAGAGCGCCGACGTCAGCGGGATCCTCCTCTACAAAGAACGCCGGTTCCTCCAGCTCCTCGAAGGCGACGAAGCCAGCGTGCGCGCCACCTTCCAGCGCATCCAGCGCGATCCCCGCCACCACGACATCACCGTCCTGCTCGAAAACGAGACCGACATGCGCGACTTCGACGATTGGTCGATGGCCTTCCAAAACCTCGACGAAGAAACGGCCCACCAGACGCCGGGCTACTCCCAGTTCATGAACGTCACCCTCTCCGTCTTCGAGTTCGCCTCCGATCCCTCCCGCGCCAGCCAGCTCCTGCGCATCTTCCGGAAAATCTAGGGGCCCGTTGCGCGGATAATTGACGCTGCCGCGTCATCATCGCATGATGACAGAATGCGAACGATCGTAGACCTGCCCGAGACGCAAATCAAAGCGCTCGATTCGTATCGGAAACGCGAAGGCATTTCCCGCGCGGAAGCCGTCCGGCGCGCGGTCGAAGCGTTTGTTCCGGTCCGCGGGAAAGGCGGCATCGATTTCGCGGCTCATCCAGCTTTTGGCAGCAGCAAGCGTTATCGCAAAGAAGACAGCGTGAAGACGGTGCGCCGCTTGCGCGAAGAATGGCGATGATCGCCTGCATCGACTCCGACGTATTGATCGATTACTTCGACGGCATCCCCTCTTCCGCCGAAGAGTTGGTCCGTTACGATAAGCTGCTTATTAGCCGCATCAGCTGGATAGAGATGCTGGTTGGAGCCCGCACCGCAGAGCAGCGCGAAATGCGCGAAGATTTCTTGCGAGCGTTTAAGCTCATCGAATTGGACGTAATCATCGCGCGACGCGCCATCACGCTACGGCAGGAACACCGTCTCCGTCTCCCCGACGCAATCGTTTGGACGTCTGCACTCGTCCATCGCGCGATTTTGATTTTCCGCGTAATCACCCCGGCGTCCGCGTGCCGTGTGCGCTTTGATGCTGCTTGCCTCAGTTCGATATCAGGTCAACATTTCTCCACTGTCCGGGGGCTATTCCTCTCCCCACTTGGATAAAACCAAATGGTGATGAATCTCCGGTCTTTTTTTATGCCCGCACAGCGCGCCGTTGGCGTCAGGAGACCGGGCTCATCGACCCAACTGCTAAACGGCTTCCGCCACGATCTACGCGAAAGGTCGGCTCTGCGCGAGCCCGGAATCGATACTGTGAACCGGCGCTCGATCTCATTCTCCCAAGCCGCATCCACGCGGAATCGGCATTCTTCTAATCCACGCTGGGAAAGATGTCTTTCGCTTCGTCGAGTTGAGCGCCGACTCGGCTCTCCGGCACATCCGTTTCTAAGATAACCGGCACGGACGCCGGAATAAGACCAGCAAGCCTTGAGAATGCGGCGTGCGACGAGGCACTAAAAGGCCGGTGTCGACAGTCATCGGACACTTCACTTGCATGGACATGAGCAATCCGGTTCCGAAACCGCTTAACGATTTCGTAGCCCAGCGTCATGCTGCGGTCGATTTCGTGAGCGTGGCCAATGTCAAAGCAAAGTCGGGCATCAGGTAACTTTGCGAACACTTCGCCTAACTCATCTGCTGTCCGACCAATTGGTTTTCGATGGTCCATGTTCTCCACGCATAGCTTTTCACCGAAAGTGTTCCACATGGTAAAATCATGAATCGCGTCGGGATGAATAACGATCTGCAAATTGAGCTTTTCAACCAGCAGGCGAAGCAACTCAACGACCCGTCGCTCGTCTTGGGAGTCAAAGCGACTTGGTGCGTGGAAAGCGATGTAACCAAAGTGCCCAGTCTCGTGATGGGTCAGGAAGCTCACCATCGCCTCAAGTTCGCCGATGCGTAACGCGGAATACTCAATAGCGCTCGTGTCGTGCTGGGCGGCCATTGAGAGCGCACGCTGTACGTCACTCTTGGCTAATGCACCTGTAGAAAAACCGAATCTTCTCATCAGAATACTCCGAATTTAAGAGTCAATTTGCCTAGTTCCGTGTCAGGCGTCAGGAAGAGGTGTTTAAGAGAATCCTGAAATTCACGCCCGAGCGTCCTGACTTCTTGGAAGATTGGATCCGATTCAGATTGCTCAAAGGTGAGCTTCTTAAGCTGATCGCGCTTGTCCGTCGTCGAGAGGATTTTGAGAAACCTGTCGTAGTCCTGAAACAACGCTGCGACATGCACCTTTGATAAATTTAGCTTGATGCACGCTCGTGCGAGCAGCTCCAGCGGCGTGAGCTGCAGGGCCTGAAAGCAATGCTCCGTGCTCGAGAGCTCTGGCTGTTCCTCATCGAAAAGTGAACCTTGCTGCGCCTCCGCGAACGGGATTAAGTCCGATTCGGGGAACAATGTCGTCTCATATGCAAGGAGGAGCCCGGCGATGTAGAGCAGCTTGCGCGAAAAGCGTAGTTTGGCGTTTCGGAGCGCCCAACCAGCCGCACCGCGTTCACTGATTTTGGCAGCGTAATCCACGGCAATCGTCCGCCAGTAGCGCACGACATCGTTAAGGAAAAAGCGTGGAAAGAACTGCTTGCCAGGAAAGTGAGCCTCTTCAGCAAAATAGCGTTGGAGGATGCCGCGCATCAGGCTGAGGCGAGGACTCAGCGGCGAGTGTGGCGCGGTTTCAGCCGATTCAAGCAATAGCAACAGACGTCGCGTCAGACTCGCGTTTGTATCGTGCATCCCGCCGATGCAGTGGATGACCTCATGTCCGAAAACGAGTGCTCCAAACGCACCCGCAGGATTGGGATCGCCGAACTTGCCGCTATCCGAGAGCGTCTTTTTTAACTGCCGCTCCAACTCACGGTGCTCAGCGTCAGCTTTCCCATCGATCATCAGACACCAATCCAAGTCGCTCCCTTCCGTGTATTCTCTCCGGGCGAGCGAGCCGAACGTGACGAAGCTCGCCTCTGCAGGAAGCTTGCTACCGACTACCTCCGAAAGAGCGGAGAGCGTCCCTTCCGAAAGAGTGTAGCACGCCTCCATCGTCGGAAACGTCGCGCCAAGATGCATCTCCAATCTGTGAAGGAAGCTCTCAGTCCAAGGCATTGCTGTTGCAAAATACGATCATTTTGAGAATTAGCATCTTTCCTTATAGCCGCACAAAGCGCGAGACAATCCGTGGAAAGCCAAGTGACGAGGATCGCCCCGGCGGTGCTGCCAGATTGCGAACACCGACGGGGCTTTTCTTCTCTTAGGCCGAAAGCGCGTAGCGGCGGCGGGCGCCACTCCTCCCATTTATTGGCGGATCATCCTTGATAGAACCCCATGGAACGAGCGGCCCTCGGCGACGCAATGGCCCGCTCGGATTGAACGCTCGACTCTAGATTGGCCAATTCTGGCGCTTTAACATCTTTGCAGCGAAAACAGTCTGGAGGCGGCAGCCCCCGCCGTGCTTGGAGAGTGGATGCGAAACCAACTCCGAGCATTGTATGAAAGCGAAGGCTACCGCGTCGAAAGCATGAACACAGATGGGGCGCA
>JBBSPM010000053.1:0-34855 GCA_038258815.1 Chthoniobacterales bacterium
CTCGCGCTCGGAGACGGGCTCGCGCTCGGAGACGGGCTCGCGCTCGGAGACGGGCTCGCGCTCGGAGACGGGCTCGCGCTTGGAGACGGACTCACACTCGGTGACGGGCTCGCGCTTGGAGACGGACTCGCGCTCGGCGACGGGCTCGCGCTCGGAGACGGGCTCGGAGACGGACCCGCGCCTGTCGCAATGATGGTCGCTTGGGCACCGCCGCGACTGTCCTCGATCTGATAATTGCCGGGCGCGCAGAAGGTGAAGGAAAACGACTGCCCCGTCTGGAGGTCGCCGCTATCGAAGAAAACGTGGCCAATATCACGGATGCGCACCCGTGACCCACCGGTGTTCGTCCAGGTGACCTGCGTGCCGGAGGCGATGTTGAGCACGCTCGGACTAAAGGCGCCGTTAATCGTCATGCTGGCGCTGCCGGTCGGATTGCAACTCGGCAACGGCGTCGGACTGGCGCTTGGCGACGGACTCGCGCTCGGCGATGGACTCGCGCTCGGCGACGGACTCGCGCTCGGCGATGGACTGGCGCTCGGAGATGGACTGGCGCTGGGAGACGGGCTCACGCTGGGAGATGGGCTCGGCGTCTGCGCTTGAGCAGTGGCCAAGCTCAGCGCGGCGAGGGCGAAAACGACGGTGCGGCGGACATTTTGAATATTCATTTGTAAGGTCTCCATGGCAATCTTCTACGACTCCCGAACCCTGCTTTTTATGCCGAATGCAGTCAAATAACCAAAGGTAACACGGTTGTTACTTTACCCGCCAAGCCGGGACTTCCGCCCCGCCGCCGCCGCCAAGAAATCTCATCCGCCCCCTCGCTAAACGCACTCGCCGCGACCGCATTCATTGACTCCCCTCCCCGCGCCCGCATAGTGCAGCCCGCCATGTCCATCGAGCTCACGCGCAATTTCTGCATCATCGCGCATATCGATCACGGCAAGACCACTCTCTCGGATCGTTTGCTCGAGCGCACCGGCACGATCCAGGATCGCGAACGCCAGGATCAACTCCTCGATTCGATGGATCTGGAACGCGAACGCGGGATCACGATCAAGGCCCACCCGGTCGCGATGCGCTACACCGCGAAGAACGGAAAGACCTACCGCCTCAATCTCTCCGACACGCCCGGCCACGTCGATTTTGCCTACGAGGTTTCGCGCTCCCTCGCCGCTTGCGAGGGCGCTTTGCTAATCGTCGATGCCGCACAAGGCGTCGAAGCCCAAACCGTCGCGAACGTCCACCTTGCCCACAAGCAGGGCCTCACCATCGTCCCGGTGATCAACAAGATCGATCTACCGAATGCCGACATACCGTCGGTGCATCGTCAGATCGAGGAGATCCTCCAAATCCCCGCTGAAGAAGCCATCGATTGCAGCGCCAAGATGGGTATCGGCATCGAAGACATCCTCGAAGCTGTCGTCCACCGCATCCCGCCGCCGACCGAGCCGAAAGACAATATCCTGCGCGCCCTCGTCTTCGATTCCGTCTTCGATGTTTACCGCGGCGTCGTCGCCTACGTCCGCGTCATGTCCGGCAGCATGGTCGCCGGCCAGGCCGTGCGCATGATGAACAACGACTCCCGCTACGAGATCAAAGAAGTCGGCGTCTTCACACCCAAGATGTTCATTCAGGATAAACTGAGCGCCGGCGATGTCGGCTATTTCATCGCCAACATCAAAACCACCGCCGACATCAAAATCGGCGACACCATCACCGACCAGCGCAATCCGGCGAAGGAAGCGCTCCCCGGCTTCCAGGAAATCCATCCGATGGTCTTTAGCGGGATCTACCCGATCAACACCGCCGACTTCGAGCACCTGAAATCCGCCATCGCGAAGCTGCGCCTGAACGACTCCGCTTTCATCTACCAACCCGAAAGCTCCGTCGCCCTCGGCTTCGGCTTCCGTTGCGGCTTCCTCGGCCTCCTCCACATGGAGATCATCCAGGAACGCCTCCGCCGCGAGTACGACATGGACATCATCGCCACGTCCCCCAGCGTCATCTACGAAATCCTCACCACCCGCGGTGAAGTCGTCCTCGTTGATAACCCCGCGCATCTTCCCGATCCCAGCGTCATCGACGAAATCCGCGAGCCCATCGTCCGCGCCTACGTGTTGTGCCCTAACGAATCCATCGGCGACATCCTCCAGCTCATCATGGAAAAGCGCGGCATCATGGACCACACCGAGACGCTCGATACCCGTCGCGTCATGCTCCATTGCGAATTGCCGCTGAACGAAATCCTGGTCGACTTCAACGACAAGATAAAGTCCATCACCCGCGGCTACGGCTCCATGGATTACGAGCACGCCGGCTACCGCGCCGATAAACTGGTCAAGCTCGACATCCTCGTAAACGGCGAACCCGTCGACGCCTTTAGCATGATCGTCCACCGCGAGCGCGCCGAAGCTCGCGGCCGCCAGCTCGCCTCCAAGCTCAAGGAAGTCATTCCCAACCAGCTTTACCAAGTCGCCATCCAGGCCGCCATCGGCGGCAAGATCATCGCCCGCGAAAGCGTCAGCGCGTTGCGCAAAGACGTTACCGCGAAATGCTACGGCGGCGACATCAGCCGAAAGCGCAAACTGCTCGAGAAGCAAAAAGAAGGAAAAAAGCGGATGAAAAGCATCGGCCGCATCAACATCCCGCAGGAGGCCTTCATCGAAGTGCTCAAGTCGCAGTAGCCGACATGGAGGGCACCAAGCCGCGGTGGTCCGATTCTCCCTTTGTCAAAACCCGCCCGTCTGAGTAGGGTCTCGCCATGGCAACAACCGCCGAAGCAGTGGCTTTCGAGCGTGGGATTCGTCCCGTGCTGGAAATCGTGCTGCCGGACAAGCTTAACGCCATTCTAAAGTTCCGCTCCTCTCCGGAATTACAGTCGCGCATCGAAGCTCTCGCTGAGAAATCCACCGAGGGGGAATTGAGAGACGCGGAACGATCGGAATACGAAGGCTATGTGCGGGCGAACAAGTTCGTGGCCGTGTTGCGACGACAAGCGCGCCAGATGGCCAGCGTGTCGTAGAGATGAACCGCGCGATTCGCGCCGCGGTGCGAGATCGCGCTGATAACCGTTGCGAGTATTGCCAGCTTCATCAGAGCGATTCGCCGCTGGCCGTACTCCACCTCGAGCATATCGTTCCCCGCTTTCACGGCGGCACGGACGAACTCGGAAATCTGGCTCTCGCCTGCATCGACTGTAACCTCCACAAGGGTTCGAACCTGACGGGCATCGATCCGGAAACGAATCAAGTCACCGAGCTCTTCCATCCGCGCCGCCACCGCTGGCGCAGACCATTCGTTCACGGCTGTAATCAAAAATGAAAACCAAAAGCGGATGAAAAGCATCGGCCGCATCAACCCCGAAAGCTTTCGGGGCAAGAACCCTTTATCGAAGTGCTCAAGTCACAATAGTCGGCGCGTCTCCCGCTGGTCGGGCCAGGCTCACGTAGCCGGCCCACCATGAAGCCGCCTCGCTGCGTCGAGGCATCCCTGCGAAACACGGCAACAGAGCGCCGGTTCATTACGCCGCGACCGCCGAGAGAAGTACCCGCTCCCGCCACCGCCGCACGCTCATCACGTCGAAGCGTTCGCTCTCGAAAACGATCTGTTTCACCGGCTTCTTTCCGAACTCGCTCGCGCGCTTCAGCCAGTCGCGCACTTCCATCCAGCGGACTTCGTCCTCGGAATTGCGGATCACCAGCAGCACGGGGAACGCCTGCGCTATCCAGTATTCCGCGTGACGCGGCTTCTTGAGCGTGAAGATTTCCGCGCCGTCGCTCCTGCGCTTGCGCGTGTAGGAATCGCCCGACTTGAGTTGCAGATACAGTTTCGCGCCGGTGGCCTCGTGCGCGTCGTCATTGAACTCAATCTCCATGTCGATGCCCTGATCGCTCACCTTGAACTCCCGGCTGATCTGGTCCGCGAGCGCCACGGTGGAGATGACCTCGCCCACCAGCGCGCGTTGCTTGCTCTGGTTGCTCAGCTAGATCGCGGACTCCTCCTGCATGTCGCGCACCCGCTGCTGAATCTCCGGGCTGGCGGCTGACAAAGTCCTGCAGGGACGCCCGACAAGAGCCCAGCGCTTTATCGCTGGGATGAATGGGCAACAAAACCATTCAAAGCCCCGGAGGGGCGAAAGAATTAATGAGTCCGGTGGCGATCGTCTTCTTTCGTTGTGCAATTGGATCGCAATGATGCCGAGGTAACTGGCGGGTGGATAAGCCACGATGTCGGCGAAATCACCATTGAGCGAAACCATCACGGCACCGAGTTCCTGCGCCTTGGCGATGACCTCGGGATCAGGCGAGCGGATGGGCAGGACTTCACGCAGCAAGGTGATTTGGTATCCGTGGCGCCGCAGCGTCCCGGTGATCTCTGCCGGGACGCATTGGTCGCTCAGGAACCGGAGGCTCATGCCGGGACGGCTTCAAATTCCGCCAAGTCGCGGGCGTAATCGAGGCACGCCGCCACGTCTGCCGCCGTGAGGTCCGGGAATTCTCGCTGGATTGCAGCCGCATCCCGCCCTGAAGCGAGGTAGCCGAGAATCAGGGCCACCGGAATGCGGGTATCCTTGATGCACGGCTTGCCCCGCAGAATCTGCGGGTCGCTGAGGATGTGTTCGCGCCAGTTCATGAGGTGAAATATGTCAGCGGCGCGAGTGAAGGCGAGTCCTTTGCGCCAGGGAGCCTTCGATGGCGTCGTCGAGGCGCAGGGGAAGGAAGCGGCGCTCCTTGTTGAGCGGGTGGCGAAACCGGAAGGTGCCGGCCTTCCGCCTTCGCTCAGAAGCTACGGCGGGACAAGCCAACTGCGCCCAGTCCGAGTCGGGAGGCGGTTGAGGGTTGAGAGTTCCGGCGCAGGCCTTCCGCATGCAAACGCTCCGCCAGCGGGCACACCACCGCCTCGTCCTTCGCGCTATGGCTGAGGAAGACGTCGAATTGGAATTCGTCAGGCATGGGCGTGAATCAAAGCGGGTTTTCGGCGATGCCGGCAGCCCATGTTTTCTTGCACAACTCGTCATCCAAAGTCGCGAGCTTGAGGCCGTGACTGGCTGCCAATTTCACGAAATGGGCGTCCGTCACATCCTTGTTGCTGGAAAGTGCCGGCAGCGAATCCGCGCGCACGGCATCGGTCACGAAGCGGTGGGATTTGAGCTGAAGGATGGCGTGCAGGGCATCCTGAGCGTCGGCCAAGGATGCGCCATAGGCGGCGCTCATGCTCACCCGGAGGAAGCCCATTTGCGCGATGGGTGCGGTGGCGAATTTCGTCGTGGAATTCAACCATCGGTTTGCGCGGGCGTGATCAACGTGGCCCGACCACGCACAGGCGAGCAGGAGGCTCACGTCCAGCAGGTGGCTCACGGGTATTCGTCCCGGAGGGCTTTGATCCGTTCTGGTGTCATGGCTGGTGCGCCCGGCGGTGCGACGAGAACGAGCCGACCGAACTTGCCGCGAACGAGCCTGGCGCGTCTCGGTTGCTCGCGCTGGAGAAGGAGTTTGTCGCCTTCCAGCGTGAGCGAGACCTTGTCACCGGCCTGAAGGTGCAGGGCTTTCCGAAAGCGAGTGGGAATCACCAACTGGCCTTTCGTGGAGATCGTCGCGCTGTTCATGGACGAAGGCTTACCTGGCTTACCGAAATAGTCAATTCGGCGAATGGAAGGAACTGCGCGGGGGAGGCGTCGTCCAGCCGCAGGGGAAGGAAGCGGCGCTCCTTGTTCGGCGGGTCGCGAAAGCGGAAGGTGCCAGACTTCCGCCTTCGCTCAGAAGCTACGGCGGGACAAGCCAACTGCGCCCAGTCCGAGCCGAACGCGTGGGCCGACATGCCGAGCATCCGCCTTCGCGTGGGTGCTTCGGCGAGACAAGCCAGCACGCGCGAGCGCTCCAGCCCTTCCTCGATCTTCGCAGTCTTCGACTGGTTCTTTTCGATGCTGTCGCCGGGCTTGAGCACCCATTCATCGAACCACACCTTCACCCCGCCCGCCCGCAACCGCTCCGCCAGCGGGCGCACCACCGCCTTGTCCTTCGCGCTGTGGCTGAGGAAAACGTCGTAGGGAAATTCGTCCGGCATGTTTTTCTCGGAAAGTTTACTGCCTGATTCGGACACGGTGGACTTCTGCGAGCAGGAGTTTGCCGTGGTAGAATTCCTGATCAGGATGGCCGTGGAGGAAGGCGAGCAGCCGTTCCATCAGTTCAGGGATGACCTCGGGGTGGTTGTGCAATTGGATGGCGATGATGCCGAGATAGCTGGCGGGCGGGTAAGCCACGATGTCGGCAAAATCACCATTGAGCGAGACGAGCACGGCGCCCAGTTCCTGCGCCTTGGCCATGACGACGGGATCGAGCGAGCGGATGGGCAGGACTTCGCGGAGCAGGGTGACTTGGTGTCCGTGGCGGCAGAGCGTCGCGGAGATTTCCGCCGGGACGCATTGGTCGCTCAGGAACCGGAGGCTCATGCCGGGACGGCTTCAAATTCCGCCAACTCGCGGGCGTAGTCCAGGCACGCCGCCACGTCTGCCGCCGTGAGGTCGGGGAACTCCTGCTCGATTGCAGCCGCATCCCGTCCTGCGGCCAGGTAGCCTAGGATGAGCGCCACCGGGATGCGGGTGCCTTTGATACACGGCTTGCCCCGCAGAATCTGCGGGTCGCTGAGGATGTGTTCGCGCCAGTTCATGAGGTGAAATATGTCAGCGACGCGAGTGAAGGCGAGTCCTTTGCGCGGTTCAGCTGGCGTATTGCTCGTCGCTTACCTGCTCCAACCAAACCACCGCCTCTCCATCGAGCGCTTCCTGAATCGCGATGTGCGTCACTGCCGTGGTCGGCGCGGCGCCGTGCCAATGCTTCTCGTTAGGCGGAAACCAGATCACATCGCCCGGCCGAATCTCCGCGATCTTTCCGCCCTCCCGCTGCACCCGCCCGCAGCCGGAGGTGACAATGAGCGTCTGGCCCAACGGATGCGTATGCCACGCCGTGCGCGCCTCGGGCTCGAAGGTCACACTGGCGCAGCGCACCCGCGCCGGCTCCGGCGCTTCGAAGAGCGGATCCATCCGCACTGTGCCACTAAACCAGTCAACCGGCCCGACGCCGGACGCTCGTGAACCATTTCGTCTAATTTCCATTTTAAGGGTGTACCACAAAACTACGCGGCTCGCCTGCGAGACCAGCAGTAGACATCGTTGCTAGATGACCGCAGCAGACCCGCGTCTCCCCTTTGACAGCGGAGTTCCACCACCGACGTTTGGCCTTGTCATGGGCCATGAATCTCTAAAAATGAACCAGCAACCAGAGGAATAACGCCGTGGCCAAACCGAATTACTCCGGCGAAAAACGCCGTAAAGAGCTGGAGAAACAGAAGAAGAAGGAAGCGAAAAAACAGCGCAAGCTGGAAAACGCCGCCGATCCTTCGGCTGGGGACGACGCGACCGGCGATGACGAACAGACTCCGGCGGAGCCCGCGTAAAAAGGCTGCGCCTCACGCGGTCGATCTCGCGTAAAAAGGCGGCGCCTCACGCGGTTGGTCCCGCGCAAAAGGGATGGGCCGCACGGCCGGTTTCGTGATTGGCCGGGTGGAGCGAAGCCATTTGCAGGAATCAAGAGCCGCGTAGAGCGAAGCGATTTACGCCGGTAGCGGGAACTGTTCGAAATGATGTCTTAGCTGCGCCCGCAGGAAGCGCCGCCCGGACCCCGCCGCGAATGCAAAACCGCCACAGAGCACACAGTGATTGAGGCAAAATCCTAAAACCTCTGCGCTCACTGCGTTCTCTGTGGTAAAAAAGATCTCGTCGAATTCTCCTCGCATGGCCGCACGCACTTCCCGTTCTTCTGCTTTGCAGGATTTGTCGGCTCTCAGCTCGGAGATCCGCTTCCTCGGCAACGCCCTCGGGCACGTTATCTCGCAACTGGAAGGCCGCGCCACTTTCGAGACGGTGGAGAAGTTGCGCACGCTGGCCAAGGCAAGCCGCAACGGTGAACCGCGCGCAGCCGCCCGGCTCGCCGCGACGGCTGCGAAACTCTCCCCGGCTGAGGCCATCCACCAGGCGATGGCGTTCACTCTCTACTTCGAGCTGGTCAACCTCGCGGAGGAAAATTTCCGCGTCATGATTCTCCGTCGGCGGCGTGCCGGGCAAGCCAGCGCAGCAGCCAAACCTATGCGCGAATCGATCGCCGCCGCGATCGCGGAGCTGAAGCAATCCGGCGTGACCAGCGCTGAGATGCAGGCGCTGGTCGACCGCTTGCAGATCGAACTGGTCTTCACCGCGCACCCGACCGAATCGAAGCGGCGCACGCTGCTGGCGAAGCTGCAGCGGCTGGCCGAGATCCTGCGCCGCCGGCAGCTCCCAGAGCAGCAGGCGGAGGTGCCCGATCCCGCCCAGATCGAACGAGAGATCGCTTCCCTTTGGTTGACCGATCGCAGCCGCGTCGCGCAACCGGAGGTGACGGATGAAGCGCGAACCGGCCTTTGGTATTTCGACACCACTCTTTTCGACACGCTCCCGCGCCTGCAAATGGACATGGCGCGAGCGCTCGCCCGCCATTTCCCGGAGGTCCGGCCGCCGGAGCGCTGGCTGACTTTTGGCTCGTGGATCGGCGGCGATCGCGATGGCAATCCGAACGTCACATCAGCCGTCACCGCCGAGGTGCTCCTGCTGCATCGGCAATTGGCCCTAACGAAATTGCGGCGACAAGTCCGCGAGCTTTCGCGCTCCATCACCGTCTCGGACCGGCGCGCCAAAATCTCCTCGGAAGTGCGCGCGCTCGTGCAGCAACATCGCGATCTCAGCCCCCGTCTGGAACACTTGAGCGCGCGCTATCCGCACGAGCCGTATCGGCTTCTCCTCGCCGCTGTGCGCGACCAAATCGATCTCAGCCTCCGCCGCGTCGGCGACGAGAAAAGTCTCGCCAGCGAAGAAGTGGCTGAGCGGCCTTTCCTGCGCGCCGCTTCGATTCTCGAGACGTTCGAAGCCATCCGGCGCAGCCTCGCCGCCGGCCGCGGCGCGCTCCTGGCCGAGGGAGAATTGGCGACCGCCATCCAGACGATGGAGGTCTTTGGATTGCACACCGCGCGGCTCGATCTGCGGCAACACTCCGGCCAACACGAAGCAGCCGTCGCCGAAATTATCGGTCGCAGCGATTACCCGAAACTCAGCGAGACGGAGAAACGCCGCGCCCTCTCGGAGGCGATCGCGGCCGCGCGCCCGCTCGCCCTAATGGCGCTGGTGGAATTCTCCGAGCAAACCCGGCACGTCATCGAGCCGCTCCGGCTGGCCGCGTTGACCGCGCACAAGTTCGGCCCGGAAGCGCTCGGGATTTACATCATCAGCATGACGACGGAAGTCTCCGACTTGCTGGAAGTGCAGTTGCTCATGCGCCTCGCCGGCGCGGCCCTGCCGATCGCGCCGCTCTTCGAGACGCTCGACGATCTCAACCGCGCGCCCACCATTCTCGAGCAGCTCGCGGAGCAGAAGGACTATGCCGCGCTGCTCGAGAAACAGAGCCGGCATCAGCACGTCATGCTCGGCTATTCCGATAGCAACAAGGATTGCGGCTACCTCGCGGCGAACTGGGCGCTCTACCGCGCGCAGGAACGCATCACCGAAGTCGCGGCCGCGAAGAATTTGCGCATCACGCTTTTCCACGGCCGCGGCGGAAGCATCGCACGCGGAGGCGGTCCGGCCGCGAAAGCGATCCTCGCCCAGCCCGTCGGACTGCGCGACGGCGGCATTCGCGTGACCGAGCAAGGCGAAGTGCTCTCCACCCGCTACCACGATCCCGATCTCGCCCATCGCGTCCTCGAGCAGATGACCTACGGCGTCCTCCTCGGCGCCCGCGCCGCGCAGCAGCCACCGGAAATTCCCGCCGCCTGGAGCGCAGCGATGGAACGCATGAGCGCGGCCAGCGTCACTGCTTACCAAGCCGCCGTAAATGACGATCCGCAATTCCTCGAATTCTGGCGCGAGGCGACGCCGATCGACCAGATCGGCAACCTGCGTTTCGGTTCGCGTCCCACTTATCGGAAGGCGAGCCAGAAAGTGTCCGATCTGCGCGCCATTCCGTGGGTGTTCTCCTGGATGCAAAGCCGGGTCAACTTCCCCGGCTGGTACGGGCTCGGGACCGCACTCGATTGCATCCTCGCCGAGGGCGCCAAAGGGAAACGCCTCCTGCGCCAGATGCACGCTTCCTGGCCATTTTTTGCAACGCTGATCGATAACGCCGAGCTGACCATGCGCAAAGCCGACATGGGCATCGCGCGGCTTTACTCCTCGTTAGTCAAAGATGAGAGGGTCCGGAAACGCGTCTTCGATCTGCTGCTGGAGGAATTCGCCCGCACCGAGCGCGCCATCCTCGCCATCACCGGCCAGAAACAACTCCTGGCCAGCGCACCGGTCCTGCAAAAATCCGTCGAGCTGCGCAATCCCTACATCGACCCGCTCAATTACCTCCAGGTCGATCTCCTCCGCCGGCTGCGCAGCGGCCAGCTCAAGAAAGCCGAAGAACAGTCCGCCCGCGTCGCCATTGAGCTCACCATCAACGGCATCTCCGGCGGGCTGAAAAACACCGGCTGAGAAACGAAAGCGCCATGCCTGATCGGTTCGACATCGAACTGGAAGCGGTTCAAAATTTGTGGCTGACTTCCTCGGAATGCACGTCATCACGCGCAAGCGCTTGAACGATTTTGCCGAGAACCACCCCGATGCGCTCAGCGCGCTGGCGCATTGGTATCGGCTAATGAAACGCGGCCACTTCCGCAGCTTCATCCACCTGCGTGAAACTTTCCCGAGCGCCGATCTGGTGGGAAAGCTCACTGTCTTCAATATCGGCGGCAACAAAGTGCGCCTCATCGCCGCCCTGCATTACAACCGCGGGAAGGTTTACATTCGCGCGGTCCTGACTCACTCTGAATACGACACCGGAGCTTGGAAAGAATGACCGATACCCTCAAAGCTTCACTCGCCCATTGGTCCGAACTCTCGCAGTCCGTCTTCGTCCCGCACACCGAGATGGAATACCGGCGCCTCGTCCTCATGCTCGATCAACTGGTGGACGAGGTCGGCAACGACGAGTCCCATCCGCTCGCGTCCCTCATGGAAGTCGTCGGTCTGCTGATCGAGAAATACGAGGATGAGCGAGTGCCGGATCTGGAGGAATCCAGTGCCGTCAGGGAAGAACCGCTTTCCTAGAGCGTGGCATGCACTTGTCCCGGGGCCGAAGCCTACGTGGCACGGGCGTCTCGCCCGGTGAAAGCAAAAGCTTCGACAAGCCACGGGAGAAACACCGGGCAAGATGCCCGCTGTCCTCACCGGCGAGACGCCTGTGCTACGTGCATTCTCTGCCGGCTGGCAGCTAACCAAAGTGCATGACACGCTCTAGAATCAACGTCACCCTCGACCCGCTGACGAATGGCTCTGAGCCGGATCAGCAGATGAGGAGCAAGCGCGCCGGCTCTCCCGGTAGCGTAGCAGGCGCGCGGTGGATGCACGGCGGGACCGCGCTCCCGGGCCACTCCACCGCGATCCGCCAGAGCTGGCCGACCCCGAAGGAATACGGTCGCGCCCCCTCGACCGCCTCGTAATGCAGGTCGTAGCAATGCTCATGCAGGGCGGCACGAAACGCGTCATCATCCGCTTCCGCCCCGAGATACGCGCGGAGCTTTTCCCGAGTCTCCGGGATCTCCACCTTGCGCCGCGCGTCCTCGTTCCGCAGGCCTTCACTCGCGGGCCCAAAGTAAGTGCAGAGCCAGGTATCGGCCTCGACCGGCGCGCTATCCACGTGGAAAGAAAACACATCCGTCCGTACCGGCCCCGGCTCCTCGTCGCGGGGATAGTCATGGATGCAGTTGAGCACCGGATCGCGCTCCTGCTCTCGCAACATGCGCAGATCTTCCCGCAACCCGTCGATCGCCATCCGCCCCGCCGGGCTCAGCGCGAGCCGCCGGAGTTCCCGGTCCTCGATCGTCACCACGCCTTCGCCGGCTCCGAGTTTCTCCACCACCTCGCCGAAATCCCCGGGCAGCGTGCGCGACCAGCAGAGAGCATTTATCCCCTGCGCGAACGGCGCCGCGACCAGTTCCGCAAAACTGTGCACAGTCTTGATCCGGAAATAATCGGGAGAGTCGATCACAGGTGCCACGGCGGAAAGGATCGCCGTGGAAGGATGCATGAGGAAAGCCGGATGACGAAAAGTTGCGATATCGGGTCGTCGAAAGAATGCGGGTCTGAGCGCGCACTATCGACACAAACATACAGCCAGCTGTCGCGTTCCTACTGAGAAACGAGAGCGCCGCTCCTGATCGATCCGACATCGAACTGGAAGCGGTCCAAGATTTGTGGCTGACTTCATTGGAATGCACGTCATCACGCGCAAGCGCTTGAACGATTTTGCCGAAAGGCATCCCGATACCCTGAGCGCGCTGGCGCATTGGTATCGGTTGATGAAACGCGGCCGCTTTCGCAGCTTGATCCATCTAGGCGAAACTTTCCCGAGCGCTGATCTCGTGGGAAACTCACCGTCTTCAATATCGGCGGGAACAAAGTGCGCTTGGTCGCCGCCCTTCACTACAACCGCGGGAAGGTTTACATTCGCGCCGTCCTAGCCCACGCTGAATACAACACCGGAGCTTGGAAAGAATGACCCATACCCTCAAAGCCTCGCTCGCCCATTGGCCCGAACTTTCGCAGTCCGTCTTCGTCCCCCATACCGAGATTGAATACCAGCGCCTCGTGCTCATGCTCGATCAACTCGTGGACGAGATCGGCAACGACGAATCCCACCCGCTCGCTTCCCTCATGGAGGTCGTAGGCCTGCTCATCGAGAAATACGAGGATGAGCGAGTGCCGGAGCTGGAGGAATCCAGTGCCGTGAGGGAAGAACCGCCGATTTCCTAGAGCCACCCCTGCAAAAATCGGTCGCGAGGGATAGAATGGAAGAAGATCATCGCGCGCGCGCCCCAGCACAGGAAGCGAATGATTTGGTGCCGGTGCTGACGGACGAAGCCACGCGGGAGTGGTGCAGAGCTTTCAACAAGGAGAACAGTCCGAGCTGGATCGAGCCGCCGGACGATCAGGAGCGAAAAGCACTGCAACGGTTCGTCGAACTCGTAGAGGAACTTGAGGGATATGCAATTTTCAAAAACCTACTGCAACGTAATCAGATCGACTGGCATGTCCTGATCGAGAATGACAAGATCGTTGCTGCCGCAATCAATGGCCTGGACGAAGAGCATCTGCGCTCTTTCCTGCTCACGCTTCGGATGCTTTATCATGGCAGAGAGGGATGCTCGATCCGGCAGATCGCGGGAATCTTCGAAAGACGCGTGGGTATAAGAAATCCGCTTTGGTGGAATGGCTTTAACGCACATCGTCTCGGGCTAAACTCCTTCCTCGACGAGATGAAGCTACCGAGGTCCGGTGAAACGAATCGCGAGATATTCGAAACGTTTTTGTGGGGGCGGTACGCCCATCGAGACAACGCTGAAGCGACGGCACTCTACCAAGAATGGGAACGAGACCAGGTACGATTCGTTGAACTCAAAGGATATTTCCTCCTAATCACCGCAACGTTCTTTTCACATCTGCGGAGCTTATTACCGGGTGTGAAGCAGTTGCTTGGGTGCCGCGATCTTCAATTGTGATGCGGCCGGGATTGATGCCGCGCAGCACGAGGTGGTTTTTGGCCGCTTCGGCGCGCCGCAAGCTGATCGTCCCGCGGTGACACGCAAACTCATCGACCGGCTCGCCGGTGGCGGGGTCGGTCCTGGGGTCGGTCCTATAATCTCGGCATTCTCGTCGTCTGGTGAAGCGGTCATACTGGGCGGGAGGATCATCTCGGCCCGCGGATCGTGCGCAGCGTTCCCGGTGGAATCCTGGGAGCCCGGACCTTCCGTGCTGATGCTGCCAGGATTGAGGCGAAACACCTCGCTGTTTGTGCATCGCTCGTTCGAGGGGCGGCAACTGGTTTCAGGCACGGACGAGTTGGTATTCGCCGCGATTCTGTGATTACTTTGACCCTATGAAGCACGAGCAGCTTTCCGAAATCGTTTCGACCGATTCCGAGGTGCAGGCTGGCGCGCCGGTGTTTCGCGGCACGCGGGTGCCGGTGCAAAGCCTGTTCGATCACCTCGAAGCGGGTGAATCCATCGATGATTTTCTCGAAGGCTTCTCGACGGTGAAACGGGAGCAGGTGATCGGGCTGCTGGAACTTTGTCGGCGCGATGCCGTGGCGAGCGCGGCCTGATGCGGGTCTTGCTCGACGAGAATCTCGATTGGCGACTGGCCCGTTCGTTGCCGGGACATACGGGTTGAGTCCGTGCAGAAGAACGGATGGGCAGGCATCAAGAACGGCGAACTGCTGGCGCGCGCCGAGGAGGCGTTCGACGCGTTCGTCACGATGGACGGCAACATTCAATTCCAGCAACACTATGCGCGTTTGCAGCTCGCGATTATAGCGCTTCGTGCCGGAAGCAATCGCCTGCGCGACACCGAGCCATTGATGCCGAAGCTGCTCACACTATTGCCGACCCTTCAGGCCGGAACGATCACGCGGCTCGCGTAGAAGCACGATCGGTATATTTTTAGAACACTCCGGACAAGACATCGAATGAGCGACGAATCGAATTTCATCTTCCAAGCGCAGACGCCAATCGGATTCACAGTGCGCGTGACGCCTGAATACTGGCAAATCATCAGCATGATAAAGCATCCGATCATGGCGGGATGCGAAGCTGAAGTTAAAGAAGCCTTGGAAGCGCCCGACGAAATCCGCCGCAGTAAGCGCGACGCGGATGTTTATCTTTTCTATCGCGAACGCAATGCTCGACGATGGGTTTGCGCCGTGGCTAAACAGGAAGATCGTGTTGGGTTCCTGATTACGGCGTATCTGACGGACGCAATCAAGGAGGGCGACAAAATATGGCCGAACTAAATGTTTACTTCGATCCGACGGGACGCACTCTGACCGTCTGGTTCGGCGATCCGCAAAGCGAGTATGTCGCCGAAGAAACCGGCGACGAGATTATCCTGATGAAGGATCGCGAAGGATCGGTGATCGGTTTTGAGCGCCTCAATTACGCCGTCCAACCGGAACGCGTTGCATTTCAAACGCTGGCCAAAGCCGCGTCGAAGTAGCCCTCAGATCCTGAAGTCGCCCCGCCCGGATATCGGCCCGAACAGGCGGGAAGCCGCTTCCCCGATAACCTCAAATCGGCGCAGCACCGCGTCCTGCTTCTCGCGGTTGCTGAAGAACGCTTCGCGAGAAACACCTGCCAGATAGCTCCGGATGGCCTGCGCTGAATCGAGAATATCCCTCAGCAGCCCGGCCTGTTTCCGCCATAGACGGGGATCAGATGAGCGAGAATAGCCTTCCGCCGAATCGCGTTGCGGCTCCGCTCGACGGCATTGCGCGTGACGAGATCCACGCGGTGCCCCAGTCGCTCCTCCAGGTCCTCGCGGAGCGCGCCCATCTCAAAGAGTCCCACGTTTGCCTTTGGTTCGAATTCGATGAGCAGATCGACATCGCTTTCCTCGCGTGCGTGACCGTTAGCCGCCGAGCCGAATAGCTCCACCCGCGCGACATTCTTACCAGCGCAAACGCCATGCACAGCCTCACGAATCGCCGCGAGGTCGGGAACTGCCTGCGCAGTGGCTTCGTGCATGCCGGAGGCTACCTCCGCTGCGAGTGCCCGGCAAGATTCGTCCTGAGGTGGCGAATCCGGAGCATATCGCCCGACAACGGCGAGCGTGATGCCGATGAGGTAGCGTCAGTCTATTCGATAGATCTCTCGACGGTGACCGATGGCGAGTAGATGGATGGCGTTCCGCTCGACCTCGAAAATGTAAATGATTCGATAGTCTCCGATCCGTGCCCGAAATCGGTTCGAACCTTTGAGTCGATGATGAGGACTCGGAGAGACGCATTCCGATTCGATCGATCTCCGCCTCAACGCGGGTGCGGATCTTGGGCGCGAGTTTTGAGAATACTGCGTCGAAGCTGCCGTAGTAGATTTGAGTCGCGGCGCTCACGCGCCCTCGGGCTCGCGCACCCGGGCAATTCTGCCTTCGGACATCTCCCGCTCGGATTGCTGGATGGATCGTTCGAACTCTGGAGTGAATTCCAGCTCGTCCTCGATGATGTCATCGAGCCATTCGCGAACTTGGCGAAGCTCGGCCTGTGAAAGCTTCCGAAGCTCGGCCTCCATCTGCTCGAGTTTGCTCATCGATTTACGAATGATAGGACTCGTGTCGCAGAAGGTAAAGCTTTCACACCGCGTGCGGAGCGGGGCCGGTGGGCGTGGGCGCTTCGGCGGGGTCGGGCTCGGCTTTGTCAGCGATGAGGCGGCGGAGGAAGGCATCGAGGACGATGATCGCGATGCCGACCGCGAGGCTGCCGGCGAAGAGTCTGGTATACTCTGGGTTGGTGGCGACGGCGATGGTGCCGGCTGGTTCGGCTTCAAGGGCGTGCGTCGCCCGTGTGGTTCTCCCGCTGCGGCCGGTCTCCGCGGCGCACGGGCTTGCCAACTTCCCCGTGAAACATATCTTCGGCGTATGACCGCAGAGCAGATCCTGCAGGAAATTCGCATACTTCCCGAGGCCGAGCGCGGACGGCTGGTTCAGCAAATGCGTCGCCTCGCCGACGACGAAATTCCGCAGGATTTCATTGATGCCTTGGAGGAGTTTGAAACGGGGCGATTCGTTTCGATGGAGACTGCGCTCAACGAAACTCCGCCGGGTTCGTGAACTACGAATATCGCGCGGTGGAGAAGTTCTGGCGAAATTTCTACCGCCTGAGCGACTCGCAAAAAGCTTCTGTCCGTCAAGCTTGGAGTTTGTTCCAAAGCGACCCGTTTCACCCTTCACTCAGCTCGCACGAGATCCGCAAGCTCTCGGCTCTCGCAAAGCACACGATTTATAGCGCTGTTGTGGAAGGCGACTTGCGGGTTCTGTTCCGTATCGATGGTGGCTGGGTAACGACCCTCGACGTAGGCACGCACAAACTTTATCGCGGCTGAGCTTCTGCGTGCCGAAGCGTTTTCACACGGCAAGCGGAGCGGGACCGGTAGGAGTGGGCGCGTCGGCGGGGTCGGGCTCGGCTTTGTCGGTGATGAGGCGGCGCAGGAAGGGATTGAGGACGACGAGCGCGATGCCGACGGTAAGGCTGCCGAGGCCGAGTTTGGCGAAGAGCATCGCGTAATCGGGGTTGGTGGCGAGGGCGGTGGTGCCGGCTGGCTCGGGGATCATGCCGGAGAAGAGCGAGGCGAGGCCGGTGAGACCGACAAACTTCTGCTGGTGAAATTTCCCTCAACAGGGAACCGCCGCAATGCGTCCCGTCCTGCCTTGGGTCGCCCCCCGTTCGTGGTTGACTTCCTGAGAGTCCGCCCAACAAAATGCGGCGTGCAATATTTCGGTGATCATTTCCTCGGTGACACGCTACGTTTCGCCGATCCGGGCGCGCCCGAAGACCACCCGATGCAAAGAAATAGGTATCGCAAACCCCAGCCGCTCGTTCCCGCGTTTCAGCGAATTTTCTGCTGGTAACGAATATGGGCAGGATCGTCTGGATAGCCTCCTACCCGAAGTCGGGTAACACATGGATGCGGGCCTTTCTTTGGCATTACCTCCGGAATCCAGATGAGCAGCAACCCTTGGATGAGCTATCCAAGTTCGCCGTGAGCGAATCTCATCCCGAATTTTACCGTCCATCCGCTGGGAACCGACCCCTGCCATCCCTGTCTCCTGAGCATTTCGCAATGCATCGTCTGAAGGTCCACGCCCAGGTCGCCGAGATGACGCAAGCCACGACCTTTCTCAAATCCCACAACTACCTGGGATCGTTCAACGGCCATTCGCTACATAATTTGCAGGTCACCGCGGCGGCGATCTACATCGTGAGAAGCCCTCTGGATGTCGTCCTCTCCCTCGCCGATCACTTTGGTTTGACCGTGGATACGGCGATCGATTTTTTAGGTAACGACGATACCGCCGGACCTACCGACGAAGTGGGCGTGGCCGAATTCTATTCTTCCTGGTCGACTCATGTGGCTAGCTGGACCGCGCAGAAGCATCCCAGCATATTGGTTGTTCGCTATGAAGACATGTTAAGAGGGCCGGAGAAAACATTTTCGGAGGTTTTGAAGTTGCTCAGACTACCCAAAGACTCGGACCGGCTGAAGAATGCCATCGAATCCTCGTCTTTTCAGAAACTGCAAAGCCAGGAAGCCGCGCATGGCTTTAGTGAGCGCAGTCAACATTCACGCCGGTTTTTCCGTTCGGGGCAGAGCGAGCAGTGGCGTAATGCGTTGACCAAGCAACAGATCGAGCGCGTTATCGGAGATCATAGACAACAAATGAAACGCTTCGATTACATCCCGAAGGTTTATTGAGGAACCTCGAACCCATCCAGCGGTCCTGCGTATCTTCATGGTGCGGCGCCTGAATCGGAATTGGGACTGGTTTTCTTCGTGGATCTGGCTCCGACCCAAATTCCAGAGGCGTCGATTTGTCCGCGTTGGCGTCAGCGCGAGTGGCGTTTTCAGATTGCGAGCGGCGCGGGGCCGGTGGGGGTGGGCGCTTCGGCGGGATCGGGCTCGGCTTTGTCGGTGATGAGGCGACGAAGGAAGGGATTGAGGACGACGAGCGCGATGCCGACGGCAAGGCTGCCGAGGCCGAGTTTGGCGAAGAGCATCGCGTAATCGGGGTTGGTGGCGAGGGCGGTGGTGCCGGCTGGCTCGGGGATCATGCCGGAGAAGTCGCCGGCGAAGAGGGAGGCGAGGCCGGTGACGAGCATCCAGCTGCCCATCATGATGCCTTGGTATTGTTTCGGCGCGAGTTTGCCGATCATGGCGTAGCCGATGGGCGAGATGAGGAGTTCGCCGACGCTCTGCAGGACGTAGCTGGCGAAGAGCCAGACGAAGGCGCTTTTGCCGTCGCCGCCGGCCAGTTTGATGCCGACCGGGAGGATGAGGAAGGCGAGCGCCATGAGGAGGAGCGAGGTGGCGAATTGTTTTGGGACGTCGATGTTCCAGCCGCGCGCGCGCAGGCGAGTGAACCAGGCGGCGAGGAGCGGTCCGCCGATGACGATGCTGACGGTGTTGATGTTTTGAATCCACTGCGGCTGGACGTTCACGGAGCCGATGGTGAGGTCGACATTGTGAATGGCGAAGAGCTGGAGGCCGCTCGGCGCCATTTGGTAGAGCGACCAGAACATGAGCGAGCCGACGGTGAGGATGAGGTAGGCGGTCATGTTCCGCCGCTCGCGGCGGTCGCGGTGGCGAACGGTGAGGTAGATGAGCGTGAGCGCGACGGCGGCGCAGATGCCTTTGAGGAAAATCTCGGTGCCGCCGGGCCGCTGGAGCATGAGCCAGACGGCGGGGACAAGCGCGATGAGAATGGCGAGGCCGACGAGCTGGCGGAGCCGGAACTGCGCCGGCGTGGTCTCGAGGAGTGGGGTGTTGCGATCGGTGAGCGTCTTCCAATTGAAGAAGGCGAGGATGATGGCGACGAAGTTGCCGATGGTGGCGAAAATGAAGAGGGGCGCGTAACTCTCGGTGGCCTGGAAGTAGCCGGCGGCGGTAAACCCGACGAAGAAGCCGACGTTCATGCCGGCGTAATTCCAGAGGAAGGCGCCCTCGCGGCGCGGATCGTCGGAGGTGAAGCGCTGGGTGAGCATCATGTTGATGCAGGTGACGTTGAGGCCGCTGCCGGTGAGGAAGAAGGCGAGGCCGAGGTAGAACATGGCGAGCGTGCCGAATGAGATGAGAGCGCAGCCGATGACCTGCAACGCCATGCCGCCGACGAAGAGGTTGCGATTCGAGAGGAAGCGTCCGCCGAGGTAACCGCCGAAGAGATGCAGGCCGTAATTAAAGGCACCGAAGACGCCCATCAGCGTGGTGGCTTCTTTCGCGGAGAGCTGGAGGTGCTTCGTGGCGTAGAGGACGAGCGTCGAATAAAGGACCGCGAAGCCGAGCGTCGCGAAGATCTGAATGAAGAACAACGCGGCCGTTCCCTCCGGAGCCGCGGAGGAAAGGCGCTTGGTGGATTGCATCGGGTGCCCGTTGTCGCTCGCCGCGCCGGGCGATGTCAAGCCGCGCGCCGGCCCGCTGAAGGAAATGCGACGCGCTTACGGCGCGGGGGATGGACTGCTGGCGGCCGGGATCGCTGCAGTTGTCGCGCCCTTCGCTTCAATCCATGCGTGGATGCGCTCCTGCAGGAGGTCCAGCGGCATCGCGCCGCCGTTCAAGATCTGGTCGTGGAAGGCTTTGATGTCGAATTTCTCGCCGAGCTCCGTTTTGCCTTCTTCGCGCAGTTTGCGGATGGTGAGCTGCCCCATCTTGTAAGCCAGCGCCTGGCCCGGCCACGCGATGTAACGATCGGTCTCGGTTTGCGCGACGGCGTCGTTGACGTCGTTGGCGTGCATGAAGTCGATTACTTTGTCGCGGCTCCAGTTTTTGTGATGGATGCCGGTGTCCACGACCAGCCGCACGGCGCGGAAGAGTTCCGAATTGAGCCGGCCATAGTCGGAGATCGGATCTTTGTAGAAGCCGATTTCTTTGCCGAGTTCCTCGGAGTACAGCGCCCAACCTTCGGCATAGGCGGAGTAGCCGCCACGGAGCCGGAACTTCGGCAGGTCCGGCAAGGTCTGCGCGATGCTGATCTGCATGTGATGACCGGGAACGCCTTCGTGGTAGGCGACAGCTTCATCGAGCACGAGCGTGCGCTTGGTCGGGTCCGAAACGGCGACGACGACGCGGCCGGGACGTTTGCCATCCGGCGTGCCAGCGACGTAATGCGTGGCAGCGGCTTTGTTAAAATCCGGGATCGGTTCCACGGTCACCGGGGCTTTCGGCAGGAGGCCGAACAGCTCCGGCAGTTTCGGCTCCATCTGGTGAATGTATTTCGCGAAGTCATCCACGATTTGTTGCTCGGTTTTCGGCTTCCATTTCGGGTCGTTGTTAATCGCTTCGCGGAAGCTGGCGAGGTCCTTGTGTCCTTCGGCTTTGGCCAGCTTGGTCATCTCCGCGGTGATTCGGTCTACTTCCTTCAACCCGAGTTCGTGCACCTCCGCGGGCGTGACGTTCAAGGTGGTCATCATCTTGACCGCTTCCTCGTAACGCCGCTTGCCATCGGGCAGGCTTTCGACGGAAATTTCAGTGCGACCTTTTGGGTCGTAATCGTTCTTCAGGAAGGCGGCGAACTTCTTGTAAGCGGGAACCACGTCGTCGTTTACGGCCTTCGTGATCTCGTCGGTCAGGCGCTTCTTGTCCGCGTCGGAAAAGTCGGCCGGGAACTTTTTCGTAGGTCCGAGGAACGGGTTCGCTTCGACAATGCCTTCGCACTGCGCGGGGAGTTTTTCGAGCACCAGCTTCGGCGGCATGAGTCCGTCCTTCATGCCCTGCTTCATCACCTCAGTCAGCTGATCGAGCACGCGCGGGATTTGATGCAGCCGGGAGATATAATCCTGGTAGTGCTCCACGGAATCCAACGGCACGCTCAGCGGCAAATCGGCCAGCCGGGTATGCACACCGTTCTGCTGGTTCACCGGCATCTCGTAATTCTTCAGCTCGTAGTTCGTGTCCTCGCGCTCCAATTGGCGCTCAAGCAGACGATGGCTGAGCAGGTCCGTGTCGCCCATCCCGTCAATCGGGATCGCTTTCAGCTGCTTTTGGAAATCCTCGGCCTCAGCATGCTGGCGCGCGATCTCCGCGAGCGAGTATTGGCCGAGCTGAGAGTTGTAGCGGTAATCGCCAAATGCGGTGGCGCGCTCGGGGGAGTTCTTCAGCCCCGTCTCGTAGAACTCCTCGAACAACGCGTTCTGCTTCTCCACGCGTTCAGCCACTGGCGCCACTTGGGCGAGAGCGGTGGACGCCAACGCCAGAACAAATCCGAAAGCAATATTTCGCATCCTTCAGGCTAGCAGACTGCCTCCGTGGCGCACAGAGGAATCAAGGTGGCGGCGTCGGCCTGTCTGTGGAGAGTCAACGCTAATTCGGTTTCAAAATGTCGCTGATTGCGTAGCGTGGCGGCCATGTTCTCGTCCCGCCACGTCAAACAGAGCAAACTCCTCCTGCGTCATGCGCAGAAATATTTGCGCTACAAGAAGGATGTCTTGGGCGACGCCGATCGTGCGGAGATCGAAGCGAAAATCACCGCGCTGGACGCGGCTCTGCGCGCGAAGAACTCGGAGGGTATCAAAAAGACGGCGGAGGAATTGGACACGAAGTTGCACAAGCTGACGCCGGTGACATGGGAATCGCACTGGCGGGAAAATGTGGAGGTCGTCCTGGTGGCCATCATCGTGGCCGTCGGCGTGCGTTCGTATTTTCTGCAGCCGTTCAAGATTCCAACGGGATCGATGCAGCCGACGCTCAATGGCATCATCGGCCACCCGATGGCGGACCCTCCGCCGAATATTATTCAGCGCGCGATCGAATTCGTGGTCTTGGGGCGCAACTACATCAACGTGGTCTCGGAGGCGGACGATCGGGTGATGCAAATCGTGCCGCAGAAGTACGGCTTCTTCTTCACCTTCTCGCGCATCATCTGCCAGAAGCAGCGCTTCCTCGTCTACTGCCCGCCGGATCACCTGCAAGATTTCGGGGTGGGACCGGGGAAAATTTGTCGCAAAGGCGAGGTGATCGCGCGGGGCGCCATCGATACCGGCGATCAAGTTTTCGTGGACAAATTTACCTACAATTTCGTGAAACCGCATCGCGGCGACGTTTTTGTTTTTCGCACGGACAATATTTCCGGAATCCAGGCCGACCCGGAAACAGGCGCACCCTTTTACATCAAGCGCCTGGTCGGATTGCCTAACGATGAGTTGCGCATCCAGCCGCCGAATCTTTACGCGAACGGCGCGCTCGAGAGCGGCGTGGGGTTCTCCCGCGTGATGGGGGCGAAGGATGGCTACCGCGGCTACGGCAACTCGGGGAATTTGATGTCGGACCCCGAGCAAACCTATCGCGTGCCGGACAAGCACTACTTCGCCATGGGCGACAACAGTTACAACAGCTACGACAGCCGTTACTGGGGACCGGTGGCGGAAGAGAATCTGGTCGGCCGGGGGCTGATCGTTTACTGGCCGTTCACGCGGCACTGGGGTTTGATCCGGTAGCGGGGCGGGAGCGATGGAGGATGGGAGTGATGGAGTAATGGAGCGACCGCGATGAGCGATTCCACCACTCCAATACTCCAATACTCCATCATCCCCTTGCTTGGCCTTTGTCTGGGCTACGCGCTCGTTCTCTGGTGCAATCCGATCCACCTCGCGCTGCGCGATGGGTTTCGTTGCATCGCGCGCTTCAAGCGCATTTGGCTGACCTTCGCCCTGCTCGGGTTTGCCTACTCGGTTTTCCGGTTCGCGACCTTCACGCCGCTGCAGCGAATGTCGGATCTCGATCCGCACCAGCTCGCCACGATCGCCGACTGGAGTTGGCCGAGGCTGGTGGACGTGTGGCGGGAGACGCCGTTGCCGTCATTGGAAGGCGTGGCCGGCATTTTCGATAACGCGACCACGACCTATCCGCTTTCCATTATCGCGGCGCTGCTTTTGCTGGGAAATTGGCGCGGGTTGCACGGCGCGCTTTGGAAGGCGTTGCGGCAACGCTTCCGCGTCTGGGGTTATCTCATCTATGTCATCGTGGTCCTGAGTGCGATCGCGTCGCTCTTTAAGGCGATCGTCTATTTGCGGCTATCGGCCTGGCGCGCGGTGCTGCCGGACGCGGTGCTTTTTCAGACTTCGGCCACGGTGGATGCGGTGGCGTCGATCTTCGAATATCTCTTCGGCGTTTACATTCAGGTCTATCTCATCACGGTCGCGCTGGCGTGGATCAAAGGGCTGAGCTTTACGGAAGAGGCGCTCTTCCAGTTCGCCATGCGTCGCTTCAGCTATGTGCTGAAGTGGGCGGGCATCGTCGTTCTAGTGGGGCTGCTGCTGGTGCGGCTGCCGCTGTTACTCGCGTACTTCATCAACCTGCCGGGCGTGCTCGATTATCAAGACGCCGCGCGCTACGCCATGAGCGGGCTGATCCTGGCCTTCTGCTCGGTGCAGATCTCGCTCGTCTTGCATAACGAAAGCCTGCTCGCGGCGTTCCGCGCGCATTGGCAATTTATCCGGCGCAATCCAATGCGGCTGGGCTGGTTTTTTCTCATCTGCGCGATTCACTTCTTCTTTCTCATCGCGATCGACGCCATCCTCCGCGGCGGCATGGCCGATCGCGTGGCGGCGCTGATTATTTGGAAGACGCTCTACGTGTGTCTGCGCGGACTCGTCACCGGCTGGCTGCTGGCTTCGTGGGTCTGTCTCTTCCGGCAATGCGAGACCGGGCGAATCGACCGCGAAACGTGGATTCGGTATTAACGCGACTGTTTCAGATGCGGCTGTTTTAGATGCGACCGTCTCAGAACAAAATGGGCTCTGCCAGCGTCGGACAATTTTGTGGCGCATATGCGCCACATGAATGTCCATTCGACACCGGTCCTGAAGGATGATCTGCGACCACTTGCCTCGAATCGGACTGATGCTGGAGCACCAGGGTAGGGACGCCGCGCGGCGGCGCCCAACGCGCGAGCCACGTCGATCGAGGTTCACAAGGCTTGCCCGCCGCTCCACCCAGATTGGACGGCGCAGCGCGCCGTCCCTACCATGGAGCAGTGGACGCCGAGAAAATTACCCGACAAAGCAAGTCGAACCTGGCGCTGGCTTTCGTCTCGTTAGGGAAAGAGCAACGGCGGGACATCACGACGTTCTACGCCTTCTGCCGCGTGATCGATGACATCGCGGACTCGACCTACCTGAGCACAGCCGACAAAGCCGCGGGGCTGGCGGCGTGGCGCGGGTGGTTATCGGCACCCGTGAACGGAGAGGACTCGCTTGCGCGGGACGTGCGGGCGTTAATCGCGAAATACCATCTAACGCCCGCGATGCTGGAGGAAATCATCGCCGGCGTGGAGATGGATCTGACGCAATCGCGCTACGCGAATTGGGAGGCGCTGCGCCTCTATTGCTATCGTGTCGCGAGCGCGGTCGGCTTGGTTAGCATCGAAATTTTCGGCTACAAAAATCCGCGCTGCCAGGAATACGCGGTCGAGCTCGGCCTTGCCCTGCAGACGACGAACATCATCCGCGATGTCGGCAAAGACATGCGACTCGGGCGTGTCTATTTGCCGCAGGACGAGATGGCCCGCCTCGGTTACTCCGAGGACGATCTCGCCAACGGCACACGTAACGATGCGTTTCACGCGTTGATGGAATTTCAGGCGGAACGTTCGCGCGGTTTCTATCAATCCGCGGCGACTCTGCTTCCACGCGAAGACCGCCGATCCATGATCGCGGCGGAAATCATGGCTTCGGTTTACGGGAAATTGCTGGCGCGGATGAGCGCGGATGGCTTCCGCGTTTTCGAAAAAGAATATCGCCTCAGTCGATTGGCCAAGGGCCTCCTCGTTTTGCGTCGTTTGGCCGGCGCTTGACCGGCCTCTGTTGAATACGACTGTCAATCGATCCGTCAGAAAGCAAACCCGTTCGCCTTTTCACCAGCGATTCAGCTCGTGGGGCCAACGTTCTTCAAAAAACCAATTATGAAAAAAATCAGCACTATTGCAGTCGCAGTTTCCGCCCTCGCGGCGCTGTCCCTCAGTTCATGTGATACTCCGACCGGCCAGGGCGCTGGAATCGGCGCCGCCACCGGGGCACTCATCGGAGCGGCCGCCACCGGAAACGTCCGCGGAGCAGCGATCGGAGCCGGCATCGGCGCAGGCACCGGAGCGCTGATCGGCGCGTCGGTGGAAGCGGACGAGCGTGGCTACTACGAAGGCCACGCCACGAGCTATTACCCGTATGGGCGGCGTGCTGGTCGCGGACTCATCCGCAGCCCGTATCCTCCGCATTCCCTCGTCGATACCCGTGGCATTCCGCGCGGCGCGCTCGTGCGTGATCCGTCGACGGGCCGCGTCTTCCGCAAGCCCTAACCAGAGCAACAAGGAGGGGCGTTTTCCAAAACGCCCTGCGGCGGCTTGGAAGCGTGCCGCTCCTTGAGCGACAGAAAAGATTCAGCGGGTTGATCCGGCGCGAGCCGGGTCAACCCGTTTTCTTTTGCAGCGCGTCGACCAGACGCTGCGCTTCTTCCGTCATCTTCGCCAGTTCCGGCCAGGCGCGATGATAATTCTCTCCCGGCAGCTTGCGCGTGGCGTCGAAACCCATGTGTGAGCCCACATTTTGCAAACTGGGCGCGTGGTCTAACGAATCGCTCGGATTGTGAATAATGGTACTGTCGCGCTCCGGATCCGTGTTCGCACAAAGCCGGAAAAGGACTTCGCTCGTGTTGTGCACGTCGCAGTCTTCGTCCACCACGATGATGTATTTGCTGAACATCATCTGCCCCATCCCCCAGAGGCCATGCATGATTTTGAAGGCTTGATACGGGTACTGCTTGCGGATGCTGACGAAGACGAGATTATGGAAAACGCCTTCCGGCGGCAGCGTCATATCGACCATCTCCGGGAAGTTCATTTTGAAGACGGGCAGGAAGACGCGCACACTCGCGTCGCCGATGTAGAAATCCTCCATCGGCGGGATGCCGACGATGGTGGCGGGGTAAACCGCGTCGCGTCGATGCGTGATCGCGCTGAGATGGAAAACCGGATAATCCTCCAGCGGCGTGTAGAACCCGGTGTGATCGCCGAACGGTCCCTCCGCGCGAGTCTCGCCCGGCTGCACATACCCTTCGAGCACGAAGTCCACATCCGCCGGCACCTCCAGATCGATCGTCTTGCACTTCACCAGCTCGACCGATTTCTTGCGAATAAAGCCCGCAAAAAGAATCTCGTCCAACCCATCGGGCAAGGGCGCCGTGGCCGCAAAAGTGTAAGCCGGGTCGCCCCCCAGACACACGGCCACCGGCATGCGCTCCCCGCGTTCGTAGTAAACTTTTCCATGCCGCGCACCGACCTTGTGCACCTGCCAATGCATCCCCGTGGTGCGCTCGTCGTAAACCTGCATCCGGTACATCCCGAGATTACGCGCCCCCGTTTCCGGATCGCGCGTATGCACATTCGGCAACGTCACAAAACGCCCGCCGTCCTTCGGCCAGCACTTCAGAATCGGAAGATCTGCCAGCGATAACTTTCCGGTCTCCGGTCTCCCATCTCCGCTTTCCAGCAACTCCACCACCTCCTGACACGGCGCGTCTCGCACATGTTTCGGTCGCGCATGCAGCAAATTGATCCCCTGCTTCAGCAGGCTCCAGCCCTCGCGCAGATCCGTGGGCGGTTTCGCTTTCAGGATGAGCTGAATCTCCTGCGCCAGGTCATCGATGCTGTTCAGCTTCAACGCCAGCGCCATCCGCCGCGTTGACCCCATGGTATTGATCGCGAGCGGAAACTTCGATTCCCGCCCATCCACCAGCGGCTTCTCAAAGAGCAACGCCTTCCCGCCGCCGGGCGATTTCATTTCGCGGTTCGCCCACTCCGCGATCAGCAGATCGGTCTCGACCGGCTCCGCGACGCGTTTCAACTCACCTGCCTGTTCGAGCGCCTGCACGAACTGGCCGAAAGAGGAATAAGCCATCTAACTGCGGCAATCTCCCGGGAGCGCTAGTAAAACCGCGGGGCGGGCAGAAATTGAAACGAAATCACGCGCCCATTCTGGAACGAAACCGTCCGTTCCGGATAGCGCACGATATTGGCGTGATTGTAAAAGAACGGATCGTAGAAGGGATCGTAGAAAAAGCGCCCTCGCCCGTAGCCTCCGAAACGCCCGCGGTGTCCGCCATACAAACCGAAGCCAATGCCATGGCCATACTGCGATCCGTAAAAAAACGGCCCGGCATAATCGCCCGACGTTGTCGCGTCGTAAATCCATGTTTCCACGATCCGTCCGCGATTCCGCCCTGGAATCTGACCGCTGGGCGGTCCCCAAGAGATATAAACGGCGTCCTTCGACATGCCTTCGCGGATTTTTCCCTGTTGCACGAGCGCCCGATCGTTAGGCGAGAGCGCGCGGAACGCTTCCGGTTTTTCCTGGATGCGAGTCTCCAGCGTGGTGCAGCCGGTAACGAAAAAAGTAAGGGAAATCGCGCAGGCGATTAGCGCCTGCTGAATGATTCGACGCTTCATCACGCAAGCTACGCCAGCCGCGCCGAGAGCGTCAACTGAGCCAACGGAGGCGCGATCTGCGTCGAGGCGTTTGTGCTGGATTGTTCGCTCTTTGCCATTCGCCGGCACGTCGACGCAGCGACGTGGCTACAGCGTTGCTTCGGTCGCGCGCATCGCTAGGTTCCCGCGTGGAAGATCGCTTCGGCCACCGCATTTCTTATCTGCGCGTTTCCATCACGGATCGTTGCAACGAACGCTGCACCTATTGCATGCCGCAGGAATTGCAGGAATGGCTACCCCGCGAAGGCATCCTCAGTTTCGAAGAAACGCTGCGCCTGATTCGCGTTTCTGCGCGGCTCGGCGTGCGCAAGGTGCGCGTGACCGGCGGCGAACCGTTGACGCGGCGTGACGTCCTTCCGTTCATGCAACAGCTCGGCCAGGTGCCGGGGATCGACGACATCGGCCTTTCCACGAACGGCACTTTGCTCGCGCGCGAAGTCGAGCCGGGCCTACCGATGGCGACCGCCTTGCGCGCCGCCGGTGTGCGCACGGTCAACGTCTCGTTAGACACGCTCGTGCGCGAAGATTACCGCGCGACTACAGGGCGCGATTTTCTGCCGGAAGCGCTGGCGGGAATTGACGCCGCCATTTCTGCCGGCTTCGAAATGATCAAGCTCAACTGCGTCCTGATGCGCGGGCGAAACGAAGATCAACTCATCCCGCTAGTGGAGTTTGCGGCCGAGCGAAACCTTCTTCTGCGCTTCATCGAATTGATGCCTGTGAGCACGAAGGAAGTCTTGAGCGACGCCAATTTCCTCCCCATCCGCACCGCGCAACGCCAGCTCGAAGAACGCTATGGCGCACTGATGCCGGAGCCGCAATTCCGCACCAACGGGCCGGCCAGCTACTACCAAATTCCCGACCGGGAACAGCGCGTCGGCTTCATCGGCGCGATGACAAATCTGCATTTCTGCGAGAGCTGCAACAAGCTGCGCCTAACCTGCGATGGAAAGCTGCGGCCGTGTCTCGGCAGTTACCTAGAGTTCGACATCATGAAACCGCTCCGCGCGGGCGCGAGCGACGAAGAGTTGGAACGCTTCTACCTCGATGTGGTGGAGCGCAAACCCGAGCAACACGACTTCCGCGCCGGCTACGAACCCGGCCGGAAAATGGTGGCGATCGGCGGCTAACGATGAGCGCGAACCCTGGAGGGACGGGCGCCGTCCCGTCCGCCGCGCCTCGAACTGGGCGGACGACACGGCGGTCGTCCCTCCAGCGCTCGCTGCAAGGACGAGCCACGCCCGCGCTGACGCATATCGCCGCCGACGGCAGCGCGCAGATGGTGGACGTGTCGGCTAAACCGGTGAGCGTGCGCGAAGCCGTGGCCGCGGGTCGGATCGCGTTACGCCCAGAAACACTGGCGCTGATTTCCGAGAACAAGATCGCGAAGGGAAACGTCTTCGCGACCGCGCGACTCGCTGGCATTCAAGCAGCAAAACAAACGTCACAACTCATTCCGCTCTGCCACAATTTGAACCTGAGCCACGTCGCCTTTGACCTGACGTCCGTCGACGGTGCGGTGGAAGTGCAATGCACCGCCCGCACCGCCGCGCAGACCGGCGTGGAAATGGAAGCGCTCACCGGTGTCTCGATCGCGTTGCTCACCATCTACGACATGTGCAAAGCGGTGGATAAAGAGATGACAATCTCCCACGTGCGACTGCTGAAGAAGACGAAGCGCCGACCGGACGAAGTCTAGGGTTGCAGAAACGGTTGGCCCGGCCACGCTTGCTCTTGGTGCGGCGCGCGCGTTTTTTTCTTCTCGCCTCGATCGGTTTGCTGGCAGCGCAGGTGGCCGCCCAGGATTGGCCTGCGGTCGATCTCGGAACGGGAGTTCCGCGAAATAGCGATCGGCAGTTTTCTGAATCGTTTGCCACCCGGAACGAGGACGAGACCGCGCTCAGGAAACGCAAGAGGGATGCGAAGGAGAGGGCTGTTTACAAGTGGCAGCAGCGGATTCGGAAAGACCCCACCGACATCGCTTCGTATCGCAACCTGGCGCGCGCGTTGCAGCGCTCGGAACGGTACGACGAAGGAATTTCCGTTCTCGAGCGAGCCCTCATCTTCCATCCCCTCGACGGGCGGACTTATCTGGAGTTGGGCCTCTGCCACTATGAAAAGCGAGAATACAAAGAGGCGGTAGCCGCCTTCCAACGGGCGGTCTTTTACCGGCCGTCCTCCCGTTCGGCCTGGCGTTGGTTGGGAAACAGCCTCTACGCCTCGCGACGTTTCGATGAAGCCGCGGAGACATTTTCCACGATCCTTCGCACAGGCCCCAAAAACTTCGATACTCTCTATTGGTTGGGCAGATCGTATCAGGGTGCGGACCGCTACACGGAGGCGGCGGATGCATTGGACAAGGCTATTGCGCAGGCCCCCGATGACTTCGAGGCGAACTATTGGCGCGGCATGGTCTTGCTGCGCTTGAACCGATTCCGGGAAGCGAGTGCGAGCCTCGAACACGCCGATCAGATCAAGCCTCTCGAGCGCGAAGCGAAGGGCTACCTTTGCCTAGCCTACTTCGGGGCGGGCGAAGCGGGAAAAGCGTTTAAGGTCTTTCCCGGGATCGTGCTGATCGTAGGCGGCGGTTTCACGGCGATCTATTTAGTCGGCTTACTCATCTTGGGCTGGTTCAGTTTTCGTGCTGGTCGGGCGGCGTTTCCGCCTTTGTGGCTCTCGCTATTTTGGATCGCGTTCATGTTTGAAGGACAGATCGCGTTGACGCTCATGCTCGGAGCCGTGCCGGCGACGCTCATCGCTCACACGGCCTTGCTCGCGGTATTGCTGCCGACGGTTCCCGTGATGCTCGCGGCGGTCTTCGCCTTCCGGCGGCCTTCCTGGGGTGAAGCGTTCCGATGGCCTCCGCGATTCGGCGGAAAGAAAGCACTCGCGTTCGGCGCGCTCTTTTTGTTTCTGAGCTTTGGTTTCAACATCGTCTTCGCCAATCTCACGTCCGCCCACTCCGGTCAGCCTCCCGTGCAGAACACCGCGGCCTTCATGAAAGATGCCCTAGCCACCTATCCCGTCCTGGCTGTGCTCACGATTGTTTTTGCGGTTCCACTCGCGGAGGAGATTCTCTTTCGCGGCCTCCTCTTCGGCGCACTTGGGCGTTGGCTGCGAACCGGCTGGGTGATCCTCGTGAGCTCAATGCTTTTCGCCGCGATCCATTTCGATTCCGCCTTTTTCCTCCCGTTATTTTTTCTCGGCCTGGTGCTCGGGTGGGCCCGAGCGAAAAGCGGCTCTCTCGGTCTGCCGCTTCTCATCCATATCGTGAACAACGGACTCGCCATCCTTGCGCTAGCGCTGGGTGCGGGTCAGTAGTCTCGCCATGTCCATCTCTGTCGGCATCATCACTATTTCGGATCGCGCCACCTCGGGTGAATACGAAGACCTCGGCGGCCCGGCGCTGAAAGCGGAGGCGGAAAAGCTCGGCTGGTCGGTTGCCAGTGAAGCGATCGTTCCGGATGAACTGAAGCGTATTCAGGAAACGATCCGCGCGTTTTCCGCGCAAGGCTGCGGCTTGATTCTAACGACTGGTGGCACCGGGATCGCCGCGCGCGATGTCACGCCGGAAGCAATCCGCGCCATCATGCGCGTCGAATTGCCGGGCTTCGGCGAGGCGATGCGGATGGAGTCACGCAAGGTAACGCCGAATGGAATTCTCTCCCGCAGCCTCGCGGCGGTGGTGGAGCAATCGCTCGTCATCGCGCTCCCGGGGAAACCGAGCGGCGCAGTCGAGTGCCTCGGCTTTGTCGTTGGCGCGATTCCGCACGCCGTCGCGCTGGCGCAACGCGTCCCGACTTCTTGTTAGGCGAAAACGCGCGCCATCAAATCGTCACGATCGTGATCTCGGGCGGACAGTTGAACCGAACGGGATAGTGATAAGTGCCGATGCCGGCTCCGACATAGAGCGGCCCACCCTGGGTCTGATACGAACCGAGATCATAACCGCCCACTTCATCTGGAAGAATGAGCGGACCGACGAACGGCAACCGCACCTGGCCGCCGTGCGAATGGCCCGCAAGAATCAAATCGAAAGCGTGCCCGTTCAGCCGATCGGCCATGCCGGGATAGTGCACCAGCAGCAGACGGCGCGCGGCTTTCGGCGCTTGCTGCAACACGTAAGGCGAGGTCAGCGCGATCCCGACAATTTCGAGTTCGTGCTGCGGCAGGACCGCGCTCTGATCAACCAACCAAGCCCCGCCGGTGTCAGCAAATGCGCACTCGTATTCGGTAAACGGCGCCTGCGAGAGATAGTCGTGGTTTCCCGGAGCCCCGTATACCGGAACCTTGATCTGCCGGAGAAAATTGAGCGCAGCGGGCAGGAAATTTCTGTCCTCCACCATGTCGCCCGAGAAACAGACGAAAGCCGGCTCCAGCGCATTGATCATGGCGATCACTTCCGCGGCGTAGCGTTCGTCGCCCTTGTAATGAAAATCCGTGAAGTGAACAAAGCGCGTCGAGCCGCCGGGTGTGACGGTTAAATTCCGCACCACCACATTCGTCGGTTCCACCCAGGCTGCGTTCGCGCCCGCCGCAGCCGGCAACGCCAGTGCGCCCAAGGCGAGAAATTTGCGTCGTGTCATTGTTCGCATCGGAATTAATCAAGACGCAGCAAGCTCCCTGCCCTGCGCGCCTGTGATTCCGGAATTTACCGCGCATGGAGTAATTCGCCAGCCGTTGACTCGCCGGCGGCGCTAACCCGCCGCACGGAAACGCTCGCTTGAAATCCGGCGACCGCTAACATCGCCTCTCCCATGCCAGAGATCGCATCGCCCAAGGTCTTGGCGCACATCCTCTTCGCCGACGTGGTCGGCTATTCGAACCTCACCAGCGATCAGCAGACGACAGTCATCCGGCATCTTCAGGAGTTTGTGAACGACTGTGCACCCGTGGCGGAAGCGGCGGACAATCTCGTCCGTCTCCCCACCGGAGACGGGATGGCGCTCGTCTTCTTCGATCAGTGCTCCAGCCCGCTGCGTTGCGCTTGCGAACTCGCGGATAAGATCGAAAAGGACACCACCTTCCGCGTCCGTATGGGCATTCACACCGGCGAGGTGACGCGACACCTCGATATTAATGGCACCGCCAACGTCAGCGGCGACGGCATCAACACCGCTCAGCGCGTGATGGATTTCGGCGATGGCGGGCACATCCTGATGTCCCTGGAACATGCCACCTGCCTGCAGGAGACGCGCGATCCCGCGGCTAACGAGTGCTACGACATCGGCGTCGCCACCGCGAAACACGGCAAGCGCGTCCACCTTTTTAACTTTCACCGCAGCGCCGTCGGTCTGCCCGAAGTGCCGGTGCGAGTGCGGCAGGACGACGAATGGCTGCGCCCAAAGACACTCCGCCTCGGCACTTCCGGTCGGAACATCATCTTCGCCGCAGTCCAGATTCTCGGCTGGCTCTTCGTCTCGCCCCGCCATTGGCGCGCGCATGTCACGCAAATCGATCCGCGCCTCACCCCGAACTTCAGTGTGATCGATTTGACCGGGCCGCAACTGCGGCGGAACCGCGATCTACGCGAATTGCTGCTGCAGGTTTACCTCATTTGTCCCGCGCTCCTCACCCTCCTCATCTGGGTCGTGCTCACTCCGTTATCGGCGCCGCTCGACATCAATATCTTCTGGTGGATCGGCACCATGTGGGCCATCGGGTTGGTCTTCAGCGTCTTGTTAGGCGTGGGCGCCGGGCTCGTCGGCTTCGTCTTCTTAACTTTCGACGCGCTGGTCCAGGCGCCGATCATTGGACTTTTCGGTCAGAATTCCGCAGCCAACCAAATCACCGTCGCCGCCGTCTGCGTTTGGGCGGCGTTCGCCTGGTCGGCGGTCTTTCCCACTCGTCGGTCGTATGACGCCGTCCGAGAAGTCGCTGGAGCCCTGCTCGGCTTCGGGATTGTCGTCGTCCTCTGGGGCACTGTGATCGCACTAGCCGCCAATCGTCCCCCGCTCATCGTCGGCGCCATCATGGCGGCGGCCGCGTTCATCTTCATCAACATCGTCATCGGGCTGCGCTGTCAGCGCTGGTCGCGCGGTTTCGTTTTCGGCCAGGTTCTGGGAGTCGTCGCCGGGCTCGGAACGATGTCCGCCATCCTGGCGCCCGGCACCGACGCCCTCCACGCGCTGCGGCACGGACTCGTCAATGGGATCGGCGATGCCGTCCTTTGGGCATTGGCTTTCGCAATCGCCGAAAAGGTATCCGGCACGCGTGCCGCCGTCATTGGGGCGCTCATGATTTCGGCCGTCAGGAACATCACGCTCACTCCGTGGTCGGTGCTCCCATTCCTCGCGCTTTGGGGCGCCTACGTCGTCCTTCGTCGCCGCTCGCTGGCGCGCGCGCGGAGTCTCGCCGCAGCCGACACGCTCCCGGCCTAACGACGCAAATATTTGCGCACGCTTCCGGCCGGCATCCGCAGGCGGATGGAGGTTGGCGCTACTTCCAGGACAACGTTCTTGTCCCTCGTTCCCACCGGCAACTGCGCGACGGACGATTGCGTCAGCTCGGTCCCCAGGTCCGGGATAGGGCCGTCCGGCCCGAAAGCCGGACGACGCCCCCCACCGAACCGGACGAGCGCGCTGAACCCATCCGGTTCCTCAAGTGGCGGGTTCGTTCACCTTCGGGAGGGGATGACTCGCGCCAGGGTTAATGGGAACGCCCTCAGCATGGAACCAAACTGCTGCCAGTTCGGCCCGTGGCCGCGGTTGCGCCGCGCCAGCC
>JBBSPM010000054.1:0-34644 GCA_038258815.1 Chthoniobacterales bacterium
AGCATGCTTCTGCGCATGGGCATCACGCTGGCCGGCTTTTACTTTGTCGGCCGCGGCGATTGGCGGCGGTTGATTGCCTGTCTGCTCGGGTTCGTCATCGCGCGTTTCGTCGTGACGTGGTTGACTCGCGGGCCGGCCGAAAATCACAGCTCACGAAAACCGGAGGCCAGTCATGCGCCTTAGTCCCGATCAGATGATTTTCTGGCAGCATGGGTTTCTCAAACTCAATGGCACGATCGTTTTCACTTGGGGCCTGATGATCGTGCTGGCCGTCGGCGCGAAGCTCGTCACGCGCAATCTCTCCACCGAACTGGAACGCACCCGCTGGCAGAATTTTTTGGAAATCATCGTCACCGGGATCAACAAACAGATCGAAGAAGTCGGTCTGCGGCATCCGGAGAAGTATCTCGGTTTTCTCGGGACGCTCTTTCTCTTCGTCGCTGTCTCCGCGCTTTGCACCATCATTCCGGGTTATGAGCCGCCGACCGCTTCGCTCTCGACCACCGCCGCGCTCGCGCTCTGCGTTTTTGTGGCCGTGCCGCTCTTCGGCATCGAGGACCAGGGCCTCGGCGGCTACCTCAAATCCTACATCGAACCAACCGTGATCATGCTGCCGTTCAACATCATCAGCGAGCTCTCGCGCACCCTTGCCCTCGCCGTCCGCCTTTTTGGCAACATGATGAGCGGGGCGATGATCATCGGCATTCTGCTCACGATCACGCCGTTCATTTTCCCGATCGTGATGACCGCGCTCGGTCTGCTCACCGGCATGGTGCAGGCCTACATTTTCAGCATTCTCGCCGCGGTTTACATCGCGGCGGCGACCCGCACCCGTCAGCCCAAACTAGCGAAAGCAGCCCAACCAACAAAGGACAACACCCATGGATAACATGACTCTCATCGCAATGGCTTCAATCGTCACCGCCGGCCTAACGACCGGCATCGGCTGCATGATGCCGGCGCTCGGCGAAGGCCGCTCCGTCGCGGCCGCGCTCACTTCGCTCGCCCAGCAGCCGGACGCATCCGCCACGATCACGCGCACGCTCTTCGTCGGCCTCGCCATGATCGAATCGACCGCCATCTACTGCTTCGTCGTCTCGATGATCCTGATTTTTGCGAATCCGTTTTGGAATCACGTCATCGCGCAGGCGGCCGGAAAGTAATTCATGCTCATCGACTGGTTCACCGTCGGGGCGCAGGCACTCAACTTCCTCATCCTCGTCTGGTTGTTGCGGCGCTTTCTTTACAAACCGATCCTCAACGCGATCGACGCGCGAGAGAAGCGCATCGCCGCCGAACTCGCCGATGCCGACGCGAAAAAGGCCGAAGCGAAGAAGGAACGCGACGAGTTCCAGCACAAGAACGAGGAGTTCGACCAACAGCGCGCCGAGCTCTTGAGTAAGGCAACGGATGAAGCAAAAGCCGAACGCCAGCGCCTCCTCGACGAAGCGCGCAAAGCCGCTGACGCCCTGAGCGCCAAGCGAGGCGAGACGCTGCGAAACGACGCGCAGCACTTGAGCGAGGCGATCAGCCGCAAGACACAGGAAGAGGTGTTCGCCATCACACGAAAGGCGCTGACGGATCTCGCGACGACAAGTCTCGAAGCGCAGATGACCGAGATCTTCACGCGCCGCCTGCGAGCGATCGACGCAAAAGCGAAAGCCAGCCTGACCGAAGCAATTAAGTCCGCTTCCGAACCAGCAGTCGTGCGCAGCGCCTTTGCTCTGCCCGCCGAGCAGCAAGCTGCAATTCAGAAAGCGCTCAACGAAACTTTCTCGGCCGAAATCAAGGTCCGATTCGAAACCGCGCCGGATTTGGTCAGCGGAATCGAGCTCACCGCGAATGGCCAAAAGGTCGCGTGGAGTATCGCTGATTACCTCACGGGGTTGGAAACTGGCATCGACGAACTGTTGAAAGCGAACAAGCCGAAGGTCAAAACCGAGGCAAAGGCTAAACCGGAAACCAAAGTGGAGCCTGACCCTGAAACTAAATCGGCGTCCAAACCTGAAAATAAGCTCGAGGGCAAGCCCGCAGCCAAAGCCGGGCCTGAACCCAAAGCCGAGACCGAGCCCAAACCGGAAGTGAAAGCTATGCCTAACGACGCGAAGCTCGCCGAAAAGAGCAAATGATCGAAGCGCCGGAAAGTTTGCAGAGCGTCTTCGACCGCACGTTCGCTGGAATCGATCAGGCGCGGGAGGCGTTTGCGCCTTCGCTCACGCCACGCGAAGTCGGCACGATCATCAGTGTCTCCACTGGGATCGCGCGCGTCGCCGGTCTTCCGAATGCTGGCTTTGAGGAGCTGCTCAAATTTCCCCGCGATCTCTTCGGGATCGCGTTCAACGTCGACGAGGGTGAAATCGGCGTGGTCTTGTTAGGCGAATATCAGGAACTGCACGCCGGTGATGAAGTCGAGCGTACGGGACGGGTTATGGATGTGGCCGTGGGCGAGGGATTGCTCGGGCGGGTGATCGATCCGCTTGGTCGACCGCTCGATGGCAACGGTCCCCTCTCCGCCACGACGCGGCTTCCGATTGAACGTCCTTCCCCGCCAATCATGGATCGCGCGCCGGTCACGGTGCCGCTCCAGACCGGACTCAAAGTGATCGACGCGCTCATTCCAATCGGGCACGGACAGCGGGAATTGATTGTTGGCGACCGCCGGACTGGCAAGACCGCCATCGCGATCGACACCATCCTCAATCAAAAGGACCGCGATGTTGTCTGCGTCTATTGTGCGATCGGGCAGCGCGCGTCGGCGGTCGCGAAAGCCATCGCCGGGCTGCGCGAGAAAGGCGCAATGGATTACACGGTCGTGGTCGTGACCGAGGGGAACGATCCGCCCGGGCTCGCTTACATCGCGCCCTATGCGGCGACGAGCATCGCGGAGCATTTCATGGAAGCTGGGCGCGACGTGCTGATCGTGTACGACGATCTCACGCATCATGCTCGCGCCTATCGCGAGCTGTCGCTTTTGCTTCGACGGCCGCCCGGTCGCGAAGCTTTTCCTGGCGACATCTTTTATATTCATTCGCGGCTCTTGGAACGGTCCACTCATTTGCGCAAAGAACTCGGCGGCGGCTCGCTCACGGCGCTGCCGATCATCGAGACCGAAGCGCAGAATATTTCCGCCTACATTCCGACCAATCTCATTTCGATTACCGACGGACAGATCTATCTCTCGCCGTCGCTTTTTGAATTGGGCGTGCTGCCGGCGGTCGATGTCGGAAAGTCGGTTTCGCGTGTCGGCGGCAAAGCGCAACTGGCCGCCTACCGAGCCGTGGCCGGCGATCTCAAACTCGCTTACGCGCAATTCGAGGAACGCGAAACCTTCTCCCGCTTCGGCGCTCGCCTGGACGAGGAAGCGCGCAAAATCATCGAACACGGCCGCCGCATCCGCGCCTGTCTCGAGCAGCCGGAGTTCTCGCCCGTTTCGGTGCCGGAACAAATCGCCGTGCTGCTCGCTTTGACCGCGGGGCTCTTCGACGACGTCCCGCTGGAACGCATGAAGGAAGCCGAGCAGGCCCTCCGCGAATCCACGGCCAAGATTTCACCGGAAGTCATCGAGCGCCTGAGTGCCGCCGACAAGTTGAGCGACGAGGATCGTAAAACGATGACCGACATCGCCCGCCAAACGTTGACCGCATTTCATCTGCAGCCGGCACCGACCGACGAGAAGAAATCGTGAGTGCCGCCGCCAACATCACACCCGCCGGCAAAGGCGTGTGGCAGCGTCGCACCACCATCATCGCAGTGGTCGCGAATCGCCGGGATCACCGTGCATCTCGTCCTGCGTTTCGGTGTCCATAGCGGTCCGCGAAGTTACCAAATCCCACTTCTCGTTACGCTGGCGTTCGGCGGTGTTCCTTTGGTTTACGAGTTGCTTCGGAAACTTCTGCGGCGCGAGTTTGGTTCCATCTGCTCGCGGGCATTTCCATCGTCACGTCCGTGCTCCTCGGGGAATATCTCGCCGGCGCCATCGTGGTCTCGATGTTATCCGGCGTCTAAGCGCTGGAAAGCTACGCCCTGCGCAATGCCTCCTCGGTCCTGCGGGCTCTCGCGAAGAGAATGCCTTCCGTCGCGCATCGAAAACAGGAATCTGCGATCGCCGATGTCGCGCTCGACGAGATTGCCGTCGGCGACACGCTCGTAATTATCCGCACGACATTTGTCCGGTCGACGGAACCGTGCGCGAAGGCCACGGCGTCATGAACGAGGCCTTTCTCACCGGCGAGCCGTTTGAGATCACGAAAGCGCCGGGCTCCAGCGTCATCTCCGGCGCGGTCAACGGCGAGTCTGCCCTAACGATCAACGCCACTCGCCGGGCGATCGATTCGCGTTACGCGAAAATCACCGAAGTCATGCGCGAGTCGGAACAAAATCGTCCGCATTTGCGGCGACTCGGGGATCAACTCGGCGCGATCTACACGCCCGTCGCGGTTGCGATTGCCCTCGCTGCCTGGTGGCTCAGCGGGGAAGCGGTGCGCTTTCTCGCAGTGCTTGTCATCGCCACGCCTTGCCCGTTGCTCATCGCCATTCCGGTCGCGATCATCGGCTCCATTTCCCTGGCGGCGCGGCGTTCCATCATTATCAAGAACCCCGCCGTCCTCGAGCAGATCACCACTTGTCGCACCGCGATTTTCGACAAGACGGGAACGCTCACCTACGGCGAACCGAAGCTGACCGAACAGCTCGTCGTGCCCGGCTTCGCGCAAAAGGAAGTGCTCGGGCTCGCCGCCAGTCTCGAACTTTATTCCAAACATCCGCTGGCCCGCGCGATCGTCGGGGCGGCGAAAGCGGAAGGATTGGCGCTCGAGCAAGCGTCGGCAGTCCATGAACCTCCCGGGCAGGGGTTGCGCGGGACCGTCGGCGGTCGCGCGGTGGAGATCACGAGCCGCGGGAAAGTCATGGCCGCAAACGTCGCGGGCGCGGAACAGCTTCCTCCCGTCGCTGGTGGACTCGAATGCGTGGTCGTGATCGACGACCGCTTCGCCGCCACCTTCCGGCTGCGCGATGCGCCGCGCGCTGAAGGCAAATCTTTCATCCAACACCTGGGACCAAAACATCAGTTCCAGCGCATCGTGATTCTCTCAGGCGATCGCGAATCGGAAGTGCGTTATCTGGCCGAGCAGGTCGGCATCACCGAAGTGCAAGCCGAGCAAAGCCCGGAACAAAAACTCGCGATCGTGCGCACCGAGACCGCGCGAGCGAGAACGCTCTACGTCGGCGATGGGATCAACGACGCTCCCGCCATGATGGCTGCGACCGTCGGCATGGCGGTGGGCCAAAACAGCGACGTAACAGCCGAAGCGGCCGATGTCGTCGCGATGGAAAATTCACTGAAAAAGGTCGACGAATTCATGCACATCAGCCGGCGCGTGCGGGCGATCACCTTGCAGAGCGCGGTCGGCGGCATGGCGTTGAGCTTGGTGGGAATGGCGCTCGCCGCCACCGGCCATCTCAGCCCGGTCGCGGGAGCGATCAGCCAGGAAGTCATCGACGTACTCGCGGTTCTCAACGCCCTGCGCGCCGCGTTTCCACCCAAAGTCATGTCGGATCTGGGATAGCTAAAGCTGGCCCCCGTTTGCCCAATTGCGAAGCGACGAACGGGCCGAGACCCGGAATCTGGGAATCGTTAGGCAGCCCAAGCGCCCTTTCGTCCCTGGGCAGGTGCCGCCGTTGCGAGCTGAGAGCGATAACAGTGGCGCTGGAGGCGAACATTAGAATGGCCGCCGCGCTCGGATTGAGATGCGCGGTGGCGGCGAGGGTGACGCCGATGACATTGTAGCCGAAGGCGAAGCCGAGGATTCGGCGCAGAGTTCGACGCGCGTCGCGGGCCAGCGCGAGGGGTTGCGGCAAAGCGGCGAGGGCAATTGGGGAAAGTTCGCCGCTGGCGCTGGCACGGGCGGTCGCGTCGCCTTCAGTCAGGGCGAGGCCGGAGGTCGCGGCGGCCATCGCCTCGCTGTCGTTCAGGCCATCGCCGAGGAAGAGGATGCGCTCTCCGTCATTACCCCGACAAGACCACCGACGGCGAGACGCACAGTTTCTTCGAGCTGCGCGAGGCCGGTGAGTTCTTCGCCTTCGAAAATGAAAAGCTCACGATTTGCCGATGCGTCGGTGCTGCAGGCGCGGAGCGTGGCGAGGGCCGGACGATGCGCCGCGGTGAGAAGAAGCGAGGTGCCGACCGTGAGCATGCGTCCGCCGGAGCCCCCGTTTGTTCGGTAGTGAAACGGCGTTCAGTTTGATAGCGTGACATGACGAAATGAAAATCGCGGCCACCCCAAACCCCAGAGAAAGGAGGGAGGAACTCGGTCAGTTCCTCACTGCTTCGTCTGTGGCTGTCGAGCGGTTGGCGCGTTCCTTGGGCATCCCACGTAGGCAAGTTGATGCCCAGCCGTGGCGACTCCCTGACGGCTCAGCGTTCTATCCTCCCCGCTACCGTTGGTGCTTGTTGATGAAGGCGGTGATCGAAAAATTCTGCCCCGCCTTCGCTCCCGGCGGCGTGGGACTCTGCATCGGTGATCCCACCTTTCACCCACGGAAAACCATTGGTTATGCCTGCTAAGAAATCGTCCAAGCTCAGCCATGCCGCGTCTGCGCCAGCGGACGATCGCCTCTCGCGTGGTCGCACGCGGGAGACGGCCCGTTTCACTGCCGCGCCAGCGCTGGCGGGTCTGCCGGAAAGCTACGCGGTCACCTTTGAGGAAATCAAGAACCACCTCCAGCAGTCCCGGCTCCGGTCTGTGCTGGCCTCGAACGTCATGCTGATCGCCGCCTACTGGCAGATCGGTCGTATTATCCTCAGTCGTCAACAGGAGCAAACGTGGGGAGCCAAAGTCATCGACCGGCTCTCCGCCGATCTCCGCGAGGCGTTCCCCGGCATGGGTGGTTGCTCAAAGCGTAATCTTCTCTCCATGAAGCTCTTCGCCGAGGCCTTCCCTGAAAGTGAAATTGCGCAACAGCCTGTTGCGCAATTGCCCTGGGGTCATATTCCGCTGCTTCTCCAGATGGTCAAAAACCCCGCCGCACGGGACTTCTACATCCAGCAAGCCATCACCCACGGCTGGAGCCGCAGCATCTTAGAAATCCAGATCGAGCAACAACTCCATCTGCGACTCGGGCAAGCTCAGAACAACTTTCCCGCGACCCTGCCGCCGGCTGACTCGGACCTCGCCACCCAGATTTTCAAAGACCCCTACCTCTTCGATTTTCTTGGCACCGCCGATCCCAGGCGTGAGGCCGAAGTGGAACAGGCCCTCGTCGATCACATCCAGCAGTTCCTTTTGGAGCTGGGAGCCGGGTTCGCCTTTGTCGGGCGGCAAGTTCATCTGGAGGTTGGTGACGATGATTTCTACCTTGATCTCCTATTTTACCATCTCAAGCTCCGCCGTTACGTCGTCATTGAACTCAAAGCCCGTGCCTTTGCGGCGGGCGATGCTGGCCAGATCAATCTCTACCGCGCCGCCGTGGACGATCTTCTTCGCCACCCCGACGACCAGCCCACCATCGGCCTTCTCTTGTGCAAGGGAAAAAACACGCTGGTCGTCGAGTACGCCCTCAGCGGTCTGGAGCAATCCATCGCCGTTGCCGATTGGAAAACCCAACTCACCGAGACTCTCCCCCCCGAGTTCCAAGGCATTCTACCCAGCATCGAGGAAATTGAAGCGGAATTTGCTGGAGCAACCCTTTCCGAGGATGAGGCCCATGAATAAAATCAATCCCAAACCCCCACGGCATCCCGCGCCTGAGCAAAGAATCTGTCGGCCGGTCCGGCCCCAACCGACCGCCCTCCGCAGCAACAACACGCGCCGCAGGCAGGGCAAACCAACAGTCGCACAACGATGCCCGAAGGCCCTTCCTACTTCATCATTTCATATGCACCAAATGGAGCCGGGCGAAATCGAGATAGCCTCGATCCATGACGTAGAAAGCCCCCGGTTCGAGCACCAGCAGGTCGAGGGCGTTGACCTCGTGGCAGCGTCCGTCGGTGATCTCGACGAAGGAAGGAATCGGCCCGCGCAGGTCCAGCAGCGGGTGGAGTTTGACCGCCGCTTTGGCGCGGCGAAAGCTCGCCCACGGAAAAAGGCTCAAACAAAGATCGATGGTGGTCGAATCCAGCGCGTAGACCGTGTCAGGAAGATCGACGGCGAGTTCCTCCCGCGCGTAGAGGCGGCGAGCCTTCTTGTCTTGAGAAGCAGGGACGCCAGGTCCGCATAGATGCGCCAGTCTCGGGTCTCGTTGGCATCGGCCAGCGTGCTGCGGCAGACGCGGCTGCGGAAGCCGAGATGATAGAGCTGATCGGGCCGCGCCCCCAGGCATTCCTCGACGTCGCGCAGACTCTCGCGGTAGGTCAACTGCGCGAAAGCCAGGCAAAGAAACTGATCCCAGCAGGAGAAGGCGCGCACCTTGCATTCCCGCCGTAACGCTCGACGCAGCGCTGGAACTGCTGCGGGTGAATGGCCTCGACGATCTGCGAAAAAACGGATTTTCCTGCGAACATCGTGGCCGGATAACGGCTCGGCCTCCAAGTCGCTCACATCCCATTTCATGCACAAACCCCTGTCCATGAACTCGAAACCAAACGCCAACCTCCAAACAACCGGACAGGCATGACAATTTTGCATGCCTGCTACCGTCCGAATCAGTCCCGCTTCCCCACCGGAGTCTCACGGAGATGGCCAGGGCGACGAATTCATCGCTGCCGGAAATGCTCGACCGGGCGGTGGAGAATGAGCGGAGGCGTTTACTGCTCGAAGGTGCCAACCTCGGCTACGCTAAATTGCGCGAGAGCAAAGGCGCATGGAAGGCGTGGCAGGCAGAACTTCGAGCCTTGGACGGAATCTGATGCCTAACCCGCGCAGAGGCGAGATTTGGCTGGCTGACCTCAATCCGACCCGCGGGCGCGAACAACGCGGCCAATACCCCGTGCTGATCGTGTCGGTGGACCTTTTCAATGCAGGACCGGCCGAACTGATTGTCGTGTTGTCTTTGACGTCGACGCTGCGCGAGATACCGCTCCACGTAAGGATTGGCAAGGGTGACGGCGGAACAACCAACGACAGTGTGGTGATGTGTGAGCCAATTCGCTCGGTCTCAAAAGAACGACTCGTTTCCAACTGGGGCATGCTCTCGCCCAACGCGATGGATGAGGTCGAAGACCGGCTGCGGGTCCTGCTCGACTTGTGAGGTTAGCAAGGAGCGGCGGCTTCCAAGCCGCCGAAGGCGATTTGGAAATCGCCGTTCCTTGAAAGATTCGCGACCATTGGCGACCATTCGCGGTTAAGAAAAGCGATCTTCGGTCCAAGGATCAGCGGTGTTGCTGTAGCCGCGCACTTCCCAGAATCCGAGCTTATCCTCCGCGGCGAATTCGATCTGGCGGATGAATTTGGCGCCCTTCCAGGCGTAGAGTTTCGGGATGATGACGCGGGCCGGGCCGCCGTGATCGCGCGGGAGCGGTTTGCCGTCGTACTGCGTGGCGATGAGGACGTCGTCGTCCATCATTTCGTCGAGGCGGACGTTGGTGGTGTAGCCGTCGTAGCTGGTGAAGAGGACGTGCTGGGCTTCGGGCTTCGGCTGGACGAGTTCGGCGAGGGTGAAGAAGGCGACGCCGTTCCACTTCACATCGAACTTGCTCCAGGTGGTGACGCAGTGGAAATCGGAGACGTCTTCGAATTGCAGGAGAGCGTTGAATTCTGCCCAAGTGAAGGTCTTCGGATGCTCGACCGCGCCGCCGATCTGAAGCCGCCATTCGGCGAGCGGGACCTCGGGTTTGATGCCGAGATCGAGGACGGGGAAGCCGGGGGTGAGATGTTGGCCGGGCGGGAGGCGATCCTCGGAGCGGACGGCGGGCCTGGCTTTGCCGCTCATCTTGCGGGCGAAGCGTTCCTTGCGCTCGATGTAACTGGGCTTGGTCTCGCTCACGGGGGAAATGAGACAGGATTTACGGGATTAAACAAGATGGAGTGGGGTGAAATTCCTCACCGAGTCTGAGCACGTGCCCGCTCCAGGTTTTGCCGCGCGACGGCAAGATCGGGCTTGATCCGGAGCGCGGCTTCGAAATACGGGATGCTTTCGCGCGCCTGGCCGGTGGCGAGCAGGAGAAGTCCGAGGTTGTTGTGGGCTTCGGCGTGGTTGGGATCGAGGCGGAGCGCTTCCCGCAACTGCGCGGTGGCTTCCGGAATTTTCCGCTGCCGCATGAGGACGAGGCCGAGATTGGCGCGCGTATCGGGATCGCCGGGAGCGAGCTGGACAGATCGTTCCAGTTCCGCGACGGCCGCATCGTCTCGATTCAGATTGGCGTAGGCGAGACCGAGTTGCTGGTGCGCTTTCGCCGAGGCGGGATCGACGGCGATGGCGCGCAGGAAAACCGGGACGGCTTCGTCTGGGCGACGTTCTTGCGAGTAGGTGATGCCGAGGTTGAGGAGGGCGTCGAAGAAGTCGGGCTTGATCGCGAGGGCGCGCGTGAAGTGTTCGGCGGCTTGCTCGAAGCGTCCGGCGTGGCCGAGGACGAGACCGTAGTTGTGCTCGATGATGAGGTTGGGCGGCGTGACACGAAGGGTGTGGGAAAACAGGGTGTCGCTATCGCGCCAGCGTTGGACTTGGAGCACGGTGAGCGGAATCGCCGCCAGCAGGGGGATGCCGGCGAGAGCGGCCTTCGCGGCCGTGGGAACACTCCATTGCTCTAACAGGCTGGCGGCACCAAAAACGAGCGCGATGAAGAGACCGATCGATGGGAGATAATGGTAACGATCTGCCATCACCTGGCCGCCCACTTGCACGACGCCGATCACGGGCACAAGCGTCCCGATGAACCAGAGCCAGCCGATGAGCAGGTACGGCCGCACTTTGATCTGAGCCGCGGCGAATGCGGTGATGGCGGCAAGAAAGACCACAGCGCCCACCGTTTTCGGCATGGAAACGGTGAACTCGGAGAACGGATAGTAGACGGCGAGGTCGTGCGGCCAGAAGGTCAGCGCGAGATAGCGGACATAAGAGACGGTCGCGTTTGAAAAACGGAACCAGAGCGGCGCTTCCACCAGACCGCGCACCGCGCCGCCGTGTTCCTGGGCGATAACGGTGATGATCATGGAGGCACCGGCCAGCGCGACGAACGGGAATTTTTCGCGGAGGCGCGGCCAGATGGCCGCGAAGGCGTTGAGCCGGCGAAGCGGCCAGTAATCGAGCAAAAGCATGACGAACGGCCAAGTGACCAACATCGGTTTTGCCATTAAGCCGAGCGCGAGCCAGAACGCGGTGGCGAAATAACGGCCGGCCGTCGGCACCGCGACGTAGCGCACATAAGCGAGAAGCGAGAGCAGGCCGAAGAAAGCGGCCAGCGTGTCTTTGCGTTCCGGCGCCCAGGCCACGGATTCCACGTGCAGCGGATGTAACGCGAACAACGCCGCCACCAGCGCGCTACGCCAGCGCGCACCAGTCGTCAGGCGGAGTAGTTGAAAAACCAGCAACACATTCGCGATGTGGATGAGCGTGTTGACCACGAGATGCCCACCGGCCCAAAGCCCGAAGAGTTGGCAGTCCAACATGTGGGCCATCCAGGTGAGCGGATGCCAGTTTGCGGCGTGGAAAGTGGTGAAGGCCCAGGCCAGTCCGGCAAAAGTGAGCCCGCCGTTTACGTGCGCGTTTTCGCGAATGTAGAGGTCGTCATCGAGGCTGATGAATTGATGCCCGGCGACCTGCGCGTAAACGGCAAAGGTGATGACGGCGAGCGCGCCGAAGATCCAGAGGTCTGATGGCGCCGCCCGCGGCGAGGGGGCCGCTGGGGCGGAATCGCGGACCGTGGTCGCGCGCTGGTTTCGCTTTTTCTTCGCCCCGCGCGGAGCCTACACGGCGGAGGAAAAATCAAACAGGATTTGTGTAGCCACGTCGCTGCGCGACGTGTGGGAGCGGGGTGATTTCGGCGAAAATCGATCGGGCTTCCTGTAATTTGCCGTGCTCCCGCACGTCCCATAGGGACGTGGCTACAATTGGCCGACGCGCGACGTGCATGCGCCTTCCATCGGCGTTTTGGAAAACGCCGCTCCTTGGGTTTAGACCCGGAAGTCGGAGGTCTGGAGGAGCTTGATCGCGTCGCGCAATTCCGCGGCGCGTTCGTAGAGTTCACCCGCGATCGCGTTCTCCATCTCGCGCTGCATGATCTCGAGTTTCGAGAGCGGGCGCTTGGAGCCGACTTCTTCCAGCCATTCCTCGAGGAAGGCGATCTCGGAACTTTTTTGCGCCATCTCGGGAAAGTTGGAGCCTTGGAAAAATTCCAGGATGAGGTCGCGACCGCGTTCGATCTCGACCATGGCTTGCGCAAATTTTCCGTCGCCAAGAAGAATGGAAGCCTTGGCGCGCGTGTTCATCATGAGCACGTAGGGGCGGAACTGCTGGAAACTCCAGACCAGCTCATCGCGCTCCGTGTGCAGCGCCACGAATTCGAAGAGATCAAGATTCCGCTGGGTGTCGCGGATCACGGCCGGGAAATCGTTGATCTGAAAAAGGCTGAGGTAGCGATGGTAATACTGAATGCCTTCTTGCTGGAGCTCGCTGCATTGCTCGGAGGTGATCTCGTAGGCGTCGCCACGGGCTTCCGAGCGGGCGGCGCGGCGCTGGTGATATTGCAGGAGCGACTCGCAACTGTGCGGACGCTGGCCATCGGGGCGGCCGGTCATTTCCATCTGGAGGAGACCGAGATCAATCCGGAGCTGCAGCTTCTCGCGGCCATCGAGCCCGAGAATCTTGCGCACTTTGATGGCGCCGGATTCGTGTTCCCAGTCCTTTAAGAGCGTATTCAGGTCGAGGCTCATGTCGTGTTTAGGATCGGATAACTTGTCGCTGCTTGTCAATCGCCTCGAACGCGCGTCGCTGGCGCAATAATTTGTCCGTGGGCGGAGGTAGGAAGATGCAGGTGAGACGACGCGGACGGCGCGGACGTTCAAAATCGGCGGCGACGCGGTCGCAGCGTGCGCCGGAGGGGCGAACCCGGCTGCCAAACTTTAGTGCATATGCACCAAAGTTTGGTAGGGGCCGAGGACACAATGGCCATGAAGCAGGTCGAGCGGAGGGTTTGCCACGCCGGTCTCACGCTTCGCCCTTGCACCGGGGAGGCAAGCTGGAAGCTTGCCCTAGATGGAGCAGGAGATCGATTCGTTTATCCGCTTCCTCGCGACGGAGCGCGGGCTCTCGGAGAATTATCAACTCTCGACGCGCCGATCGCTGACGGAGTTCGCTGCCTGGTGCGCGGACGCGCGTAAGATCACCGCGCCGGATAAGGTGGCGCTGCCGCTCATTAGCGAATATCTGGGGACGCAGAAGCAGCGCGGCCTGGCGGCGTCATCGATCAAGCTGGCGGTGGTGGCGTTGAAAATTTTCTTCCGTTTCCTGCTCGCGAAAGAGCGGGTGAAGCGCGACCCGACGGAGACGCTGACCTTGCCGCGGATCGAGCGGTATTTGCCGGAGACGTTGAACGAACTGCAGGTGCAGCAGCTGATCGAAAGCGTGGATACGACGAAGCCGCGCGGGTTGCGGGATCGCGCGATCATCGAGCTGCTCTACGCCAGCGGACTGCGCATCTCGGAGTTGGCGAACGCGCGGCTGGAGAATTTCAGCGCGGAGCAGCGCATCCTCCGGGTGACCGGCAAGGGCAACAAAACTCGGCTGGTTCCGGTGGGGCGGAAGGCCTGCGAAGCGCTGGCGTCCTACACTAGCGGCGAGCGGCCGAAGCTGGTGAAGCCGCGCACGGGCAGCGAGATTTTCCTTTCGGCACGCGGGACGAAGCTGACCACGGTGCGGCTTTGGCAGATCGTGAAGGAACGGGCGCGCGTCTCGGGTTTGGAGACGAACATCTATCCTCATCTCTTGCGGCACAGCTTTGCCACGCATCTGCTCGGGAACGGCGCGGATCTGCGCATCATCCAGGAGATGCTGGGCCATGCAGATATTTCGACCACGCAGATTTACACGCATGTGGATCAGCAGCGGTTGAAGGCGGTGCATCGAAAATTTCACCCGCGGGCCTGAGGCTCGGAGGCCGGCGGAAAGCGTTGTCGCGGTGCGATCAAAGCAGGATACCGCATTTTTTGCTGGGCCGGAGCGTAGTGGAGGCTCAGTAAAAAATGCGCGCGCCGCCCCATCCCCTACCTTCACGGCTTGAAAAAACTATCAGCAGTTGCGCGGCCGGCACGCCGCGCCCTTCATCCGTGATGTCCTGGCACGCTTCCGCCGGCAAGCGTTGCCTGCGAGCGAAGCGGCCTCTGAACTGGGCCTGAGTCGCAGCCGCTTCTACACGCTTTACGGGGACTATTTGCGCGCCTGCGCCGCGCGCACTCAGCGGCACTGGCAGCCGAAGAGTTCCGGCGGCAACCGTTTCGCTTCCTGGCCCGTGCTCGTGCTCGCTTTGCTACGCAAGCTGCTGAGTGCCGACCCTCCAGCCTCCTACAGTTTTGCGGCTTCGGAAGTGCATCGCCGCCATGCGCTCAAGCTCGATCGCGCCACCGTCCGCCGCTGGGCCCTCCTGCAAAAACTGGCCCCCGACACCCGTCACAAAAAACGCCCCAAGCCGGTGCGCCGCTGGCAGGTCCAGCAGATCGGCCAGCTCTGGCAGTACGACGCTTCACCACATCGCTGGTTCGCGCACCAGTCCCAACAGCCTCCGCTCTTGGAAATCCTCGACTTTTCACAGCCGCCTTCTTCCCCTGGCCCGCCTCTACCCGCGCGAGACTCTCCTGGCTCATCTCGACTTCCTTTCCAGCGCTTTCACGACCAGCGGTCTGCCCCTCGCCCTCTACGTCGATTACCACTCTTTTTTCTTCACCAGCCAACCAGATGCCTTTACCCAACTCGGCGCCGCCCTGCGCTTTTACGCGCGTCTCCTTGCGCTTCGCCCCCACTCCGCAGGCCAAAGGAAAAATCGAGCGCGCGCACGACTTCTGGCAAAAGCGTCTCCCTGCCCTCTTCGCCGCCGAACAGGTCACCACCCTCCCAGAAGCCAACCGCCTCATCGACCAGCTTCGCCTCCACCATAACACGCACGAAAAACACCGCGAGATCGGCTCCACCCCCCAAGCCGCCTGGGATCTGGCGCGGAAGGAAAACCGTTCCGTCCTACGCCCGCCGCCGCGTTGTCCCTGGTGGGGGAGAGAGGGAACGGGGGGAGGGGGTCGCCCCCGACCCAGTTCCGCGCCCCCCGCTTCCATCGGTTTTATCTTTCAATTCCATTTCCTGCTCGCGGAGGGGAAAAGGGGTCGGGCGCGGGTCGGTCTCGGGTGTGTCCCACAACCTCGGCAAACCAGCTCGACCGGGCTGGCGCTTTAGCTCTGTTGTTCGCTGGCTTTGACCAGTTGACAGTGGAGATCGTTGGTCAGGACTTCGATTCTTTGACTTAGGCCCTTGACCAGCTCGGTCAACTCAGTGTTTTGCCGCATGAGCTCAAGCAGCTTGGCCGTTTCCTGCGCCGCTACTAACTCACGCTCCTGACTGGCCATGGCCAGGTCTTCGCGGTGCCGCGCATCGGCTTCGGAGTGCACTTTGTCGCGGTCGGCCTGGCGCGTCTGGGCCAGCAGGATGAGCGGCGCGGCGTAGGCGGCCTGCAGACTGAAGGCAAGATTGAGGAGGATGAAGGGATAGAGGTCGAAATGAGCTACTCCCAGGACGTTGAGCACGATCCAGATGCCGACGATAATTGTCTGCGCGACGAGAAAGAACGGGGTGCCGAAGAAGCGGGCGAACGCTTCCGCCTTGAGCGCAAACCAGTCGTTCCCGAAGACGGAGGTAAGATGGCCATGGGGCAAATGAAAACGGAAATGGTGGTGTTCGTGCCGGGCGGAATCGGGTGGGGGATCTGTAGGCATGCAAGCCGTCTAGCGGATTTTTGGCGGAACGTCGAGCCTCGCGTGGGAGATCGAGGGCTATGCCTGCCATCGCGTGAATGCTTGCGCTCGACGCGTTTATCCATGCGTTCCGGAGCCTCTGCGCTGGCGCTCCCGTATTTTCTTGACTTGTCCCGTCGTGACCGGCACTCACCCATGCAAAGAATGGAGCCGCGGCAAGGTGGATCAACACGCCCCTCAAACGCATCGATCTCGACGAGGTCGCGAATTGCTTTTTGGATGGATGCGCGCCGTCGCGTCCAAGGCCGGCACAGCGGCCAGCCCTCTCGACCGCCCCGAGCGCAAGAAAGCCTTCCGACTCTTTTCACTAGTTGCCTTTTGGTTAATGGCTGGAGTGCTATTACCACCAGTCAGCACGGCTGAGCCCGATCCGCAGCCGACGCCGCGGGTGTTATTCCCGGATCAACCGAAGGGATTGGGGGAACATTTCACCGCCTGGAAGTTTAACTATGTCGGCGAAGTCTTCGGCAATCTCTCGGGCGGGATCAAGCCAGGCGCGATCTACGAAGGTTACTGCAAGGTCGGTTTGGCGTTGAATCTGGAAAAGCTGGTCGGCTGGAAGAACACGGTCCTTTACACCAACCTGCTTTATCCGCATGGGAGCAGTCTCTCGCAGGTCTTCGTGGGCGACCTCAATACCGTGAGTAACATCGATACTTACGACAGTTTCCGGATCTTCAAGCTCTTCCTCCAGACTAACTTTTTCGACGATCGATTGACGCTTCGTCTCGGCCTCCAAGCGGTCGATAAAGACTTCTTTGGCTCGGAGGGCGGGGGACTTTTTCTGAACAGTGGCTTCGGCGCGTTCCCCGTCATCGGGCAGGACCTCTTGGCGCCGATCTATCCGATCTCGGCGCCTGGGTTCCGCGTCACCTGGAGTCCGACGAAAGCGGTGCTCCTGCGCGCGGCGATTTTCAGCGGCGATGTCGGCACGGCCAGCTCGAATCGCAATGGGACGCGGTTTGATTTCTCGGGCAGGAGTGGAGTCGGCCTCTTCGACGAAGTCGCCTGGAAAACCCGCGTCGTGGATCACCTGTCTGGGGTTTACAGGCTGGGAGGCTTTTATAACTCGAAGACGTTTGCTGATCTGCGTCATACCGGAACGCATCGCGGCAATTACGGCCTCTACGTGATCGGCGACCAGCAGCTTTGGCGGGAAGGCACGAGCGAAAGCGCGGCTGCGCAGGGTCTCGCCGTCTTCGGGCGGTTCGTGATCGCGCCGCCTGATCGCAGCCTGGTAGTTTATGACACGGAGGCAGGTGTGACTTATACCGGCCTGTTTCCGGGACGCGACAGCGATGTGCTGGCCGCGGGATTCCTCTATAGCCGGATCAGCAAGGACGCACGCACCGGTGCCGGCACGCCGCTCTCGTCCCACCACGAAGCGGTGATCGAGGTTTCGTATCAGGCCTCGCTCACCGGTGCCCTGACGGTCCAGCCGGATTTCCAATACATCATGAATCCAGGCGCGGTGCGCCCGGCGCGGGATGCGATCGTGGCCGGGATGCGTTTTAGTTTGGCGTATTGATTCCCCGGCGAAAGCGAGGGATCAGCGAGGGAAAGCGTCTAACTCGGGCAAGGCAACGACTCGCCGGCCGCACCGCGTTGACTCCTCCATTCCCATGAACTCGGCCTTCGGCGTTCCCATCCATCTCGCGCGTTCCGCAGCGTCGCCAATCTCGCTTGCGATGCCTTCCACACTCAACCCGCAGCCACGCGCTCTCGCCAGTTTCGCTGATCTTGTGTCTCGTTAGGCCTTATGAATCTCCGCCGAGGTAATGTCGTCGACGCCGGCCCGATTGCCGAGCTGATCGCAAGCTTCCAGTCCGAGTTAACGCTCGATCCCTCTGGCGTCGGAGCAGAGCAGTTTCTCGCCTCTGTCTCCGAGCACGCTGAAAGTCAGTACCTCGAGTCACCAAAATATTCCTTCATCGTCGCGGAAAACAGCGGCAACGTCGCCGGATTCATTGCCATCTGCGATAATGCCCACCTTTTCCACTTGTTCGTCGCCCAACCGTAAACTCAAGCCTGAACGCAATTGCGGTCTACAAGTCGTTTGGTTTTGTGCCGTCCGCGCCCGTCACCACGATGCACGGCATTTCATTCTTGCCCATGCGATTGTCGCCGCCCGAGTGTGGCGCCTAACCAATGCGGCGATGCAGGAGGGGGCAAATAGCGGGGCAGCGTCCGGGTCAGCGGCGGAAGGCCGGCCGGCAAAAGTCGCGGATGACCGGGAGGAGCGTGTGGAATCTGCCGAGTCGATTATCCGGCTCCGGAGACAATTGGGGCGCTGCGGTTGGCGGTGATTGAATTTCCAGGGACGACCGGGGCGCGAACGCCACGCCGGCGCGGACAGATTGCGCCGTGTTTTTCTCCGCTCTCTCGTCGGCGCGATGGAATCTGCGAAATTGATCCTTTCCTCTTGAAATCTTTCCCGTGATATTCAGGTTCAGTCTTCTCCAAATATGGACTCTTCCACTGATCTCGCTTCCCACTCGCCTGCCGCGCACGATTCTCATCATCACGAGGGGGAACATGAGCATCACGAGTTGGGCTTTTTCTCGAAGTATGTGTTTTCGACCGACCACAAGGTCATCGGGATTCAGTATGCGATCACTGGGCTGATTTTCCTCTTCCTCGGGTTTTCCCTCATGATGATGATGCGCTGGCAGTTGGCGTATCCCGGGAAGCCGTTGCCAATCCTCGGCGACATTTTGAGCAATGTTTTCGGTCCGCAGATGCCGGGCGGGGTCATGACGTCGGATTTTTATAATTCGTTAGGCGCGATGCACGGCACGATCATGATTTTCCTCGGGATCGTGCCGGTAGCGTTCGCGGCCTTCGGTAATTTCGTGGTGCCACTGCAAATCGGTGCGCCGGATATGACGTTTCCGAAGATCAACATGGCGAGCTATCAGGCGTTCTTCGTCGGTGGCGTGGTGATGCTGATCAGCTTTTTCGTTCCGGGTGGAGCGGCCAAGGGCGGCTGGACTTCGTATACGCCGTTGTCCGTGATCGCGGACACTGGGCCGGGGCATCACTGGCTGTGGAATGGGCAAACGCTTTGGCTCATCGCCTTTATATTGCTGATCACGTCTTCACTCCTGGGCGCGGTAAATTTCATCACCACGATTATTCAGTTGCGGGCCAAGGGGATGACCTGGATGCGGCTGCCATTTTTCGTGTGGACGCAGCTCATCACTGCTTTCCTGCTCTTGCTCGCATTCCCGCCGCTGGAAGCAGCGATCGTGATGCAACTCATGGATCGCGTCGGGGCGACCAGCTTCTTCATGCCGGCCGGCTTGGTGGTGAATGGCGCGGCGATGCAGATCAGCGGCGGCGGCAGTCCGCTGCTCTGGCAGCATTTGTTTTGGTTCCTCGGTCACCCGGAAGTTTACGTTTTGATTCTGCCGGGCATGGGCATCGTGGCGGAGATCATCGCGAACAACACGCGTAAGCCGCTCTGGGGTTACAAGTCCCTCGTGTTCGCCGGACTCGTTCTCGGTTTTCTCTCCTTTATCGTCTGGGCGCACCACATGTGGCTCACCGGAATGGGGACAGTGGTGAGCGCGTTCTTCCAGACGACGACGATGATCATTTCGATTCCGTCGGTCATTATTTTGAGCGCATTTTTCATCTCGCTCTGGGGAGGTTCGATTCGGTTCAACACGCCGATGCTTTTCGCGACGGCGTTCCTGCCGATGTTCGGCATCGGAGGTCTCACGGGTATCCCGCTCGCGTTTAATTCGGCGGATCTATACCTGCACGACACCTATTACGTGATCGCGCACTTCCATTACATCGTCGCGCCGGGAACGATCTTCGCGCTCTTTGCAGGCGTCTATTATTGGTTCCCGAAAGCGACCGGGCGAAGGATGAGCGAATTCTGGGGCAAGGTGCATTTTTGGCCTTCGCTCATCTGCATGAACGTGATTTTTCTGCCGATGTTCCTGCAGGGCATGCTCAGCATGCACCGTCGTTGGTATGATGGCGGACAAGGCTGGAACCTGGCGAACGAGAAGGTGTGGGGATTGACCGGTTTCCAATGGAATCTGCCGATCTCGATCGCCGCCTGGACGATGGGATTGGCGCAGCTTCCGTTCATCATTAATTTCTTCTGGAGCATCAAGCGCGGCGAGAAAACAGACGACAATCCTTGGGAAGCGACCACGCTCGAGTGGGCTGCTCCTTCACCTCCGCCGCATGGCAATTTTGCGGTCACGCCGGTCGCCTATCGCGGGCCCTACGAATACAGCCTGCCGGGTCGTGAGCGGGATTTCACGATGCAAAACGAGCCGATCCGCGAGAGCGATCGTCGCGCCTACGATGCGGCCGCGGCCGCCGTCCACTAAGCTTTCAGCGGCACTCTCATGGACATTCCTTATACGACGACAGCCCGTCCGGACACGGGACTTTGGAACGCCAAGATCGGGATTTGGCTCTTCCTGGCCTCGGAAGTCATGCTCTTCGGTGGGCTCTTCTCGGCCTATATTTTTCTCCGCCTGGACGCGCTGCCGGGGAATTGGCCGCATGGCCTGCTCAACGTGCCGGTGGGCACGATGAACACCGCGATCCTCATCGCCTCATCGGTGACTGTGGTGCTGGCTTGGGCGGCCCTGAAGATGCGGCAATTCAACCGCTACAAGATTTATATGGGGATCACGATCCTCTGCGGGATCATCTTTCTTTTCGTGAAGCTCTACTTCGAGTGGCCGGACAAATTCCACCATTTCGGCGCTTTCATTCGCCCCGATCGATTGGAAAAATACGAGCAGTATCTCGGGAATCATCACCTCCTCGAAAAGGGACTCGAGCCCCGCATCGAAATCACGGGCCATCTGCATAACCACGAGGCGTTGCAGGATCCGAACATCAAGGAATACGAGATTCAACTCGATCCGGTCTTCGCGGCACCGACCGATCCCGCGAGCGATCGTCCGCATTTTTGGCCGTTGGCCCGGAGTGAGAAAATCGCGCACATAGAGAAGGAAGACGTGGAGCGCGCCGGCATGTTTATTCCGAAGCACAGCACTTTCTTCGCGACCTATTTTACGATCACCGGCCTGCACGGCTTGCACGTCCTGGGCGGCGTCATCGTCTTCACTTATTTTTGGCTGCCGATCGGGGCGAACCTTTACAAGCGAAACCCGGAGCACCTTGCGAACCGGGTTGAGGTGGCCGGCTTGTTCTGGCACTTTGTCGATCTGGTCTGGATCTTCGTGTTTCCGCTTTTCTACCTGCTTTAATCCGATGAACGAATCACAACCGCCGATCGCTGCTGAAGCCGGTGCGCATGATGCGCATGATCACGATCATGACGTTTCCAAGCACGTAAATAAATACCTCCTGGTGGGCGCGACCCTTCTCGTCTTCACCGGTTTAACCGTATTCCTTTCCTATCTAGATTTCGGATCGCACAAAGCGAACATGGTGATCGGTATGATCGTGGCGACTTTCAAGGCCGGCTTGGTGGCGGCAATTTTCATGCACCTTTCGGCGGAGAGAAAGCTCATCTACCGCATTCTTCTTTTCACCGCGATTTTCGTTACCGGTCTTTTTTGGCTGACCTATCTTGCCTGGTATAATCCGATCACTCGCTGATGTCCCTGAAAGGCTTCCATATCGTTTTCATCGTCTTTTCGACGCTGCTCGCGCTCGCTTGCGGAGCGTGGTGTGTCTGGGTGAACCTGGTCGTCGGCACGCCGGTTTTTCTTACCGGCGCGATCTTTAGTTTTGTGGCCGCACTCGCCCTCGTGATTTATGGCGTTTGGTTTTTTAAAAAAATGAAACGCCTGCACCTCCTCTGATGAAAACGAAATTCTTTGCGTTGCTCGCGCTTCTTTTTCTCTCTCAAGCCGGTCAGGCGATGGCTTGCGCGGTTTGTTTTGGTGCGCCCGGTTCCAAGACGACCCAGAGCATGGGCATTGCGATCTGGTTTTTGATGGCGGCGATCATGACCGTGCTCGGCGGGATCGGCGCCTTCAGTTTTCACCTCTGGCGTCACGGTCGCATGCCGCTGGAACCGCACCAAGAACTCACCCAGGAAGATTTTGATCAATATGATTAACGCCCCACTTGCGTTGATTAACGAATTTATTGGGATGCCGCCGAATGCTTCCGAGCACGGCTACCAGATCGATCACATCATCGAGTTCAGCCATTGGTTCATGGGTGCGCTCTTTTTGGGATGGTCGGCGTTTTTCATTTTCGTCCTGATCCGTTTCCGGAAGGGCCGCCATCCCGTGGCGGATCATGAAGGCGTCAAATCAGGCATTTCCACGCACCTCGAATTTGCCGTGGTCCTGATCGAAGCCGTCTTGCTGATCGGCTTCGCGATTCCGCTCTGGGCGAATTTCGTGAACGAGTTTCCGGATTCGAAGGATGCGATCGTGGTTCACGCCGTCGGCCAGCAGTTCAACTGGAACTTTCATTTGCCCGGCCCGGATGGTCAATTCGGTAAGCGCGATCTTTACCTCGTGAGCACCGCCAACCCGCTCGGGCTCGACTCCGCGGACCCGGCGGCGAAGGACGACATTGTTGCCTCTGGCGAGTTGCACGTCCCGGTCGATCGGCCGGTGATCGTGGAGGTTTCGTCCAAGGACGTGATCCATAACTTCGCGCTGCCGAGCATGCGAGCGGCGCAGGATGCAATCCCCGGGCAGATCACTCCGATGTGGTTTCGTCCGATCAAGACGGGCACGTACGAAATTGTCTGCGGCCAGCTCTGTGGTCTCGGGCATTACAGTATGAAAGGCTCGCTCGTGGTGGATACGCCGGAAGAATATCAGGCTTGGCTGAAAGAACGGGCTGAACTAAATGCGAGCGCGCCTCCTCCGTTGCAACCGCCACCAGGCGAAGCGCCACAAGCGCCGAATCAAGGGACTGTTCCGCCTCCGGGTGCTCCGCAGGCCGCTGATCCGGGACCGGGTGCGCAGCCTGAGCATCCCTAGCGGTTGCCTATCCGCCTTCGCTGCGGGTGAGTTGCCTCAACTTGGCGATAGCGGGAGGATGAGCGACATTTCGCCGATGATCGACGCTCCGGAACGCAATCGCTGGCTGAATCGATTCGCGTGGTTGCTGGCTGGGTTAACGCTTTTCCTCATCTGCAGCGGGGGAATGGTGACGAGCAAGAACGCCGGCCTGGCGGTGCCCGATTGGCCGACCACTTTCGGCTACAACATGTTCCTCTTCCCGTTCTCGCAATGGGTCGGTGGAATTTTCTTCGAGCACACTCACCGGCTCATCGCCTCGGTGATCGGACTTCTCACCATCGTGCTCGCCATCTGGTTATGGCGGGCGGAATCCCGGAAGTGGCTGCGCGTGCTGGGAGTGGTGGCGCTCGGTGCCGTCGTCTTACAAGGCGTGCTCGGCGGAATCCGCGTGACGTTGTTAAAAGATGAGATCGGGATCTTCCACGCCTGCCTCGCTCAAGCGTTTTTCGGCCTGCTGATTTTGATCGCCGTCGCGACTTCGCGCGTCTGGTTTGAAGCCGCATCCTGGCCAGTGCGTTTCAAATTCGTTTGGCTGCCGGTTTTGACCGTGAGCCTGACTTACGTCCAACTGGGACTCGGTGCGACGATGCGCCATCAGCATCGCGATCTGGCCATCCTCGATTTCCCCGCCGCGTACGGGCAGATCTTTCCTGATACGAGCGCGGAGCGTTTGGCGACGATCAATCAGTGGCGGGATGCACGAGCGCTTTCGGATGTGACGGCCTCGCAAATTTGGCTGCAGATGGCGCATCGTTTCGGCGCGCTTCTCATTTCGTTCGGAGTGATTTCGACCTGGCTCGCGTTTCGCGGGGCGGCTCGGAAACTGAGGACGCTCTCCACGGTCTGGCTCATTCTTCTCGCGTGCCAGATCACGCTGGGCGGGTGGACGATTTGGAGCAACAAGGCAGCGGATATCGCCACCGCGCACGTGGCCGTTGGCGCGAGCATGCTGGCCGTAGGCGTCAGTATCTGGGCGCTCGCATACCGGGCGCGCAGCGTCGAGGAAATCCAGGTCAACTCACGGCGAGCGCCTCAGCTGCGAGAGGAAGCGACCGCCTCGTGAAAGCGGTCGCCGCGGCCTCCGGCGAGGAGGCTCCTGTTCTGGCAAAGAGCGGTGCGCTGAGCGATCTCGCAGAACTCGTTAAGGCTCGCCTAACGACGCTCGTTCTTCTCACGACCGCCGTCGGATTTTATCTCGGAACAACTGGCCCACTCGATTTGCGCCAGCTTTTCCACGCGGTCTTTGGAACGGCGATGGCGGCGGCGGGCGCTGCGGCGCTGAATCAATGGTGGGAACGTCGGCTCGACGCCCTGATGCATCGAACGCGAGAGCGCCCGATTCCAGGCGGACGGATGACTCCGCGCCACGCCTTCCTGGTCGGTCTGCTTCTCTCTCTCGCCGGGGTCGCTTATTTGTCGGTGGTTTGCAATCGGCTCAGTGCGTTTCTCGCGCTGGCTACGATCGGGCTTTACGTCCTCGCTTACACGCCGTTGAAACGAATCAGCACCGCCAACACCCTGGTGGGCGCCGTGCCCGGCGCGCTCCCTCCGATGATCGGTTGGGCGGCGGCGGCGGGAAATGTGGCCCCGCCGGCCTGGAGTCTTTTCGCGATCATGTTTTGCTGGCAAATGCCGCACTTTTTCGCGCTGGCCTGGATGTACCGCGAAGATTATGCGCGCGGTGGCTTTCAAATGTTATCGCGCGACGATGACACCGGCATCCGCAGCGCCAGCCAGGGAGTTCTGTTCTGCATGCTGTTGCTCATCGTCACCGGCCTGCCGTTTTATCTCGGTCTAACGACGCAGATTTACCTGCCGTTGGCGCTCGCGCTGGGGTTTTGGTTTACTTACATGGCAATGCAATTTCATCGCAAGAGAACCGTTCCGGCAGCGCGCGCCCTCTTTTTCACTTCCATCATTTACCTTCCGCTGCTGCTGGCGGTTTTGGTGCTCACGAAATCATGAGCGACGTCGTTCCACCGCGGAGCCGTCCGAGTTCGGCGAAGTCCATTGCCTGGTATGCCGTCCTGATTTTAATCCCGGTGCTGACCGCGGGTTTTCTTTTCTGGCTGCGACAGGCGCAAGTGCAGCGGATGGGGCAGCGGACGATGGCGAATTACGGCACCGTGCCGCAGTTCGAGTTCACGAATCAAAACGGCCAGCCCTTTGGCTCCGCGCAACTACAGGGCAAGATCTGGATTGCCGATTTCATTTTCACAAGTTGTCCCGGACCCTGCCCCATGATCAGCAGCCGGATGAGCGAACTGCAGCGGCCGCTGGAGAATTCGGATGTGCACCTGGTGTCATTCTCGGTCGACCCGAAGACGGATACACCGGAAGTTTTGCGGGGCTATGCGGAACGACTGCATGCACGGGAAGGGCGATGGGATTTTCTGACCGGGCCGGAAGCGACGCTCTATGGCCTGATCAAGAGCGGGTTCAAGCTGGCCGTCTCCGATGGCGCGGAAGAACTAGGCGCGCCGGTTCACAGTACGCGGGCCGCTTTGGTCGATCGGAAAGGAACCATCCGTGGTTACTACGATATGACCGCGCCCGATGGGGTCACGAAACTCCTGGCGGATACGAGCCATCTCCTGCGCGAGCAACCGACCGATCCAGCTGGCGGGAAGCGGCGTTAATCGAGGCGTCCGCGCACGCGGCCGGTGGGCGGTAATTTGGGAGCGGGGCGACTGGCGATCTGGGCGAGAGCTTGCTTGCCCTTCTCCTCCTTAACCTTTTGCAGCTCGGCTTCGGTTTGCACGGAGAGGCTGGTCAGTGTGCCGAGCAGTTGTTCCTGGGCGGCCGCGAAGTTTTTCTCGGGGCCTTCGAGGATGAAATTTATCTGCCATTCCGGACCAAGGGTGCGGGCGACCAAACGCAGGAAGGTGATGCCGTCCCGCGCGAAGGTCGAAACCTGATGCTCGATTGGTTGTCCGAGAACCTGGAAGTCTTCCACCTCTGTCTGGGCGCTGGATTTCTTCGGCGCGGCAACGGTGCTGGCGTCGTTTACGAGGGCCAGTGCGATCGAGGCCTTAAATGGTCCGGTGACCAATTCCGTCCGCTGGCCGCATTTGATCTTCCAGCCGGAGGGCGGCGAGTATTCGAAGCGGCGTCGCTCGTCCCGAAAAACAACACGGGTCAAGAGTGAGCCGTCGAATTCTTGTTCGACGAGTATCCCGGGCAGAATCCGCGCGGGGCGGGCAGAACCTGCGGGATTGCCCGGAAGGCCGGATGGAATGGCGGCCACCGTGGCGATGGTCTCGGCCATGGCGGGCGCAGTCCACAGCATGGCAGAAAGGAATGCGCTCACTGCGGAAGAAACGTGCCTTCGCTTGCACGCGTTCATTCCGTCCACCACCTGGCCTTGAGAAAGTTTGTCGTCGTGAGGGTGCCTGGAGGCGGATGCTGACGGAGCAGGGTGTCGAAGTACCACTGGCGCTTGGGCGGATTGTAGACGCTGGATTTTCCCCAGACGCCTTTCGCCTGATCGCTATCATAAAGACAGACGATCGAGCCGTAATAGGTGAGATTGACGCCGTCCCAATCTTCGAGAAACCGGGGGAAGTTTTCCGCGCCGCCGGAGTAGTTGTTCCCGACTGTGCCGGTAGGGACAATGCCCGCGAGGAGCGCTGCGTTCACCGTGGTGTTGGTGGCCTTGCGCCCGGAGAGGTCGCCAGTGGACTTGGAATCGTTCCACGCCTCTGAGAGGATATTAATGGAATCGCCAGCGATGAGGACGGGCTGGCGGGTGTAGCCCGAAGAGGTCGGCTGGGAGAAGTTGCCGCTGGTATTCGAAGGAGGATTCGAGGGGCCGGTGTTGACGTTGCCCTGCAGGTAAACGGGATTTTCGCTGACCACGGCAAGGCCGCCGCTGGGCATGACGGCGGCGTTGATCAATTTAACGCCGCGGCGGGGGGTGGCGCCGTCGATCCCAGCGCTGGTGTCGGCGATGTAGACGATGCCGTTAAAATTGAGGGCACTGGGAGAAGCGTTTACCGCGTTGGTTATCTTGCTGATATCCAGGGTGACGAGCCGAACCGTGGTCGCTTCCCGGTTGTCCTGCAGACTTCCGTTGGTCGTGACTGCGGTTTTGAAGGCGTTGTAAAGCTGCGCGCTTTTTCCTGTGCTCGAGGCGTTGATGACAACGCCACTCTGGTCTGTCATCACGAGGTTGTTGCCGTTGTCGACCAGAATACGGATGTCCGCCTGGTTGAAATAGCGCGCGTCTGTCTTTTTATCCAGAACGCCGGGGACAGGGCGCTTGATCAACTCGAGCCAACCCTCATTGGAACCATTAGGGTTGCGTGCGGCAAAGATCGCCCAGGGATCGATGCCGAAGGGCTGGTGATTGGTATCCTTGGCCGGCGGGATATCGGCCTGGTAGTAGGGTGAGACTGGAGTTTCCTTCGGATGCTGCCCGTCGCCAGCCATGAAGCCGACCGTCCAGCCGCGGACATTGGTGACTCGCGAACCGAAGGTGAGGGAAGAGTGACCGGTATAAAGGGCACCGTTGGTGTGGACCCAGCCGGTGATGGTCTGCGCCGGGCCGGGGTGAATCTCGAGGTCGTCATCGTAAAAGATGGCGTAATCCCACGGGGAAAGGATTTCCTTCTCAAAGATTCGTCGCACTTTGGTCGTGATGGGCTTGCCGAGGCTGGTCGCGGCTACATCCACGGTAGCGAGATAGTAGTAGCTTTGAGTGAGGTTGTTCGGGCCGAACCCGGCCACTGGCGCCGTGGAGCCAGGGATTGGAACAAGTTGAGGTGTGACGGCCGTGACGTTGATGTTCGTGAGTGAATAACCGGCGGCGTTGTTGAAATCCGCTATGACCGCCTTCTTGATCGTGGAAAGATCATCCGTGGTGGGATGACCAGCCCATTTTTCGCGCGCGGTTTGCCGCCAACTGGCATAAGCCATATCGAGAGCACCGAGCCCCATCTGCACCGCGGTGCTCCGGATTTCCGTGCGCGTCGCATTCCGGGCCACGCCTTGGGTCAGAAACAAGGCCCCGCCCACGATGAGCGCGGTGAGAAAGATCACTCCCAGGCAAACTAGAAGAGAACCTCCCTCTTCCGCTTGGCGGGGGTGCCGAGATAAGACGGTGATTTTCATCGGATGGCTACTTTTTCACCTTCTTGGGCTTCTTGTTTCCAACCCAGCCCCAGTCGACTGCGGTGGCCGGCGGCGGGTCATCGCGAATGACTGTGCCCGGCGAGACCGCTGGGGTGGCTCCGGGAACGGGATTTTGCACAGAGCCGGACGAACCGCGGACGGAGGCGGTGTAGAAACCTTGGGAGGTGGCGATGCGAGCGTTCGAGTGAATGAGCGCATTCACGTAGACGTCGCGCGACCGCGCTTTCCGCCCATCGCCCAGCTCCAGGGCCATGGTGACGAAGCGATTGTCGATCGTCTTATCCGGGGCGGCGGCGCGGGAGGTATTCACTGGTGTAGGAGTGGGAGTCGGCGTCGCGCCCGGCGGTGTGGGTGTTGGAGTCGGGGTGGGAGTTGGAACCGGCGTGGGCGTGGGCGTCGGGGTGGGCGTGGGCGTCGGGGTGGGCGCGGGTGTGGGCGTCGGAGTGGGTGGAGGAAGGCCTTTGTCCTTTTTCGCCCAAGCGGACGCGGGCAGGGCCAGAACGAGCAGCGCGGCAGTGAACACGGCAAGATGGAGCCGTTTGCGGGAGCGGGGTTGGGCTTTTTTCATGGGGATACTCGTTAGGGCGACGGCGTTGCGCCGGGGACGGCGTTGTAGGGCAGGGTGAAAGGTGTCGGCTCCGTCAGTCCAGTCGCGATCAGGGCGTAGGTGTTGGTGGATGCGTTCGGGTAGAGGCGCAGCTCGCCGTTCTGGACCACGTAGGTGATGAGATCCGTGATGATGGCGACGATGTTTCGTGTAACCCCATCCTGCACCAACTTCACATCCGTCGGAATGGCGGTGGCGAGCGTGACGGTGTTTCCACTTACGCTCACGATGTCGCCCTCGATGTCGTAGGCCGGAATGAGGAGCCTTTGTCCGATTGCGGCGGTTGGGCCTTGATTAAGTTGCACGGTCAGGGATCCGGCCAATGCGTTCGCCGCCACCTGGCGCACCGGTCCATTCTGCTGGAGAAAGGCCACTCCCGGCGCCGGCCCGGTGGTGTCGAGAACGTTTCGGTCCGCCGCCACCAGCGCTGGAATGGAGATGGCAGATTGGATTTCCTTTTCGAGCCGATCGACCACGCCGCGCGCGAGATCGTGGTTGGCGTTGATCCCGGAATTGCCCTGAAAGAGACTCAGCGATTGCACGTGAATCAAGAGGGCGACGCCGCCAATAATCAAGGCGCTGGCTACCGTGACCATGACCTCGAGTAGGCTGGTGGCGGACAGTCGTCGCCGGCGGACCGCGGAAAAGGGAATCGAGGGCGGGATCATGATCGAGCCCCTAGGCGTCGGACGCGCGGATGGTATGCATCTGGACGGAGTAGTCCCTGTTCCGGAAACGGTAACTCACCGTCACGGTCACCTTCCGCAGATGAAGGTTCATGCCGTTTTGCCAATAGTTCGGATCTTCCACCCTCGTCGTCATCTGGCCGAGCACGCTGTGATCCCAGTTTGGATCATCGTAGATGATGACCGGCGCGGTTTGCTCGCCGAGTGCCAGTTCGACCGGGATTTGGCCATCGGGCGGGCTAAAGGGAGCGTCGGTCTCGACCAACTCGACTTGATTAAGAGCAATGATTGACGCCAGGGTGGTCAGACGCGCCACGGTGGCGTTTGTGTTCATGTGCAGCATCGCCGGCACGACGCTCAGGCTCAGGAGAATAATGATCGTGGTCGACACGAGAGTCTCCACCAGCGTGAACGCGGCCGTCTTCGTCGGGTTCGGGCCGACGGGGCATGAGGAAGCAGGTGAGGTCGCCGTTAGGACTGCCCGCATGGCCGACATGTTCATCGTAAAAAGAGAACCAAAAAAAGAGCGGATGTGCGGGCCGCGATGGTGGCTTCAACGAGACTGGTACCGGTTTCCGCGGTTTTTTTGACGAGTTTCATCATTTCATCCTCTGACAACATTCAAGCATAAGATGTACCGGGTTCATATAATTTCCATAATCAAACGCCTACATTGAGAAAACTGAGTTCAAGAAGCCAAAAATGAGAAAAAATCCCGCGGAATTCCTTGCAAATGAGAAATCAGAGATCGCAATTCTCACTTTTGAATTAAAGCCCCAACTCCATAAGGTGGTTTCAGCCGAAGGCAGCCCGGTTTTGGCGTTCCGCCATAGCCGAGGCAGCTTTGCCACGTGGAAAGAAGCAGCAGCAGGAACGTCTTTGAATGCAGCGTAGCCGAACGCGTTCGGCCAACTGGGCGCTCGGGACTAAGCCGGATGGCGCTCTGACACGACCACTTCCAAATAGCTGCGGTATTCGCCCTTCGGCAGACGACCGATGGTGTCGCCGAGCGTCGATCGGTCAATAAAGCCCATGCGGAAAGCGATCTCCTCCAGGCAGGCGATCTTCAACCCCTGCCGGTGCTCGATCGTGGCAATGTAGTTCCCCGCTTCCAGCAAACTGGTTTGCGTCCCGGTATCGAGCCAGGCCATGCCGCGACCCAGAAGCTTCACGTGCAGTTCGCCCTGCTCCAGGTAGCGCCGGTTCAGGTCGGTAATCTCCAATTCGCCGCGCGCGGACGGTTTGAGGTCCCGGGCGAATTCGACGATACGCTCGTCGTAAACGTAAAGTCCGGGGACGGCATACTGGCTCTTGGGAACGGTAGGCTTTTCCTCCAGACTCAGAACGCGGCCCATAGCGTCGAATTCGACCACGCCGTAGCGCTCGGCGTCGCGAACCTGATAGCCGAAAATGCAGGCTCCGTGTTCCACCGCCAGCGCCTCGCGGAAGAAATCGAGTTTCCCGTAGAAAATGTTATCGCCGAGGATGAGCGAGGCGCCGGAGTCACCGATGAAATCCGCGCCGATGAGGAAGGCCTGCGCGATTCCCTCTGGCTTGGGTTGCGCCGCGTATTTGATCCGAATTCCAAGTGCGGCCCCGTCGCCGAGGTAGCCCTCGATCATCGGAATATCCTTCGGCGTTGAGATGATGAGCACGTCCCGCAGGCCGCCGAGCATGAGCGTGGCGAGCGGGTAGCAAATCATCGGTTTGTCGTAAACCGGAAGGAGCTGTTTGCAGACGATTTGCGTGAGCGGATGAAGACGCGTTCCGGCGCCGCCGGCGAGGAGAATGGCTTTCTTATTCATTTCGGATTTCGGAAACCGGAGACCGGAAAGAACACGCAGCAGGTCTGTTCAACGCGGACGCAGATGACTTTCCGAAATCCGGTTTCCGCAATCCGAAATCAAGAAAACTGGACGTCCTTGCCCGGGTCCATTTCGAAATCGAGTTTCACCGTCTCGGACACATTAGGCTTGATCACCTCTTCCACGAATTTCACGTAGATCGGGTCTTCACAATAGATGTCGTATTTGTCGGTCGATTCGAAATCAATCGCGACGAAGAACGGCCAGGGCATTTCCGATTCGATCCGCTTCCCGCATTTGATGCTGAGGACTTCGGGTATCTTTAAAAGCTGCATCCGCGTCTTCATCATCATCTCCTCCACGCGCGCGGGCGTGATGTCCGGTTTGAGCTTGAAGAGCGAGATATGATGCACCATGGCGGCTATGTTTTAGGCGCGGTATTTGAGGTGCGCAAGCAGCAAAGCCCAGGCCCGGCTGGCGCTACTTCTTCCAGTCGAGCGCGCCCTTTTTCAGCGCGTAGACGTAGCCCACCATGAGTATGCTCACGAAGCTGAGCATGCTCCAGAGAATGGTCTTGCTCGCGACGATCGATTCCCGATAGACGACCGCCCACGGATACATGAAGACGATTTCGAGATCGAAAAGAATGAAGAGCATCGCCACGAGATAGAACTTCACGCTGAAGCGCGGCTGCGCTTCGCCTTGCGGCAACATTCCGCATTCGTAGGCGGAATCTTTTATCTTCGAGCGCCGGCCGGCACGTCCGAGCAGGACACTAGTAAGCAATGCGCCCACGGCGAACCCGATCGCCACCAGAATGTGGAGCAGGACGGGGAGGTACTCGCGGATCATGCGCTGAATTCTCTCAAACGAGCCTTACCTGGCAGCAGCGGCCTTCGCAGCCGCGATGTTCTTCGCGGCGGCGGCCTTCGCGGCGATTGCCGGGAGATGACCATTCTGTGGCGCAAGCGCCTGGGCGAGCGCCGCTGGCAGACCTTTATATTTCTTCCCGGTCTTCTTCACGGCACCGCGTGAGACCAGATTCTGCAGCTTCTCATACGCGCGCAGGCGCAGCATTTCCTCTCCTCCGCTGGCCGCATTCCGGGTCCGGAGATTCTCATGAACGATGTCGAAGAGTTGCTTAAACTCGAAGGAAGCGCGGCGGGAAAGCACGGCCACCAACTCCTCTGTCACAAGATCAGGAACCCTGCGGGAGAATGCATTTTTCTGCAAAATGGCCATTACGCGCAGACGATAACATATTCGTTTACTTCCGTATAGAATTTCTCTGCGGTCGCCGTTAGGGACGATTGTGGGACATTTTGTTCCGCTTTATCATGGTGAAAACGGCTTCCTTATAGCGTTGCGGGAGTAGGCGAGGTGAGCTCTTCTGGGGTCGGCTCCTCTGTCATTGAGGTCGGTTCTTCAGGTCCGGGCGTCGCCTCGTCCGGCGCTGGTGTCGGCGACTCTTCCGCTGGCGGTGGACTGGTGACGGCGTCCGGTTGCATCCGTTTCGTATAGAAATCAGTCCCCACTCCGGTCGCCACCATTGCTCCCAGCGCGGCTTGACCAATGGAAATCGGCCCAGCCGTTTCCACGACATATCCATCGTCCTGATAACTCTGCGACACGACGAGCGGGCTCAGGTGATTCGTGATCACCTCCGCCGCGGGCAGCTTACTCAAGTCCACCGCTTCGGACACCTTCGGAACGAAAGCCGCCGCCATGATGAGCATCGGACGCACGGCCGCGTCCAGCCGTTGGTAGAAGAGAGCGGTGTCCAGATACGCAAAAGTTTTTTTCGCTGTGGGAACCCAAGCCTCCGCAGTCTTGAACTGATCTGTGCCGGCCAATTCCGAGGCAGCCGACCCTGCGCGTGCGATGGCACGTTCGACCGAGGCGCGATCCAATCCCGCCACCAGAAGCGTTGGCGAAAGGCCGACCGCTGGCGCGATGGGCAACATCGGGTTCGCCGGTGGCTGGGTATAATATTGGACGCCGTCCTGCTCGGAGCCCGTCCAGCCGCCCGCTTCCCCGGCGCCAATCGTAAGCTTCTCTACGATCTGACGCGCTTGCGCGTTGTCCTTGACGGCGATGGTCGTAAACAGCGCGGGAATGCGGCTCTCAGTCGGCCATTCTCCGACCACGCTCAGCTCGTCGCCGAACGCGCTCTTCCAAGCTTCCGGAGTGATTCCGCTCGCGGCGCCGGCACCGAGCAGACGCTGGAGCGGCGCTGGCAGCGCGCTCGTCGCCGGGTTTGCCGGATCGGGCGCGGAGAAGCGCGAAGGGAGATTCAGGATGCTGGCGAAGTAGAGGAAAGTCTCCTTCGACGCGAGGGCCAGGCCGGAGCGGGTAAGATCGCCGCCCTCCTCCATTTTCGGCATGGCCACGAAAAACAGGTCGCGAATTTTCCCGCCGTCGAAGCTTGTTGCCGCCCCAATCGCCCGAATCTGCCGCATCGCGGAAACGTTCTGATCCTCCGCTGGAAATTTCGCCGCCAGCTTCGCCATGTATTGATCGAGCCGGGCGTAACCGAAGGCCGCGTAGCTCCGCGGCATGTGCTTCTCCGCTCCGACGAAATTTTCGTCCAACGAAAGCGTGCTGGCCGTCTCCGTCACCCGCCGGTCCACCCGATCCAGCACCGCTTTCAAGCTCGGCACATCGTTACTGATGAAAAACCAATCCCGATCGTAAACCGTCACCGCCGTCAACGCGTCCTGCTGCAACACTTCCAGCTTGTGTCCCTCGTAAGTGACGGTTTCGGCTTTCGCCGCCGGCATCTTCTCCCGCAACCGACTCCGCCACGGATCGATCACCTTCTCCGCGCGCTCTTCGCCTCCTTTGAATTGGAAGCCCGCCACCACCGTCGGGCGGTCGTCTGTCATCGCGGTCACGGCGAGAAAGGCGTCATGCACATCCAGTGCCTCCATTTCCGCCAGCCTCCTCCGCGAACTTTCCGTCTCCGGTGAACGTCCGAGCGGCTTTTGCAGGAAATCCTGCACTGCCGGTTCGCGCCACAGCTTATACAGGTCCGTCTCGTGCCATTTGGCCCGGCTTAGTTTGAAATTGGGCACGTAGAGCAAGCCCAGCGTTTCCTTTGGCAGCAACACTGCCACCGTGGCGCTGGAAGTGTGCGGGACCCCGGCGTTGCGCAGGCCATACCAAATGCCCAATCCCGCCGCGACCGCCACGAAGGAAAACACGAGAAAGCGTTTCATATTGGGTGCACAGTCTATCGACTCGCCGCCTTCGCTGCCAACGCTTTCCGCCAGCCTGTGGTGTTGCAAGCAAAGCAGGACATTTGCGTGCGATCAAAGCAGGACACTATGCGGGAGCAGGACAATGGAGGAGAACGAGAGGGAATTTTCCTTTGGTGGGCGGGTGCAAGAGGAGGGTCCGGGATAGGGCCGTCCGGCCCGAAAGTCGGACGACGCCCCCCACAGAACCGGACGAGCGCGATTAACGCATCCGGTTCCTCAAGTGGCGGGTTCGTTCACATTCGGGAGTGGATGACTCGCGCCGGGGTTAATGGGAACG
>JBBSPM010000055.1:0-34214 GCA_038258815.1 Chthoniobacterales bacterium
AACGGCGGCGTGAATCTCTTGAGCCTTCGCCTCGTCCACCGCGAGAATGTCCACAAAATCGGAAACGTCCGCGTCGCGCAATCCTTCCAGATTGGTGAAGCCAGATTTCACCAGCGTGAGCGCCTGTTCGTCGGTAATCGGAAGTGCGCTCTGCAGGCTCTTCGCGGCCTGCTCCACCTTCTGTTCGACGGCGTGCGTCGCAGAGGTGTCCTTATCGATATTGATTTCCCATCCCGTTAAGCGGGAGGTGAGCCGCGCGTTCTGGCCTTTTTTGCCAATGGCTAACGAGAGCTGATCTTCATCCACGGAAATCTGGACGCTCTTTTTCACGGTATCGAAAACAAGGTTCTTGACCTTCGCCGGCTTGAGCGCTTCGAGGACGTATTCCTTCGGATCAGAACTCCAGCGGATGATGTCCACCTTCTCGTTGTTCAGCTCGCGCACGATGTTCTTCACCCGCGAACCGCGCATGCCCACGCAAGCGCCCACCGGATCCACTTTGTCGTTCGCGCTCGTGACCGCGATCTTCGTGCGATAGCCGGCCTCGCGGGCAATTCCGCGAATTTCCACCGTGCCATCATTGATCTCGCTCACTTCGAGTTCGAACAAACGGCGGACGAAATTTGGATGGCTGCGCGAGACGATGATCTCGGGTCCGCGGATGCCGTTCTCCACTGCCACCACGTAGGCCCGCAGGCGATCGCCCACATTGTAATCTTCCACCACCACCCGCTCGCGTTGCGGCATGATGGCTTCGAATTTTCCGAGATCGAGGATCACATCCGAGCGGTCGAAACGGCGGACTGTTCCGCTCACGATTTCGCCCGCGCGATCCTTGAACTCCTCGTAAATCATCTCCTTCTCGACTTGGCGGATGCGCTGCATCATCGCCTGCTTCGCGGTCTGGGCGGCGATGCGGCCGAAGTTCTTCGGCGTCACTTCCACTTCCACCTCTTCGCCCAACTGAGCGTCCGGGCGGATGGCGCGAGCTTTGTTCAAAGAAATTTCGTCCGCCGGCGTGGTGACGGTTTCGACCACGATTAGCTGCGCGAGAGCGCGGATGACGCCGGTCTTCGGATCGATATCGATCCGCAAATCGCGCGAGGCGCTGACACTCTTTTTCGAGGCCGAGAGGAGGGCATTCGAAACCGCTTCGAGCAGGATATCGCGTTTAATTCCGCGTTCCCGCTCGAGGTAATCCAGCATGGCGATAAACTCGGCGTTCATAAAAGCATCGAGCCCGCAGACGAAAAAGAGTGGGACACCAGCTCCCACTCCAATCCACCGCGGACTAGGGCGCTACGATAGGTTCCGGAACCCGCGGCGTCAAGAGCGGCAACGCTGTGATGGCTGGACGAAAGAGGGAACGAGAAACGCCGCAGCCTGCCGCGCGAGGTGGAATTTCTGGAAAGCATCCTGTAGCGGCGGTCTGTGACCGCCGAACGCGTCAACTGCGATCCACGTTTTCGGCGGTCATTAGACCGCCGCTACAGCGCCAATCGACTTTCGGAACTAGTCCTGACGTTTTCGAGCACATCGCGTCGCCGCGCCGAGAAGAAGCGCGCCCAACCCGAAAATAGCGAGCGTCGACGGTTCCGGAATGCTGGCGAACTGAAGGAAACGTCCGCTGCCAGCGTAGATGAGCGTCGACGTCTGCGTCGCCACATCATAAATGCTGGCGCCCGCACCGCTCGTCCAAAGAATGTTGCCGTTGCCGAGCTGATACACACCGCGCGCACCGGCCGCTGCGAAGGAGCTGAGCAGGTTGCCATTGTTCGGATCGAGGAAGGCGATGTTGTTGGAACTGAAGCCGGCCGCGAGGATGGAGCCGTCGCTGGCGAAGGCCAACTGTTCCACGAAATTGAGTGAGGCGCTGTTGTGAAAAGTGCCCACCGAAGTTCCGGTGAGCGTGAAACGGTGAATATCGTCATTGGCGGAGGAGGAGCCCACCAGGACGCCGCCTTGATGGCCGAGGACGGAGAAGGGCGATGGCGCAAAGCCGGTGGTGGGAAAACTGCCGAGCAAAGTGCCGGAAGTATCGTACATGACGACGGCATTGCCCGGCGCGCCGTTGTTCGTCCCGGCGTTGGTCACGTAAACTGTGCTGCCGATCAAAGCCATCCCGCGGACGTTATCGAGTCCGGTGATTGCACTGAGAAAATTGCCGGAGAAATCGTAGCGCGCGACGCGATCGCCGATTTGCTCGGAGACCCAAATTTCGCTTCCCACCTGCAGGGCATGGACAGGGGTGGCGCCGGCAGCGAGCGCGAACATATTGGAGGTGAGCAAGGCGCCATTCATGGGGTCGAATGCGACGAGACGATTGTTCGTGCTATCCGGCATGAGGACGAGGCCTTGAGCCGAGGCGTGGAAGGCGCTGGCGCCGAGGAGAACCGAGGCGGCGAGAAAGAGGGCAAGTTTTTTCATAAGGCGAGAAGCACCTTTCATCGCAAAACCCCCGCGAAACCGCAATGCTTAAGTGAAGAAACCGAGACCGGTTTTGTCGATCACTTGGGTGCGCGCGACCTGCTTCAACTCAGGTGAAGGTAAGGTTGATTCCTGCGTTGGACGTTGGCCGCTGGGCGTTGGACCTTGCGCAGTGTCCCCGCTGCGCTCGCTCCTTGTTGTTTTAGCAGTGTGGGCGGCGATTTACTTGCCGGGCTTGGGCGCACTCGAAATTAAGGGCGAAGAAGGCCGCCGCATTTTGCCCGCAGTGACGATGCTGGAAACGGGCCACTATCTCGTCCCGTACGTCGGCAGCGACCCCTACTTCACCAAGCCGCCATTGATCAACTGGCTCGTGGCCGCTTCCTTCAAAATCACCGGCCGGCATAACGAGTGGTCCGCGCGTTTGCCCTCCGTGCTCTGCGTGCTCGCGGTCGCGCTCGCTTTTGTGACCGTCGCGCGGCGAACTCTGGGCGCCAATGGCTCGCTCATCGGCGCGCTCGTTTGGATGACGAACTTCGGCGTGATCGAGAAGGGACGGCTGATCGAAATCGAGGTGCTCTATGTCTCGCTGACCGGGCTGGCTTTCATCTGCTGGATGAGTTGGTGGCAGGAACGCCGTTCGCCGTGGCTGACGTGGACGGTGCCGTGGATTTTTTTGGGACTGGGGCTGCTGGCGAAGGGGCCGCTGCATCTGGTCTTCTTCTACGCGGTGGTCATCGGAGTTCTCGTCAGGGTTCGGCGCGAGGGCGCGCCGGCTCCATCGGCGAAATCGCAGAGCACGCGATGGAGCCGGCCCGCCCTCGGGCCGATGTTTCAACCCGCGCATCTAGCCGGCGTTCTCATCATGCTGGGAATCTTTGCCGCGTGGGCGATTCCGTGTTTGCAAATGATGCAGGCGAGCGACGTGACGCAGACGTGGACACGGCAGTTTTCCGGGCGCTTGAGTGGGGAAGATTTTAAGTTCAGCGGTTGGATTTTGAATATCCCGCGTGGATTGGGATATTTTTTGCCGTGGACGCTGTTTCTTTTGTTCGTTAGGCGCGCCTCGTTCAAAGGGGAAGAAAACGTCGACGTTGCCGTCGGCCTCGCTTGGGGCATCGGTCTTTCGTTTCTTGCCGTGAGTCTTCTCCCCGGTTCCCTGGCCCGTTACACGATGCCGCTGCTGGTGCCGGCCGCTTGGCTGGTGGCAATGCTCTTGAAGGGCAATCTGCGCCTGCCGCGTCTTGCGGCTGCGGTCGCTTGCGTGGCGATGCTTGTTTACGGACTGGCGCTCACTCCGTTGCTAGCGAAGCGCGAGAAAGTCCGGAACATCGCGGCCCAGCTCAACGCCGCGTTGCCGCCGCACGAGCCGCTTTACGCAATTGATCCCGACTATCAACCGGCGCTGTTTTATGTGCGCGCGCCCATCGTTTACGTCCGCGCTGTCCAGAACGTGCCGGCGCAGGCGCGTTTCCTCCTCGTGCAGGCAGAGGGCGAAGCGGAGGCGTTGGCCGGTGCGCGCCCGCGCGCCCGAGTGCTGCTGCGCGTGCAAGATTACCGCAAGAAAGAGGTGGTGCTCGTCGAGATCGCGGGCTCGCCTTGAACTGATCCGCGGTTGATATTTGTCGAATCGTTAGCAGTCTAGCGCCCATAGAATATGCCTGCGACTGACCTCGAACGCACCGACCTTCTTTTTCGCGTCGGGCGAATTGAGGGACAGAAAAATGTAACCGCCCCGCGGTTCGAGCGGTCTTAACCATGATAAAGCCGCTTTTCCTAAAGGACAGTTTTCTCCGATGCGCTCGCGTGGTTTCCCTCGCGCTCGGCTTGTTGCTGGTCTCGACCGGCTGCGAGAAGAAAACGGTCGTGAAGGAACGTCCGGCGCGCCCCGTTTTCGCGGCCAAGGTCACGACGAAAGACGTCCCCTTTTATCTGGATGAAATTGGAACGACGACCGCGTTTGAAATGGTCCAGATCAAGGCTCAGGTCACCGGCCAGATCATCTCGCGCGAGTTTAAAGACGGCGGCGATGTGAAGAAGGGCGACCTGCTTTTCAAAATAGACCCGCGACCCTACGAAGCCATTCTGGCCTCGGCTAAAGCCGACCTCGCGCTCGCGCAGGCCAATTTGAAGCGGCAAAAAGTGTTAGAGCAAAAGAACGTGACTGCGACGCAGGAACTCGACACGGCCACCGCGAACGGGATGCGCGCCGAGGCAGCTGTGGCCGCGGCTCAGGTCAATCTCGATTTCTGTAGCATCCAATCACCGATCGATGGGCGGGCCGGCTTGCGCAATGTGGATGCGGGCAACGTCGTTAATCCCGGGAGCGATCCGCTGGTCACGATCCAAGGGATCGACCCGATCTATACCGACTTCACCATCTCGGAGCCCGACCTGCCGCTGGTGCGGAAATATTTGGATAACCCGCATCTGAAAGTCGTGACCGATGCGTCCGGCGATAACGTGGAGCCGCGCACCGGCCAGCTCTATTTTATCGATACCGCGGTGCAGCCCGGCGCGGGTACGATCAAGGCGCGCGCGGTGACGCCGAATTCCGATCACGCCCTCTGGCCCGAGCAGTTTGTGCAAGTGCGTTTGATTCTGGACATCTTGCCAGGCGCAAAAATGGTCCCCTCCAGCGCGGTCCAGATCGGGCAGAACGGCCCGTATGTCTTTGTCGTGAAAGAGGATTCCACGCTCGATCTTCGGCAGGTGAAACCCGGACAGGTGCATGGCGACCAGACTGTCATTACGGAAGGTGTTCAACCCGATGAAATGGTCGTCACCAGCGGCCAATTGCAACTGGCACCGGGAGCCAAAGTGGTGGTGAAGGGTGAAGCCCCGCGCGTCGGCGGCTCACCTGCGGAGCCGGCCGGCGCCATGAACCGATGATGAACCCGCGCGAAAATCGAGACGGCCAGGATGGCGTGCGCGACGGGAACGGCAGGGTGCTGAGAGAGAGCCCGCCATCCGGAGACGGCGCAAAAACGCCGGGCAAGCTGGTGCAGTTTTCCTCCGGTCTTTCCAAGCCGTTCATTCAACGGCCGGTCATGACGATGCTGCTCACCGTTTCCGTCATCGTCTTCGGCATCTTGAGCTACCACCTTTTGGCGGTTAACGATCTGCCGGCGGTCGACTATCCCGTCATCGACGTGGGTGTTTCGTATCCCGGCGCCAACGCCGAGACGATGGCGAACACCGTCGCCACCCCGCTGGAAAAAGAGTTCACGGAAATCCCCGGCATCGTCTTGAGCACGAGTTCGAGCGGGCAGGGGCGCACGAACATCACCCTGCAATTCGATCTTGGAAAAAGCATCGATGCGGCCGCGACCGATGTGCAATCGGCCATTCAACGCGCCAGCGGTCAGTTGCCGGCTGACTTGCCGAGCCCGCCCACTTTTTCAAAATCCAACCCCAACGATTCGCCGGTTTTCTACGTTGCCCTAACGAGCGATACCCTAACCGACGGCGATCTCTACAAATACGCCACCTCGCAGGTTTCGCAGCGGATCAGCATCGTGCCCGGCGTTTCGCAGGTGAACATCTACGGCGTCAAATCGGCCATCCGCGTGAAGGTGGATCCCGGTAAGCTCGCCACCCGGAATATCACCTTCGACGAACTTTCCGGCGCGATCCGCGCCGGGACATCGTACTCGGGTGTCGGTCAGTTTGACGGCAAGACACGCTCGTTTGTCCTCCGGCCGAATGCGCAGCTCGAAACCGCCGAGCAGTATGGCAACCTCATCATCAAACGCGGCCCGGACGGCGCCCCGATCTACTTGCGCGATGTCTCGGAGGTCACGAACAGCGTCCAGGACGAACGCCTCTCCCGGCACTTCTTTGCCCGCGGGTTCAATCCGCCTGCGTCCACCATCGTGATGGCAATCTCGCGCCAGGCCGGCGCGAACGCCGTCGAAGTCGCCGAACGAATTCGTGAATTGCTGCCGAAGATGAGCCAGGAATTGCCCGGCTCGATCAATCTCATCACCGTGCGTGATCGCGCCCAAACCATCGAGCGCTCGGTGCACGACGTCCAGGAGACTCTCCTCATCGCTTTCGTCCTCGTGGTGCTGGTCATCTTCGTTTTTCTCGGCCGCGCCGCGGACACCATGATCCCGGTGGTCGCATTGCCGCTTTCGTTGCTGATCACGTTTGTCGTGATGTGGGTGCTCGGATTTTCCGTGAACAACCTCACGCTCATGGCGTTGACCCTCGCGATTGGGTTCCTCGTCGATGACGCGATTGTTTTTCTCGAGAACGTGGTCCGTCGCGCCGAAAGCGGGGAATCGATCTACAAGGCGACGATGAATAGCGCCGGAGAGATTTCGTTCACGATTCTTTCGATGACGCTTTCGCTCGCGGCAGTTTTCATTCCGCTGGTTTTCATGCCGGGATTGCTCGGCCGGATTTTCCGCGAGTTCGCCATCACCATCATCGTGGCGATTCTGGCTTCGGGCATCGTCTCGCTCACGCTCACGCCGCTCATGTGTGCGCGATTGTTGCGCGAACGCGGCCCGGGTCACGTGAAATCGTGGATGGAGAAATTCACCGAGCGTTTCTTTAATCCAATCCTGCGCTTCTATAGCCGCACGCTCGACTGGTTTTTAGATCACGGCTGGCTGGCGGCGCCGATCCTGGCGCTCTGTATGTTTGGCGTCTGGTTCTTTTTTACCACGCTTCCATTTACGCTTTTACCCACGGGCGACAGTGGATCGGTGCGCGGATTCTTCATCGTCGCGGAAGGCGCCTCGCCGGAGCAGCAACGCGTCATTCAAGACAAACTCGACCCGATTTTGCAGGCCAATCCCGCGGTCGATAAGTATTTCACCGTCGCGGGTCGCGGTCGTGGTTCGGCTGGTATTTTCACGGTCTTGTTTTTGAAAGACGCGAGCCAACGTCCTCCGATCGAGAAAGTGGTGGCGGATTTACGCAAAGAGCTGGGCGGCATCCCTGGCGTCATTCCCACGCTCAATCCGGAGCCGGTTTTGCGCATTGATGTCGGCGGGACGGGCAGCTCGTTTGGGCGTTATAGCTACACCTTAAGCGGGATCAACCCGAGCGAGGTTTATGCTGCGGCGGAAGCGTTGACCGAGAAGTTCACCGAGTTTGATGGCTTCGCCGGCACGCCGCGGAACGATCTCTTCCGTAACACCCCCAACATCGATATCGATATCGATCGCGACCGCGCCAGCCTTTACGGCGTCTCGACCACGAAGCTGCAAAATCTTCTCCGCGCCGCCTATTCGCAGAACTACGTCTACCTCATCAAGCAGGCCGACGATCAATACCAGGTCATCCTCGAAGTGGCCGACAAAGATCGTGCGAATCCCGAAGACTTGCGCCAGCTCTACGTCAAACCGGAGAACGACCAAAAACTCATCCCGGTGCGCACGCTCACGAAATCCCGCACCGAGCTCGGACTGCAGGCCGTCAATCACACGAACCAATTTACCAGTGTCACTTTCGGCTTCGATACGAAAGATGGCGTCGCGCTTGGCGACGTGACGAAGTTCATCGAGAAAGCCGCGGCGGAAGTCGTGCCGCCTACCGTGAAAGGCGAACTGCAGGGGGAAGGCCTCGTCCTCCAACAGCTCTTCAGTGCGCTGCCCTATCTCGTGCTCGCCGCGCTCTTCGTCATGTATGTGATTCTCGGCATCCTCTACGAAAGTTACGTGCATCCAATCACGGTCCTCTCGACTCTTTTTCCGGCCGTGGTGGGTGGGCTGCTCACGCTCTGGCTCTTCAATTCCACGCTCTCGCTCTATTCGGTCATCGGTTTGTTTCTCCTCATGGGGATAGTGAAAAAGAACGGCATCATGATCGTCGACTTCGCCCTGCATCGGATCGATGAAGGCTACGATTTCCGCAGCGCCATCCACGAAGCGAGCGTCGAGCGCTTCCGTCCCATCATCATGACGACGCTGGCGGCGTTAATGGGCGCGGTCCCGCTCGCGCTCGGTTACGGCGCCGATGGTTCGTCGCGGCGTCCGCTTGGTCTGGTCATTGTCGGCGGCCTCATCGTCTCGCAGTTGATCACGCTCTACATCACGCCAGTGATTTATCTCGCGCTGGAGTGGTTCCAGGAAAACGTGCTCGATCGCGTGCCCTTTCTGCGCAGCGGCCACATGCATCACGAAGGCGACGCCTCCCCACCGTCCCGGCATCCCGCCGAGCAGCCGATCCCCGCCGCCCCCGGCTAGCTCTTCCCAGCGCCCTTCCTCTTCGCGCGCGCGCGCAGCCAAACTGACGGCGCATATGCGCCATGCGAATGTCCAAGGGGCGAAAATCATTTTCTGGCTGGGGCCCGCCCGGGATTGTGACGCATATGCGTCATGAAGTTGTCCTTGGCAGGTGGGAGGAGACTGGCGCATGATCGAGTTCGCTTGCGACCCAAGACGGAAGAGTTTCTGTATTTCTTGCTTTGGTCAGCCGAACAGCTGACCCAGCCCACCTTTCGCAATCTTGAAGGCTCTTTCGAAAGTTGGGCTTATTGCAACGGCCTTTCGAAGCAGTTGGCGCGACTTGAGGCTCGGAAGTTTTTGGAGCGAAAAAACGGGGGTGGCGACGCGCGCGTTTACCGGTTGACTTCGCAAGGCCTCACTCTTGCTCTTGGTGGCCGCAATCCCGAGGTCGAATGGTCACGGGCTTGGGACGGGCGCTGGCGTTTGGTCCTGTTTGACGTACCACTCGGTCAGAACGCGAAACGGTCCCGGCTGAGGCGTTATCTTCGGGATCGCCGCTTTGGTTTCTTGCAGAACAGCGTTTGGATTACACCCGATTCACTGGCCGAAGAAGTCAAGGTCATGCAGGGAGCGAAGATCGACGTGGAAGCGCTCATTCTTTTCGAAGGCCGGCCTTGTGCCGGGGAATCCGACGCGGAAATCGTAGGAGGGGCGTGGGATTTTGTGCGTCTTGGGCGCCTTTATCAAAAATATCTTCGGGTCTTGGCTGAGAAACCCAGCGGCAAGCTGCAGGATCGGGCCAGGGCCGACTCCTTGCGGCGCTGGGCTGCGGCCGAGCGCACCGCCTGGCACAAGGCGGTGAGCCGAGATCCTCTCTTGCCGGAGGGTCTGCTGCCATCCGGGTATTTGGGTAAGCGGGCTTGGCGGGAGCGGAGTCGGGTGCTGGGGAAGGCCTGGCGCGACGTGACCACTTTCGACCACGGAATGGTGCGGCCAAACTCTTAAAGCGATCGGTGCGGCGGACCTCCTGCTCGAACCACCTTCCGGGGAGGCTGTGGACAATTCCGTGGTGCATATGCGTCATGATTCGGGACGGGGAGTTTTGGCTTGGTTTCGGATCGAAGGATCGAAAGAAGGCCGGCCTGCTGGCTTCGCCAGGATGACGTGTGTCCATGTTTCGGTGGAGGGAAAGGCAGGCGCAACGGTCTGCAGGGAAACGTGGCGCACATGGCGCCACCTTCAGAGCACGCATGGGGTGACCGCGCCGTCCGCGCTCGGAACCGATCAACATGTTGCGTCGCGGCGGAAAGGAGATGCCGGACGCGGGAAAGTTGGGCTGGAGATGTGCATGCACCAGCGCGCCAAACTCGGCCACTCGCGCTCGGGCCTCTGTGGTGCGCTGATGATAAGAGGCGCCAAACCGGAGACAAGATTCCAGCGAACCCGGAGCGAGCAGTTAATTTTCCGGGCCCTGCAGTTCGGCCAGTTTTTTCTCCGCACGGTTAACGTCAGCTCGTCGACCGCTGCCGAGCGCGAGCAGTTTTTTCTGACGGGCGAGATTCCGCACGGCGGCTTCCAATTCGGCGCGTTGGCGTTGCTCCGCTGCTTCCGCGGCGGCGCGGGCCGCTTCCGCCACTTGGTTTTCTCCGGAACGAAGTTGCGCCTCGATCTCCACCACCTGCGTCTCCGATTTCTGTTCGTTCAAATGCGAGCGCGCTGCTTCCAATCGCGCCTCGGCCAGCTTTGCTTCCAGGCGCACGACTCTCAGCGCTCTTTCTTCGCTCTCGACTTTGGAGATGATGCCGGCGCGAAACATGCGTTCGCCGGAGTCCGCGTTCCTTTTCGCGCGAGCGAGGTCGGCTTCGAGTTTTGCCAGGTCCACCTGCTCAGGCGTTGTCGGTAAATCGGGCTCGCCGTTCGCGCTTCGGCTCGGGATCAGGATCGGCGGCTCGATTTCCAGCGCCTGACCGTCATCCGGCAGCGGCAGCGCTTCGTCCTGCGCCCATAATGGAGAGCAGGCGACCGCGAGCAGCAATGCGCCAATCCACCACCTCATGGCCGTCAGTTTTTCACAGCGCACTCGCGTTTGGCGATGCCGGGTTAGAGCCAGCCGCGGCGGCGGAAGAAGAAATACGGCAGGATGGATGAGATGAGCATGAGGAAGAGGGCAAACGGATATCCGTGCGGCCAATTGAGTTCGGGCAACACGTGAAAGTTCATTCCGTAAATGCCCGCGACCAGCGTCGGCGGGAGGAAGACGAGCGCGGCGACCGAAAGAATTTTGATGATCGCGTTTTGCTCGTTGTTGATCATGCCCAGAGTGGCATCGAGCAGGAAGCCGACCTTCGACGAAAGGAAGCTGGCGTGGTCGCTTAACGAACTCAGGTCGGCTTGGACCGTCTTCCAATGTCCGAGCGGTCCGTGGATGGTGCCCGATTCCTTGCACGTTTCGCGAAAAAACGCCACCAGCCGGTTGAAGCTGACCAAACTCTCCCGCGCCCGTGAGACAAGATCGCTAGCCGAGCCGATGCGGCGCAGGACTTCCACGAAATTCCGCTGCCGCGCCCGTCGTCTTTGGCCACCGGCGCTATGCTCGAGGTTGGCGTGGATTTGCGCGTTGGCGTAGGCGCGCTCCGGATCGAAGACGCGCAGCGAGATGGTATCGAGATTGGTCCCGACGCCTTCCAGGATGTCGGCGATGCGTTCGATCACGGCGTCAATCAACCCGGCGAAGAACTGAAAATTGTTTTGGTAACGATCAAGATTCGCTTCCCGTTTCGTGACGAAGGAGTGAAACGGCGCCGGGTCGGCATAGCGTAAGGTGACCAGCTTATCGGACGAAAGGATGAAGGTGACGGCCGTGCTTTCAGGCTGCGCGGTGTCGGCTCGGGTCATGACCGTGGCGGTCAGGAAGGCGATATCGTTTTCCTCGTAAAGCCGGCTGGATAATTCGATCTCCTGCATCTCCGCGCGCGTCGGAATATTGAGGCCGAGCGACGCTTCCAATGTCTCTTCTTCGTCTTTCGTCGGCTCGAAGAGATCGATCCAGACCGCGGCGCGCGTCAACTCCGGGCATTGTTCCTTATCGATAAACTTTACCCCGGGTTTTCCGGGGGCATAGAAATTGATCATGCGGGCGGGGGAATGGTGGAGTGGTGGAGTACTCTCACGTGGAAAACTGTGCGCGCAATTCCGGCGGAACGCGAGTCGGCCGGCTGGTCTCCGGATTAATCGGACACCAAAGCGTGCGCGCCTGCGCGAGAAGATGGCGATCATGCGCCCGGAGAATTTCGGTAAAGCGTTCGAAAGTGAGCCGCGACGCTTTGCCCACCCAGGTGCGGAGCAGGATTTCCTCGTCCGCGAGGGCGGGAGATTTGAAGTCGATCTCGTGCCGCAGCACCACCCAGACGACCGCCTTTTGGGCTTCCGCCGAAGCCAGCGCCTCCCAGTGCGCGGTGGCGGCGTCCTGCACCCAGCGGAGATAGACGGTGTTGTTGACGTGGTTCAGTTCGTCGATGTCGGCGGGGAGAACCCTAACGAGTAATTCGTAGGCGCTCGTCGAGGAATGGGCGGTCATGTTATTCAATACGGACGGAAGAGCAGGGGTCATCCCAACCAGAGAGCCGGCCAGAAGGAGATTTTCGTTAGGGATTGCCGTTTAGCGATCCAACAGACCAGCGATCGCCTGCTCGCAAGCCTGGAGCGAGTCCTCGGGGCCAGAGACGGTCGCGTTCAAATCGCGGAGATGGCCATCGGTCAGTCCGTAGATCCAGCCATGTATGTCCAAATCCTGCCCGCGTTCCCAGGCGTCGCGCACGATCGTGGTCTGGCAAACGTTGGCCACCTGTTCGATCACGTTGAGTTCGCAGAGCCGGTTGGTCGCTTCGGTCTCGTCCGCCACATCAGCCAGATGCGCGGCGTGTTTTTGGTGCACGTCTTGCACATGCCGAAGCCAGTTATCGCTCAAGCCGAGACGGTCGCGCCGAAAAGCAGCCCGCACACCGCTGCAACCATAATGCCCGCAAACGATGATGTGCTGCACCTTGAGCAAATCCACCGCGAATTGCATCACCGAGAGGCAATTGAGGTCAGTATGCACGACCAGGTTGGCGATGTTCCGATGCACGAAGAGTTCGCCCGGCAGCAGCCCGACAATTTCGTTCGCCGGCACGCGACTATCCGAACAGCCGATCCAGAGGTAGGAAGGCGATTGTTGCCCGGAAAGTTTGCGGAAAAAATCCGGATCCTGCTCGCGGATACGGCGAGCCCAGGCCTGATTGCTTTGGAAAAGATGATCGAGTGAGCGCATGCAGAAGAGAACAGCCCACCGCGCGCCGGCAGACAAGCGCAGAGTGTTGGGAGCACAGCCGAGACGGTCGTGCTCCTGCACGCGGTTTCTGCTAGGCCGCCGCCCGTTCCTCCAGATGCCGCACCTGCACGCCGACCACACAGACATCGTCCTCGAACGATTCGCGCTGGGAAAATCGGCGGATGTCTTCGAGGACTTTTTCGAAGAAAACGTCCGGCGCCAGACCGGTGCGATTATTGACCGTGGCCTGGAGCTGTTCCTGAGTGAAAACGTTGCCCGCGGGATCCTCCACTTCGAAGAGCCCGTCAGTGAAGAGCATGATTAAATCGCCGCGCCCTATCGTTCGCGCGGAGGTCGCATAGGTGGCGAGGGGGAACATTCCCATCGCCGGTCCTGCGCGCTCGTTGCTCTGCAATTTTTCCGCGCGGCCAGAAGCTTCGCTAATGTGCAGCGCGCAGGGGTGGCCGGCGTTTGCGAAACGCAGTTGCGCTTTCTTGATGTCGGCGACGACATAGAAACAAGTCGCAAACATGGTCGTCTCCGCCTGTTTCAAAATGACGGTGAGAGCGTGATTGACCCGCGTGAGTAATTCGCCCGGATCCTCGGTCGTCTTCGCGTGTTCTTCGACCAGCGCGCGGATCATTCCGGTAATCAGCGCGGAGCGCACGCCGTGCCCCATTACGTCGCAAATAAAAACGCCGGCCGCGTTTTCGCCCACGGGAAAGACGCTGAAAAAATCGCCGCTCACATCGCCGATCGGATAGTAGAGACTAAGGAAGCCGAGCGCGCTCTGATCCGCGGCCACGTTGGGCGGAATGGTCGGGAAATGCTGCGGGAGGAGCGCCACTTGGAGTTCGCGCGCCATTTGCAGTTCCTCTTCCATCTGCTGATTCTTCTCGCGCAGCTCGCGGGTCCGCTTCTCCACGCGTTGCTCGAGCTGGGCATTGAGTTCGAGCAGCTCCTTCTGCGCGAGATTGCGCGCGGCTTCCGCGCGATCGATCCGGCCGCCGACCAGGCGGGAAACCTGGGAAACAATCCAGCCGATGAGCGCCGCGAACCCGATCGCGCAGAGCGCGGCGATGACGGCGGGGTTGGCGCGAACATGCGCGAGGAGGGTGGTATTGATCCAGCCGTTCACCAGCGCCGCGGCGGTGATGAGCGGAAGGAAGGCGCGCAGGAGAACCGCGCGGGTCGAGTTCCCGCAGAACAACCGGAGCGGCCATTGGCTGCGGCCCGCCGTCGCCGCGCTCGCGACCCCGCAAAGAAAAAAGGCGCACGCGGTCGAGAACGCCACGGGAATAATCGTGCCGCCATAGAGAAGCGGCGTGCCGTAGCAGTAGCCGACCAAAACCAGCACGCTGATGGCCGTGACCAGCGCCCCGAGCGGGCCGGCCCAGGACAAAGGCAGCGCGCGGGTCAAAGCAAGGATCGCGGCCGCGGCAAAGACGAAATCGAGCGCCGTCATCGGAGACATCCGGCCGGTCGGCACCGCGCCGAACATTTCCGGATTGCGCACAAACCAGGCGTCGATGCCGAAATGATAACCGCCGAGGACCTCGATGATTTTAGCGACCGCAATGAGCAAGACCACCGCCGCCATCGCGCGCGGAATCCAGCGCAGCGTGGGGCGTTTCGCGTGCAGCAGAAGGCCGAGCGCGAGCAGCGAAAAGCAGAGCGCGGTGCTGGGCGCCATCGGGATGTATTGGGCGCGCACACTGGCCAGGAGGGACAGGCCCAAGAGCCAGCCGGCGAAAGTCGTTAGGCCGAGCCCCAGCACGAGCGAAGCGCAGAGCAAAGGCACGGCCGATAAGTTGCAGCCTTCCCTTTTCACATCCATGCCGGTGGAGTCTGCCGGGAGATGCGCGGCGTTTCAACCACGGAGGCACTCCGCGGGCGGCCCGGGATTGCTTATCTGGGCAGAAGATGAAGCGCGCGCAGCCGGCGAAAGAGGAGGATGTGGCTGACGATAATGACCGGCACGAGAAACGTCGGCAGAAGGCAAAGCGGCAAACGCAAGAGCGGCCGAAGGGAAACAGGATCGGAAAGCCCGATGCGCGCCGCGAGAATGACGACGAGGAGAATATCGATCAGGCCAACGATATTCCACACGCTGTAGTAAAGCCGGCCCGAAGCCGTGCGCGGTTTGACGCTAAGGATGAGAACCAGAGCGCCGGTCGCCACCGCCACATCTCCCCAGCCCGCGGGAAGGGCAAAGGCAGGTGCCAGCGTGCCGCGTTGCGCGAGCAACAGAAAGTAGACGCCGACGAACCGGCTGACATGGACGGACGTGAGCACTCGCAGCGATCCGTGATCAGCCCAGGTGCGCAGACGCGGCACCAGCAGGACGGCCGCCAGCGCGGTTACGGTCAACACCACGAGGACGACTTGTGGCGTCGGCGGTCGGAGTTCCGCCACACGTCCGGTGAAGCCGATCCCGAGAGCCATCACGAACCAGACCACAAGGATCGTGGCAATCGGTTGGGCGGGATGCGGGTTCACGAAAAATATCGTGCCGTTCGCGCCCGCGCGTCGCAAGCGTAGAAGACGAGCGTCCGCAATTGCAGTTGTAGCGAAAGGTCTCGCCAAATGCGGGATCGCCGTAAACACGCGTGGCCTGTCGAACCCGCGTCGCCCCGCCTTAACCGCACCGCTATTCCGTAATGGAAACGCCGATTTCCGATTTCAGCGCATCGTCGAGATAAAGCTCCAGCCGATATTTGCCCGCGGCCCAGCCGTCCTTCGGCCGCGAAAGAACAAACCTCGCCCCGAATTCGCGCTCGGTGATCTCAGTCTCGTTTTCATCCACGACGAAATTTGGCTCGGCGACCTCGCCCACGTCTCCCACCACCCAGGCCACCCGCACGATCGAGTACAGTTTCAGATGCTCTCCGTGCCAGTGGACGTAAATGTTCGGCGCGTCCGAGTGGAAAGTTGCCACCGGCGGCCCGTCGCGTTCTGCGGCCACCTCGAGCGTGAGTTGCGGCTTGGGAGCCGGAGTAGCGTTGGCCAGCGAGATCATGGCCGAAGGGGGTGGTTCGGGCGGGGGCGGTCCGGCTCCGAACTTGGTCAGCGTCGTCGTCACGCGGCTGAGCAACCGTCCACCGGGCCCGCGCGTGGTGGTGATATCTTTCACAAAACCAGTGCCGGGTGCGAACCAGCGATCAATCGAAATGGAGAGCGGCCACGGCTGCTCGCAATGCAGCTTGTAGGCGCGGAATTCTCCCGCCGGCACAGTCACTGTCTCGTCCGCGCCCACTTTGAAAACCTGATGCATCGTCGTCCCGGCGACGTCGTCATCGAGTTCCCACTTCGTGCCTGGCTGGAGCGGAACGGGGAGCAGAACGCGCGGCGGTTTGAAGGTGGCGACTTCTCCCGCGGTCGAGCGGCGGCCGTGCATGAGCACACCGCGCTGGTCCACGGAAAGGAACTGGACCTGGATCAGGTGGTCGCCCGCCGTCGTCTCCAGCCTGAGCAGATTTTTTTCATCGAGATTTTCCTCGCCGGCCACGCGCACGGTGAAGCGGCTGGGTTCAGCGCCCGTCTGGGCGTATTCCCATCTCGTGCCAACGGTATGCGGGAGAAAGGCGTCGGCCTGCGCGGAAACGGCGGCGGCGAAGAAGAGGACCAACGCCGAACGTCGAAGGTTTTTGAAAAGGTCGCGAGTGGGCAAGGAGCAATGCTTTCTAAGCGCGTTTCATCCGATGTGGACTGGGACGTTCAGTGATCCTGCGGCAAAAAAATCCGGAGTCTACGGGGCTCGAACCCGCAACCTCCGCCGTGACAGGGCGGCGCTCTAACCAATTGAGCTAAGACTCCTCGTGGAAAAAGGAAGAGCAGGGTAGGTCGCACCCCTCATTGCTTCAACCATTTTTTGGGCGCCGCCCTCCCTCGTACTCGTAATGGAAGCCCGGGTAAATCGATTACGATTACGAGCACGAGCATGAGCACGAGTCCGAAAGCGCGGCTCGGTCGTATCAAGGGGTACGTTTGCGCACTGCCGTTGGCAAAATTATGCTTCGGCGAGCGCGAGACAGATGCGCCCCCTCCCAATGACCAATCAACCTGACGATCTGGAAAAGTTCGGCGCCGTCACCGGCCGCGAAGGCTTGAGCGTCCTGCAGGCGTTCGATCGCTTCGTCGCTGTGGTCGAGCCGCGGGATCCGCTGCGGAGCGATCTGCTCGCTTTGCGCGAGGGCATTGCCGATCAGGAGGAGATGATCAGCGACGCGCGTGGCATGATCGAGAAGCTGGAGGAAGTGATCAAAAAGGTCACGTCGCCCGCGAATCGGATCGGAACATTTCTCGGCAGTCCGTCGCGGAATACCGCGCAAATCGTCGTGGGCGGCTCGGATTATTTTTGCAATGTCGATCCACGAATCGACCTCGACGCTCTGAAAAAAGGCACGCGCGTGCTGGTCAACGAAGCCTACGTCATCGTGGGCGATCTCGGCTTTGAAACGGCGGGCCCGGTTACGAAAGTTGCCGAGGTGCTGGGGACCGATCGTCTCCGCGTCGGCGGCGAACATGGCATGCAGTCGACCATTCTGGAACGCTCCGCGCCCCTGCGCGAAACGACCCTGAAGATGGGCGATGAAGTGCGGGTCGATTCCAGTTACCGCGTCGCACTGGAAGCGCTCGCGCGGCAGGAATCGCGCGAGCATTACCTCGATACCGTGCCGGTGTTGCCGTGGGAAAAAGTGGGCGGGCAGGACGAGGCTTTGCAGGCGATCCGGGACGCGATCGAGCTGCCGCTGTTACACGAAGAGCTGTTTGCGAAATTTCACCACGCCACGCCGAAGGGCTTCCTCCTTTACGGCCCGCCCGGCTGCGGGAAAACGCTCATCGGCAAAGCCACCGCCTACAATCTCACTCGGCAGCTACGCGAAAAAACCGGCGAGGAAATGAAGGAATACTTCATGCACGTGAAAGGGCCGGAAATCCTCAACATGTGGGTGGGCGAATCCGAGCGCATCGTGCGCGATATCTTCACCACCGCGCGCGAGAAGCGGCGTCAAGGCTACATGCCTTTTCTCTTTATCGATGAAGCGGAGAGCATCCTCGGCACCCGCCGCGGCTCACGGCATTCGAGCATTCTCTCCACCCTGGTGCCGATGTTCTGCTCCGAGATGGACGGCATCGACTCGTTAGGCGACGTCGTCATCATCCTGGCCTCCAATCGCGCCGACTTAATCGATCCGGCGATTCTGCGACCAGGCCGGATCGATCGGAAGATCAAGGTCCAGCGACCCAACCGCGCCGGCGCGAAGGAAATCTACCGCATCTATCTCACCGACGACCTGCCCTACGACGGCGCTTTGCCGAAAGAATCCCGCCAGATGGGCGCGGCCATCGATCAGTTGATCGAACGTTTACTGGAGAAGCAATTCGCCCGGCGGGAAGAAAACAAATTTCTTGAGATCACCCTGCGCAGCGGACGCAAGGAAACCGTCTATCGCAGCGACCTGCTGAGCGGCGCGATCATCGCCTCAGTCGTCGAACGCGCCAAGGCCGCCGCGATCAAACGCGCCATCGCCATGCCGGAAGAAAATCACGGCATCAGCGAAAGCGATCTGCAGGCTGCATTTAACGCCGAGTTCGCCGAAAACGACATTTTCCCTCCGACGGACATGGCGGAAGATTGGTTCAAACTGATCGACTACGATCCGGAAAACGTGGTCAAGATCGCGCCCGCACGCGTCGCCACGGCGAAAGCATTAAAGAGCACGCCCTCCGGCGTGATCTAGTTTTGTAGCCACGTCCCTGTGGGACGTGTTGGAGCGACGTGTCTGCGGAACGGACGTGTCTCGCCTAGCCGAGGATCTTTTCTATCCCCGAAGCTACCTCCGCCCTCGGGAGGGAATCGGAGAGGCGACACTCTTGTCGCCGGCCAATTTCCGGAACAAGTAAGCGACAGGAACGTCGCCTCTCCGCCACGGCTACCGCGAACGCTCCACACCTAACTGCCACTTCGGTTTTGCGTCGTCATCGCGGCTCATCTCCTGCGAGGCGGGACAAACCCTCGAATGAAGAAAGCACTCTACCAGCAGAAGAGCGGAAACGGCGGCGTGGCCGAACTCCTCAAGGAGCTTTAGAACGCAGCGGTGGCGTTGCGTGGAAACATCGAGCCGGCGGACTACAAGCGCTATGTGTTGCCGCTGATCTTCCTTGACGCAAACTTGACCAGTAATTGACTTTCACTGGACTTTCGCCTGCGTAGCCGGGTCGGGCACACTCTTGACCTGCGCTTGACTTTCTCTGGACTTTCTCGGCGACAACCTCCAGAATCGGAGGCATGAGCTGGGCGCCGCACTTCACGATCACTGCGCCGCTGCTGGCGCGGGTCGAGGCCATCGCGGCGCTGCGAATACGGATCCTCGATGCGGTCGTGGCGGTGGCCTGGATTCCCGCTTTGCAGAAGGATGCCCGAACGCGCAATGCCCATTCCTCCACGGCGATCGAAGGCAATCCGCTGACGCTCGAACAAGTGCGGGCAGTGGAGGAAGGTGCAGCGTTGCCGGAGGCGGAGGGCCAGCCCGGGCGTGAGGTGTTGAACTACTTTGCGGCGCTGCGTTTCATTGAAAAACAGGCGATGGTAAAGAAGGTAGGGCACGAGCACATTTTCCGGTTGCACAAGATCATGGCGACCGAGGTGATGGATCAGGGCGAAGCCGGCAGCTATCGCACGATCCGGGTGCGGGTGGGCCGTTATTTGCCGCCGCCGCCGCGGGATGTCTCCGGGCTGATGTGGGAGTTGCTAGAGTGGTGGAATGCACGGGCGGTGGAGCTTTCGCCAGTGCTCAGTTCGGCCATACTCCACCATCGGTTTGAGGCGATTCATCCATTCGCCGATGGCAACGGGCGCACGGGCCGTGCGCTGCCGCTGTGGGAGCTGTATCGGCGCGGCTTCGATTCGCACCACATCTTCTCGGTGGATGAATTCTATTGGGAAGATCGTCCGCGCTACTACTCGGCGCTGGAGGCGGTGGAGCGCGCTGGTGGCGACCTGACTTCGTGGCTGGAATACTGTGCGGAAGGTCTCCAGACGACGCTCGATCGGGTGTGGCTGCGGATGCAGCATCTCGCGTCCGCCTCCCGCGGGCGCAAGCTGACGCTGCGTCCGCGGCAGGAGCGCCTGCTGACGCTGCTGCGTGAGCGCGGCCCGATGGCACCAGCCGAAATCTGGGCGGCCATGGAGATTTCCAAGCAAGGCGCGCTCGACCTGCTGAACCCGCTGCTCAAGGCGGGAATCGTTGTGCGCGAAGGAACCAAACACGCTGGCGGCTACCGCTTGAAATGAACCAGGGCACCGAATCTCAGTTTGAAGGTGGCGCAATTCGCAAGACCGTCACAGCAAATCGAAAGGCGTCAGAATCCCCACAAGTCGACCGTCGGCTGCGCCGTCTTCCGTTCCCAACACCGGCCAGCGATTAGTTTTTTTGATAATATCCACGACCAGTTCGTCCGGAGCCACCGTAGTAGCGTCGAGGGGTCGCCTCTCAAGGTCGAGTTCGGAGTCGTTGATCGCCTGCTCGATGGTACGACTCGCACCAGCGGAGTAAATCAGAAGCCTTGCGAGAGAACAAACATCTTATGGCCTGCGCTGGCCCAGAGCTGGCAGGAGAGAGAAGCATCATGGCAGGCGGACGCGGGCAGGGAGGGCAAGCGCGGTCGCGGGGCAACAGTGGCGGGGAAATTAAGCGTTGCCGGACGGGATGTTTTGGTGATTGCGGCGACGCCCAGCGTAGAGTGCGCGGATGAAGCGCGTCTTCGGCCTCGAAACAGAGTACGGCATCACTGTCGAGGGCGCGGAGACGGTGGATGTGGTGGCGGAATCGATCGAGCTGGTGCGTTCTTACACGGAGCGGGGCGCGCTCATGAAATGGGATTACGCGCTGGAGGATCCGCACCGCGATGCGCGCGGGTTTCGCGCGAAGGAGTTGCTGCAGGATACGGACGAATCGGCTTACTTCGAAATCGATCGCGCTCGGCCACTCAGTTTTCAGGAGATCAAGAGCGATCTGGTCCTCTGTAACGGGGCGCGGTTTTATAACGACCACGCGCATCCGGAGTATTCCACGCCGGAATGCACGACGCTGCGAGAACTCGTAGCGCACGACAAAGCCGGCGAACGCATCGCCGCGGAATGCGCGCGCTGGCGCACCGGAAAGCTGGAGGACGGGCAGGAGGTGCGGCTTTACAAAAACAACACGGACTTCGTGGGCCACAGCTATGGTTGCCACGATAATTATCTGATGCGGCGCGATGTGCTCTGGTCGCGCGTGGTGAGCGGGATGATGCCGTTTCTGGTCACGCGCCAAATCTTCGCCGGCGCGGGTAAGATGGGCATCGAAGCGGAAAGCGCGGTGGGTGAATCGGGCCTGTATCAGATTTCGCAACGCTCGGACTTTTTCAGCGTGCTGGTGAGCATCGATACGATGAACAAGCGGCCGCTGGTGAATACGCGCGACGAGCCGCACGCCGACGCGCACAAGTATCGCCGCTTTCACGTCATCATCGGCGATTCGAATATGAGTGAGTGGGCGACCGCGGTGAAGGTGGGGACGACGGCGCTGGTCCTGGATTTGATTGAGCGCGGAGCGGTCCCGGAGATTGAATTGGCACGACCGATCGAGGCGTTAAAGGCGATCAGCCGGGACCAGAGTTACGGTTGGATCGTTGAGCTGCGAGATGGGAGAAAGATTTCCGCGGTCGATGTGCAGCGATTGTATCTGGAGGCCGCACAGGCGCTGGCGGAGGACGAGGAAACGCGCTGGCTCTTGAGCGAGTGGGAACAGGTCTTGGATGATCTCGAACGCGATGTCTCGTTAGCCGGCGATCGCGTCGATTGGGTGGCGAAGAAAAATCTGCTCTGCGCGATGCGGGAAGCGGAAGGACTCGATTGGAGCGATCCCTGGTTGCAGGCGATCGATCTCGAATACCACAACGTGAGCGCAGAAGACGGGCTCTTCGCCGATCTGGAGCGGCAAGGAATCGTTAGGCGGTTCGTCACTGATGCCGAGATCGAACGCGCGATCGTGGCGCCGCCAGAAACAACGCGCGCGTTTTTTCGCGGGCGCGCGGTGGCGAAGTTCGGGCAGGCGATCAAAGCGCTGCAATGGGATGAGATCGTCTTCGCGGAAGGCAAACGGACGAGGAGAGTGGCATTGCCGGAGCCGTACGACGACGAACGACTTCTGAAACTCAACGCCTTGGTGAACGACGAAACAGATTTCGGTCAATTCTTCCGCGCTCTGCACCGGCCGGAACTTTCGTCGTAGACGGACGTGTTTGTTCTGGGGCGGCTAGGGCGACAAGCTGGTGCCGGAAGCGGCTTTCACCTGTCCGATGTCGGACGCCGAGATAGTTCCATTGGCGTTCACATCGGTCCGGAAATTGGCGCCGGCTACCGTGGCGCCGGATTGAGATTTTACCTGCCCGACATCGGATGAGCTGACGGATCCGTTGCCGGAGGTGTCGCCGATGAGGATGGGAAAAGGAATGAAGATGTCGCCCATATTTTCCCCGTCGCTCACGTTTTCCAACATGATCAATGCCGTCTGCGCGTTGCCGACGGCGGTTAAATTAACCGTAACCTCCGCCCCGCTCACGCTGAGGGTGGCGGCGGCGGCGAAGCCTCTGCTCGCGACGAACGCTCTATCGACACTGACTGCGTCCGGGAAAGTAATGATGACCTGATAGATCTCGCCTGTCCCGCCACTACGGCATTCGGTCGGCGGCGGCTCTCCTGCCAGCAAGTCGATATCGAAAGTCCCCGCGTTCCCATGCGTCTTCCGCGATACGACACTGATGGCAGTGGGCGTGATCGGTGCGATCCCATCGACCTCGAAGGCGCCGATGTCGCTGCTGCCATTCCGCGCGTAGCCACGCTGATCAGTCTCTGGAGCGAGTGCGTCATCTCCTGCGTCTATCGCAGCGCTGTCGGCGAGGAGTGCGAGGGTGTCGGTCGGCCCACCATTGTTTCTGATACCGATAATTCGCGGATCCAAGGGAGACGCTACCGTTCCGACCTGGTCATCGTTCACGCCGTTCGTCAGGCCGGTGCTATTCCCGATTCTGCCGATGAAGTTGTGACCGTCGGAGAAAAAGTTACCCCGGACGTCGGGGTTCGTGGTCGCGCCATTCAAGGCGATCAGGGTGTTACTGAGACGGTGTTGCATGCCGCTGCCCTCGGCGTAGATGCCGCCACCGCCGCTCCCATTCGCGGTGCCTTGGTCCGACGCGAAGCAGTTGAGGATCGTGCAATTTCTCAGGGTCGTGCGGCTATTACCGTTACTAAACGATGAAAAAATACCCCCGCCATTCAAGGCGTTGTTCGCGAAGAAGGTGCAATTCGAGGCGGTCAATACCCCTTGATTCCAGATCGCGCCGCCGGTTCCACCGGTGAAGTTAGCGCCAAATGTGCAGCGCGTTACATTGAGCGTGGCCGTGCCGCCGTTGAAAATGCCGGCCGCCCCGTTGACCGACTGGTTGTCCGTTATCGCGCAATCGGTCAGGGTGAGAATGCCGACGGGGTGGTCGATTGCGCCCGGCAGCCCTCGAGTGAACGTAAGGCCGGAGATGGATACTTCGCTCCCGGTCACGCTGAACAAGGTCACTGCGTCCAGTCCGTTCACAGTAAGGTTGCGCGCCCCCGGTCCGTTGATCGTCACAGGCTCACTCAGGGGAATCCCGCCAGGCGTCACCGCTTTGATAGTCGTTCCGAGGAGTCTGCTGGCGAAGTTGATCGTGTTCGCATCGGGATTCGCATTCGCTGCGTTCACCGCCTCCAGAAAAGTGCAATCGTCGTTCGTGCACGAGCCGTCAGAGTGCTCGCCCGTATTCGTAACGGTGAATGTCGGACCCGGCTGAGTGCTTGCTGTCTCCACCGCGCCGATGTCACTACCGTCCCCGCCGGTCGCATTAGGTAGGGGCAGGTCGACCGGCCGCGGTTCTCCACGCTGGTCGGTATCGATCGGCTGGTTCTGGTTGTCCAAGCCTCGATTGCCCTGGTCAATGGCCGGACTCGCAGAGCCCGGGCGCTTCGTCATAGTCACGCCGCCATTGTCCTGCAACGGCCCGAGGTTTGCCTGCGCCGGAGTAATGCCGATTTGATCTCCCGTCGCGCCGAAGCCACTACTGCCCGCCGTGGTGCCCACGAGGTTGTAACCCTCGGAGATGAAGGCACCCTCCGCGTCGGCGGCGCCATTGCCCACGAGGATGGTACTGCGGACTCTTGTCGTCCCAGAGGTGTTGATCCCGTGAGAATTGCCAGCCAGGGTGCTGTTGCTCACGCTCAGTGTGCCTCCGATATTTTGAATGGCCCCTCTTAAACTGCCGGTGTTATTGGAAAAGGTGCAATTGATTACATTTGCGGTGCCAGCTGCCTGCATGATCAAGCCGCCTGCATCGACGCCCACGCCACGGTTATTACGGAAAAGGCAGTTCCGCACAGTCAATCTCCCGCCGGAGAGTATCAGCCCAGAAGCAGCGCTATCGCTAATCGTTAAGTTGGAAAGATTCACGGTCCCGGCATCGACCTGAAAGATTCCACCGCTGCTGGCGCCGCTCGGGCGTCTGATGACAATCTTGCTGCTCTCGGCGTCGATCGTCAGATCTTTTGCGATGGAGAGCGAAGCGGCGGAGGTCAGTGTGATGGTAAACGTATTGGTGAAGGGACTATACCCCGGGGCTCTGGTAGGAATTTGGAAGACGATCGTGTCACCCGGGGCGGCGTCCTGGATGGCCTGCCGGAGAGAGCCGGCCATGGCGTCGTTCGTGGTATAAACAGGGACCTGGGCACCCCGTGCCGAGCTGATCCAGGCGAAGAGCAGCAGCGTGCCGGCGGCGCCGCGAAGTAATGGGTTCATTTGATTAGGGAGAGGGGAGTTGGCCCCCGTGAGATCCGCTTCCGAGAGTCTTGTTTTTTTGGATGCGGCTTGGATTGTTTTTCAGTCGTCGGTTGGTTTTGTTTCGCGGGACGAGCGCTGTTCTGGTAGATTCATTTTTGCCGCGTGGGCGCGTGAAAGTCGTTAAGCGGCGAGTGAATTTTTCTAAAAATTTCTAAATCCTCTGCGTGAAGACCTCGTCTGTGCCCGTTTATGAGTTCGCCGGTTTCCGCTTGGACGCGGCGAAGCGGCTTTTGCGACGGAGCGATGGCACGCCGTTGCCGCTGACGCCGCGTGTTTTCGAAACGCTGCTTTATCTAGTGGAGCATGGTGGCCAGGTGCTCGAACGCGATCGCGTGATGGAAGCAGTCTGGCCGGACGCTGTCGTGGAAGAAAACAATCTCACGCAGAACATCTCGATTCTGCGCCGTGTGCTCGGACAGGAGCGCGGGTCGAATGAGTTCATCGTCACGGTGCCTGGGCGCGGCTATCGTTTCGTGCCCGACGTCAAAACCGCGGATCACATCGAGACGACGGCGATGGAGCCGGCGCGCCCTCGCGCCGAAGTTTCAACGAATGCGCATCCTTTGCCGATCGAACGTCCTTCGGCCCGAGGGCGGGCCGGCTCCATCGCGCTCGCTGGCGCGGTCGTTCTTCTTGGAATCGTCGCCTCGGTTTGGTGGAGCAAATCGGCCGACCGCAAAGTCACCCCGCTGGCTTCGGAAAAAAGCATCGCCGTTCTCCCGTTCGCCAATTTGAGCGGCGACCCCGAGAACGCCTACTTCGCCGATGGAGTGAAGGACGAAATTCTGACGCGCTTATCGAAAGTGGCGGACCTGAAAGTCATTTCGAACACCTCGACCCAGAAATTCAAGAGCAAGCCGGATAACATTCGCGAAATCGCGGGGCAGCTCGGCGTCGCCCACATTCTGGAGGGCAGTGTGCAACGCTCGGGCGATACCGTGCGGGTGACCGTCCAACTCATCCACGCCACCAGCGATACGCACGTCTGGGCGGAAACGTACGACCGAAAAATTGCCGACATGTTCCAGATGGAAACGGAAGTCGCGGAACGCATCGCCACCGCACTCGCCGCCACCTTGACCGGGACGGAGAAGGCGGCGCTTCAGGAGAAGCCGACCGCCAACGTTGCCGCCTATCATTCCTACCTGCGCGGGCGTTATTTTTGGAACAAGCGCACGGTGGAAGGATACCGGCTCGCGCTCGTGCACTTCAATCGCGCCCTCGATGAAGATCCCGCCTACGCCCAAGCCTACGCCGGCCTCGCCGATGCCTGTCTCTTTCTCAGCGGAGATGATGCCGCCGGTCAAAGAGAAGCCCTAACGAGAGGTCGCGCGGCTTTGCGGAAGGCGCTCGAATTAGACGACACGCTGGCCGAAGCGCATGCTTCGCTCGGGCTTCTGGAGCTGAACTTCGATTGGAATTGGGCGAAGGCGGAAGAGGAATTCAAGCGTTCGCTGGCGCTGAACCCAAATTACGCCACCGCGCATCAATGGTATGGCGAGTTCCTCGTTTCCATGGGCCGATCCGACGAGGGAATCGCCGAAATCAAAAAAGCGGCTGCCCTCGATCCGCTCTCCGTCGTGATCAGCACAGACGTGGGTAAGGTTTACCTGCTGGCTCGGCGTTACGACGAAGCGGTCGCGCAATTTCATCGCGCACTCGAAATGGATCCGCAGTTCGCCGTGGCGCATGGTCTCCTGGCGCTGACTCTTTCGTTCCAGGGCAAGCACGAGGAGGCCATCGCGCAGATTCAGCAGATTGGGAATATCGACAGCAATCCCATGCATCTTGGCTGGCAGGGATATGTGTGCGGTCGCGCGGGTCGGAAGACGGAAGCCGAGAACGCGCTCAAACAATTGGACCTGCTCGCGCGGCGCATCGAGGTCTCGCCGCATTGGCCCACGCTGGTCTATCTTGGGTTGGAGCAGAAGGACGCCGCTTTCGCTGAACTTGAAAAAGCTTTCCAGGAGAAGGCCGTGGCAGGTGCTATTCCGCTAAAAGCGAATCCGATTTTCGATCCGCTCCGGTCCGACCCGCGCTACGCCGATCTGCTCCGGCGGGCGCATTTCGCGCCGTGACCGTGCTCGCCTCGCGCGCGCCGGCCCGGGACCGCGTCGGCGGGTAGTATTGACCGCAGATTTCGCAGATGACACAGATGGGAACCTCCTCATCATCTGCGCAATCTGTGTCATCTGCGGTTCTCCCTTATTTGGCGTTGTCTTGAGGGCGCGACCTGGAGGGCAATGCTCTCGTCATTGCCGTGTTGGTCCCTAGCTGGCCGGGCGCAGGCCGGCGCGGAAAGCGCGGCGCGCTTCCTGCCAGGAACGAATGCCGACGGAGCGCTGGAGGAGATCGAGATCCAGCCCGGGCAGGAGCCGGCTGGTCTTAACCGGCTCATAGACGCTGTCGTCGTTCAAAGCGAAGAGTTCCAACCGGCCTTGCCGCCAGAACCAGACTTCGGCCACGCCAAAGCGGCGATAGATTTCCAATTTCTTTACTCCGCCGCTAGTCAGGGCGATCTCCAGGACAAGATCGGGCCACTGCTTCTCTTCGTGCAGACACCATGATTCGTCCGGCTCGGCCCCGGCCTCTTTCAGAATCCGCATCGTCGCTTGCCCGCGCGGCACGATCTCGATCTCCGTTTCCTCAAAAAAGATCGCCATCATATCGGCAATCCATTTTTTCACCCGCTCGTGCTCGTTCGATGTGGTCATGATCTCAAGCTCCCCCTCCAGGTAATAGAAACGCGGGCCCGGGCGATCGTCGCCGAGCGCTTTATCGAGCGCGAGATAGCGCTCCCAAGAAAGACCACAAATGACGAGGCGTTCCTCGGGCTCATGGCCATCAGCCAAGGGTTCGGGCCGCAGCAGCCGGGCAAATTCCCGGTGCGTTTCCTGACCGGTGAGCAATTCCGCAACCATACTCCAGTCTAGGCTCGGGTGCGGCTCGCGCAAGATTACGACCAGGTGATCAAGCGCAGCTCGTGCGCCTGCACGAGATGAGGATGGGTCGGGACCACGCGGACGCTGAAGCCGTACATGCCGCTCTCCGTCGCGGGGACGGAGCCGTGGTAGAGGTAATCGCCGTTTCCGCCCGACTGCTCGTCGCTTTGATAAAGCGGAGTCACGGCAGGGTTGCGCACCTCATCATTGTCCGCTTCGCCGTGGTAGGCTTCGACGCGGACGTGCTTGGGATCAACGCCGCCGAGGTGGACACGGGCGGAAACTTGGAGGGCATCGCCGACTGGAATGTTGTGGCGGTTTTCGTTTCCGATCTGGACGTCAGAAACGCGAACCTGCGGCCAATCTTTCCGGATGCGCGCTTTCCATTGGCTTAACTCCACGGCGGCGCGGCAGTCCTCGCGCGAAAATTCTGCCTGCGCCAATTCCGCGGGACGGTAGAGACGCTCGGTGTATTCCCGAACCATTCGGTGAGTGTTAAAGACCGGCGTGACGCTGCGGATGGATTCGCGCATCAACTGCAACCAGGCGAGCGGGAGCTTGCCATCCGGCTTCGCGTAATAGAGCGGGATGATCTGGTTTTCCAGTAGCTGGTAAAGACTGCTGGCGTCGACTTCGCTTTGGAACTCGACTGCGCCATCCTCGATCTCGGCGCCGATGGCCCAGCCGTTTTTGCCGTTGTAACTTTCGCACCACCAGCCATCGAGCACGCTCAGATTGAGGCCGCCGTTTGGCGGGAGTTTCATTCCGCTGGTGCCGCTGGCTTCGAGCGGGCGGAGTGGATTGTTCAGCCAAAGATCGACGCCCTGGACGAGGCGACGCGCGATATAGGTGTCGTAGTCTTCGACGAAAACGACGCGGTTTTCGAAGCCTTCCTGTCGGCTGAATTTGTAGACTTCCTTGATCAGCGCCTTGCCGCCTTCATCGCGCGGATGCGATTTGCCCGCGAAGATGAATTGCACCGGGCGTGTGGTGTCGTTCAGCATGCGAGCGAGGCGTTCTTTATCGCTGAACAAGAGCGCGCCGCGCTTGTAGGTGGCGAAGCGGCGCGCGAAACCAATCGTTAGAATTTCCGGATCGAGAATCTGATTGGCGCGCCGGATTGCTTCCATCGATTCACCCACGCGAGTGCGGCGGAGCCGCACGCGTTCACGCACGAATTCCACCAGGCGTAGCTTTAGCTTCTGATGCGTTTCCCAGAGCTGCGCATCCGGAATATCCATCACGCCGCGCCAGAAATCGTGATCAGTGAGGCGTTCTTCCCAATCGCCCAGATACTTCGTGTAGAGGGCGGAAAATTCCGGCGCCATCCAGGTCTTGGTGTGGATGCCGTTGGTGATGCTGGTGATCGGGACTTCCTGCACGGGCACGCCGTGCCAGACGTCTTTCCAAAGCGAGCGGCTGACTTCGCCGTGCAATTTGCTCACGCCATTCGAGTGCCGACTCGCGCGCAGGGCGAGGATGGTCATGCTGAACGGGTCGTTCTGATTGACGCGCGTCTGGCCGAAGGAAAAAAGTTCGTCGAAAGGCACGCCGAGTTCGCGGGCGAATTCGCTGAAGTAGCGCTTCATCATTTCGCGCGGGAACGCATCGTTGCCGGCGGGGACCGGCGTGTGTGTGGTGAAAACATTGGCCGCCGCCACGACCTGGAGCGCGGAATAGAAATCGAGATTCTTCTCCGCGCGCAGAGTGCGAATCCGTTCCAGCGCGAGGAAGGCGGAATGGCCTTCATTCATGTGGAAGACGTGAGGATCGAGTCCGAGCGCCCGGAGCGCGCGCACGCCGCCGATTCCCAGCACCATCTCCTGGCGGATCCGCATTTCTAGATCGCCGCCGTACAACTCGGCCGTGATGAGACGATCTTCCGGCGTGTTCTCCGCCACGTCGGTATCGAGTAAGAAGAGGTTGATCCGGCCGACGTTCAGTTGCCAGAGTTTCGCGTAAACCTCGCGATCGAGAATCCGCACGGAGATGAGCACGCGTGCGTTTTCGCGGCGCACTTCACGGATCGGCAGATGATGGAAATTCTGGTTCAAGTTAACCGCCTGCTGCGTGCCTTCGCGGTCAATCTGCTGTTTGAAATATCCGTGACGATAGAGCAATCCGACAGCGACGAAATTCAGGTCGAGATCGCTGGCCGATTTGCAATGATCGCCCGAGAGAATCCCGAGCCCGCCGGAGTAGTTGGGAATCGATTCGTGGAAACCAAACTCCGCCGAAAAGTAGGCGACCGGGCTTTGCAGAGAACTCCCGTTCCCCTTTTTCCCATAAGTGTCCTGCCGCGCGAGATACTTGTGGAACGCCGCGTGCACCTCCTTCAACTCGCGCAGAAAATCATCGTCCTCCGAAACTTCGATTAGCCGCGCCTGGCGCGAAAGCTGGAGCATGCGCACCGGGTTGTGATTCGTCCGCGTCCAGAGTTCCGGATCGAGATGGCGAAACAAGCGCCGCGCTGAAGGCTCCCAAGTCCACCAGAGGTTGAAGACCATCTCGCGCATCGGCTCAAGCGCGGGCGGGAGGGTGGGGATGACGTTGTAAGTGTGATACGTCGGCATGGGAGAATCGGGACTTTGTCAGCAATCCGCAGAGCAGCAAGCGTTCCGTCTTTCTCATCTTCCCTATCGTGCTCGCGCTCGCGCTCGATTTCAGACCTCCTAGGACCGAGCACGAGCACGAGCGCGATTACGAGGGGGAGTGGGAGCTACCACGCCTCCTTCGCCGGCGCGAGCAGAAGTCCGATCCACAGCCCCGCGAGAAATCCGCAGAGATGCGCCGCCATACTTACTTGGGGCGTGAAAAAATCGAACGTGGTCTGAATGAGAACAATGGCCGCAATCGTGACCAGCCGCCGCCGCGCCATCGGCAAGGTGTGATTCCAGATCAGTAAACCAGCCCACGCGCCCACTACTCCCATGACCGCTCCGGAGGCGCCCACGAGAAGGTTCGATTGCGTCCAACCATAGCGCCAAAGCGTCAGCACACCCGCGCCCGATCCCAGGCCCGCGATCAAATAGCAGGCGGCGAATCGGAGGGAGCCGATCGCCGATTCCAGGTTCGGGCCGAGAACGTAAAGCGCGTAAAGATTAACGAGCAGATGCGCTACGCCATAGTGCAGAAAGAGCGCGGTCAGCAGTCGCCAGTATTCGCCTTGGACCAGGACCGCGATTGGTTGGAGCGCACCGAGTCGGAGCAGGGTAGAGGAATCCGTCGTGCCGCCTACGGTCCATTCCAAAAGGAACATGAGGAGATTGAGCACGATGATGGTGCCGACGACCGGAGTCGGCAGGCTCGATTCGGGCGCAAGGGTGGCCCGCCGTCGTGTCGCCAGGTTTTTCTCGAAACGCCCGACGGTTGTTTCCGTGGTGGGAGTGAGATGAGCGCGCGGGTCCATCCCCGGGCGGAGACGCGCGGCGACATCGGCACGCAGGAGCGCATTGCTCGTCTTTTGCTGCAGGGCGGCGAGACGAGTATGCGCGGCTCTCATAGAACCGGCAGCCAGTTCCGCAGTGCCCATCCAGAAGTCATTCGTCTCGGCCGGAGCGGCGGCGAAACGCGTTTTGAGCAGGTGCGCCACGGCTTTCGTTCGTCCGGTGAACGCCAGCATTGCCAGGACGCTGGCGTCGAACGTTCCCTGATGGTGCGGCGATGCGAGCAAGCGCGGCGCGCGACCGGCGACTTGATGCACCAGATCGTCGAGCGCTCCCGTTTCGCCGAGTGCCCGGAAATACAGAGGCAGCACCACCGGCTCGCCTCCCAGCTTGTCCAGTGGTATCGCCTCCCGACACCAACGCAGCAACCCCGCCCAATCGCCGCGAATGCGATAGCTCTGCGCGATCACTTGCAGCCCGGCGCGGTCATCGCCGCTGCGCAGATTGCCGAGTAATTCCGCGGCCTTCTCGGTCTCGCCGCGTTGGGCGGCTTCCATCGCGCGGAGGAAGAGCAGTTCGCGTCGCACGGTCGCGACCGGATGCAGCCAGCGCAGGATGGAGACGACACGCCGTGCCGTGCCGTAGCGTTCGGCTACCACTAGCTCGGCTTCCTTACGTAGACCGACCGCAGGGAGAAACAGCAGCAAAAACCAAACGCCGCCGCCAACGTAGCCGGCCGTTTGCGGGAAAACGAACCACGCCAGCGCGGTGATGATGAGCACGATGAGGGCGGCGCCTTGCCAGCCGCGATTGAGCGCGGCGCGGGGTGCGGTCCGGATCAGGACGACGATCGGCGAAAGCAGCGCGAGGATGAGGAGAATGCGATTGAGGTCGAGCACTGGTTAGGCCGGCAGCGATGGGTCGTGATTGATTTCTGCGGGGAAACGCTCAACGTCCAATGCTCAACCCCCCTGTGCAATGCTCCGGCGGGGCGGGCGCTCAACACTCAATGGGAGAAGCTGCTGCATGAAAATTACCGTTACTCAGTATCTCGATGTCACCTCTTCCTGGTGTTTTTGGGCGCATCCAGCGTGGGAGGAATTGCAAAGCCGCTATGACGACCGCGTTTCTTTTCAATGGAAGGTCGCGCTGATGGACGCGAAGGCGTTGCCAGAAACGCGCGAGCAGATGGAATGGTTTTACCGGCGCAGTGGAATGATGATGCGTTCGCCGGTGATGCTGAAGTCCTCCTGGCACGAGATTGGGAACACCGAATACGTCGCGCCGAATGCCGTTGCCGAAGCAGCGCGGGACATGGGCGTGAGCGACGATCGGGTGCGGCTGGCGTTGGCGCGCGCGGGCTTGCTCGATGGACTGCAGACCGGCCAATGGGAGATCGCAGCCGAGGTCGGTGCGAAAGCTTCCGGATTGGAGAAAGCGAAGCTGCTCGAACGGGCGCGCATGCCGGAGATCGAGCAGCGTCTGCGCGACAGCACGGCGGAGTTTCACGCACTCCAGGTTAATCAGCGGCCGACGTTTCTGATCGAGAGCGAGATCGGCGATCGCGCGATTTTCTCCGGTTTCGCGAAAGCAGCGCCCATGGCCGCGGCGCTTGACGCCATGCTGGCCGATGCAGTCGACTACGCGGCGCATGCGGCGCATTTCGGTTCTCCGCCAGCCTAAACGGAAACACAGGACGCTGGGGTCAACGCATTCACCGCCGGTTGCGTTCGGCCATCGGGGCGACGTAAGGTCGCGGTGATGGATCGCGAACAAATCCTCGAAACGCTGCGCATTTCAAAGCGAACCCTTCAGGCAGAGATTCCGCTCCAGCGCCTCGCGCTTTTCGGATCTTATGCGCGAGGAACTCCCGGACCCGATAGCGACGTCGATATTCTTGTGGAGGTGGAACCTTCGATCGGCCTTGGTTTTGTCACGCTGGCCGAGCGGCTCGAAGATTCCCTCGGCCGGCGCGTGGACCTGGTCTCGCGCCGGGCGATCAAGCCTTCACTCTGGGCGCGAATTGAACCTGAACTAATCGATGCCTAAACGGGATCCAGACCTCTTGGTGGAAGATATCCGTTTAGCCATGGCGCGGATCGAGCGTTATACGAGTGGTCTCGCGGAACCTCGAGACCATCGGCGAAGCAGCGCGGCAGTTGCCGGAAGAATTCAAACTGCGCCACCCCGCGATCGCTTGGCGGCCGGTGGCGGGACTGCGAAATCGGATCGTGCATGATTACTTCGGGCTCGATTTGGAGATTATCTGGCAGGTGCTGAAATCTGCCTTGCCCGAACTAAAGCGCCAGCTCGACGAACTCAATGGCTGAACGGATCGCCGAAAGGTCACGAGATTAGCCTTGCTACTGCGGCCATGATGCACTCAACTTCCCGCAATCTGACGCCCAGGCGACAGGTTTGCAGTCGCGGGAAATCGCATCCGTGATGGTGAGGAGTGTTCGGCGCGGCTACCGCTGCGACGAAAAATTGCGATGAAACAAGAAACACGGCGAAGCGGTTCACTCCCCTTTTTGCCGGCTCGGAGCTCGATCTACACTGCAACCACAAACTCGCGTTAACGGCCGGATTCGCGCCCGCGAAATCCGCGTCATCATGGGCGCTTCCGGCGAACAGCTGGGCGTCATGAAATTATCCGATGCGCTGCGCAAGGCGCAGGGTCTGGGACTCGACCTGGTGGAGGTAGCGCCGACGGCGAATCCGCCCGTCTGCAAAATCGTCGATTTCGGGAAATTCCGTTACGACATCGCGAAACAGGAAAAAGAAAAGCGCACTGCGGGGACGAAGCTGAAAGAAATCAAGTTCCGCGTCAATATCGACGGGCATGATTACATGACGAAGATCCGTCATGGCGAAGCCTTCCTCGACAAGGGGAACAAGGTGCGGGTGCAGCTGCAATTCCGCGGCCGCGAAATGGCGCACCAGGAATTCGGGATGCAGCTCATGCACAAGGTGAAGGACGACCTGAACACGATGTCGCAAGTGGAGATGGAACCGAAAGCCGCCGGGCGAAACATCACCATGACGCTTTCGCCGTTGCC
>JBBSPM010000056.1:0-32863 GCA_038258815.1 Chthoniobacterales bacterium
CGGCCTCGGGCCCGCGGCCTTGAGTTGGTCGGCGCGCCCACCCGCGCCACCAGCGGGTTGCAATCCGCGCCTCGGGCTAGGGCCCGAGGCGATACGAGGCAAACGAGAAGGGCGAGCGCGATCCAGGCGTTTCAATCCGCGCCTCGGGCTAGTGCCCGAGGCGATTGCGTCCGCTCCGCTGCTTCTTCGAGAATGTCGAAGTTTCAATCCGCGCCTCGGGCTAGTGCCCGAGGCGATTTCAGATAACGCGAAGCTCACGCGCGCCCGTGATGTTTCAATCCGCGCCTCGGGCTAGTGCCCGAGGCGATCAACCGCACTCGACCGAATATTGCCTTGGGCGCGATGTTTCAATCCGCGCCTCGGGCTAGGGCCCGAGGCGATCGCCGCTTTGTTCATAAAGGGGAGCAGTGTTCCGGTTTCAATCCGCGCCTCGGGCTAGTGCCCGAGGCGATCCCTCCGGTTCCGGTTCCCCCGGCACAAACCGAGTTTCAATCCGCGCCTCGGGCTAGTGCCCGAGGCGATGTTTTCGACGACGGCCCACGGGCCTAGATGACCCAAGTTTCAATCCGCGCCTCGGGCTAGTGCCCGAGGCGATGTCTTGTGTCATGCCTTTATATTCGCGCCTAATGTGTTTCAATCCGCGCCTCGGGCTAGTGCCCGAGGCGATTGTAAAGCGCTAATTTTCCTGCCGCTGCAATAGCTGTTTCAATCCGCGCCTCGGGCTAGTGCCCGAGGCGATATTGATTGCCCGGCCTGAAAGGCCGAGCCTAAGCCCGTTTCAATCCGCGCCTCGGGCTAGTGCCCGAGGCGATGGCGCCCCAGCCAAACCGCTGGGACGCAAGACTTTTGCCTGAGCTTTTCGCGAACATCGCATCCCGCGAAGCTCGATTCGCAATTTAGTTGTCAAAGAACAGTCGCAAAACATCTCGCCGTAACGACTTGGAAGCAATCGCGAAGCTATCCGCTTTCGCCCGGCGCTTTGGGTTCGCGGAGGGCAGGTCACAAGATAAGTGGTGCCTCCAGATCCACCGGTCTTCCCACACCGTGATGTTCCGTGCGTTGCACGGCGGTCTCATCCAGAAAATAGAATCGCAGCGAGTCTTCTCCCGTATCGCATTCCGTCAGCAGCCGGTCGCGCAGCGTGACCCATTCCTTCCGTCCGACCTGACATTCGAAGACGGATTTCTGCACCCGGGTGCCGTAATCGGAGCAAGCCCGTGCCACCCGCCGGAGTCGCCGCCGACCCGCTGGCTTCATCGTCGAGACATCATAAGTAACGAGGATCAACATGGCCTAACGAAGAATCATTTGGGAACCAGCGGGAGGTATTCCAGCAAATCGCCGCGCAAATGTCGCGCCAGAATGCGCGCCTGGACAAAAGGCATGTGACCCACCCGGAGAGTTTGACCAAGAAGAGAATGCACCATGGTTTCCCGCTTTCGCTCTTGATAAGCGGCAATGACCAAGCGACGTCCGGCATCGCTGAACTCGACCGCGCCCCCTTCCCGTTCCCGGTAATGTTCCGGACCGATCTGCCGCCGATTGATCAGCGTAAGCGCGAGACGGTCCGCCACCCAGGAGCGGAACTCCTCCATCAGATCGAGCGCGAGCGCCGGACGATTCGGACGTTCCGTATGGAGAAAGCCTACAAAAGGATCGAGCCCGACGGCGGTGAGCGCCGCAATGCAGTCGTGCCGCACCAACGCATAGGTAAAACTGAGCAGACAGTTGATCCGATCGCGCGGGGGACGCCGGGATCGCGTGGTGAAGGCAAAGCTCTCGCGCTGCTGCTTCAGGGCAAAACTAAAGACGCTGAAATATTGTTGGGCGGCGAGGCCTTCGCTTCCGCGCAGGAGGTCGAGAGCGCCCTCGCGCCGCAGATCGTCCGCCGAGAGGCGCCCCAAATCTCGCACCTGCCGCCCGAGCTTATCGATCACGGTTTCGAGCGCGGCTCCCTCTTCCACGTTCGCTGTTTCTCGCCTCGCCCGCAGGAGCGAGTTTCGGCTGTTCTGGATTTTACCGGCGATGATCTGGCGGGCGATGGCCGCGCACTTCTCCGGAATGTCGGCCGCACGATAATGCGTGCGCCGCAACGTTACGCTCGTATCCGCGACGCCGGTCATCCGCGCCTGCAGATGGCCGCCTTCACTCAGGTAATTGACCGAGACACCATGCTCCCAGCAGAGGTCAAGCACCGGCGCGGTCAGAGTGATGCGCGGCCCGAAGGTGCAGACCGATTCCAGATGATGCACCGGGATGGAAAGTTTGCGCCAATCGATTGCATGCTCGCGCGTTCGCTCCTCGGGCTTCAGCTCAGGCGGATAAACTGGCACCTCTACTTGCAGGGTCAGATGATCGCGCGCCACGAACGTGGCCGGCGTCGTGAGATAGAGAGTGTTTTGAATAACGTCGCCCATGGGAAATTTTTGAAATCTGAGATCTGAAATCCCTAGAGCTGCCCGCGCTCTTCCGCCGCGCGGCGCAGCGGATGGCCGGGCGGGAGTTTTTGCAGTAAATCCTTTTGCACTGCGGCCGCGCGCTTCTTCTGCCCCTCGAAACGCCGGCTCTTGTCGGTGAGATGGCGCTGGCCCTTGATCTCCGAGTTTTGCAAGGAGTCGGCCCAGCCGCGCAACTGCCGCGAGCACGATTCGGCGATGACTTTCAAATTGGAAATTTCAGATTTCAAACTCGCCGACCAATTGGCCTTGCCAGCGCGACGCTCCTTCAGACAAAGCATCGAGCGCACTTCCCGGGCGGACCCGCGCGCAATGTAAATGAAAGCCAGCAGTTCGTTCGTCGTGCCCCGCTCGAAACCCTCCGCGATGTTGTTGGAGACCGATAAGGCGGCGCGATCCAGTTGATCGCGAAACCCGCGGCTGACGCGAAAGGCTTCGTTTTCCAGCAACTCTTCCGTGCCTTCATAAAGACTGGCGGCCTCCTGCCATACCGGCAGGTCTTCAAAGCGTTGGTAAGTCATAGGGCAGCCCTTCGGGATTTCAGATCACAGATTTCACATTTCAGATTTTAGATTTTTCAATCTCAAATAGCTGCTGTCTGGCCCGCTCCAATCGCGGCGGCTGACTCGTCAGTTCCGGCAGGCAAAGCTCATAAAGCGAGCACTCCGCACACTGCGGTTTCAGGACCGCGAGCGGGACGGACGCATTGGCTACCAACGCATGCACCTCCGCCACCGCCCGCGCGGTGCGGGACCGAAGCTCGGCGGTAAACTCTACCTCGCGCCGCCGCTTGCTCGCGGCGTGAAAAACCGCGCCCCGCTCCACCGGCCGCGCGAACATTTCCTCCAGACAAAGCGCCTGCGCGCAGAGTTGCACGTCATCGTTCTCGAAATGCCGCCGCCTGCTCTTCTTGTATTCCACCGGGCGCAGCGCGACGACGTCGAGCCCTTTCAAATCTGAAATTTGCGATGTGCGATTTGAAGCCGAACGACGTTCGACTTCGACAATGTCGCACTTGCCGTTGAGTCCGAGGCGCTCCGACCAGACCGGGAGCGCGCGGAGCAGCGTCACCCCTTTGGCGATCTCGTAGCCGGGCAGGTCCGCATGCTCATGCGCGAGATCGCCGATCAGCGTGTGGATATTTTCTCCCCACAACCCCTCGACCATCTTCAACGCCGCCCGCCGGTTGCAAAACAGAAAATCGTTCAGGAGGCTGATCGGGAGCGGCTCCATCAGCGCATCGCTGTTTCGTCAGGACAGAATCCGGAAAACTTCGCGGACACCTGGTTTACCTTCTCAGACTTGAGCCTTCCGGCCACACGCTCAAAAACGCTGGTGCTCGCGGTCACGAGCCGGTGCGGCAGGATAAAACTCTCGCGTGGCAAAACGCCGCAGCCCTCGACATAATCCTGCCGCTCGACGGGGAGAACAAAAGGATGGCCAAACGGCTGACTCGTGATTTGGCAAATCACCGCGTCCTGCCTGGTTAAAACCGCAAGGACCAAGGCCGGCCTGCGTTTCGCCTGGCTAAGGTCGGTGAAAGGAAACGGCACGACCACGATGTCGCCCCTTACAAATCCTTCCATGCTTCATCCTCCTCGGCACGGTTCCAATCCTTACCCCAAGATGATTCGGCGAGAGCCATCAAGCTCTCCGCATCTTCCGGTTTCACCGGCGCGCCCCTCGCCTTGAGAAAAATAAGAAAATCGTAAACTGCGCGCAACAGAGGTTCCGGCGTGTCCGGAATTTCCCGGATGATCAATTCTCTTGTGCTCATGGGCTGATTCTAGACTACGCGCATTTGAAATGCCATCCCCTCGAACGCCGCCCGCCGGTTGCAGAAGAGGAAGTCGTTCAGAAGGCTGAGTGGGAGCGGTTCCGGAGGGTCTTGAACCCGCGGTTTTGGATTTCGATGGGGACCACAGGGGTTCAGTCAACTTGAAGCCGGAATGGTCCGAACGGAATTCTCGTGGCGTAGATGGAGCTTGACGCCTTTGGGCAGCGGCTTGCCTTTGTCCTGCTCTTTCCCGTCTTTGTCCTTCTCGTTGTTGCCTGGGTCGCTCGAATCCCAGCGGTTGATGATGTCGTACTCGGCGAAGGACTGCGGGGTTTCGATGACGACTTCTGTCCCATCGGCGTTCTTTCGTTTCTTGAGACGGACTTCGACGCCATCAAACAGGACGTGAGCGTGCGCGCAACCGAGGCGGACTTCGCGCTTGTTCTGGTCGCCATTGTTCGGATGTTGCGTGCCGACGTGCTCGAAGTCGTAGATGCCGCGCACGATCATGTCGCCGCGAGCGGCGGAATGGTCGTGGGTGAACAGGTTGTTGAGCGCGTCAAACAAAAGAGTGATGTCGGCGTTGGTGAAGCCGGTGCGCTCCGCAAAGGCGGGCGAGACGTAGGCTTTGGCGAAGTAGAGCGCGTAAGGAACGATGTGCTTGTGCCCCATCGTGCGCTCCTTGCTAGCATCTTCCTCCTTCGTGACGGCGCAGCGCGTGACGGTAATTTCGATCGGAGTGATCGGGTGATAGGACTGGCCGAAGGTGAATTGGACCGGGCCGCGCACCTGGCCCCAGGCGGAGCCTTTCATGATGTCGTCACCTGTGGACAGAACGCCGCCGAAGGTGCGCACATCGTAAAACTCCCGGCACAGCCAGCGCATGGCGGCTTGTTGCTTTTTGTCCTTGGTATCGTTGGCCGTGTCGGTCTCCGCGGCCTTGATCCCTTTTGTGATTTCGTTGTTCAGGATAGCACCTTGACGGACAAGAAGGTTAAAGCCGTTGTTTTCGCCCTCCCGTTCGGTCCTCGGTCCGAACTCCTCCACAAAGTTCCTGACTTTGCGTTTCAGGCAAACGTCAGAGACGAGGCCGCAATTCGAGTTCGGTTCGATGCGCGGCATGTTGCCAGCGTCCGGGTCGCCGTTGGGATTGCCGTTGGTGACCTCGAACAGCAGCAGGATGTCGTGGCGGTTGGTAAGGATGTCATTGTTCATGGTGTTCGACTCGTTTTCGGTGCTCATAAATTTTGGTCTTTGACTTTGGTTTCGATTGCTGGTCTACGGTTTTGCGTTTTCGGGTTTCGGTTTGTTGGCTTTGGCGATGGCTTCCGCGTCTGCTGCCTTTTGCTGGTAGAAGCCGAGGGCGAATCGCCCTTGGGCTCGCAAGTCGAGCACGCGCGGGAAACCAGGCGGCTGTCGTTTCTCGCGCATCGCTTCGGTCTGGTCGAAGCGGGCGCAGATTTCGATGATTCGAGTCTCGATGGCATAGGCGGCAGCAGCACCCTTGTCGCCTAGCTGCGAGAGCTTCTTGAGGTGGTGGACGTGGAGCCGCCAAAGAATGTTAAAGGCGGCGTTAGGGTTGGTAGAGGCGGTGCCGAAGTAGCGTTCGACCACGCCGGGTCCTTCGAGCTTGCCTTCGTGCGCCCGCCACTGAAGCGCATCGAATACGGCCAGCAAACGGCCGCAGTTATATGCGACATCGTTGGTGTCGGCGGTAAGAGTCGGTTTGATTTCCATGTCAGTTTTTTTTCGGTTGCGGTTGAGGATGAGTTTGAGCAAAGCAAAGCGGGCCTGGCCGGACGGTGGCACGGGTTGTTTGGCTTTTGTGATTTCATTCTGAGTCCCAGGATGAAGCTGGGAGCGAAAGAAACCTTTGTCGTCTTTGCGTAGATGTGTTTCGAGGATGCACGGGCCATATTTCGCCAGATCGGCATCCAACCGGCGAAGCGCACGTTTAATAATCGCCAGCGCCATCGGCGCATCACGACCTTCCACGGCTGCCCGGTAAAGAAGTCCAGGTAAATCAGCAATGAGGGCGTTGGGGTCTCTTGGATTCGTTGAGTCTTTAGGATCTCTGACTGTGGCGCGGCACATGTCGTCAATGCTGGCGAAAGGGCGTTCCTCGGGGGGAAGATGGGGAATGACTGCAATGTCCAAGTCCTGAAACCACCGCTTCAAATGGCTGTCCGTATCTGTGAGTGACTGCTGGAGCCAGTGCCAGACGACCGCGCGCCCCGAATTGCCGGTGAGCGCCACGCTGAAGAATTGATTAAGCGTCTTCTCCGTTAGATCCCCAGGCAGACCGGAAAACGGCGTTAGCATGAACTTACGCACTTCGGTTGGCTGAGGCTTCGTCAGTAGCTTGGCAACAAACCTGAGTGATTGCTGCTTGGCCCAGAAACAGAAGACAAAACGGCCAGACTTAATGCGGTAATCTTCGTTTTCAAGCAGGTAGTTCAGGGCGGAGCCGTAGGTGATGGCGGCCTCGACTGAAATGCTGGAGTAGCTCGCGTCAGAGTCCTTGCCGGACAACCCGTATGAGTGGAATGACGGACTTTCGGAACTGACGAGCGTGGCTCCAAACGCAGAGGTCTTGGGCACGCCGTAAATCTTCGGCAGATGACTGTCCGAAATCGCAACGCCTACCTTGCCTGAAACGACACAGATTCCGGTTCCACCGTGGGCGTTGATGCATTTCTGGCGCTTCTGTTCGAGCCATCCAGTGAACGATTCGGACCACCACTCCAGAATTTTGGGAGTCTGCAACAGGATCGTGTCTCCAACCTTGAACGAGCAATTGATGCTCATGGTCGGCTTTTCCCTCAGCGGCTTCATCCCCGCAGCGGTTTCAACCATCCATTGTTCCTTTGCCTCGCGCGCCTTGGGAGCTTTGTGGGCAGCGAACACAACGCCGGGCGGCAGTGCATCATTTGGCCAAGTTTTGCGGAAAGCCAAGGCGGCTGCCAACTCCGGCAACTTCGTTTCTGAGGCGGCTCGCTGAATTCGTGACCAGAAATGGTCGTGCTTTGCTTTCCCGTCCGGCTTTAGTTTCGCGGTCGCGCTCTCGCCCAGAGCCATTACGGTCTCGAACTTCTCGACCAAGAACTCGGCTACTTGGCCGGAGTCTTTTGGTTCGAGCGTTCGCGGAACAGTGAAATTGTCCACTCCCGTCACCGGCTCGAACCCCTGAAAGCGGCCGGTTGCGTCCAAGCAGATAAGCCAATGAATTGGCTTCTGCTCGAATTCAAGCGAGTCAGCCAAGTGTTTCTTTTCGGGCATGGCGTCGGCCCACGGCGTCCTGGCCGTTTGGGCGAACTCGTAGAGAGCACGCAAGAGCATGGGTTATCCGTTGGTTGCGGCCTCGTAGCCTTGTTTGCCGGGGACTGAACGAATTTCAATGTTCTCCGGGTGGCACTCCATGACGGAATCGGTGACTTTCGCCGCGAAGAAACAAGGGCGAGGCCGAACGACTTCGCCGAAGTGCAGACGCTTCCTACCGGTTTCGGTTTCGGCTGGTGGGTATTCGAGTTCTTCGTAATCTCGGGCGGGGTTGAACCAAGCGAAGCCTCGATGCCGCTCGGCAGGATGAAACACATCGTAAAGCATCAAGCCGAAGTCCTCCTCCGGCCAAGGAACGCGTGGGATGGGCTCCCGCTGCTCCGGCTCAATCCAGTCGAAGTCTGCCGCGAACTCGCGGCAGCCTAGTGCAGGGCGAGAGTGGCATTTGCCACCGGCTGCACGCCGCTTGAGTTCGTCTTTGTACTTCTGGAGGTTGTCACGCGGTTGTCGGGCCAAATCCGTCAGGCAGATCTCGGCGGTTATCATGTAGGCAACGCCAGCGAGAGCAAGCGTATTGCGCTGTGCGATGTTCCCGGTACCGCTGCCAGCACCGGACGTGATTGGTTCGAACTTCTCGGGCTTGTTCATCCACTGCTGGGCGGTTCGGGGATTGACGGTCTTGCAGACTTCATTGCGTCGGAAGCTCACCCACCGGCCCTTGCCGTATTCGCGCCCGCCCGCCGTGTGTTTGATGACGGTGATCTGGTGGATGAGATAATACATTTGCGGTTCCCAGAAGATGGCTTCGAGGACACCGCGCGCAGCGGAGGGCGTCATGATGGGATAGCTGACCCGCTCCACTTTCATTTCGGGGCGGGTAAAGCAGGCGAAGTCGCCCCAGACACGAATGGAAACAAGGTTCTCGGTTTTCATTGGAGGTAGTCTTCGAGAGGACGGGCGCGGTTCACGAGTAGGCCAAGGTCCGGGTGGTAATGACCACTCTTGAGCACGTGGAGGTCGAGATTCGGAAGCAATTCGCGGAGGTGCTTCTGGCTTAGCAGTAGGTCAAAATCGCGTCGCACCACGTTAACCATGTAGCGTTGGAGGTTGCGCAGGTCTCGCTTGTCAAACCGCTTTTCGCCGGGTGCTAGTTGGCGCGTTTGAATTTCTTGGACAATGTCCGCCCCGTTGCGGTAGCCGACGATGACGGGCCGGGTATCGTCTTCAATGACTTTGGCTTCACGGGCCACCTTGCGAAACATCAACTCATGGCGGAGTTCCTGAATCCGGTGGGCCTTTTCCTGCGGCAGCGCGTGAAGCATGGCGAAGTAGCGGGTAAACAGGTCCGGGTTGGTCGCCAGTTCCTCGGGCGTCAAACTCGCAAGCATGGAGGCAGCGAAGCCCGTGGCTGTCTGGTATAGGCCATCGCGAGGCAGGCCGTCGTCCGTTGGAAAGAAGACATGCATCTGACCACGCAGTCCGTTCGGCAGACGGCCTTCGCGGTTACACCGTCCGGCGACCTGGACAATGGAATCCAGCGGCCCCATCGCGCGCCAGACAGCGGGGAAATCCACATCCACGCCGGCTTCAATCAACTGCGTGGCGACGAGGCGGCAGGGCAGTCCTTCCTTGAGCAATTCGCGGACTTGGTCCAGCACGTCGAGACGATGCTGGGCGCACATGGCCGACGAAAGATGGAAGACGCTGGATTTCTCCATCTCGGAGAACTTCTTGCGGACTTCTTCCCAGACGGTTGCGGCATGGCGGCGCAAATTGACCACGCAAAGGACTTGCTCCTCTTCGGCCAAACGGGCGGCAAGGTCGGGCCAGTCGAGTGGCTGGTCCGGCTTGGGGATGTGGTAATCCACGCGACGAAGCTTTCGGAATAGCTCCGGGACGTTGGACGCGATGGGACGCAGTTCGTTTTCCGTGAAGCCTTCCGGCAATTGCGGGCTTTTTCGAAATGCGGGCTGAGTTGCGGAACAGAAGACGAAGCTCGTTCCGTAATCCCGTTGCAGCCGGCGAAAGGCGTCGAGGATCGGTCGCAACAGGTGGGCCGGGAGCGTTTGCACTTCGTCGAGAATCACAACCGATTTAGCGATGCGGTGCAACTTGCGGCATTTGGCGGGCGAATCGGCAAACAACGATTCCAGGAACTGGACGGATGTAGTGACAACGATTGGCGCGTCCCAGTTTTCGGTCGCCAGTTCAGCCGCGCTGTTTTCCTCCTCGCCGGCATCGGCGCGCGGGGGCACCGCAGAGTGGTGCTCCAGAACAACGTCATCGCCAAGGATGCGGCGATACTCCTTGGCGTTCTGTTCAATGATGGACAGGAACGGGATGACCACGATGACGCGGCGCAGACCGCAGGCTTGGGCGTGGGCCAAGGCAAAGGCCATTGCTGCGAGAGTCTTGCCCCCGCCAGTGGGCACCGTGAGCGAGAAGAATCCGGGCGGGAGCTTCGCCGCAGCGAGGCAGTCGTCGAAGACGGCATTGCGGAGACGATTCAGCTCGCGGTTGGCGTCGGTATCGTCGCTCCCTTTGCGCTTCCGCTCGCGTGCCGTTTCCACAAGTTGTAACAGCCGGGCGGCGTCGAGCAATCGCTCGGGTGGAACCGCATCCGGCCAATGAGCTGTGTCGAGTCGGTCAGCATCCACCAAAGCCGCGAAAATCATCCGCGTCGCGAACTCCAGGGCGAGTTCGTCTTCGTTCTCAATGGCAGTCTGAAGCCCGGGAGATGAATCGAAGCGCAGTTTGCCGAGTTGCGATTCCAACAGGTCCGCGAGTTTCGGCACGCGCTCGCTGGTGCGATACTTCGTTCCCTCCACGTTCTGCCGTAGGTCCGTCACATCCGGAAGCCCGGCATGGTGCCCTGCAACAGCAAAGGCTGCTGGCAGCAGATGCGGATAGTCTAGTTCGGCTTGTCGGAAGGCGAGTGCGGCCCCGTAGATTGCGTGATGTGTTTCCGTCCCGGCTGCACGGGTTTGGCGCAGATAATCTTGGAACTCGGTGCGATACTTTCCGAGGTCGTGGAGTAAACCGGCAGTTCTTGCGGCGTTGTCCAAACCGGAGCTTGCACCGAAGCGTCCAGCGAGTTCCGATACATTTTGTAAGTGTGTCGCTAGCGGTTGCCATTGCCCGCCGTCTTCAGCAGTATGGGCGTAGAAGGTCATTCCAAGTTCATTTTCAACTCCTGCTGTTCTGCGGTGATCGAGCAGCCGAGCAGTTGCGAGTAGATACTTCTCTTTCTCATTGCACACGGAAAATAACACCGGGAGTGGGACAAATGCTGTCCTAGGGAACAAAAAAAATGACGGGTGCCTCCGTGCAGTTCGGCGGTCCCGCGATGGCGGCAAAGGCAACGGGCCAAGCTCCGCCTCAAAGGGGGCGATCAATGCAGGGAGTGTCTCTTTCACGTGAAGCACCGGCTTCGCGAACATTCCCTGCAAGTCTCCGCAGTCATGCAATCCCGCGTGATGCCCGGCTACCGCCAACGCGGCGGCCAGCAAGGAACGCCCGTCTTCCGCCGCCCATGCCGCCCCAAAAACGGCGTGCTGCGTCTCGACACTGCTCCCGCGCTCGCCGCGCAGATAGGATTGAAATTCGTCGCGATATTTACCGAGGTCATGCAACCATCCTGCCAACTCCGCCTCGTGTTCCAGGCCAAACGGTTGTCCGAACTGTTTCGCGAGTCGCGCAACGTTACCCAAATGGGTCGACAACGGTTGCCAGGCGCCGAAGCATTCAGGCTGCGGTTGGCCGTCGCCGCCGTCCGCAGTGTGCGCATAGAGCTTCATTGGTCGAGCAAGAGCCTAACGCGCCAGTTGAGGGCCGCGGCGTCGCAGCCTGAGTAGATTTGATTCTGTCGCACCACGCACGAAAATATCATCCGGGGTGGGACAACGGCAGTCCTATCAGAAAATCTTTTTCCCTTCTGCGACGCTGACCCTGGAGCGTCCGAAGGATCGGACTTCGGACGGATGACGATGACGGATCCCACTGTGCGCTCGGGGAGGTGGGGCCAGCGGTGGGCGGCGTGTCGTCGCTCTTTCCGCCGGCGCCGCGGTCGATGATTTTGCGGCTGCTGAAGTAGTCACGGAAGAAGGCGACGTGTTCGTCTCTCTCCAACGGACCTTTGACGCGGAGGCAGATCGGAGTGGAGCGCGTTTCAGAGAACACGGTTGTCCGGCGGGAGGGGAACGGGTAGTTTCGCCCTGTGCAGACGAAGATTGAAAAAATTGGTGAAGGGTTCGGCTTGCTGCTACCGAAAGAGTTGCTGGACGCCTGCGGCTTCGGCAGCGAAGCCACGGTCATGCTCCAGGATAAGACTCTCGTCGTCAGCCCCGGTCCCCGGCGCGCGCGCGAAGGCTGGGGGGAGGCGCTGCGGGCGATTCCCCAGACGGCCTTGGATAGCGACTTTGCGGAGTTGAAAGATTGGGAGAAAACTCCAGACCAGTGGGATGCGCACGAGTGGCAGTGGCCGGACGCTGACGCGGATGAAAAGATTTGAGGTCTGGCTCGCGCGGCTCGACCCCGCCGAGGGATCGGAAATGCGCAAAACCCGCCCCGTCGTCATCGTCTCCCCCGAAGAGCTGAACTCTCCGCGCCGTTTCGGGTGCCCTGCCATTTTGCAGGAGTCCAAGGACAGATCGCCCTCGACCATTTGCGCGGGTTGTCGAAAAGCCGGTGCGCACGGCGGCTCGGGTCTCTCGAGATGGCGACTGGTGAGGTAGTCCTCCGACGGTTGCGCGAGATCTTTGCGGAATAGCTCGCGGACCCGGCGAGGCAAGTAAGACCGGGAGCGCCCGGGAGGCGAAAGCGTTTAGGCTTGGGCGGGCTCGGTCAGCGACAGGTAGGTGTATTCCTGCAAACCGCGCTCGTAATCAGCCAGCAACTTCATCCCGTCATTCGGCTTCAAGCGGTCGCCCTTGATCGCCGCATCCACCTGCGCTTTCACCAGCCGGAGCAGTTCGATCTTGTCCCATTGGGTGAGCGCGAGGACCTGCGAGATGGTGCTGCCTTCGATCACTTCCTCGATGTACCAACCGGATTCTTCGTCTTCGTCCAGGAAGATGTGTACTTCGGTGACTCGGCCGAAGAGGTTGTGCAGATCGCCCATGATGTCCTGGTAGGCACCGACCATGAAGACGCCGAGGTAATACATCTCGCCGGGAATGATGGGATGGAGCGGCAAGGTTTCCCGCACATCCTGGAGATCAATGAACTTGCTGATTTTCCCGTCGGAATCGCAGGTGATGTCGACCATCGTGCCATTGCGCGATGGCTGCGTATCGAGCCGATGAATCGGCATGATGGGGAAAAGCTGGCCGAGAGCCCAATGATCGAGGAGCGATTGGAAAACGGAAAAATTGCAGATGTATTGATCGCTGAGCGAGGTCTCGAGTTCCTTCACTTCCTCCGGGACGTAACGCAGGCCTTTGTGCAAGGCCACGATTTGCTCTGCGAGTTGCCAATAGACGCTTTCGATCTTCGCCTTGCTCTCCAGTTCGAGCAGGCCGACGGAAAATAATTGCTGTGATTGTTCCTTGATCTGCTGTGCGTCGTGCAACGACTCGCGACGATTGTTGCGCCGCAGTTTTTGCTGCACCTCCAGGATGTCGCGGACCAGTTCATGATCGGCCTCGACTGCCGTCACTTTCGCGGTGTTGCCGTTTTTCTCGATCGCGCCAAACGCTTCCACCACCAGCACGGAATGATGCGCAACGATGGCGCGTCCGCCTTCACTGACGATCGCCGGATGCGCCACGCCTTCCGAGTCGCACACGTCCATGATGTTCCAGACGACGTCGTTGGCGTATTCCTGCAGGGTGTAGTTGGTCGAGCTGTCGAAGCTGGTGCGCGAGCCGTCGTAATCGACTCCGAGCCCGCCGCCCACGTCCAAATAGCCTAGGTCGTGGCCGAGCTTCGAGAGTTTCGCATAATAGCGCGCAGCCTCGCGGACGGCGCGTTTGATCGTGGAAATATCCGGCACCTGCGAGCCGACGTGGAAGTGCACCAGCTTGAGGCAATGCGCGAGGCCTTCGGCCTTCAGGAGTTCGCTGGCGGCGACGAGATTCGCGGTATCGAGGCCGAACTTCGCATCTTCACCGCCGCTGGTGGTCCATTTGCCGGAGCCTTTGCTGTGTAAGCGCACACGGATGCCGATGTGCGGTTCCACGCCCATCTCTTTCGCGATGCGGATGGTCTGCTGCAACTCCTCGATCTTCTCGACCACGATGATGACCGATTTACCGAGACGACGACCTAGCATGGCCGAGCGGATGTAAGCGCGGTCTTTGTAGCCGTTGCAAATAATCAGACTCTCGAGGTCCTGGTGCATCGCGAGCGCGGCGATCAGCTCCGGTTTTGACCCAGCTTCGAGGCCAAAGTGGAACTCCTGCCCGGCATCCACGATCTCTTCGATCACCTCGCGGAGCTGGTTCACCTTGATCGGGAAGACGCCGCGATACTTGTTCTTGTAGCCGAACTCGCTCATCGCACTCTGAAACGCGAGGTTCACGGATGCCACGCGGTGTCGGAGCAAATCCTGAAAGCGAATCACCAGCGGAAAACCGAGCCCGCGCGCACGCGCTTCGTTCACCACCTCGAGGACGTCGATCGCTCCCCCACCCTCCTGCAGCGGCCGGACCTCGGCGTTGCCAGCGGCATTGATGGTGAAATAGCCCATACCCCAGCCGTCGACGTTGTACGTCGAATTGGAGGACTCGATGTCCCAGTCTGGCTTGGATTTTTCGGTCACGGCGGGCAACGCAATGCGCATATTCAATGAGGCAGGGGAACATGCAAGCCGCAGGGCCGAATTTGTCGCGCTTCTTGCCTCCCGCTTGTGTTCCGGAGACGAAACACATAACGTCTTTCGATGAATAAAACGGTCGTCGAGGTGCAGGTGCGCGCGGTTTTGCCGACCGCGGGAGGGTGCGCCGTTTTCCTCGGAAATAACGACAAAGTTTTCATCATTTACGTGGATCAGACGGTGGGGAGCGCGATCACGATGTTCATGCGGGACATTTCGAAAGAGCGTCCGCTGACGCACGATTTGATGGGCCACCTCATGACCGCACTGGGTGCGCACGTGGAGCGGATCATCATCAACGATCTCAAAAACGCGACCTACTACGGCCGCATGATCATCCGCGCGGAGAACGAGCTGCAGCAAAAGAAGATTGTCGAGTTGGATGCGCGGCCGAGTGATTGCATCGCGATGGCTACGCAACAAAAAGCGCCCATCTACGTCAGCCAGGAGGTCTGGGATGAAGTAGACGACATGAGCGACGTGCTCCGGAAAATGGAAGAGGAAGGCCTCAAGCCGGACCCGGAGATGGATGAGGAAGAAGAAGAGTGAACCGTGATCGGTGAATCGTGGAAGCGATCCACGCCAAGTTTGCTGATCACCTTCCCTCCCTACCCGATTAACTCGCCATAATGCCGGTGCGCCACCTCACCGCACAGCGCGAGAATCTCGTTCGGCGTCTCCAATTGCAGCGCATCTTTTACCAGCGCTTCGCATTCCTCGATCGACAAACTCTGCACCGCGCGTTTCACCCTCGGCACGAGCGACGCACTCACACTCAGCTCATCCATTCCCAATCCGAGCAGCAGCGGGACCATGGTCAGATCGCCCGCCATTTCGCCGCACACTCCCACCCAGATGTTGTTCGCGTGCGCGGCATCGGCCACCATTTTCAAGAGCCGCAGCACCGCCGGATGCGTGGGCTCGTAGAGATGCGCGATTCTTTCATTGAGTCGGTCCACCGCGAGCGCGTATTGAATGAGATCGTTCGTGCCGATGCTGAAAAAATCGACTTCCCGCGCGAGCGATTCCGCGCAAAGAGCCGCGCTCGGGATCTCGATCATCGCACCCACATCCGTCTCGTGGCCGAACAGCACGCCTTCATCGCTTAACTCCGATTTGCACTCCTCCAGGACCATCAACGTCCGCCGCAGCTCCTGCATGCCAGAGATCATCGGGAACATGATCTTCACATTCCCGGCCGCGCTCGCCCGCAGAATGGCGCGCAACTGCGCCTTAAAGATATCCAGATTCTCGAGCGAAAAACGGATCGCACGCAGCCCTAGAAATGGATTCTGCTCGTCATCGGAATCGAGGTGGGACGCGATCTTGTCCCCGCCCAGATCGAACGTGCGAACGATCAACGGATGCGGCATCACGCTCGCCGCCACCGAGCGATAGATTTCGAATTGCTCGTCTTCTGTCGGTAGAGTGGGCCGGTTAAGGTAGAGAAATTCCGTCCGGTAAAGACCGATGCCCTCGGCGCCGTTTTTGACCACGGCCTCCACGTCTGTCGGCAATTCGATGTTGGCCGAGAGCACGATATGGCGGCCGTCGCGCGTGGTCGATTTCGTCTCGCGCAACCCGCTCAACTGCTCCGTGACGCGCTCCTGCCGGCCCTTTAGTTCGCCATAGTGCCAGAGAGTTTCCGGCGTCGGATTTAGAATCAGCACGCCGTTGTAGCCATCCAGCAAAACTTCCTGCCCGGTCGTCAGTTTCTTGGTCGCGTCGTGCAACCCCACGATCGCGGGAATCCCCATCGATCGCGCCATGATTGCCGTGTGCGAAGTGCGGCTGCCCAAGTCGGTGGCGAAGGCCAGGACTTGTTTGCGATCCATCGTCGCGGTATCGGATGGCGTGATGTTGTGCGCCACGAGGATGTGCTGCTCGCTTAGACCCAGAAACGCTTTCGGCGCCTTCCCCTGCAGATTGCTGATCACGCGCCGCGTCACATCCTGGATATCCAGCGCGCGTTCGCGCAGATACGGATCGTCGATCTTGCTCAACGTCTCCGCGTAATGCGTCGCCACTTCCTGGAAGACGAACTCCACACTGCAAAGGTCGGTCCCCAACTTGCGCAGCACTTCATCGATCAGCGTCCGGTCCTCGACCACGAGCAAGTGCGCATCAAAGATGGCCGCATCTTTGGCCCCGATCGCTTCCGCGATCCTCTGCTGCATTTCGAGAATCTGCGCACGCGTCTGGATCAGAGCGGTCTCGAAACGCCCGATTTCCTCCGCGATCTCGTCCGGCTGGATACGGCGCTGCGCGATCTCCTCAAAGTCGTCCTCGACGACGTGGATCTTCCCTTGGGCTACCCCGGGAGAGACGCCCACGCCGTAAAAGCGAATTTCGGATTGCGACTCATTGCTCATGCCGGTGCGAGAGTAACTCGCCTGTCAAACTACGCAAAGCGGCGAGAAAAGGACCGTCGCTTTCCAGCAGTGGTCAGCTAACGAGTCAGCGAGCTGCTACTGGTGGCGAGAGCTGGTCCTGAGCTTGGCGAGCGCAGTTGCGATAAACTGATCAAGCGACACGCCGTCATCCTGCGTGAGGGACTCCGCGCGTCGGCGAAGCGATTCGGGAATATTAACGTGAAGAGTGCTCATGACCCAGAGAGAAATCCAGAGATTCATTCGGTGTCACCGCCTGAATCCCGAGATCCTTAACGCCACCTTTTGAGACTCAATCTTCGTTAAACTTCGCCGCAATCAGCGCTTCCAACTCCTGCATCGCTTGCGCCGCATCCGAGCCCTCGCAGCGGACGTGCAACTTCGAGCCCTGCCCCGCGGCCAGCATCATCAAACCCATGATGCTCTTGCCGTTAATCTCTTCGCCTTCCTTCTCCACCCAAACCTCGCAGCGAAAACGGCTCGCGATTCGGACGAACATCGCCGCTGGGCGCGCATGCATGCCGAGCCGGTTCACGATCGCGATGTCTTTCTCGATCTTTTCCCCGGCAGCTTTACGGCGCAGCAGTCCCATTTACCCTTCTTTCTTTCCCATCAAATCGAGCAGCTTCTCATTAAATTCGACTGCGCTATTCCTTCCGAGCGCCTTTAATTTCTGGTCCATCGCAGCGACTTCCACCAGCCGGGCCACATCACGGCCCGTCCGTACCGGAATGATCGTATGAGGGATCTGTATCTTCAGAATGTCGTAGTATTCACGGTCCAGCCCGATCCTATCGACCTCCTCCAAGTCCTGCCAATCTTTTAACGTCACCACGAGGTCGAGCCGCTTCTCGATCCGGATACTGCCGATCCCGAAGATGGAGGCGACGTTGATGATCCCGATCCCGCGCACTTCCATGTGATAGCGGGTCAAATCCGGGGCGGTCGCCATGAGTTCACGCCCTTCGAAGGAAGTAATCCGCGTGACGTCATCCGCCACCAGGCTGTAGCCGCGCTCGATCAAACCCAGCACGCACTCGCTCTTTCCGATGCCGCTGTGTCCACGAATCAAAACGCCGACACCAAGAATGTCGACCATGCTGCCGAACTCGGTCACGGTCGGCGCGAAGTCGGCTTCCATCGCAATCGTGGCGGCGTTAATGAAACGCATCGTCACCATTGGCGTGCGGAAGACCGCGATCTCCATTTCCGCCGCCACCGCCAGCAATGCCGGCTCCAGATGCGCGCCACGCGACACCACCACGCAGGGAATCTTCCGTTCGCACAACACGCGGAACCTCTCTATGCGGGTCTTCGCCGATAAACTTTCGAGGTAAGACTGCTCCGCGGACCCGAAAACCTGGACGCGTTTCTCCGCGAAATATTTATAGAAACCGGAGAGCGCGAGGCCCGGCCGGTTGATCGTGGGCTCACGAATCTTGCGCTGGAATCCCACGCGATCGCCTTCCAGCTTCATTTGCAGCTTCACGGCGTGAGCCTCGAAGAAACTCTCCACCGTCACGACCGGCACGTTCTTCCGCAGAGGCGTGCCCGTGGTCACCGACGATATCGTGGCAGATCGCTCGCTCATACGCTCCCCTTCATGTATCGCGGACGCGGAGCGATTACCACCTTAGCGTGCGCGATCTTCCGACAAGGAGCGGCGCGCTTCCAAGCCGCCGCAGGGCGTTTAGGAAAACGCCCCTCCTTGTTATTTCCGGGCTGGCTCGATCAAGCCAAACTCACCGCTCTTCCGCCGATAAAGCACATTCATCCGGCTGCTCCGCGCATTCAGAAAGACGATGAATTGCCGGCTCGACATCTCGAGTTGCAAAACCGCTTCGTCGACAAACATCGGTTTCACCGGATAACGCTCGCTCCGCACCACCGGATGATGCGTCCCGTTCTCTTCCTCCTCGCCCTCCGAGTCCACTGGCTCCGGCTCGAGCACATGCTCTTCCAAATGCTGCACGATATCCGTGCGCGGACGATGCTTCTTCATCAACCGCGTCTTGTACTTCCGCATCTGCCGCGCCACCTTGTCGACCACGGCATCGATCGCCGCGTACAAATCGTCCGTTTCCTCCGTCGCCTCGATCGTGATGTGATTCGAGCAAATCAAAATCACTTCTGCAGAATGGCGATGCTTCACCACTTCCAGAATGGCGCGTGCCTCGATGATCTTTGGGTAATCGAGATGCAGATTCTCGATTTTCTTGGTGACGTAATCGTTAATCGCCTCTGTGATTTGCAGGTGGCGGCAGGTCACCTTGACCGGTGGATTCGTGTTAACTGTTTGCATGTGTCCTTTCGTGATCTTCAAACTTCAGCCGTTCGTCTTCTAATTGTGACGTGATGGTCTCTGGACGCAACCATCCGTGGTGGTGTGAAGGAAATGCGCCAGCTCACAAATGTGGCCAGGGCGACGTGCAGAATGTTGCCGCCGTCGTATTCGTTTCAGGCCCTGCCTTCGAAATGGTCCAGCGCCCCGTCATCACAAACGCGCGAAAGGATATTCGGAGTAGGCTATCAGCGACGACCATGAATCACTTCATCTCAACTTCGGATCGCCCCCGAACGCGACGCTGAGGGTTCCAACTCCGAACCAACCATGACCACCATTCGCCCCGCCAAGAACTCATCGGCCGCCGCTCTCGTCGGCATTTGGTCCATTTTGATGGCGGTCTTCATCATCACGATCCTCTTCGTCGGTCGGGAGATTCTGATGCCGTTGGCTCTGGCTGCGCTCATCACGTTTCTCCTCTCACCGTTAATCGCGCGCCTGGAGCGCTGGATCGGTCGCATCGCCGCAGTCTTGTTGGTCATCATGATTCTTTTCGGCGCGCTGGGCGGTGCTGGTTGGCTGCTGGCGCGGCAAGTCATCGATCTCGCCGCCAAGCTCCCCGACTATCAATCGAACATCGAGACCAAGTTGCGCTCCATCCGATTGCCCACCGGCGGCGTCATGAAACGCGCCACCGCCAGCATCGAGCACCTGCAGAAGGAGTTGCCCACTCAGGCCGAAGCGGAACCTCCGGCCGGCCAACCCGGAGCCGACACGACCCCCATTCCCTCGCGGCTCACCCGCGCCGGAAATCGTCTCGCTAATTCATTGCCGTCCAACGCCTCGTCCACCCAGACAGCGCCCATCCCGGTAAAGATCGTCGAGACGCAAAATGGCTTGCCTCGTCTGCTCCAACAAGCCGTAGCCGCTATCCTCAGCCCGCTCGGCACCGCCGCGCTGGTCCTGCTCCTCGCGATCTTCATGCTCCTGAAGCGGGAGGATCTGCGCGGTCGCATCATTCGCCTCATCGGCCAGGGACATATCAGCGAGACCACCCGCGCGATGGACGATGCCGCGCACCGCGTCTCGCGCTACTTGACGATGCAGTGCGTGGTCAACGCCGGTTACGGCATCCTCATCAGCACGGGACTGTATTTTATCGGCGTGCCGAATGCGATCCTGTGGGGCGCGTTCGCGGGCGTGCTGCGCTTCATTCCCTACGTCGGACCGTGGATCGGCGCCGCGGTGCCCGTCCTGCTTTCCTTCGCTGTTTCAAACAGTTGGCTCACGCCGATTCTCACTCTCAGTCTTTTCCTCGTCCTCGAGCTGATCAACGCCAACGCGCTGGAACCCTGGCTCTACGGATCGAGCACCGGCGTTTCTTCCCTTGCTCTCATCATCTCAGCCGTCTTCTGGACGTGGCTCTGGGGACCGGTCGGTTTACTTCTTTCCACTCCGCTTACCGTTTGCCTCGCCGTCATGGGGCGGCACGTGCCGCGGCTGCAATTTCTCAGCGTGCTCCTGAGTGAAGAGCAGGCTCTTTCGCCCGCCGAGGAGTGTTATCACCGCCTCCTCGCCTCGGGTGTCACGCAAGCGAACACCCTCGCGGAGAGATATCTGAAGGCGAACTCGCTCACCGCACTCTACGACAACGTGCTCCTGCCCGTCATCATCGCCACCGAGGTGGACGTGCAACGCGATAGCGTGGAAGAGCCGGAACGCGTCGCGCTTTACGACAACCTCGCGGACATGACGGAGGATTTCGGTTCGCGCCCTTCGGTGCCGTCGAATCTCGAAGCCGACAAATCGATCGCCGAAAAAGTAGAGACTCATCCACCCGAAATATCCGAACGCGTGCTCGTCCTGCCCGCCCGCGCGGAACGCGATCAGGTCGCGGGATTGATGCTGGCGCAGTTGCTCCGCCAGCGCGATTTCGAAGTGGAAAATCTGTCCGCGCAAATGGGCGCGGCCGAAATCGTGGAAGCCGCCGTCAAAGCCCATCCCGATGCCATCTGCATTTCCGTGGTGCCGCCGTCCACCTTGATCCACGCGCGTTATCTCACGCGAAAACTGCGGCAGCGTCTTCCGCGGGTGAAAATCATCGCCGCCTTCTGGGGCGCAACCGAGAACGTCGCCGATGCGGCGGAGGGACTACGAGAGTCGGGCGCGGATGAAACGGTCGTCTCCTTCGCGGAAGCGGTCGTGCAACTTTCAAAATTCGCGGCTCGTTCTGCCGACGCGATGACTCCTGCGTCACTCCCCGAAAACGAAGAGCAGCGGCTCGATCAACTCCTCGCGCTCGGCATCCTCGACACGCCTAACGAAGAGTTCTTCGACCACATGGTGGCGCGCCTGAGTCGCATTTTCCAGGTCCCCATGGCCTTCATTGCCTTCGTCGATCACGAACGGGAGTGGTTCAAAGCTCAATTCGGTTTGCCGACAGCAGTGGCCACCACGCGCTCCGCACCACGCGCTCTTTCGATTTGCAGCCACACCGTGAAAGCGAACGAGACTCTCGTGGTCGAGGACATCTCGCGCGATCGCCGCTTTGCGAACAATCCGCTGCTCAAGGATCTCGGACTGCGCTTCTACGCGGGCACGCCTCTGCGCATCAACAAATTGCCCGTCGGCACACTCTGCCTGCTCGACGTCAAGCCACGCCGCTTTTCGGAAGAAAACCGCCGGCTCCTCCAAGTTCTGGCCGAGGAAGTGGTGATGGAATTGGAGCGCCGCCTCGAACCGCGGGCCTCGCTGGAGCCTGTTGCGTAGATGGTTCGGGAGACTTTACGCGAATGCGATTCTGCGCTACCGAGCAAGCAACTGTTGAAATCGGTCCATGATCCTAAATCCCGCAGTTGGATTTTCATGGTGAGGCGGTGGCGAGCCAGGCGTCGGGGTTGAGGGGGTTGTTCCAGCACAGGTAGCGCTCGAAGCTCGCCTGGATGGCCAACTGCGGCGCAGTTGAGCCCAGCCAGCGCTCCAGCCGCTGGTAGGCTTGGCTCAGCGCCGCCCACCATTTCTCGCCGACGCCTAGTTTGAGGGTCCGCTGGCGGCCGCTTTCCACCAGTTTGCCAGGGATGACCAGCAGCTCGTCCCGGCTCGTGATCGCCTCGGTATGCACGCCGTCGTCTTTGAGCACGCGCACGAAAAGGCTCCACAGGTTATACGTGATCAAGACCAGCCGCGCGGCCATCTCGCTGACGGCCGCTTTTCCGCTGCAAAAACCGGCGAAGCCCCACTGGTTCTTGAGTTCGTCGAACACGTTTTCCGCGTCGGCCCGCTGCCGATAGGCGAGCACGATCTGCCCAGGCGTGGCCTCGTCCGCGGGCAGGTTGGTGACATACGCGCTGACTTCCTCCTGGTCGGTGCCCCAAAACACATCCTGCGCGCCGGGGTTGAGCGGCTTCATTTTGCGCAGGAAAACCACCCGCCGCGGCCGGCTCCAGCCCTCGAGTTGCACCTCGGTCTCCGCGTGCTGCTCCAGGCCGATGGTCGGCTGGCCTTCCCACAGCGGCCACGGGATGCGGGCCAGGGCGCGTTTCACATTTTTAGTCAGCCGCAGCTTGAAAAGATACGGCGGACGCGTGGTACCCTCCTGCTCGTGCCAGGCCATGATTTTCTCCTGCGCAAAGCCGATGTCGCCGCGGTTGAGCACGAGCCTCCTTGGCACGTCGGGGTGGCTCCAGACCCGCTCCATGGCTTCGATCCAGCCGCTCGCGCTTACGGTGTTGCCCGGGCGCCACTCCATGTGCAGCGTCAGCCGCGTGCCCGCCACTACGCACAGCAGCGGGTGATGGCTGCCGCGTCCCGGCTTATGCGGGTTGTAGCCGATCTCAACCTCCTCTTGGTGGCCGTAGCGCGTGTTGACCGTGGAATCCCAGTCCGCAATGAACGCCGCGGGCAGCGCCGCGTAGAGGTCGCGCTCGCTCCACGCCATCCACTCGCGTGCCCGACCGCGGTCGGCTTTGCTCATCATCCGCACGAAGGCGTCCTCGCCGCAGAGGCGCTCTTTTTTCAGCCCGAGGATGGCCGCCACCGCCCGGTCGTCCTGCAGGCGCCGGGCATGGGCAAAGCGTTTGCCGCCCATGAGCGCGTTGAGCATGAAGCCGTGGAGCACGTCGCGCACCGGCGTCGCATTCGGGCTCGTGCGGGGTGCGGGAAAGCGCCGCCCCATGTCTTCGACGATCCCGATCCGCTCCAGATAATGGCTCCACGCGGCCACCCCGCCGTAGGCCGTCAGCCGATCGCCGCTGGCTGCCACCGCGATCTTCCCGCCTCCGCAGGCAAAACCAAATCCGTCACTGGCTTCACCCTCTGGGTGAACCTCAAGCAGGCTCATGATTGCACTCATGGCCCTGTGTCTATCAGCTTCCCCGCCCTTTTACCTCACTTTCAACTGCGGGCTTTAGGATGATTGCCTCGGAGCGGGCCGCATCCAGCCATCCCATGGGTCGCAAAGAGGCTCGCCGAATCGGTCGCGCCAAATCACAACACGCGACCAACTTCTCTCCCTCCCACGATAGTTCGGACCGGACAGCCGTCAGAGCGATGTCACGCTTAAGAGGGCAAACCAAGACAGTGGGTAATGCCGTCAGGGCATCATCTTGCAGAGCGACCAAATTAGGATGCTCGATCTTGGGGACCGAAGCGTAGAGGGCGAGCCTCATAGCTCGTGAATCGGGAACTCGTCGTGCACGCTCAGCGTCTCGCGACAAACCTCGGGCGTGTATTGCTCCGCCAGCGTCTCAGCAAACGACCGCCTGGCTCGAACTCGCTCCTCCCGCTCGATCAAATCTTGCACCCAAACAGAGCGGGCCTTTTCACCACGCAGTTCATCGATCTTTCGATAGCTTTCCGCACTCAGCGTGAGAGTGGCTCGGGTCGAGGCAGTGCGGCGCTTTTTAGGCGACTTTGCGGCGACTTTCATCCAAGCACGTTTGCGCGCTCAATGATTGACTGTCAACCCTCAGGAGCGATTGAATTCCCCGTCTCTACATCTTGAATCGCTCGCCGAGATAGAGCTGACGGCTGATCGGATCGTTGATCAAGAAATCTTTGGTGCCTTCACTCTCAACCCGACCTTCGAAAATCAAATACGCCCGGTCCACGATCGAAAGCGTTTCGCGCACGTTGTGGTCGGTGATCAAAATCGCGAGGCCGGATTTACGGAGATTGACCACGATTTGCTGCACGTCGTAAACGGCGATCGGGTCCACTCCGCTGAAAGGCTCATCGAGCATCAGCAGAGTTGGGTTCGTGACCAGCGAACGAGCAATCGTTAGGCGACGCTTCTCGCCACCGCTCAAGGTCAGCGCGGTGTTCTTGGCGATTTTTTCGATGCCGAACTGGTGCAACAATTCATCGCAACGTTGGCGGCGCTCGTATTTCGAAAGCGGCAACGTTTCCAAAATCGCGAGGATGTTTTGTTCGACCGTCAGTTTGCGAAAGATCGATTCTTCCTGCGGCAGGTAACCCATCCCGAGGCGCGCGCGGCGGTGCATGGCGAAATTTGTCACATCCGCGCCAGAGAACAGAACGCGCCCGCTGTTCGGCCTAACGAGTCCGACGATCATGTAAAAACTGGTCGTTTTGCCCGCACCGTTTGGTCCCAGCAAGCCGACGATCTCTCCCGCGCGGACGTTAATATTTACGCCATTCACGACCGCGCGGCTGTCGTAGATTTTCACCAACTCTTCCGTGGCCAAAACGGTTTCGGAGGGCGCCGGCGAAGGTCGAACGGGTGCGGTTACTGCGCTCGGTTGGACGGTGGTGGGGCCATTCATGGTTTTGGCGTCGGCTCCGTTTTCGGTTCTTGTCGGATCTCGGTGCGGCTCGGCCCACGCGTCGTTAATTGTCCGCTCTGGTTGATCACCATCACGGTGTCGGGACTCGTGGCCACGTGCATGTTCAATCCGCTCTGCACCCTCGGCGTGCCGCTCATCTCGACGTTGCCATCTTTCGTCGTGTAAACCGCGCGCTCCGCCCGGCCGATCGAACGCACCGGCGCGCCGCCTTCCTCACCCGGCGCTTCGCGCACGACGGCCACGTTTCCTTCCGCGATCGCCTTCTCCAGGCCCTTCTCCTCGCCGCGTCCCAGATAAACGATGAGCTTATCGGCCTGCAGGCTAAAGCGTGGATCTTTCACGATCACCTTCCCGGTGAATGTGCCAATGTATTCCTTGGAATTGAAGTCGGCGGCGTTTGAGTAAATCTCAGTCGTAATCGGCTCGTTCGTTGGCGCGCCTAAGGACCCTCCCACCGTCGCCGCGAGCGGGTCTTTTTTTGCCTGCGATTTCTCAGGATCTTTCTTCGCCGGTTTTGGTGTGGCCGGCGCCGGCGAGGAAAGCGCAATGGGCGCCGAGCCTTGGGCCAGCACCTCGTTCGTGGCGCTTCCGATCAGCAGAAGCAGGCAAACTAGAAACCGTATCATTTACCGGTCTTCCCCAGCAGATCGCCTTGGTTTTTGATCACCATCTTTACGTTTCCGACGAGCGATCCCGTCCGCTTATTGGTGTCGAACTGGAGGGTGTCTCCCGCGATGGTGAAATCCGTCCGCGTGATCGTGGTTCGCTCCTTCGAGGTAATGATACGTGTGGTCAAATCGAGGATCGAGCTGGGCATGTCGATCGCCAAATCCGGCGTGCTCTCAGGAGTGAAGGTGGTCATTCTTACCCCGGTAAAGAGAATATGATTCTGATCGATCCTTTTGGCGACCGCGGCTTCGAACTTGGCCTGCAATTCGCCCTGCAGATTGTAATCCGGTAAGACCAGGCCTTTCGCCTCGTGGCCGATTGGCAAAGGCACATCGGTCAAACTCGGGGTTGGCGAACTCTTCGGACCTGGGGCACGCGCCTTCTCCGATCCGGTTGCGATCACCGCCGACCCGAGAAAACCGACGACGATGATTGCCGCAGTTGCTCTCATTTTCCGAGAGCAACCGCTACGAGACGGCCGCATGGATAGCTCTAAACACGCGCAGGTGCTTCGGCAAATGCTTTAGCGGAATCTGGTTCGGCCCATCCGAGAGCGCGCGTGCCGGATTCTCATGCACTTCCATGAAGAGGCCGTCGCAACCCGCCGCCAGCGCCGCCCGCGCCAAAACCGGGGCGAGGATGCCATCGCCGCTAGTGGTGTCGCCCCCGCCGCCCGGCCGTTGCACGGAGTGCGTGGCGTCGAAAATAACGCGGTAGCCGGCTTCGCGAATCCAGAAGAGCGAGCGCATGTCAGCGACAAGATTGTTGTAGCCGAAGGTGGTGCCGCGCTCGGTGAAGAAAAACTTCTCGTTCCCAAACGCGGTGAGCTTTTCCGCGATATTGCGCACATCGAGCGGCGCGAGGAACTGCCCTTTTTTCACATTCACCACGCAACCCGTTTCGGCTGCGGCCTGGAGCAGGTCGGTTTGCCGGCAAAGGAACGAAGGGATTTGCAGCACATCGATAAACTCGCCGGCAATCCCGGCCTCCTCCGCTGTATGCACATCGGTCGTAACCGGCACTTTCAACTCGCTCCCAATTGCCGCCAGGATTTCGCAACCTTCCCGCACCCCTACCCCGCGGAACGAGCGCACCGAAGTGCGATTCGCCTTGTCGTATGAAGCCTTGAAAACGAATGCGATCCCCTCGCCCGCGCAGATTTCGTGAATCCGCCGCGCCATCCGCCAGACGAATTTTTCCGATTCGATCACGCACGGACCGAGAATAAACGCTGGCAGTTTCCCGCCGATCATCACCGTTCCGATTTTGAGAGGTCGCGGCTTCACTGAGCAGATGATCAATCAAGAAGGTGCCGCGCACAACGGCCACAAAGCTTCAAAGCATTCTCAGATCAGACGGTTCCGCGCGTTCCTGATCGAGTCGTAAATCGCGAACGGCAGATAGAGGAACGCGAAGAAGACGAGCGCAAGGCCATGCATTTGCAGCAGGTAAAGTGGCCAATAATCCGAGAGCAAACTAAGGAGCGAAAACGCCTCCGGCTTGTGCAGCAGAAAGCCATAATTTACCCCGGTAAGGAGATCTACGGTGAGCGCGATGACGAAATAAAGCTCCGACCAGAGGAAGGCGCGGACGATCGAGATCGGATATGGCCGCAGGACCCGCGTCAGCATTAGGAAGATGACGGCGACGATGATCCCACTGTGCGCGACAAAGAAGCTGAGAAAGCGCAAATCGGGAAAGCCGAAGCGCAGATTCGGTGTGAGCACGGCCTGGAGCGTTCCGCCGATTCCCCAAAAATAGGCGACCTCGAACCAACGGCGATTTCCGGACGCCAGCGTGACCACGATCACCACCATCGCCCAGTCGCACATCTGCATCGGCAGCGTCGATGGCCACGGCAGGGCGCCCCAGCGGCGGATGAAGAGCAAATAGACAACGTAATTTCCGATCAAGATCGCCGAAAGCGCATGGGCGATGGATCGCTCGACGGCCTGCGATTTCGTTTGCCTAACGAGCGCTGCGAGCGCGAACGGCAGCGTCACCGTGAGGAAAATCACGGTCAGATGTTCGAGACCGAACGCGTGAAACTCTACCGGCTCGTTCATCGCTTACTCCGCGCTGCTACTGGTGTTACCGGATAATCCAGAGATTGCAGGGAATGACATCCGTCACCCAAGCGATGTGGGCCGGGATGCCGTCGGAATCAAGCGTCGCTTCCACCGGCACCACCAGCAAATCGGCTTCCACCGCTTGCACGAAATCCGACGCCGCAAATCCCGTGTTGCTCCGGATGCAGCGCGCATCGATCGGGACATCAGTCGGCCCCGCCGCGTCGATGAATTCCTCCAGCGCGCGCTCCTCTTCTTCCAGCGTGGGCACGGCGGGCTGGTTGGCGGACGCTTTCTGATTTGCGCGCAGAGTCGCCCGTGCGGCATCGAAGGATGAGTAAACGCGAAGGACGTAGAGATGCTCGCATTTTTCCCGCTCCGCCAGGCGCAACGTCCGCTGCAGTGCCTGCCGCGAATGTTCCGAGTAACCCGGCGGCACATAAAAGGCGATGCGGCCCATCGGTTTCGGATCCCGCTCCGGTTTCGTGAAAAGCATGACGGAGCACTGCGCCTCCCGCACCAGCCGCCGCGCCACGTTTCCGAGAAACGAGCGGAGGACGATCGTTCGCTCGAGCGCGCCGGCTATGATCAACTCCACTTGATTGTCCTCCGCCGCTCGGAGAATCGACTCCGCCGGGCCGCCATCCTGATAGTGAATGGCTGAATCTGCCGGCAAACCCACCTCCGCCAGGGCGACCGCGAACCGCTGCGTGGTGGCCTCGGTTTTCTCGCCTACGTAGATCAAATGCAGCTCCGCGCCAAAGCGGTCGCGGATGCGCTTCGCTTCGGCCAGGACCTGCTCGAATCGCGGCGAGAACGTGCTCGCGACCGCGATCCTTCCGTAAATGGGGTCGTTCATGAATGCGGACCTACTTTCCCGATGCGAAGCCGTTTCGGCTACAAAAATTCAGCACCCTCCAGCCGTTGCCTTGCGTAGGCCGTGCCTGCCCGCCGTAGGCCTTGCGAAGGAGGGTCGGCCGTTCAACCTTCACGCTTCATGCGACGCGCGATTTATCCCGGCAGCTTCGATCCGGTCACAAACGGCCACCTCGACGTGATCGAGCGCGCCCGCAAACTCTTCGACGAAGTGATCGTGGCCGTGGCGGTGAACGATCAGAAGCAGCCGTTTTTCAGCCTGGACGAGCGGCTGCAAATGCTGCGCGCGACCGCAGGAGGACACGATCGCGTCCAGATCCTGCCGCTGGATGGATTGCTGGTCGATTTTGCCGTGAAACAAAATGCCATCGCGATTGTCCGCGGTTTACGCGCGGTTTCGGATTTCGAATTTGAATTCCAGATGGCGCTGATGAACCGGAAGCTGGAGGCCACGGTGGAGACCATCTTCCTCATGCCGAAAGAAGAATATACCTATCTCAGCTCGCGGATCGTGAAGGAGATCTCGAGGCTCGGCGGCAACATCGCCACCTTCGTTCCGCCGTTGGTCGTAGAAGCGTTCGCCGAGAAACGGGCCGCCGAAGGAGTCACGCCATGAACTCCGAAATGGATTCGCGAGAAATCTCCGAAAGGCTGCGCGAGTGAAAATTCACCTCCGACAAATCTCAGCCGACGGTCTGCATCTTGAGGGTGAAGAAGAATGCCCGATTCCAGAGTTGGAAAAAGATGGTGTCGTCTGCGCGGGCCCGCTCAGCTATTCGCTCGACCTCGGTATTTCCGAAGGCGCGCTTTGGGCGAACGGCACCCTCACCCAGCCGGTCGAGATGGCCTGCGTTGCCTGTCTGGAACGTTTCGTGCATACGATTCACGTCCCGCAATTCGCTCTCCATACCGAACTTTCCGGGCCTGAAACTGTCGATCTCGTCCCGTTTGTGCGAGAAGACATTCTGCTGGCTTTGCCATCGTATCCGCATTGCGACCGCGATGGCGGCCGCGTATGCCCCGCGCCCACGCGAGTCGCGGAAGTCGATGAAACGGTCGCCGAAGCACGTAAGCCGGACTGGAGCGCGCTCGATCAGCTCGATCTGGAATAGGCCAACGGCCAATTTGAGGGACGGGAATCCCATTCGAAACCCGGAGATCTCGACGCCTCAAAACTTTTGATCCCGTTTGCCTTTCTCTAATTTCCTGCTTTCCTATCCGGCTCGTATGGGAGTTCCAAAACGCAAAACTTCGAAGATGCGGCTGCGCACACGCAAGGCCTCCCATCGCTGGGTCGCCCCTCAGCTGAATAAATGCACACAATGCGGCAGCACCGTGGCCTCGCATACTGCCTGCCCCTCCTGCGGCTACTACAAGGGCCGGCAGGTTTTGACCGTCGACGCCGGTTAATGCGAAAGGGCTTCGGGCCCGCCAAGCGGAGCGCGGGGCGCGATTTTCTGAGGGCATCTCCGGCCCGCTAATTTCGTTTTGCAATCAGTGGGGCCAGCCCTCAAACTCGCGCACCACATGAAAATCGCACTCGATGCCATGGGCGGCGATTTTGGACCGCCTAATCTCGTCGCCGGTGCCGCCATGGCCCTGGGCGAATATGCCCGGATTCAGAAGCTTTTCCTCGTCGGCGACACGGCGCAGATCGAAGCCGAGTTGAAGAAGAACAATTGCAACGATCGCCGCATCGAGATCGTGCATTCCACTCAAGTCGTCGAGATGTCAGATAAGCCGGTCGAGTCCGTCCGCCGGAAAAAAGACTCCTCGATCAGCCGCGCGGTCGATTTGGTGAAACAAGGAGTCGCGGATGCTGTGGTCAGCGCAGGCCATACCGGGGCGGCAGTCGCCGCCACCACCATCAAGCTCCGCACCCTTCCAGGCGTGGAGCGCCCTGGGATCGCCTCTGTCATTCCGACTGAGAGCAATATTTTCGTCCTCATCGATGCCGGCGCCAACGTCGACCCAAAACCGATGCACCTCTTGCAATACGGCATCATGGGTTCCGTCTACGCTCGTCACGTTCTCGGCTACAAGAACCCCAGCATCGGCCTGATGTCGATCGGGCAGGAAGACGTAAAAGGCAGCGAATTCACCAAGGAAGTCTTTAAGCGTCTGCGCCAGAGTTCGCTCAACTTCCGAGGCAACATCGAAGGCCATGATCTTTTTGCGCACCCGGTGGAAGTGGTGGTTTGCGATGGCTTCGTCGGCAACGTCATTCTCAAAACCTGCGAATCGGTCGGCGACGCCATTTTTAACTGGCTCAAACACGAGCTGACGAAAAATGCGAAGCGCATCGCCGGTGCCTACCTCGCGCAGAATGCCTTTAAAGCGATCAAGAAAAAAGTGAACTACGAGGAGTACGGCGGCTCACCTTTGCTCGGCGTGAACGGCATTTGCATCATCGGCCACGGCGCCAGCACCCCGCTCGCGATCAAGAACGCGCTGCGCGTCGCCGCTGAATCCATTGAACACGAGGTGAACCCGCATATCGTCGAGGAGGTTCGTCGTTACAATGAAACAGCCGCACCCCTCGCGCCAGCGGTCTCGTAGACCAGGTCGCACCGTCTCCATCGTTGGAACCGGCAGCTATTTGCCGGAGCGCATTCTCACCAACGAGGACCTCTCGAACATTGTCGACACTACGGACGAGTGGATCACCACACGCACCGGGATCAAAGAACGCCGCATCGCCGCCAAGGACGAGCACACCAGTGATATGGCCGCCCGCGCCGCCATCGCCGCCATGGAGCAGGCCGGCGTGGTCGCGACTGACATCGATCTCATCCTCCTCGCCACTGCCTCGCCGGACATGATCTTCCCGGCGACCGCGTGCTTTGTGCAGGCAAAAATCGGCGCCAGCAACGCCGCCTGTCTCGACATCTCCGCGGCCTGCGCCGGATTTCTTTTTGGAATAGAAATCGCGCAGCAATTCATAACCTCACACACCTACGACACCGTTCTCGTCATCGGCGCGGAAAAGCTCAGCTCGATCACGAACTGGACCGACCGAAACACATGCATCCTATTCGGCGACGGCGCCGGCGCCGCGATCCTGCGCCACCGCAGCGAGAGCACCCACGGCGTTATCAGCACGCACGTCGGCAGCAACGGCAATTTTACCGACATCCTCTACATGCCCGGCGGCGGTTGCCGCACCCCGATCACGGCCGAGAACGCGCACCAAAATCTCCAGACCATCCACATGTCGGGAAAAGACGTCTACAAACAGGCCGTCATCTCCATGCTCGACGCCTCCCATAGAGCGCTCGAGAAAGCCGGCCTCAAAATCGAAGACATCAGTTGCGTCATCCCGCACCAGGCAAACATCCGCATCATCGAAGCAATCGGCGAGCGCCTCAAAATTCCCTCCGAGAAAGTCTTCATCAACGTCGACCGCTACGGAAACACGTCCGCCGCGGCTGTAGCCATCGCGCTCGATGAAGCCAATCGCAGCGGCCGTCTGAAAAAAGGCGACTACATCCTCATGGTCGTCTTCGGTGGAGGGCTCACCTGGGCCAGTTCCGTGATTGAGTGGTAGCTGCGGCTAAGGTCGCCGTCGGCCGCCGTGCCTGCTCTCGCGTGCCGCCCGGCGATAAAGCGATCAGATCCTCCGTCGAGAAGCGCACGGTTTCCTCCGAGATTGCTCCAGCGCGATTCGCACCGTCCTGACTTTCAACGCGGCGCCAGACGCGAGTTCGCAGGCCAAATCAACGGAGGCCAAATCGACCGGACTGTGGGCCGATCAGGCCCAACTCCCTGCCGACTCGAGGCTCGGTAACAGCGCGGGCGACACAGGTCGCGCACCGAGGCACAAAAAAGCCCGACACCTTGTTTCCAAGATGCCGGGCATAAATTCTGGCGACGTCCTACTCTCGCACAAGCTATACAAGCACTACCATCGGGGCTGCAGCGTTTCACTTCCGTGTTCGGAATGGGAACGGGTGGTGCCACTGCGCTATGATCACCAGAGGGCGAAGTCGGTCTGGCACCCGCGCCATTTCGACTCCGATTCTCTGGTGATTTGCCAGTTCATTTTCCAAAAGAACCATTAGCTGATTCTCTGATATCTACATACAGGGACAGTGTCCGCAATTTTCAAGGCTTCGTTTTATTTAATGTCATTCCCCTCAATTTACCGCCGCACCAGTCTTGCGACCGGCGCGACGGGTTAATTGAAAAGTAAATGACCAAGCCGAACGAGTTATTAGTATCACTTAGCTGAATACATTGCTGCACTTACACCAGTGACCTATCAACGTGGTGGTCTACCACGACTCTTCAGGGAGATCTCATCTTGGGATAGGCTTGGCGCTTAGATGCTTTCAGCGCTTATCCTTTCCGAACATAGCTACCCAGCACTGCCGTTGACACGACAACTGGAACACCAGCGGTTCGTCATTCCCGGTCCTCTCGTACTAAGGAATGAACCCCTCAAA
>JBBSPM010000057.1:0-32638 GCA_038258815.1 Chthoniobacterales bacterium
ACTTCCGCTCGTTTGGAATCCTTTAACGCCACGGTCAGCCGCATTATCCACAAAGCCTGCGGCATCACGAATCTCGATTATCTCTTCCTCAAACTCCGACAGGAATCCCTCAAATCCATTCCGCAGCCGTGAGAAAGAGCCTAACTAATCTCCCCACAGCCGTCAGCCCACGTTTTATGAATGGCTTTGGATTGTTCTACAAATTGTGACACCCGATCCAGGTTGCGAGCCAGTATTTCGTCTCTTCTTCCGGGAGGATATTGTCCGATTTCGTCGACAAATTCTGCCGCTTCTTTGCCGAATATGCCTATGTCTGCCTTCGCAGCCATAAGCAAAATAGCCTGAAAACAAGTTTCAGTGGCGGTTTTAGGAGGCGGAACTTGAGGTCCTCCGGACGCGACTGGCTGCTCTTTGCCCGGCGTTTGGCTCGACCGCGCTTCGTTTGGCCCAATTCCCGTCTCCTGACCGCAGCCGAATGATGCTGTGCAAGCAATAATGGCGATAAAGGTTGCTTTCATATTCTACGGTTCTTTCATTGGGTTAGGTCTTTTTAGCAGAAACTCCCTTCCCAGTAGGCTTCTGGGAGGATGATCACAGATTCTGTGCGAAAATCATCTCTGTCGCTGCGCTTTGGGAGAGTCGCATGCCTGCTACGTAGCCGATCACCAAAAGCAGCAACGATGCCCTACCGAATCCGATCTGTTGTCGAGCGGTCATCTTTGAGGCCTAACGAGAACAAGATGAGCGACGGCGGACGAGGGCGCGCGTCGCTCGGAGTGGGAGTGTGGAAATCATCTCAAAAGTGGCGCGCACCGCGGTCCGTCGTTAGATGCCATGAAGGGTTGCAAGGAGTGAGCCGACAGGGCACACCCGAATTATGAAAAGAAAACCAACCCTGCATGGCGGCGAAAAGAATAACAATCCGCGCGGCGCGAGCAATCCCGGAGTGCGACACGTTTTCATCCTGGGGATGGATGTGGATCTGAGGAACATCGTGGTGGCGGTGCAATGCGACGGCGGGGAGATCAAACGGGCGCAGGCCTTCACCCGGGGGCGACTGTTGGAGTGGGTGCGGCGGCAGGTGAGCGCGGGCCATGCGGTGCACAGTGTCTACGAGGCGTGCGGTTTTGGTTACACTTTGCACCGGGCGCTGGTGGCGGCCGGGGCGGAGTCGGTCGTGACCACACCGATGCGCCTCTCGCTGGAGCGGCGGCGGAAGAACGATCGGATGGACGCGGTAGAGCTGTGCCTGCGGCTGGCGCGCTGGCGGGAAGGGCGCCAGGGCGAACTCAAACCGATCCGCTTGCCCAGCTCCGAGGAACAGGAACACCGGGAGCTGGGGCGACAGCGCGAGTTCTTCAAGCGCGAAGTGCGCCGGTTGGAGAACCACGGCCGGGCGTTGCGGATCGAGTTTGAGCACGAGACCCTGCCGGGCGGCTGGGCCGGACCGCGCAAGTGGAAGCGCCTGGCGCTGGAGTGCAGCGCGTTTGTGCGCGAGCAACTCGAGCCGATCGCGCGGGAGATCCGCGGTAACAAAGCGGAACTGGAGCGGCTGGGCGGGCTGATTGAGGCGCGCGTCGCCCAGGAGCAAATCCCGCAAGGGCTGGGCGCGCTCACCCTGGCGCTGCTGGAAGGGGAAGTGTGCGACTGGCACCGCTTTAAAGGGCGCAAAGCGATTGGGAGTTACACCGGGTGTTGTCCGAGCGAACACTCCAGCGGCGGGGTACAACGCTTCGGGCACATTGATCGGCACGGGAACAAGCACGTCCGGGTGTTGTTAGTGGAAGCGGTCTGGCGACTCCTGCGCTGGCAACCCCACTGGCACGCGCGCCAGAAATATCTGGGCCGGCTGCAGCACGGCGCTTCCTTAAAGAAGAAGACCGCGGTGGCGCTGGCGCGGCAACTGGCGATCGATCTGTGGCGCTGGCGAACGGGTCGGGCGAGCGCGGAGGAGCTGGGCTGGCAGTTGCGCCTCCCGGCCGCGGCCACCGTCGTTGCAACCGCGTGAGCTAGAACTTCCAACCCTCCCCTCAAAATGAAAGGACCTCTCTCGCGATTGAAGTTTTAGCCGCCAGGGGTGGCAGGCTGCTCGGAGATGGAGCTGGTCTCGGCGTGAAAGCGCGCGGGATCATCCGTTAGATGGGGCGCCTTCCACCTCCCGGCGGCTTCCCTCAAGTCAGGCAAGACATCGTGGGCGTCCGCCAGGTAAGTAAAGACGGGCTGCTCGAATAGGAGCTGGTGACCGGGAGAAGCCAAACCGGGACACGCGAAAAGGGAAGCCCGCCATCCGCGGCCAAAAACAAAAAAGCGACCGAGGAGGTCAGGAAAGGAGAAAAATACCCCAGCACACGCCAACCTTATTGACAACCCTCATAGGCGCTCCATCGCGAGGCTGTGTGAAAAGTTTTGCATGCGGCGGCTGATTTTCTTGTACCCCAAGCGACCCGGTTCTGGCAAGCTCCGTGCCCATGATTACATCCGCGGCCATGACCGCGCGGAGACGCTCCTCCTGCCCGAAGCCCTGGAGGATTACCTCACGCCGGAAAACCCCGTCCGCTTCCTCGACGCCTTCGTCGCGCAGCTCGACCTGAAGGCCGCTGGCGTTGCCCACGTCGCCCGGCCCGAGACCGGGCGACCCCCTTACGAAAGGGAGCCGCTCAGGGTCACATCTTTGGGGGCGTGTTGCTCAAACCGGGACGGTCATGCTCCTGTCTCTCTGATGAACTTTTGACGCATTGCGCCAAAAGCTCGTCAGAGGCAGAACGGGGAACGAAAGACGTTCCTCGGCCCGTATTTTTGAGAGATTCAGCAAAAAGGCGTTTGGGCAACACGCCCCAAAGATGTGACCCCGACAGGTCCCTTCCAAGCGAGCTTGAGCGACGCTTGACTGACGCTCCTCCGCCACAGCAGAATGCAAAGTTAGCGATGACCAATCCCAATAAGAGCGGAAAAGAGCAAACGGCTACTTACGTGCTGAAGCGCATCGAAGAGTGCCGGAAGGAAAAGATCGAGCTTCTGGACCTTCATGGGGACGGCCTAAAGACTCTGCCGCCGGAGGTCGCAAATCTCACGTTTCTGCGGACACTTTGGCTTCACAAGAATCAGCTGAAGACTGTGCCGCCGGAGATCAAAAATCTCGTTGCTCTGACGCGTCTTTCCTTGGCCGATAATCAGCTCACAATTTTGCCGCCTGAGATCGCGAATATTACCGCCCTGAAGGAGCTTTATCTTCACGGCAATGAGGCTTTGGGTATGCCCGAGTCGGTTCTGGGTCCGCGAATGGGCCAGGTCTACGTAATAGGAGATAGGGCGTCCGAGCAGCCCGCCCGGCCAGCGGACATTCTGAATTTCTACTTCGCTCAGCGCCACGGCGCGGCGACGGGAACGCTGCGCAGAGTGGATGAAATCAAGGTAATGCTGGTTGGTCGGGGCGGTGCAGGGAAGACGAGTCTGCGCCGGTTTTTACTGGGAGAGCCGCACAACTTTAAAGAGCCCGAAACGCCAGGGATCGCGCTCGACACTTTCCCGCTACGCTGCGGTTTGCGGGAAGTGAGCGTGCGGCTCTGGGACTTCGCTGGGCAGGAGATCACCCATGCGTTGCACCAGTTTTTCCTAACCGAAGGGTGTGTCTATCTGCTGGTCCTCGACCCGCGCTCGAACACGGAAATGACGGATGCGGAGTATTGGCTTTGCATCCTGCGCCGCTATGCGAGCGGCTCGCCGGTCATTGTGGTCTTGAACCACCAAGATGCGCGACAGGGCGGCTACGATGTTGATCGACGCCGGCTTGAGGAAACGTTTCCGGCCATTCGCACCTTTGTCCGGACAAACTGCGAAATCCGCGAAGGCTGCGGTGAGCTGCGAAAGGAAGTGCAGAAGGCGATCGCGAGCCTGAAGGAGACGGAGCCGCCACACCTAAAAGTTCCTCAGGCGTGGCTCAGGGTGATGCGCGAGTGTTTCGAAGAAGGACATCGACCGGAGGATAAACGAGGACTATTCCAAAAGGTGTTGGCGGGTGTCTCGCATTCCACGACACCTCCGAAGAAACGCCAATATTTGACGTTGGAAATGTTTCGGGAAATCTGTCAGCGACATGGCGAGAACCAGCCAGATAAACAAGAGTCGCTCGCGCGCCTGCTGCACCGGCTAGGTGCGGTCCTGCATTTCGTGGACGAGCCACGACTGAGGGATACTGCGGTGCTGAATCCTCATTGGCTCACTGATGGGGTGTATCGCCTGCTTCGTTATAAGGATCGTCCTCAGGGTGATGGCACGCTTAGCATTCTCGAAGCGCTGCAGGCATTGCCGCTCGAAAGCGAAGCTGCCGCGCGGTTCCTTCTGCGGCTGATGGAACGCTTTGAAATGTGCTTCCCCGTCGACGAAGAGGATGCCGCGCAGCCGACTACAAAGTGGTTCATTCCTTCCGCGCTGAATCCGTTTCAACCTCAGGAGGTCGGTCCAGAATGGCAAAAAAAGGGGAGTGTGCGGATGCGTTATGTTTATGACCCACTGCCGGAAGGCGTGTTGCCGCGCTTTATTGTTCTCACGCATCTTCTCAGCCAAGGAAAACCGCGCTGGCGCAACGGCGTAGTGCTCGAGGATGGCGGTGCGAAGGCGCTCATCCGCCGCGGGGAAAAAATGAACCACGTTGAGGTAATTGCCTTTGGCCCAGACGACGACCGGTTGCGCCTGCTCCAGATCGTGCAAGGAACTCTAGACCGCATCAGCGTCGACCTGCCGGACCCAAAGCCCTATGCGGAGCAGGAGCTGGAAAATTTTCCGGGCGTGTTTCGGCCCTTGGCGGACTTGGAAGCTGCCGAGCAGGCGAAGCAAAACCTTCCGGTCGGCCTCCCGAGCGGTGCGAGGCAGACCACGGTCGCGCCGACAACAGAACTCAATCGCACCTCGGAGTTCGAAGCGCGAGACCCGGAACGGGTTCCGCTGGCGGCATTCCTCAGCTACTCGCACGAGGACGAGCGCGTGAAGGAGATCTTTCGCCAGAATCTCACGGTGATGAAGCAGAAGAAGTTAATCACAGCGTGGCACGATGGACGCATCGAGCCCGGGATGCGCTGGCGAGAGGAAATTGAGAAGAGCCTCGACGGCATGGACATCTTCATCGGGTTGCTTACGACTGCGTTCCTCGCCTCGGAATTTATCCAGCGAGTGGAACTCAGGGTGGCTCGGGAACGACTTAAAACGCGCGAACGGGATTTCCAGTTCGTCCTGATCCTAGTGGACGATATTAGCCTCGAGGACTTGGACCTTGCGGAATACCAAGTGCTGAAAGCCGGCGGCAAAGCTGTAAGCGACTACAGGCCGAAGAAAAAAGGTCTCAACATTGTGCAGAAGGACTTGGAGCAGCTGATCAAGAAGTGGCAGGCGGAAGCAAAGCAGCGCCGATTGGCGAAAACTCTACTCGGTGGCAAGGTAGAACCCACACCGGCAATCTCCCGTGCGATTGCTCACGAGGAAGCTCCGCGCGAGAACGTTTGAAGGGTCGGCCTGGGGTTGCCATGATTTGACGGACAGGTGTGGGCGTCGCGTGGGTCAGCTTCGGAACCTCGCTACGATGAAATGGACAGTTCGCACTGCCGAATCTTTTTGTTCACGAAGACGCCAGCAATACTCATCCCGGCCAAGCGCTCAGTCTCTCTTCGCGCCGGTGGGGGCTGCCCGGACGTTCAAAAGATACCTTGCGGCAGGCGCGCCTGGCGCTTTGGGCTTCGAATTCCATTTGTCCGGTCCGGCGATCGGAGGAAGAAGTGATCCGCCGTGAAACTGATCGACCGCTTTATTAGCCGACAACTCCTCGTGAGCCTCGGCTTCGCGGTCGCGGTGTTGAGCCTGGTGCTCGTGGTCGGGAACATCTTCCGCAAGCTCCTGCCGCTGCTGGTGAATCAGGATTTGCCGGCGGAATATCTCTTTGCCTTCATCGCCTACATCCTGCCGTTTTCACTCATCTTCACGATTCCATGGGGATTGCTGACCGCGGTGCTGCTCGTGTTCGGACGGCTCTCGGCGGATAACGAGTTAATCGCGCTGCGCTGTAATGGCGTGAGCATGACGCGAATCTGCGCGCCGCTCGCGGTCATCGCGGTTCTCTGCACCGGCGTTTCGCTTTGGTTGAACCTCAGTGTGGCGCCCGCCACCCAGCAGGCGCTCCGCACCATGATCCTCGATATGGCGTCACGCGATCCGATGGCGCTCTTCGGGAGCGATCAGGTGATCGATCAATTTCCCGGGCGCAAAATTTACGTCGGCCGGAAGGAAGGGAACAAGCTGGAGAACATCATCGTCTTCGAGCTGAGTGAGAACATGATTCCGATGCGCGTCACGCATGCGCGGAGCGGAACGCTGGAAGCCGATCTGCCTAACAAGCGCATTCTCATGCATCTCTACGGCGCCCGTTATCAACAACGCGACGAAAGAGCGCCTTACGATCTGCGGCGCATTCGCGACGGCATCAACATGGCGGAAGGGACGCTGCCGATTAGCCTCGAAGAACTCTACGAACGCGAGAAACGCCGACCGAGCCGTTCCGCGATGTCGCTCGAGCAGTTGATGGAACAACTCAAAAGCGGAAATCGCGGGGAACAAAGCGCGAGCCGCACGGAGTTGAACAAGCGGCTCTCTTTTCCCTTCGCCTGCCTGGCGTTTGCGCTCGTTGCAGTGCCGCTCGGCGTGACCACGCACCGCCGCGAGACCTCGATGGGATTTCTTATCAGCCTGGTCGTGGCCTTTTCCTATTTTGTTTTCATCATCATCGCCGACACCCTGCGCTCGAACCCGAGTGTCCATCCGGAACTGCTGGTCTGGCTGCCGAACGTGGTTTTTCTGGGGATTGGGGCGTGGATGTTTCGCCGGTTGGCGCTGCGCTAAAACGCCCGCCGCGTGTCACGTCGCAAAAGCGGGACAGCAAAATCCCGAGGCTGGGACATCGAGCCGTATTGGTGTATCGGTGATGTCTTCGTAAGTAGCTCATAACTAGGTGTTAATGTCTTAGGGGGAAAGCGTGGCACGGAGCCTGCAAAGGTTTCGCTCGGATCTCTGCTTCAAGGCAATGAATGCGGGATTCCGAGAACAACCATGCACGCTCGAATCGCCGCCCTGTTCCTCCTTACCGCTTCCACTTCTTGGGCGCTCACCGAAGAAAACGTGAACCAGCAGTTCGCTGTTTCCACCGGTGGCAAACTCGTGGTCGATGTCGATTTCGGATGTGTCGACGTGACGGTCGGAAGTGATACCGAAGTCGCCGTCCGGGTGCACCGGAAAATCGATTATCGGGATGAAGCGCGGGAGAAGGAATTCCTCGCCGCGGCTCCCGTCGTTATCACTCAGGAAGGGGCGACCATCACCGTGCACTCGCGCCGTGCGAAGGATCGCGAACGCTGGAGTTGGAATGGCCACGTGGAGATGGACGCTGATTACACCATCACCGTGCCGAAAAACTTCAATGCCGATCTCGGTACCCGCGGTGGCAGCATTTCCGCGAATGGCATTACTGGCAAAATCGAAGCCGATACCAGCGGCGGGAAGTTGAAGTTCACGAAGCTCACCGGCCCGCTGGAGGCGCACACCAGCGGTGGGAGCATCGCCCTCGACGGCTGCATCGGCTCCCAGGAGGTTTCCACCAGTGGCGGCTCCATCGATTGCCAGAAAGGCAGCGGCAGTTTGGAGGCCCGCACTTCTGGCGGCTCCATTGTGGTGCGTGACTTCACTGGTGATACGGAAGTGAAAACCAGTGGCGGCAAGTTGACCCTGGAAAACATCAACGGCGCGGTCACAGGCAAGACCGCCGCGGGGTCGATCACTGCAACGTTTTCCAATCCCGTTCCGGGCGACGTGACCCTGGTGACCTCCGCGGGCAGCATCAATATTTCTCTCCCCGAAAAAGCAGCCGTCAGCGTGGAAGCGAAAGCGGGCATGGGCAACGTCCGCACGGAAATCCCCATGCTCACGAACCACTCCTCCGACAGCCGTCTGGAAGGCACCCTTAATGGCGGGGGAAAGTCTCTCATCCTGCACACTGGCATCGGCAGCATCAACATTCGCGCGATCGGGCCCACCGTCGTCGAACAATCGCCACGATGACCGAACTCCGCTTCGCTCTGCGCCAACTCCTGAAGTCTCCCAGCTTCACCATTGTCGCGGTCCTTGCCCTCGCGATCGGGATTGGGGCGAACACAGCGATCTTCAGCGTCATCAACGCGGTCCTGCTCAAGCCGCTCCCGTTTCCACAGGCCGAACAATTAGTCGCGCTCGGTTCCACAGATGCGCGCGAACCGAATACGCGGGGCTTGAATTCGATCAGCTTTCCGGACTTCAAAGATTTCCGCGCGCAGAGCCAGAGCTTCGTGAATCTCGCCGCGTTTCGCGCGGATAGCATCGCTCTCGGCGGCGGCAGCGAAGCGCAAAGCCTGCGCGCCGAGCGGGTCACGGCGGAGTTCTTCGATGTGCTCGGCGTGCCCCCGCAGCTCGGGCGCGGCTTTCGCGGAGATGAAGAGGCTGCGGGTGGGGGACCGATCGGTCTCGTCGTCGTGCTGAGCTACGATTTCTGGCGGCGGCAATTTAATGGTGCGCCCAACGCGGTCGGCAGCGTCCTCATCCTCGACGGCGAACCGCACATGGTCGTAGGCGTGATGCCGAAAGGTTTCCAGTTTCCGATCCAAACCAACCCGCCCGACGTTTATACCACCACGTCCTCGTTCGCGACCGCCTCCGGTAACGACAAGCCCGCGACTGAAGTCCGCGGCAACCACATGATGCAAGCCGTCGGCCGGCTCAAACCCAGTGCGAAGGTCGTTCAGGCGCAGGCAGAGCTTCGCACCATCGCCGCTGCACTCGCGCAGACTTACCCGGATTCGAATACGAACTTCAGCGTCTCGTTATTGCCGCTGCGCGAGAAGATGGTGGGCGACGTCTCCGGCGCGCTGTACGTCCTCTTCGGCGCCGTCGGCTGCGTCTTGTTGATCGCGATTGCGAATGTCGCGAACCTCTTGCTCGCCCGCGCCACCGTCCGCGCGAAAGAGATCGCCTTGCGTTCCGCGCTGGGAGCGAGCCGCGGCCGCATCATCCGCCAATTGCTCACCGAAAGCGTGGTCTTGTCCGCGCTCGGCGGCTTGCTCGGGCTCATCTTCGCGGCTTGGGGCACGGACGTTCTCGTCGGCCTCATTCCGGAAAATATCCCGCGCATTTCCGCCATCCGACTCGATGGGATGGTGCTCGCTTTCACCTTCATCATCTCGCTCGCCACGGGCATCCTCTTCGGACTGGTTCCTGCCTTCCAGGCCTCCCGGCTCGACCTGCAAAAAGCTCTCAACGAAAGCGGACGCGGTGCGATCAATGCCGGCTCGCACAATCGCCTTCGTGGCGCGCTCGTGATTGGCGAAGTGGCGCTGGCCCTGATCCTCCTCACCGGCGCCGGCTTGCTCCTGCAGAGCTTTTCCCGCCTCAGTCAGGTCGATCCCGGTCTGCGCTCCGACCGCCTTTTCACGGCCTTCATTTCGCTCCCGCAAGCGGCCTATCCGCGCCCCGAGAATGTTTGGAATTTTCAGGATCAACTCCTCTCACAATTGCGCACCCTCCCTGGCGTGCAGTCGGTCAGCACCATTCTGCCGCTCCCATTGAGCGAGAGTAACATGACTACCTCCTTCGATCTCGAAGAGCGTCCGCTGCCCGAAGGTCAACAGGCCGTCAGCCCGGTCCGTATCGCGGGCAAAGACTACTTCGCCACGGCCGGTGTCCCGCTCCTAAGCGGCCGTCTCTTCGATTCCCGCGATCTGCCAAAATCGAAGCTCGTCATGATCGTGAACCAGCGTTTTGCCGACAAATTTTTCCCCGGCGAAAACGCGATCGGAAAACGCATCGCGCCCGGAATGAGCATGGAGGAATCGACGCCGCAGCGGGAAATCATCGGCGTGGTCGGGAACGTGAAACATCTCTCGCTCCGCGAAGAGCTGACGCCGGAAATGTATCTGCCCGCCACCCAAATGCCGAGCAGCCTCTTCGCTCTCGTCCTCCGCACTTCGACCGCCAATCCCACCGCCCTCACCGCCAGCGTGCGCGCGGAAATGGCGCGGATCGATCCCGGCGTCCCGCTCACCCGCGTGAAGGTTTTCCAGGATTACATCACCCGCGCGCTGGCCCGCCCGCGTTTCAACGCCCTCTTGTTAGGCATTTTCGCCGGCGTCGCGCTGCTCCTCACCGCCATCGGCATTTACGGCGTCATGGCTTACAGCGTCGCGCAACGTCGCCACGAGATCGGCATCCGCATGGCGCTCGGCGCACAGCGCGGAGACGTCCTGCGCCTAATCGTCGGCGGCGGGATGAAACTGACCGCGCTCGGCGTGGCCATCGGTCTCTCCGGAGCGTTCGCGCTTACTCGCGTTCTCCGCTCGCTCCTCTTCGGCATCGAACCCTTCGACGCGCTCACGCTTTGCGCCGTCGCCTTTCTTCTCTGCGCTATCGCGCTTCTAGCGTGTTGGTTTCCAGCCCGCCGCGCTGCCAGTGTCAACCCACTCATCGCCTTGCGCGAAGGGTGAAATCAGCAATCGAAAATTAACAATCAGTAATCCCATGAAAGACCTCCGCTTCGCCCTCCGCCAACTCCGCAAAGCACCCGGCTTCACCATCATCGCCGTGCTTACGCTCGCGCTCGGGATTGGTGCCAACACCGCCATCTTCAGTGTGATCTACGCGGTCCTGCTCCAGCCCTTGCCTTACCCGGAACCGAACCGGCTTATGATCGTGACCGAGAGCGATTCGAAGCAGCCGCAGATTTCCGTTTCGTTCCCGGATTACGTCGATTGGAAACGCGACAGCACTTCCTTCGAGGAACTGGCCATCTCGCGCCGCGAATCATTCAATCTCAGCGGACTGCAAGGCCGCGCGCCGGAGCAGATCAGCGGCGCGATTGTGACCGCGAATTTTTTCCAGGCCATCGGGCTTGAACCGCAACTCGGCCGCGTTTTCACCAAAGCGGAAGATCGTGTCGGCGGACCGCTCCTCGCTGTCATCAGCGACCGGCTTTGGCAGCGTCTCTTCAATCGCGATCCCAACGTCCTCGGGCGCGCGGTTAATTTCGGCAACCAGCCTTACACCGTCATCGGAGTGATGCCGCCGGAGATGTCTTCGCCGCGGACCGCGGAGGTCTGGTTTCCGCTCATGCGCCAGACCGACGATATCAATTGGCAGACGCGCGACAATCACCCGGGCTTGTTCGGTTGGGGACGCTTAAAGCCCGGCGTCTCGCGGGAGATGGCGCTAGCGGAGTTGAAGCAAATCGCGGCGCGCCTTTCGCAACAATATCCCGACTCGAACGCGGGCGTGAGCGTGAACGTTACGCCACTGCTCGAAAACCAGGTGGGCGATTATCGCGGGAGCCTCAACCTGCTGCTCGGCGCCGTCGTGCTCGTGCTCCTCATCGCCTGCGCCAACCTGGCCAATCTTCTGGCGGCGCGTGGCGCGGCGCGCGAACGCGAGTTCGCGGTGCGCGCGGCGGTCGGCGCTTCGCGCTGGCAAATCATTCGCCAGCTTTTGATCGAGAGCGTCGTCCTTGCCTTGGTCGGCGGTTTGCTCGGCCTGTGTCTGGCCGCGTGGGGGCGAGACATTCTGGTGGCGCTTTCGCCCCCCGGCGTCCCGCGTTTTCAAAACCTCTCGCTCAACGGCTGGGTCCTCCTCTTCAGTCTCGCGCTCTCTTTCTTCACCAGCATTCTCTTCGGCCTCTGGCCCGCCTGGCACACGTCGCGGGCGGACATTCAGCTCGCGCTCAAATCCGGCGGCCGCGGCAGTTCGGACGCGCCCGCCGCGCGGCGCTCGCGCGATTTGCTGGTCGTCGCGGAAGTCGCGCTCACCCTCATCCTCCTCAGCACGGCGGCATTGGTCCTGAAAAGTTTTGCCAACGCCAGAGCACTCGGGCTCGGTTTTGATCCACAGCTTTTGCTCTCCGCGCGCGTCGACCTGCCCGAGCCGACCTACGAAGACCCGGTCAAGCTGCGCAAATTTTCCGATGCACTGCTGGAGAAACTATCGGCCTTGCCCGGTGTGCAACAGGCCGCCCTCGCTTCGAATCCGCCGCTCATGACGGGTTGGCAGACTTCGTTTCTCCCCGAAGGCGCGACCGAACCGGACCCGGGCAAAATGCCGTCGGCAGAAATGTCGGTCGTGACGGCGGATTATTTCCAAACCATTCGCACACCGCTCCTGCGCGGCCGGCCCTTCGAAGTGCGGGACACGAAGGACGTGCCGCCAGTGATGATCGTCGATCAGCTTCTGGCGGATCATTATTTTCCGGGCGAGGACGCGGTGGGGAAACGCATCCGCATGTCCACCGGCGAGCAAGGGGCGAAGGAATACCGCACCATCGTCGGGGTCGTTCCGCATCTGAAGGTTTACGGATTCGATGAATCGACGGTCCTTCCACAGGCCTACCTGCCATTGTCGCAACAACCGCAGACCGGTCTGGTGGTGTTGTTGCGGACAGCGCTCGCGCCGAAATCGCTCGAGAAGCCGGTGCGCGACATCGTGGCTTCGCTCGATCCCGCGCAACCCGCGTTTGAATTCAGAACGATGCAGGAGCGCCTGGAAGAAACCTGGGCCACGCCGCGGCTGATGAGTTTCCTCCTCCTCTGTTTCGCGGTGTTGGCGCTGACCCTCGCGGTCGTGGGCCTCTACGGCGTGATGGCTTTCAATGGCCTGCGGCGCATGCGCGAAATCGGCGTACGTCTCGCGTTGGGCGCAAGGCCGGCGCAGATCCGGGGCATGATGTTGCGCCAGGGGATGCGGTTGCTGGCCTTCGGATTGGTTGTGGGGTTCCTCGGCGCGTTCGCGCTCTCGCGCATCATCCGCAGTCTGCTTTTCGGCGTCAGCATCAACGATCCGCTCATCTACGGCGCGGTCTCTTTCATCCTCGCCGGCGCGGCGCTCATGGCTTGCTGGATTCCGGCGCGCCGCGCTTCCCGCGTCAACCCCATGATCACGCTGCGCGCCGAGTGACATGAGCGCGTCGCTCCAGAATCCGGGTAGCGCAGGCCGCCAGCCTGCAGGTCGCGGCAGCTTGCCGCGACCATCGGACGTCCCTGCGGCGTCGATCCATTACCCGGCGGCGCTCGGACGAATGTTTCCGGCAGGCTGCCGGAAACTGCAGGCTGGCAGCCTGCGCTACCCTCCACCCTGTTACTCGTCCGCTCTATGAACGATCTCCGCTTCGCCTTCCGCCAACTGCGCAAATCGCCCGGCTTCACCCTGGTCGCCGTGCTCACGCTCGCGCTCGGCATCGGCGCGAACACCGCGATCTTCAGCGTGATCAATGCCGTTCTCCTGCGCCCGCTGCCCTACCCGCAGGCGGATCGGATTGTGACCCTGTGCGAATCGACCGCGGCCCAGCCGGAGATTTCGATTTCGTGGCCGAATTTTCTCGATTGGAAAAAAGAGAGCACGGTTTTTGAAGTGCTCGCGGTCGGGCGGCGTGAGTCATTTAACCTCAGCGGCGTGGAAGGCCGCGGGCCGGAACGCGTGTCCGGGTTCGTCGTCACGGCGGAGTTCTTCAAGGCCGTCGGCATGAATCCGCAAATCGGTCGCGCGTTTTCGGAAGCGGAAGACAAACCAGGCGGCGAACGATTGGCGGTGATCAGCGATGCGCTCTGGCTGCGCGCATTTAACCGCGATCCGAGCGTGCTCGGTCGTTCCATTAACCTGCACAATCAGCTCTACACTGTGCTCGGCGTGATGCCGCCGCAGATGACTTCGCCGAGCGGCGTCGATGTCTGGCTGCCGCTTTTGCGCCGCGTCCCGAACATGTGGACGCGCGCCATGCATCCCAGTCTCTACGCTTGGGGCCGACTGAAACCGGGGGTGAGTGTCGTGCAGGCGCAAGCGCAGATGACTGCGATCGCCGCGGGACTTGAGCGGCGATATTACGCGGATAACGCCGGCATCACCGCGCGGGTTACGTCGTTGCTCGATAACCAGGTCGGTCCCTACAAGAAGAATCTCGGATTGCTCTTCGGCGCGGTGGGATTGGTCTTGCTGATCGCGTGCGCGAATCTGGCCAATCTTCTCGCGGTGCGCGGCGCCGCGCGCGCCCGAGAGTTTGCGGTGCGGAGCGCGCTGGGCGCCACGCGTGGACAACTCATGCGTCAGCTTCTCATCGAGAGTCTGCTCCTCGCGCTGCTCGGAGGCCTGCTCGGGTTTCTCTTCGCCTTCTGGGGACGCGACGCAGTCATCGCGCTCAGTCCCGCGGGCTTGCCGCGGCTGGATGAGATTACGCTCGATGGCTCGGTCCTCGCGTTCACGCTCGTCCTCGCGCTCTGCACCAATTTCCTTTTTGGTCTCTGGCCCGCGCGCCTGTCCGCGAAGGCCGATATGCAGCTCGCGTTGAAGGCGGGGGCGCATGGCAGTTCCGATACGATCGGCGCGCGGCGGACGCGGCATTGGCTGGTCGTCGGTGAGATCGCGCTCACGCTCATGCTGCTGGTGGCGGCGGCGTTGGTCTTGAAGAGCTTCGCCCGCACCCAATCGCTACCGCTCGGCTTCGAACCGCGCGGCCTCCTCACCGCGCGGCTCGATTTGCCATTCCTGGTTTACAAGACGCCCGAGCAGGTCGCGCGTTTTTCGGAGCAGGTGATTGACAAGGTGCGCGCGTTGCCGGGTGTGCGGGATGCGGCGTTTGATTCAAGTCCGCCGCTCACGTCGCGTTGGCAGACTCCATTTCTAAGGGAAGGCGCGCCCGAGCCGTCGCCCGACGAGCAACTCTCCGCCGACACCGAAGCCGTGAGCGGGAATTATTTTTCCACCATGAAGGCGTCGCTCCTGCGTGGCCGTAATTTCAACGAACGCGACACCAGCAGCTCGGCGCCAGTGACCGTGATCGACCAGTCGCTCGCGACCAAACTTTTCCCCGGCGAGGATCCGATTGGCCAACGCCTGCGCATGGATCCGTCGGATAGCGGAACGAATCGGATGTGGGAAATCATTGGGGTGGTCGGACGGGTTAAGGCGCGAGCCTACGACGAGATCGATTCGCTCCCGATCGTTTACTTCCCGATCACGCAGGTGGAGCGAACCGGCTACGTGTTGCTCGTGCGCACAGATGTTCCGGCGGGAACGCTGGAGAAATCGATCCGCGAAATCGTGGCCTCGATTGATCCCGCGCAGCCCGTGTTCGAAGTGCGCACGATGCTGGAGCGAGTAGAGGAAACGTGGGCCGCCTCGCGCTTTGTCAGCTTCCTCCTCCTCACCTTCGCCGCGCTCGCGCTGACCTTGTCGGCCATCGGATTATATGGCGTGCTCGCTTCCAGCGCGTTGCGACGCCGGCGTGAAATCGGCGTTCGCCTCGCGCTCGGCGCGCAACCGGCGCAAATCCGGGCGCTCATTCTGGGCGAAGGCGTGCGCCTGCTCGCATTGGGACTTGCCCTCGGCGTCGCCGGTGCGCTCGCTCTCTCGCGCGTCGTGCAGAGCTTTCTCTTCGAGATGCCGGCGCTCGATCCGATCGTTTACCTTGGCGTGAGCCTGCTTCTCATCCTGGCGGCGCTAGCGGCGTCCTGGCTCCCCGCGCGCCGAGCCGCCCGAGTCGATCCCATCATCACCCTCCGCGCCGAATGAAGATGAAAGCACTTATACGTAGGCCGGGTTTGCAACCCGGCAGGCGGGTTGCAAACCCGCCCTCCCAATGAACGATCTCCGTTACGCCTTTCGCCAGCTCCGCAAAGCTCCCGGCTTTGCCATCACGGCGCTGGCCACGATCGCGATCTGTCTCGGCGCGAATCTCGCGATTTTCGCCGTGATCAATTCGGTTTTGCTCCGGCCGCTGCCGTTTCCAAACGCCGACCGATTGGTCACTATTTTCAACACCTACCCGAAAGCCGGCGTCGAGAATGACGGCTCTTCCTTCACCAATTACTACGAACGACGCGGCAACATCCCGGCCTTCGCCAGCCTCTCGCTCTATCGCGAGGGCGCCGAAGCCGTCGGCGATCCGGGCGCGATCGAGCAGATGGAAGTCCTGCGCGTCTCGCCGGAATTCTTCGCCACTCTCGGCGTGAGCCTCGCCATGGGTCGCAGCTTCACTGAAGAAGAAGCGGCGGTCGCGGACAACAATGGAGTCGCCATCCTCACTGACGCTTACTGGCGTCAACGTTTCGCCGCCGATCCAAACATTCTCGGCCGCGAATTCCGCGCGAACGGTCTCCCGAGAAAGATCGTCGGCGTGTTGCCGCCCGAGTTCCGCTTCCTCTCCTCGGAAGCGCGTCTATTTTTGCCGATCAGGACGCGGCCCGAGCAGCGCGCGCCCAGCCAACGCCATTCCGGCGGCGGGGATATCCACATGATCGCGCGTCTGAAACCGGGCGCGACGATCGCCGAGGCGCAATCTCAGATCGACGCGCACAATGCCGCGGTCGAGCGCGATGACCCGCAGGCGAAAATGATGGCCGAGGCTGGGTTCCGCTCGCCGGTAGTTTCGCTGCATGCGGAACACGTTCGCTCCATCCGTCCGACGCTCTGGTTGATGCAGGGGGGCGTGTTTTTCCTCCTCCTCATTGGCGCGGTCAATCTCGTCAATCTCCTCCTCATCCGTGCGAGCGACCGATCGAAGGAAATGGCCATCCGGCAATCGATGGGCGCGAGCCGATGGCATGTCGTTAGGCAGGTCGTGTCGGAAAGCGTTCTCCTCACCGCGACCGGCGGAGCGCTCGGCGTGGTGGTGGGAGCGTGGGGGACTCAATTGCTCCAAGTCCTGGGCGCGACTCGTCTGCCGCTCGGCGCGCGGATCGTGTTCGATGGCTGGCTCGCCTCGATCGGCCTCGTCGGCGCGGTGATTCTGGGAATCGTGATCGCGGCGCCGATCGCCTGGTTCAATCTCCGCACTCATCTGGCGAATGCGCTGCAATCGGAATCGCGCACCGGCACGATCAACCGCGCCACCCAACGGCTCCGCCACGGCTTCATCATCGCGCAGATCGCCCTCGCGTTTATTTTGCTCGCAGGCGCAGCGCTCCTCGGCCTGAGCCTGAAAAAGGTGATGGCGGTCTCTCCTGGCTTTCGCGCTGAGCATGTCCTCACCGGCGAATGCACCATCTCTTGGCAACCTGATCCGGACCGTGTCGGCATCATTGATCGCCTGTTGGAATCCATCCGGCAGCAACCTGGAATCGTGTCCGCCGGCACGATCACAAACATTCCGCTGAGCGGAGACAGCGGCAAAGCCGCGATTACACCGAAAGGCTATGTGCCGCCGCCCGGTCAATCGGTGCACGGCCATTACTCCTATGGCGTGAACGGCGATTACTTCACCACCTTAGGTATCCCATTGCGCGAGGGACGGTTCCTCACCTCGGCGGATTCTCACCGCCCCGATCGCGTCTGCGTGGTGGACGAAGATTTCGCGCGGCGTTACTGGCCCAATGGGGGCGCGCTCGGTCAACAAGTGTCGCGTCCCGGCGTTGAATACACGGGGAAAAGCGAAGTGGAGGAAAGGAACCTTTTCACCATTGTCGGCGTGGTCGGCACCGTGAAACAAACCGAGCTGACGGAAGCACAGGGACAGGGAGCGGTTTACCTGCCTTACTCCTTTCGCGACAACGCCAGCATCTTCGTCGTCGCGCGCACGAGCCAGCGTCCGGAAGCGTTCGCCGAGACGCTGCGAAAACTAGTGCGGGCCGCCGATCCCGAGCTGGCGTTCGATAACCTCCGCTCCATGGATACGCTCGTCGCGGAGAGTTTGATCGCGCGTCGATCGCCGGCGCTGCTGGCGGGAATCTTTGCCGGCGTCGCGTTGTTGCTGGCGGCGATTGGAACCTACGGCGTTCTGAGTTACGCCGTCGCGCAACGCCAGCGCGAGATCGGTATTCGCATGGCGTTAGGCGCGCAGAAGCAACAGATCGGCGCGCAATTCCTCTCGTTAGGCCTGCGCCTTCTCGCCGCCGGCACGGTCCTCGGTTTGCTCGGCGCGTGGATCTCGGGAAGAGCGATGCAAAGCATCCTCTTCGACGTCCCGACGCTGCCGGTAGCCGCTCTTCTCGGCACGGCTTTCGTCATGACGATAGTGTCGTTAATCGCCTGCCTCATCCCCGCGCATCGCGCCGCGCGGGTCGATCCAATCGAAGCCCTCCGCGCCGAATGAAGATGAACGCGCACCCTCACGGAGGCCGGGTTTGCAACCCGGCCGGACGGGTTACAAACCCGCCCTCCGAAAAAGGCGCGCCACCAATGCGCCTCTCCCAATCAACCTTCAGAAATTCCGCATGAATGATCTCCGTTTCGCCCTCCGCCAACTCCTGAAATCGCCCGGTTTCACCGCGCTCACCGTGCTCACGCTGGCGCTCGGGATTGGGATGAACACCGCGATCTTTAGTTTGATCAACGAGTTCTTTCTCAACGGCCTGCCGTTCCGCGAACCGGGCCGCGTCGTCGTGATCCAGGCCGAAGCCAGGGATCGGGACCTGCAGAAACTGCCGATGTCGGTCCCGCGGTTTCAGCATTACCGCGACGGGCAAACGGTCTTCACGGGAATGGCGGTCGATACCGGCAGCGGTTACGTCCTGACCGGACTCGGCGATCCGGTGCAGCTCTTCGGCAGCGATGTGAGCGCGAATTATTTCGACCTGGTCGGATTGCAGCCGATTCGCGGCCGGAATTTCCTACCCGAAGAAGAACAGAAGGCGGATGTCGCCCTCGTGAGTTTCAACTTCTGGCACAAGCGACTTAACGCCGATCCGCAAGTCATCGGCCGCAGCATCACTCTGAACGGCGTGCCGACCACAATCGTGGGCGTGATGCCGCAAATGCCAGCTTCGTGGTTCGGACCGAACACCGAAGTCTGGACGCCGAAGCCGTTTCAACGCCCGGGCATTTCGCCGGATCGAATCCTGCGCGGCGTGAGTTACCTGCGCGCGATCGGGCGGATCAAACCGGGCGTGACGCTCGAACAAGTGAAGGCGGCCCTGCCCTCGTTGCAGGCCGGCTATCGCGAGAAATTTCCGGAGAACGCCGACAACTCCTGGTCGCCGGTGGCGGTCTCAGCGGCGGAGGATTCGACCGGAAACCTGCGGCCCGCTTTCATCACTCTGCTGGCGGCGGTCGGTGCGGTCTTGCTCATCGCGTGCAGCAACGTGGCCAACCTCTTGTTGGTCCGATTCAGCGGACGACGACGCGAGATCGCGTTGCGCATGGCACTGGGCGCCGCGCGCGCGGGTGTGGTTCGGCTCTTCGTGCTGGAGAGCTTGTTGATCAGCGTTCTCGCGGGTGGTGTGGGCCTGGTACTGGCGCTGTGGACGGTGTCGGTGATCCCCAAGCTCGCGCTCGATAACCTGCCGATCGAGGGAACGGTCGCGCTCAGTCTTCCGGTCTTGCTCTTTACCTTCGGTCTCGCGTTGCTCACGGGTTTGGCGATGGGCGTTTACCCGGCCTGGCAAAGTTCACGCGCTGATTTGATCGATGGCTTAAAGGACGGCGGTCGCGCCGTTAGTGGCAGCGCAGCGCAACAACGTTTCCGACGCGCGCTGGTTGCCATCCAAGTGGGGCTTTCCGTTGTCTTGCTCGCGGGTGCGGGTTTGCTCATGACCAGTTTTCTGCGTCTGAGCCGACAGGATTCTGGCTTTCGTTCGGAGCATGTCTGGACGGCCGCGGTCGGCTTGCCGCAGAGCGCTTATGCGGATGACGCCGCGCGTGCGCGTTTCGTCGAACGGCTCCAGGTTGAGCTGCAAAATTCCCCCGGCGTCGAAGCCGTCGGGATGAGCGATGGCATTCCGTTAAATGGAAATAATTCCGCCTCGCCTTACGCGCGGGTGGATCAAAATCCGCCGCCGGTCCGCCAGCGTCCGCTGGGACAAAGTCATAGCATCTCGCCCGGCTATCTCGCGGCTTTGGGCATTCCGCTGCTCGCTGGTCGCGATTTCACCGACCGCGATGGAGTCGAGAAACCGCTGGTGGTCCTGATCAGCAAAGCCGCCGCGAAAAAGCTTTATCCCGGCGAAGACCCGATCGGTCATCAGATGTATTTCGGAACCGACAATGACATCGGCCTCGTGGCCGAAATCGTGGGTGTGGTCGGCGACGTTCGCTCGCTCCAACTTGATCGCACCAATGACGTGGAATTCTACCGCCCGTGGGCGCAACGAACCGCCGGCTTCACGAACGTGGTCGTGCGGACACCGCTCGCGCCGGAAGCCACCACCGGCCTCGTGCGCACCGCCTTAAAGAAACTCGACGCCGGCCTGCCGCTCATCCAGGTCAACACGATGGAGGCGGTGGTGACGCAGTCGTTAGGCCAGCAACGGCTCACGATGATCCTGCTGGGCGCCTTCGCGGTCGTCGCGCTCTTGCTCGCAGCCGTCGGCATCTACGGCGCCGTCGCCTACACCGTCGAGCAACGCACTGGCGAAATCGGTGTGCGCATGGCGCTCGGCGCGCAAACCGGGGACGTCCTTCGCTTGATCGTGAAACAAGGAATGACGCCAGTCGTGATCGGTCTCGTCGTCGGCATCGCGAGCGCACTCGGGATGGGCCGTCTCCTCAGTGCACAACTTTACGAAGTCTCCTCTCACAATCCCACCCTGCTCGCTGCGACCGCGGTCACGCTCGCATTTGTGGCTTTGCTCGCGTGCCTGTTACCTGCGCGCCGGGCGACGCTGGTCAGTCCCATTGAAGCCCTGCGTGCCGAATGAAGCGCTCCTTAGACAGAAACCTCCTACCATGATCCACGATTTTCGATTCGCCTTCCGTCAGCTTTGGAAAACTCCTGGCTTTACCATCGCCGCGGTCGCCGTGCTCGCGCTCGGCATTGGCGTCAACACCGCCATCTTCAGCCTCGTCAACGCGATACTCTTCTCGCCGCCTCCCTACAAAAATCCAGCGGAGATCGTGCAGCTCTTTTCGCAGGACAAGAAGGATCCGAAGAGTTTCCGCGCCTTCTCTTATCCGACGTTTTCCGATGTGCGCGCGCAGAACACCGTCTTCTCCGGGGTGCTGGCGCATAGCGACACCGTCGTTGGGTTGGGTGAAAAGGGGAACACACGCCGCGCGCAAGCCGATCTCGTCAGCTCTGACTATTTCTCTGTCCTGGGAGTACAGCCGGCCTATGGACGATCGTTTTTGCCGGAGGAGGAAAAACCGGGACGCCCCGAACGGGTCGCGATCGTGAGCTATCGCTATTGGAAGAAATATTCGCGCGATCCGTCGCTGCTCGGGCACACGCTCCTCGTGAATGGCCAGACCTTCACCGTGGTCGGGATCATGCCGAAGGGATTGACCGAGACGGAGAGCATTTTCTCGGCGGAGGTCTGGTTGCCGCTGGGAGTTTATGACGAGGTCATGAACGATCGCGCCAGCGCCGGCGCGCCATCGTCTCTCACGGATCGCGGTCGGGAAAATCTCATCGTGATCGGCCGGTTGAAACCGGGTTTGACGGTCGCGAGCGCGGAGCCTGCGCTCAAAGGACTCGCCGCCAACTTGGAAACCGCCTTCCCGGTCGAACAAAAGGATCAGACATTCATGACCGCGCCGCTCGATCGATTCTCAAGTAGCACCGATCCCTCGGATCCGGGACCGATTTTCGCCATTGGCTTGATGCTCTCGGGAATGGCTGGCGTGGTCTTGCTCGTAGCCTGCTTGAACCTGGCGAACATGTTGCTTGCACGTGGCACCGCGCGGCGGAAGGAGATTGCGATCCGTCTTGCGCTCGGGGGGAGCCGCGGACGTATCGTTAGGCAACTCCTCACCGAAGGATTCATGCTCGCGCTGCTGGGCGGGGTGGGCGGATTGGTTCTCGGGTTGTGGTCGATTGATTTACTGGCGGCGTCGTTCAGCAAAATTGCGCCCTTCGAGGTTGATTGGCTGGGCGATCCGAATCCGATGGTGCTGGCTGCGACGCTTGGTTTCTGCGTTCTCGGGACGCTGGGATTTGCGCTCGGTCCTGCGCTTAAGCTTTCGCGGACGAGTGTGCTTGGCGATTTGAAGCAGCAGGCTGGCGAAGACGTGAGCCGGCGGCGTCGGAGATTTCTCCCGCGGAATCCGCTCATCGTCGCGCAGATCGCTTTCTCACTCGCGCTCCTGACCGCGGCTGCGCTTTTCATTCGGAGCGCGACGAAAGCCGCGTCGATTGATTCCGGGCTCCACGCCGATAACACGTTCCTCATCGAAACCGACGCCAGCCTGGGCGGCTTCGATCAGAATCGAGCGGAGGATTTGTATCGGACAATGCACGACAAATTTGCCGCCCTGCCAGGGGTGGAGCACGCCAGCGTTTCGGCCACGGTCCCGTTCGGAACCACCTCCATTCGCAGGAGTGTGCAACGCGCCGGCACGCACGCCGCGCCGGGCGCGAAGCCTACCACCGCGGAGGAGGGACTCACGTTCTCGCCTTGGTGGAATAGCGTGGGCGCTGACTATTTCGCGACGGTGGGATTGCCGCTGCTGCGCGGTCGCGCCTTTACCGAGGCGGAAGCGACCCAGCCCGGCGGCCCGGCGGTCGCGATCATCGACGAAGATCTCGCGAAAAAATTGTGGCCGAACGGCGATGCACTTGGACAGCAGATTCAGTTTCCAGTGCTCGACATCCCGGTCGCGGAATCCGGCCAACCAACCGGCGAGATCAAGCGCGGTCAGCCGATCGAAATCATCGGCATTGTGCCGCGGGTGAAGAACCGGCTCTTCGACCGGGAACTTCAAGGCGCCCTCTATCTTCCCTTCGCGCGAGGCTTCAAGAACAACGTCTTCTTCTTCGTGAAATTCGCCTCGCTTCCCGGAGGCAACGAATCCGCCACCGCCGATCTCCTCCGCAAGACAGTGCAAAGCGTCGATCCCGTGCTGCCCGTCTTTGAATTGCGCACCTTCGCGAATCACATGGACCGCAATCCGCAGCTCTGGTTCATCAAGGCTGGCGCGGCTCTGTTTTCCGTCTTCGGCGGTCTTGCGCTCGGGCTCTCCGTGGTCGGACTCTATGGAATAAAAGCCTACGCAGTGGCGCGGCGGACGCGCGAGATCGGCATCCGCATGGCGCTCGGGGCCGAACGCAAGACGGTACAATGGATGATCTTGCGGGAAGGCTTTGCGATGGTCGCTGCCGGTCTCGCACTCGGACTTCTCCTCGCCATCGGAACGGGAAAAATCGTGGGCAGCATTTTGTTTGAAGTGAGCCCGCTCGACCCGCTGGCCTTCACGCTCGCTCCCGCGCTGCTCGCGCTCGCCGCCATGCTCGCCACCTGGCTGCCCGCGCGCCGCGCCACTCGCATCAGTCCCATGGCCGCTCTTCGGAACGAATAGCCAACCCTCTTTATGCTCACCGATATCCGACACGCTCTGCGTCAGCTCATCAAATCTCCCGGATTCGCGGTCGTGGCGATTGTTACATTGGCCCTCGGGATTGGTGCGAACACGGCGATCTTTTCCGTGGTCAACGCCGTCTTGCTCCGACCGCTCCCGTTCCTCCGACCGGAGAAGTTGGTGAGTCTCTGGGAACTGAACCCGCAAAAGGGTCAGGAACATCAACAAGTCTCCGCGGCGGATTTTGCCGATTGGGAAAAGCAGACCCGCACCATCGAGTCGGTCGCCGCTTATTCGAACTGGAATTACAACCTGACGGGCGGCGAGGAAGCGCGGCGGCTCAACAGCGTTCTCGTTTCCGCGAAGTTTTTCCAAACGCTCGGGGCGCAGCCGGAAGTGGGTCGCACTTTGCTGCCGGCGGATGACGTCGAAGGGAAGGACAACGTCGTGGTCTTGAGTCACGCGTTTTGGCAGAGCCGTTTTGGCGCGAGCCGCGCGGTGGTTGGACAAACGGCCCTCTTGAATGGCAAGCCGCACACGATCGTCGGAGTGATGCCGGCCGGTTTCGACTTCCCGGACGAGAACGTGGAGATTTGGCGCCCGCTCGCGCTCGCTCCGGCGCAGATGCAAGAGCGCGACGGGAAGTGGCTGAAGGTGATAGGCCGGCTGCAATCCGGGACCTCGCTCGAGCAGGCGCGCGCGGAGTTGAGCACCATCGCCCGGCAACTTGCGCAGCAGTATCCCGCTTCGAATGAAGGGTGGGGAGTGGGGCTCAGTCCGTTGCGCGATGAGTTGGTCGGCGACGTTCGCCCACTTCTTTTCATTCTCTTGGGAGCGGTCGGTTTCATTGTTCTGATCGCGTGCGCCAATCTCGCGAACCTGCTCCTCGCCCGCGCCTCCACGCGGCAGAAGGAGATGGCGCTGCGGGCTGCGCTGGGCGCGAGTCGAGGTCGTTTGCTTCGGCAATTTCTGGTCGAGAGCGGAGTCCTGGTGGCGATCGGTGGCGGTTTGGGATTGCTCCTGGCGGTTTGGAGCCGCGATCTGCTGCTTGCGCTCGCGCCCGGAAATGTCCCGCGACTTGAGAGCACGACGATCGATGGATCCGTGCTCGCGTTCACTTTGGCGCTCTCCCTGCTGACGGCATTGGTCTGTGGGCTCGTGCCGGGGTGGCTCGCTTCCCGGGCAGATCTCAATCAGGCGCTCAAGGATGACGGCAGCAGCGGCGTGAAAAGTTCCGGACAGGCTCTGCGCAAACTGCTCGTGATTGGTGAGCTCGCGCTTGGGCTGATCCTCCTCGTCGGGGCCGGCCTAACGATTAAAAGTTTTGTCAATCTTCAGCGAACCCATCCTGGTTTCAATCCGAAGAATCTCCTGACCATGGCGATCACGCTGCCCGCTGGTCGTTATGCGGAGACCTCGGCGCAAACCGCGTTTTTCCAAAAGGCGATCGCCAGGATCAAGACCCTGCCGGGAGTGGAAGCCGTGAGCGCGGTGCAGGACATTCCCTTCCGCGGCAATGCGATGAGTTTTCCCGTGGAGATCCAGGGGCAGCCGGCGGTGCCCCTGGCGCAACGTCCCAAGGCCGCCTATCGCCTGGTGACCGAGGAGCATTTCCGGACGCTGCGGATTCCGCTGCTCCAAGGGCGTTTGTTCAACGACCGCGACACCGCGAGCGCGCCGCCGGTTGTCATCATCAACCGGGCGATGGCGCAACGCGTCTGGCCTAACGAGAACCCGATCGGCCGCCAGGTGCGTTTTGGCGAACCCAAGGACCCAGTCTATTCCGTGGTCGGCGTCGTCGGCGAAATCAAGCACCTGGGCCTCGGCGCGGAAGAGGGCCCGGCGATTTACCAGCCTTTTGCACAGAAGCGCTTCGACTGGCTGCGTTGGATGACGCTCGTCGTGCGCGCGAAGACCAACCCCGCGAATCTCAACGAAGCCGTGCGCGGGAAGATCCGCGAACTCGATCCAGATCAGCCGGTCTACAACGTCGCCACGATGGAGCAGTTGCTCGCGCAATCGGTCGCGCGGCCGCGCTTTACCACCTTCGTCCTGGGCATCTTCGCTCTCCTCGCTTTGAACCTCGCGCTCGTCGGAATCTACGGCGTCCTCGCCTTTAGCGTCGCACAGCGGACGCGCGAGATCGGCATCCGCATGGCGATCGGCGCGCAACGCGGCGACATCCTGCGCCTGGTCATGGGGCAAGGCCTGCAATTGGTGGTGAGCGGCGTGGCGCTGGGCTTGCTCGGCGCTCTCGCCCTGACCCGGACGATGCAGAGTTTACTCTTCGGAGTAAGCGCGATCGATCCGGCGACTTTCGCTGCCACGGCCGTGCTCCTCATGGCCGTCGCCCTCGCGGCCTGCCTCGTCCCCGCGCGCCGCGCCACCTTGGTAAACCCGATCCAAGCCCTCCGCGCCGAATGAACATGCAAGCGTCCATGCCAGCTCCGGGGAGCGCACGCTTGCAGCGTGCTGGTCGTCGCATTCTGCGACGACGAACTTCCAAGACGATCGGAACACGCTCAGCGCCATCTCGGTACACGCGGTTGGAAAAGTTCGCGATGGCAGAATGCCATCGCCAGCACGCTGCAAGCGTGCGCTCCCCAGACCTCGCTAGCGAGCCAACCTTATGATCACCGACCTCCGTTACGCCATTCGCCAACTACTGAAATCGCCTGGTTTCGCCGCCGTCGCGATTCTAACGCTTGCGCTCGGCATCGGTGCCAACACTGCAATCTTCAGTGTGGTCGACGCGGTCTTGTTTCATCCACTCGCTTTCAAGGAGCCATCGCGATTGATGGCAATCTGGGAAACGAACGAGCAGCCCGGGGCCGAAGCGAATCACCGCAACGAAGTCGCGAAGGGAAACTTCTACGATTGGCGCGCGCAGAATCAGGTTTTCGAACAAATCGCCGCGCTGACCTATGGGAGTTTTAATCTCACCGGCGTGGATCAACCGGAGCGCGTGCAAGGCGCGGCGGTGAGTTTCAATTACTTCGACACGCTGGGGGTGCAGCCTGCGGTCGGCCGTTCGTTTCGCGCCGAAGAAGAGAAGGCGGATGCGCCGCGCGTGGCTCTGATCAGTGACAGCTTTTGGCAGCGCTCGTTTGGCGGCGATAAAAATTTGGTCGGCACCACGCGCACCTTCAATGGCGAGCCGTTCACCATCGCCGGAATCATGCCGCGCGAGTTTGAGGTGCAATTTCCCGCCAATCTTCCGGTGGAATTTTGGACGCCGCTCCGCCGCGGCGCGGGGGATGATGATCGCATCGCGCATTACATTTACGTCCTCGGCCGGCTCAAGCAGGGCATCTCGCTCGAGCAGGCGCAGGCGGGGATGAACGTGATCGCGCGGCAGCTTCGCCAGCAATATCCCGAGAGCAACGCCGCCGCGGGCGTGAACATCATCCCGCTCCACCGGCAATTGGTGGGCGATGTGCAGCCTTACCTTTATCTGCTCTTCGCCGCGGTCGGATTCGTGCTTCTCATCGCCTGTGCCAATGTCGCCAACCTGATGCTGGCGCGTCTGGCCAGCCGCCGGAAGGAGATCGCGGTGCGCCTCGCGCTGGGGGCGGGACGCGGCCGGCTCATCCGGCAATTACTGACCGAATCTCTGCTCTTGTCGGCTATCGGTGGCGCGTTGGGATTGCTCCTCGCCGTCTGGGGAATTGACGTGCTCCGCGGGATCGCGCCCGCCGATCTGCCGCGCCTAAGCGAAATCGCGCTGAGCGGTCCAGTCTTCTCTTGGACGCTGGGGCTGCTCTTATTCACCGGCATCATCTCGGGCCTCGCGCCCGCGCTACAGGCGTCGCGGCCAGACTTGAACCGCTCGCTCCAGGAGAGCGGGCGCACCAGCGTTGGGCCGTCGCGCAGCCGGCTGAGTCGCTTGCTCGTGATCTCGGAAATCGCGCTCGCTCTTTTATTGCTCACCGGCGCGGGCCTGATGATCCGAAGCTCGACGCGGTTGCAAGAGGTGAACCCGGGATTTGAGCCGAAGAATCTTCTCACGCTCAACATCTCGCTGCCGCGGCAGAAGTATCCCGAAACGCAGGCCGCGAATGTCTTCTTCGCCAACCTGCTGGAGCGCATCGGCCAGTTGCCGGGCGTGCTCGGCGTCGGCGGCGTCGATCCGTTGCCCATGACTGGGAGCGACTCGAGTTCGAGCATTCTCATCGAGGGCCAGCCGATCGTCCCGCAGGCGGAGCGCGCTTCCGCGGGCAACCGCCTGGTCACGGCAGGCTACTTCGCGGCGATGAAAATTCCGTTACTGGAAGGACGCGCCTTGACCGTGCAAGACCGCGCCGAGACGCCGCCGGTGCTCGTGGTTAACGAGTCGTTTGCGCGACGGTTCTTCCCCGGTCAAGGTGCGCTTGGGAAACGCATCGGCCTGGAAGACGACGGTAAATTGCGTTGGGCCGAGATCATCGGCGTGGTCGGCAACGTGAAACACCAGAAGCTCGATGCCGAGATCAAACCCGAGATGTTCGAGTCTTACCTGCAGTCGCCCCGGCGGTTCATGACTGTGGTGGTGCGCACGGCCAGCGAGCCGACGGCGATGGTCGGCGCAATTCGGGAACAGGTGCTTGCGCTCGACCGCAATCAACCCGTCTTCGAGATCGAAACGATGGAGAAACGCGTCGCGGAGAGCGTGGCGCGAAGCCGGTTCGTCATGCTCCTGCTCGGCATTTTCGCCACCCTCGCCTTAACCCTGGCAGCGGTTGGAATCTACGGCGTGATGGCGTACTCCGTCAGCCTGCGCCGGAAGGAAATCGGGATTCGAATGGCCTTGGGCGCGCGCAAAGGGCAGGTCGTCAGATTGGTCGTTAGGGAGGGAATGGTGCTGGCGGGGATCGGCCTCGCGTTCGGAATCATTGTTTCCGTGGGACTGACGCGGATCATCGCCAGCCTCCTCTTCGGCATCGGCCCGACGGACCCGATCACGCTGGCCAGCGTCTCGCTCGTGCTCGGTGGCGTCGCCTTTCTTGCCTGCTGCATTCCCGCGCGACGGGCCAGCGGGGTCGATCCCATTGTCGCCCTCCGTTCCGAATGAATTTCAACGAATAAGAAATATGCTCGCCGACCTCCGTTACGCTTTCCGCCAACTCCTCAAATCGCCTGGCTTCACCGCCGTGGCCATTCTCACTCTCGCGCTCGGGATCGGCGCCAACACCGCCATCTTCAGTGTGGTCGATGCGGTCTTGTTGCGAGCCATTCCATATCACGATGGCGCGCGCTTGATTGATCTCTGGGCGCTCGACCCAAACGGAGATCGCGATGGGCTTTCCATGCTGGAACTCCGGGAACTCCGCGCTCAGATGCAGTCGGTCGAAGGGTTGGCCGGCGTCCAATCGCAAAGCGTCAACGTCACCGGCGTGGATCGTCCGGATCGCGTGCGCGGCGCGTTTGTCTCGGCAAACTTCTTCCAGGTTTTCCACCTCACTCCGCTGCGCGGCCGCACTCTGGCCGAGGGCGAAGACCAGCCGGGCGCGGCCAAGGTCGCGGTCGTGAATGAGAAGTTGTGGCGGGAGCGGTTGAACGCCGATCCGGACTTGACGGGCCAGAAGCTGATTCTGAATGGCGAGCCTTACAGCGTCATTGGAGTGATATCCTCCGAGTTCAAGAATCCTTTCGATCCCGACGTCGAGGTCTGGATCTCGATGGCGAATTATCCCGGCGTGACGATGGCGCGAGATTCGCGATTCCTGATCGCGCTCGGTCATCTCAAGCGCGGCGTCAGCCTCGAACAGGCGCAGGCGGAAGCGAAGACGATCGCCAGCCAGTGGGGCGCGGCGTTTCCGAAGGAGAGTGCCGGGCGCGGGGTGAAGCTCGATTACTACCGCGAGTTCGTGGTCGGACAGGTGCGGCCGATGCTTTGGCTGCTCACCCTGGCCGCCGGCGTGATCCTGCTCATCGCTTGCGCGAATCTGGCCAACCTCCTGCTCGCGCGCGGACTGGCCCGGCAACGCGAAATCGCGGTGCGCGCCGCGCTCGGAGCGAGCCGCTGGCGACTCGTTAGGCAACTGCTCACGGAAACGACTGTGCTCGCGCTGGCCGGCGGCGCGGCGGGCGTGCTCCTGGCGCATTGGGGACTCTGGGCGCTGCTGAAGCTGCCGCAGAATTTCGTTCCAACGGAAGACGTGGCGATCGATTTCCGCGTCCTTGTCTTCGCCTTCGTGGTGTCGGTTGTGACCGGCTCGTTGTTTGGCCTGGTCCCCGCGTGGCAACTCGCCCGCACCGAAGTGCAAAACGGTTTGCAGGAAGGCGGACGCGGGAGCGGCGAAGGCGCGCGCTGGAATGGCATCCGCGGCACGTTCGTCGTGGCGCAGATCGCGTTCTTCATTGTGCTCCTCATCGCGGCGGGCCTCCTCATCCGCAGCTTCGAAAAACTAGTGCATGCGGACGCCGGCTTCGAAACGAGGAATCTGCTCACGCTCGAGTACCGGCTCCCGCGCACCAAGTACACCGAGCCGAATGCGCCGTGGAATTTCCATCGTCAGGTGGTGGAGAACATCGCGCGTATTCCGGGAGTGGAATCGGCCGCGCTCATTCGCGGTCTGCCCTTCAGTGGAAATGCCGGCAGCACGAGTATCGCGCTCCTCGATCGGGCAGAGCCGGCCGCCGGGCAGGAACCGCGGACTGGATTCAACATCGCCACCGCCGGCTATTTCGAAACGACGGGCATCCCGCTCATCCGCGGTCGCATTTTCAACGAACAGGATCGCTCCGATTCGCCGCTCGTCTTCCTCGTCAATCAAACCATGGCGCGCCGTTTTTGGCCCGGCCAGGATCCGTTAGGCAAAAAGTTCAAGCTGCTCGAAGAAGGCGTCACCGGCGTGGTCGTGGGGATCGTCGGCGACACCAAACAACTCCGCTTGAGTGACGAGCCCGCGCCGCAGGCTTACGCCAGCTACAGTCAGGCGCCGGTGTTCTTTGCCACGCTCGTGGTGCGCACGGCGGTCGAGCCGCTCAGCCTCACCGAGCCGGTCCGGCAAGCGATCTGGCGGGTCGATCCCGATCAGCCGATGTGGAAAATTCGCACGGTCGAGTTTCTGATCGAGCGGAGCGTGGCGGATCGGAAATTTCTCCTCGCCTTGATGTTCGTTTTCGCCGGGCTCGCGCTCTGCCTGACCGTGATCGGGTTGTACGGCGTGGTCAGTTATCTGGTCACGCAACGCACGCGCGAAATCGGCATCCGTATGGCGCTGGGCGCGCAGGTGCATCACATCTTGCAACTAATTCTGCAACGCGGCCTCGTCCTCGTTTTCGCTGGAATAATCCTGGGACTCGGCGCCGCCTTCGCGCTGACCCGCTTGATGCAGCATCTCCTCTACGGCGTGAGCCCGAACGATCCGCTCACCTTTGCCGTCATCGGACTCGCGCTCGCCGTGATCGCGCTCCTGGCCTGTTACCTCCCGGCGCGTCGTGCCGCGCGTGTCGATCCCGTCATCGCTCTCCGTTCCGAATGAAGTCTAACGAATAAAATATTATGATCACCGACCTCCGTTACGCTCTCCGTCAGCTCATCAAAACACCCGGCTTCACCGGGATCGCCATTCTCACGCTCGCGCTCGGGATTGGCGCCTGCACCGCCATCTTCTCGGTGGTCAACACGGTCCTTTTGCGGCCGCTCGATTATCCGCAGCCCGATCGGATCGTCGTCGTTAAGGATACGAATCTGCCCCAGTTCCCGGAGTTCTCCGCTGCGCCGCCTAACTTTCTCGATTGGCAGAAACAGACGAAGTCGTATTCGGCACTCGCCGCCTTCACCGCCGACCAGATTAACCTCACCGGTCGGGGCGAACCGCAGCGGCTCCTCGGGGTGAAGGCGACGGCGGATTACTTCAAGGTTTACGGCATTCAGCCGGTCCTCGGGCGGACGTTTCTGCCGGAAGAGGATGCCGTCGGGAAAAATCGTGTCGTCGTCTTGGGTAATCCGTTTTGGCAACGCGTCTTCGGCGGCGAAAGGGACGTCGTCGGGAAATCCGTGCAGCTCAACGGCGAGCCCTACACCGTAGTCGGCGTGGCGCCGCCGGATTTCCGGAGCAAGGTCGATGTCTGGATGCCGATGGCGTTCAGCCCGGAAGAGCGCAGCAACAAAAATCGCGGCGCACATTATCTGAATGTGCTGGGCCGTTTGAAAACCGGCGTGACTGTGGCGCAGGCGGACGCCGAGCTGAATCTCCTCGCCGCCCAGCTCGCCACCCAATATCCGGACTCGAACAAAGGCTGGGGTGTCTTCGTCACGCCCATGCTCGACTACAGCGTGCGCGACGTACGCGTCGTCCTCTACACGCTTCTCGGCGCGGTCGGCTGCGTGCTTCTCATCTCCTGCGCGAACATCGCGAACCTTCTCCTCGCCCGCGCTACCGGGCGGCATCGGGAGCTGTCGATCCGGGCGGCGCTGGGGGCGAGCCGCTTTCGACTCGTTAGGCAGTTGCTCACCGAAAGCGTCCTGCTCGCGCTCTGCGGGGGCGCGGCCGGATTGCTCGTCGCGCGCTGGGGACTGGATGCGCTCCTCGCGCTCGCCCCGCCCGATCTGCCGCGGGTGAGCGGCATTCATCTCGACCCTGGCGTGCTGATTTTTTCCCTCCTCCTCAGCGTCGCGACCGGCGTTGTTTTCGGGGTCGCGCCGGCCTGGCTGGCGGCGCACACCGACATGAACGAATCCCTCAAACAAGGCTCGCGCGGTTCGACGGATGCGCGCGGACGCTTGCGCGGCGCGCTCGTCGTGACCGAGGTCGCCTTCGCTTTGGTGTTGTTAGGCGGGGCCGGCTTACTCGCCCGCAGCTTCCTGCGCCTGACGCATGTCGATCCAGGTTTCAATCCGAGAAACGCCACCGTTCTGCAGCTCACGTTGCCCGAGAAAAAATATGAAAAGCCGGAGCAGCAAGCGGCTTTCGCGAGCACGCTCCTCGAACGGCTGCGCGCCTTGCCCGGCGTGCAGTCGGCCGGCCTCACCCACACTCTGCCGCTGCTGAACGATTGGGTAATAACATTTAATATCCAAGGCCGCCCGGAAGTCGCGCCGGGCGATCTGCCCAGTACGAATTACTACGCGGTTACGCCCGATTATTTCCAGGCCATGAGCATCCCGCTCGTGCGCGGGCGGCTCTTGACCGCGCGGGACGATGCGAAAGCGCCGCACGTCGCGGTCATCAACGAAACGCTGGCCCGGCAATTTTTCCCTAACGAGGACCCGATCGGCAAACGGATCAACGTGCAGATGGGCCCCGAGACCTTCCGCGAGATCGTCGGCATCGTCGGCGACATCAAGCAGTACGGCGTCGACAAGGAAACGACGAGCCAGGCCTACGAGCCGTTCGCGCAGAAGCCTTTTAATACGCTCAACATCGTCCTGCGCACGACCGGCTCGACCGCG
>JBBSPM010000058.1:0-32150 GCA_038258815.1 Chthoniobacterales bacterium
GCCGGTGCCCCGGGCCAAACACGCCGCGCCGCCCGCCCCGCCCCCGCGCCCGACACGAACCGGGGCGGCCGGGCCAGCGCCCCTCCTTGACGGCGCCAGTTCCTTTCGTGCGCTGGGTGTTTCGGTTGGTCTCTCGGTGGTGTTTCTGATTGTTTACGGCGGTTGCAATTGGATCACTGCGCAGCGCGCCAATGTCGGATCCATTTTCCTGGAATGGGAACGGCACCTTCCTTTCGTGCCGCTCCTGATCGCGCCCTATTTCTCGATCGATTTGTTCTTCGTCGCCGCGCCGTTCCTCTGCGGAAGCGAACGCGAACTGCGGACCTTCGCGAAACGGATCTCCGCCGCGATCATCGTGGCTGGAATGTGCTTTCTCGCGTTTCCGCTGCGTTACGCGTTCGTGCGACCGCAAACGGCCGGGTGGCTCGGAGCCGTCTTCGATTGGTTCCGCACCATGGACGCGCCGTTCAATTTGTTTCCGTCGCTGCACGTCGCACTGAGCGCGTTGCTCGTGGTTATCTATGCGCGGCACAGCCGCAGTTGGTTGCGAGGGCCTCTTGTTTTTTGGTTCGCGCTCATTGTCGTTTCCGCAGTTCTGACCTATCAGCACCATGTCCTGGATGTGGTCGGAGGTTTCGCGCTCGCCGGTTACTGTTTCTATTTCATTCGGGAGAGTCCGCTGGTTTCACCGGTGATGCGCGAGCCGCGAATCGGCTGGCGTTACGCAACCGGAGCATTGCTCTTATTTCTGAGCGCGATCGTGTTCTGGCCTTGGGGCGCGATCTTGTTTTGGCCAGCGTCGGCTCTCGCGATCGTCGCCGCGGCTTATTTCGGAATCGGGCCCGCCATTTTTCGCAAGGCGGATGGGGTGTTGCCGTGGAGCACGATTTGGGTGCTCGGCCCGGTGCTGGTGGGGCAACATCTCTCGCGCACCTACTATCGGCGGCAATGCCGCGCATGGGACGCGGTGACGTCGAATGTCTGGATTGGCAGCGCACTCAACAATCGCGCCGCACCCGCCGCCGTATCAGCGGGAGTCACCTCGGTGCTGGATCTGACTGCAGAATTTTCCGCGCCGCGCGCATTTCGAAAGTTGCGCTATCGGAACCTCCCGATTCTCGATCTGACTGCGCCAACTCAAGAGCAACTCGACGAGATGGCGGACTACATCGCGACGGAGTCGGAACGCGGCATCGTCTACGTGCACTGCAAGATCGGATATTCGCGCAGCGCAGCGGCAGTGTGCTCGCATTTGATCCGGAGCGGACAGGCGGATGGAGTGGAGAGTTGTCTCGCCCTCCTGCGCAGGGTACGGCCTTCGATTGTGGTGCGACCGGAAGTGATCCGAGCACTCGAAAAATTCAATCTCCGCGCGTCGCAAGATTGTGCTCGCGTCTAACGAATCGGCGAGGCTTAATTCGATCCACCCCACATGAACTACAACGAACTCATTCAACTCTATTTCGAGCGCACGACGGCCCTGCAGAATTACTGGACGCTCTATGTCGTCATCGTAGGCGGGCTGCTCGCGTTTTCCTCGCTGCGAAAAGAAAGTTCGCCACTGACGACTGCGATTGTTTGCGTCTTGTTCGCGCTTTTTGCCTTCGAAAATTTAAGCGCGATTCGCGATACCGGAGAGCAACGTTTCGCCACCTTGGAGTCGATCCGGAAAGCGGACTCGGCCGTGGTCAACACGGGAACGTTGCGCGGAACGTTGGAACCGACGCTGCATCCCGCGTCGCCTGGATCAACCGTCGTAACGCATCTGATTGGCGACATCCTCACGATTGCGGGCCTGTGGGCGATGGAATTGCGGCGTCGGAAAGCCTGACACGCAAAAACGCCGAACCTTCGGCGCGGGGGCGCGCCGGCTCCAACGACGGCGAGGCGGATTCGTGGTAGCGGTAGTGTCAGGTGAAGGACTTATCGCTCGCCGAAGCGCCGAAAGAGCAGCGCGGGGATGAAACATCGGCGCGCCGCGGCGCCCGAAATCCTCTCGTTTGGCTGAACCTCGTTTGTCTCGACGCGCCGCTCGTGGCCGTGAGCTGGCTCTGGCTTTTCTCCCGCACTTTTAGCATTCCGATCGCGAGCGGAGGAACCGCGGCGTTGTTCCTGACCGCATGGTTCATTTATCTGGCCGACCGTTTTGGCGACAGCCTGTCCATCGATGCCAAGCCGCCGACTTCGCTGCGGCAGCGCTTTTGCCAGACACATCGCACCGCCTGGATTGCGACCCTGATCTTTGCGATCATGGCCGACGCGTTCGTGGTGTTCACTTGGGTTCCGAGAGGAACGATCTGGCGCGGTGCAGTCGTCGGAATGTTGGCGCTCGGGTATCTGATGTTGAACCAGTTGCGGCCTTCTCTCTGGCGTCGGATGCCCCTGAAGGAGATTTGCATCGGCGTCCTTTTCGCAGCGGGGACGATGATTCCACTGCGGCACGGCCTAACGAGCGGGGGGTGGATCGGGTGGTCGCTCTTTGCGGCGCTTTGTTCGCTCAATTGCGTTTCGATCGCGGTTTGGGAGCGGGAATTGGATCGGGCCCAGGGACGGGTGTCGATCGCGACGGAGTTTGCGGCGGTGAGGGTTTGCGCGCCCATCGCGTTGGTCGTCCTCGCGGCGGTGGGATTGGTGCGATTCGACTGGGTGGGGGCGGTGGTGGGGGCGAGCGCGATATTGCTCGCGGGGTTGCATTTTTTCCGCGGGAGATTTGATCCCGACGTGCGGACGGCGCTGGCGGATTTGGTTTTACTGACGCCGCTGCTGGCGTGGGCGGCGGCCGTTTTCTTCTAGCGGGGGGTAAGGTTTCTGGGAGCGCACGTCTCCAGGCGTGCTGGCGATGGCATTCTGCCGTCGCGAACTTCCTTGGGCACGGTTTTCTTCGCGGACGAACGCTGAGAGGTAAACACGGTTCTCGGAAGATTGTTTTGGCAGAATGCCAAAACCAGCACGCCCGGAGACGTGCGCTACCCGGAGTTCGCTGGCCACGCCGCTAGTCTTTCGATGCTGCGCGCAGCTTTCGGGCGCGAGAGATGCGTTTCACGATCCAGATTATGACGGCGAGCGCCAAGACCCACGGTGCGAAGAACGCGACCGCCACGCCGATCATGCGCAGGCTCCACATCAGCGCGGTGATGCCTTGCATCAGCGTGCGACGGATCGTGGCGAAGAGGCCGCTCTCGTTGGAGACGATGCTGGGTTGGCTGTACACTTGGATGTTGATGTCGGCGGGCGCGGTCTCTTCGTTGACCGTGCCGCGGCGATCCTGGCGTTGCACGCTGACGTCTTTCACTTTGCCGAGCTGATTGAACGAGCTGACCAAGGCCGCGTAGTTTTTCATCGGGACGCGAAGGGAGACGTTGGCGTATTCCTGGCCGTCGGGATTTTGATTGAAGGTCGAGCTGCGGATCTCGGCGCCGGATTGCGCGGCGGTCTCTTTCAGACGCGCGACCTTCTCGGCGACGCCGGAAGTCAGGATGCTAAGCGAGGTCGTTTGCAGCGCCGGCTCCTGTTCGTTGCGCGAGATGGTGATGCTCAACTCCACTTTGTCGCGTTCCACTTTCGCGCCTTCGCCCATGCCGCTGCCGCCCTGCGCGATGCGATCGGTCTGCTCGTTGTAATTCTGCACGCGGCCCATGCCTTTGATGCGTTCGATGAGGGCGTCGGCTTCTTCCGGGACGATGAGTAACACAAGCCGCGCTGTCGCTTCACCGGAGCCGTCGCGATCAAGCGTGGAGGAAGAAACTTGCGCCGTCGCGCCGTCGATCACGCTTTTCACTTCGGCGAAAGTCTTCTCCACTTCAGCCGAGAAAAGCGCGAGCTGCGCGCGGCGCTTTAAGAGGAACGCCGCCGGCACGTCCATGTCCTTTTCCGTGAGCGTGATCGTGACGGTGGCGAAGGCGACCAGCGCATCCATGTATTTGAGCTCGCCCTGCATCTGCTCGATCGACGCGCGCACGCGGCCCAGCTCTTTCTCGACTTCCAAGAGATCGGCGACCTTGTTACTCGAGGTTTTGAGGATCTCGAGCAGGCGCTGCTCCATGATGCGCGCGTTCTTCAGGCGCGAATCGGTATCGAAATACTGTTTCGTCACGTCTTCCGTACCGAGGTTCTGGTTCTTCAATTCCCCGAGCGTGCGGAGCGTTGCGAGAAACGCGTCGAGTGTTTCCGGCAACACCTTCACGACCACGACTCCGCGCAGCTTGCCATTGGCCTGTTTCGACGAACTGCTGGTGGCTACATAGCCACGCATGTCCGTAACGGAGGTGGCGATTTTCTGCACTGCCTCTTCAAATTTCAGGACCTCGAGTTCAACCTGCGCGTTGCGCACGAGTTTGCGGTTTGCATCAGGCGCAGCGGGGGGCGTCGCCGCACCTGAACCTCGGCCTTGGTCGGTCAGGTCTTTCTTGTCGGACTCTTGGCGAAGCCGGTCCACGCGATTTTCCGCAACGGTGGTTGGCGCGACCATTGCTTTTGGTTCCGGCGCAGCCGGTGATTCGGAGACCTTGCCGGCGGCGTCCGCGCTGTAGACGGTGACTGGCGACGCCGTCTCGGTTTCAGCCGTCGAATCGCGAGAACTGGCAGCGACCACTGGCTCATTCTTGTTCTGCGCAGGCTGCGCGACGCCACCGGACGCATAGGCGGACGGCGACCGAGGTTCCTGTAAGATTCGCTGACCCTCGGCAGAGTTTTTGAATTCGGCGAAGCCCAACTCGTCACGCAAGCCTCTCAAAGAACCAGACGGTTCGACCGCTTGGACTGCTAGTTCTTCGTTGCCCAAAGTGGGCGATGTGGTCAGCCACACCCCACAAAGAGTGAGCATGATCAAGGCGGCTGCAACGGCTGCAATCCGCATCGTGCGTGAGCCGAAGAAGTTTCCGAGGAACGGCGCAATTTCGGTGCGTGAAGATATTCTGCGGCGAAAGCCGGAAAGGACGCGTTGTTCAAAGGCGAGGTCGGGTTTCATTTCGTCGAGGGTGGTGGCGATCATATTGTGGGTGGCGAGTTCTTCGGCATGCAGGGCGCGGCAGGTTTCACAGGTGGCGAGATGCTCTTGCAACTGCGTGCGTTCTTCGGGTGAAAGCTGGTCGTGCACGGAGGCGGCCAGCCACGGTTCGATGTCGTCGTGAATGGTTGGCATGTTGGTTAGTCCATTGAGGCGAGCGCGGGTTGGAGGCGCTTGCGCATGGTTTGGAGGGCGCGGCCGAGAATGCCGCGGAGGGCACCATTCGTTAGGCCGAGGGTTTGCTCGATCGTGGCGTAATCGAGCGCGTCGAAGTAGCGGAGGGTGACGGCGATGCGATGCGTTTCCGGCAAAGCAGAGAGAGCGCAGTGGACTCGGCTGCTCAGCTCGGCTTCGCGCGCTATTTGGTCTTGGTGCGCCGCGCTGTCGTCGGCGATTTCCTCGACCTGTTCGATGAGCGGTTCGGAAGGGCGTTGGCGTCTTGCTAAATCACGAGCGCGGTGGCGTGCGATGGTCGCCAGCCAGGCGGGAAATTTTTCCGGATCGCGCACCCGCCAGCGTGATTTCCAGGCTTTGATGAAGGAATCCTGGACGGCGTCTTCCGCTTCGGCGCGATCTTGCAGGACGCCGTAGGCGATGGCGAAGAGCGAACGGCTGGAGGCGCGAATGATCGTCTCGAAAGCATCGCGGTCGCCTCGGATGGCGGCGCGGTAAATCTCGCGGTCGGTGGCGTCCATGATGCGTGCTTCAACAGCCTAGACGCACGGACGCGCGAATCCGCGCGAAATATTTTGGAAGGAAAACAAGGAGGGGCGTTTTCCAAAACGCCCTACGGCGGGCCAAGGGAAGCGCGCCGCTCCTTGGGGTCGGCTTGTCATCCCGAGCTTGTCGAGGGATCTCGCCGATGGAATAGCGGCGTGGTCGAACGCTTCGCTAGGCACACGTCGGCGCTGCCTCTGAGCTTTTGAGACACGAGGAAACGTGAACTGCGGTTGCGAGATCCCTCGACAGGCTCGGGATGACGGAGGAAGCGTTGGGTCCCGGCGGCGCGCTAAAAAATCTCGACGACGCAACCTTTGGTCACGAGGTCTTTGATCCGCGCGGCATCCCAATTCGCGGTGCGGATGCAGCCGTGACTCGCGGCGCGACCGATCGTCTCCGGATTGTTCGTGCCGTGGACGCCGACGTGCGGCTTGTTCAGGCCCATCCAGAGGACGCCGACCGGATTGTTCGGCCCGGCGGGAATATTGTAAAACGTATCGGACTTTACCCCGGAATTCAGGACACCCTCGTCATGACGGAACCACGGGAGCGTGGCGATGCCGAGGATTTTCCAGGTCCCGATGGGCGCGGGGAGAGTCGACGAGCCGGGCGTGATCGGAAACTCCGCGATGATCTTGTCGCTCTCGTCGTGAATTTCGAGAAAGCGCTCGACGGTGTCGATAACCACCTTGCGGCCCGCGAGCGCGGGATCTTCCGGCATGAAGCCTTCGCTCAGCTTTTCGATTTCGAAGGGCTGCACGTTTGGAACATTCAGCGTGTCGCCGGGTTTTAGCTGGTCGAAGTTAATCCCGGGATTGATCTGGCGGATAAAGTCCTCCGCGGCGTGGAAACGTTCGCAGACGAACTCCAGATACGATCCGTATTTCATCGCCTTCAGTTTCGCCTGCTGCGAAGGCTTCGACGCGGTCTCGCCGACGAACTGTGTATCCTCGGGGCGAATCACGTAGCGGGTGTATGGCTCGGGCACCTGATCGAGCAGCGATGCGTCCACGGCGCCGGTGATCTCCATGCCGTTCGCTTTCTTGTAAGAGACGAGCGCCTTGCGGAAGAACTCGCCCATTTTGCCGTCGATTTTCCCGGGTCCGAAGCCGTGGTTATCGAGGAAAATCTGGAGCCGCACGCTGGTTTCTTCGTCGTAATTCGGGAGCGCGACCATCGGCGTGGGCGCGGGCCGCGGACGGGGCGGAACGATGGGCGGCGTGGGCTTCTTTGCGGCCGGCGCGATCTTGGGACGCGGTGTCGGAGTGGGCGTCGGACGCGACCACGGCCAACGCACGGGTTTCGGCTTCGCTTTCGGAGCGGCGAAGGCGGCGGTGGGTGCGAACAAGAGGGCGAGCAGCGCCAGAGAGGCGAAAAATTTCATGAAGGCGAAGAATCGGCGATGACGAAGGGGAGCGCAACGATTGGTCGGAAATGCGCGGGAAATTCGGAGTGAAATATCTTCTCGGGACGCGCCTCCAAGAGTATGAAAGTCTTTCCTATGCGCAGCTTTATCTCACGCTACACGCAGTGGTTGCACACGCAGTGGCCCGCCGGCACGGTCGAAAAATTACCGGCGTCGGGCGAGAATGGCCTAACGAATCTGGCGGGTGTTCGGATTGTGGGCGATCTCACCGGGATTCCGCTGCTCAAGTTTTCTTCGCACACCGGAGCGGAGGCGGTGCGGGCGATTTTGCGCGAGCCGGATTTTCGAAAAGGGGAGAACGGAGCGCGGCAAGCGGAGAGTTTTGATCTGGCGATTGTGGGCGCGGGCGTGGCGGGGATTTCCGCGGCGATTGAAGCGCGGAAGGCGGGACTGAGTTTCGTCGTGATCGAGGCGACGGAAGTTTTTTCCACGGTCGTCAATTTTCCGAAAGCGAAACCGATCTACACCTATCCGACGGAGATGAAGCTGGAGGGTGGGCTGCAGTTTACGGCGGATGTGAAGGAGGCGCTGCTGGAGGAGATGGAAGCGCAACGGACTGCGGCGGGGATCGAGATCACCGCGGGCCGGGTGGAGCGCCTCGAGCGGAAGGATGGTCTTCTCGTTTTGAAGATGGGGGAGGGGGAGGCGCTACGCGCGCAACGCGTGATTGTGGCGATCGGGCGGAGCGGAAACTTCCGTAAACTCGGCGTGCCGGGTGAGGAACTGGACAAGGTTTACAATCGGCTCTTCGACCCGAAGGAATTTGAGGGGAAGAATGCGCTCGTCGTCGGCGGCGGCGATTCGGCATTGGAGACAGCGATCGCGCTGACGAAGTCCGGCGCGAAGGTGACGTTGAGTTATCGGCGCCCGGAACTCTCGCGCGCGAAACCCGATAACATTGCGAAAATCGAAATGCTGACGCGCGATGCCAGCGCGGACGTGCAAGTGGAACGGCCGACCTCCGACCGCGTCAACGCGGCGATGACTTCTGGGATGCGTGGTGCCAAGGGCGGCGCGTTGAAGTTGGCGCTCGGCACGGAAGTGACACGGATCGAGGCGACGCAGGTTTCTCTGAAGAACGGGACGGAAGAGATCTTGCCTAACGATGTGGTTTTCACCATGCTCGGCCGCGAGGCGCCGCTGGATTTCTTTCGTCGCAGCGGACTGCATGTGCGGGGCGATTGGCGGCCGTTGACCTGGATTAGCTGCCTCGCCTTCGTCCTCTTCTGCGTGGTCCTCTACCATTGGAAGAGCAACCATCCGCAGGAGTTTCCGGTGCAAAAATGGGCCAGTCAGCAGAAGGCTTTTCCCTATAACGTTCCGAAAGCGATCGAAGCCGCAGGCGGCAAAATAGCCGAGTGGTCGAGCCACGACACGAACCTCCTTTACACCATCAAGCGCGGCCTCGGGAACCCCGCCTTCTATTACACGCTGGCCTACTGCACCTGCGTTTTCGTCTTTGGCATCCGCCGCATCCGGCGACGCCGCACGCCGTACGTGACGGTGCAGACGATTGTGCTGATCTGCTCGCAGTGCATTCCGCTCTTCATCCTCCCGGAAATCATCCTGCCGTGGCTTGGGCGTAACGGCTGGTTCGAGCCGGGACAGCCGCTGCACTGGCTGGCGAATCAATTATTCGAAAGCTACGACGGCTCGTTAGGCCACGAACGCGCTTACTGGCGAGCCTACGGGTTCATCCTCGCGTTCCCGCTTAACGTTTACAACGTCTTCACCGATCACCCGATGTGGCTCTGGCTCGGGATTAGTTTCGTCCAAACCTTCGTCATCATTCCGTTGATCATCTTTCGCTGGGGGAAGGGCGCCTACTGCGGCTGGATTTGTTCCTGCGGCGCGCTCGCGGAAACGATGGGGGACACGCAACGCGAAAAAATGCCGCACGGCCCGTTCTGGAATCGACTCAACATGGTGGGCCAGGCCGCGCTCGTTTTTGCGTTTGCGATCCTCGGACTGCGCATTGCCGGCTGGGCGCTGGGCGAAGAGTCGTGGGCCACTCTTTGGTATCACAAGCTCTTCGAAGGCATCCCGTTTCTGAACTACGCCTGGAGCGTCGATATTTTCATGGGCGGCATCCTCGGCGTGGGACTTTATTTTTGGTTCAGCGGCCGGGTCTGGTGCCGTTTCGCGTGCCCGCTGGCCGCGCTGATGCACATCTACACGCGCTTCTCGCGCTACCGCATCTTCCCCGAAAAATCGAAATGCATCTCGTGCAACGTTTGCACTTCCGTCTGTCATCAAGGCATCGACGTGATGAATTTCGCCAACAAAGGACTCCCGATGGAAGACCCGGAGTGCGTCCGCTGTTCCGCCTGCGTGCAGCAATGCCCAACGGGCGTTCTAGCTTTCGGACGATACGATGGCGACCAGCAGATCGTGCTCGATAAGATTCCGGCATCGCCCGTGCGGATGCGGGAAGGGAAGCAGGGTTAGCGTTTGTCATCAACGAGGGTAGGGACGCCGGCGCTGCGGCGTCCAAAGCGCGTGCGCCTGCAACTTGAGCGCGCCGGGCCCCCAGAGACCAGCCACGCCACTGGGACAGCGCAGCGCGCCGTCCCTACCGCGCTTCGCGCGAGAGCCGGTCAGAACATCGCGCGCTTTCAGCGCGTGTTGCGGATGCCAGCATCTCGTTTGATGGTTTCGCCATGACGATGGAAAAGGCGATGTTCGGCGCGGGTTGCTTTTGGGGCGTGGAATCGACGTTCCGGAATATCAATGGGGTGACCGAAGCGGCGGTCGGTTACGCAGGCGGCGAAACGGAGAATCCGACTTACGAGCAGGTTTGCCGCGAAAGCACGGGTCATGCGGAGGTGGTGGAAGTGGAGTTCGATCCGAGCAGAGTGAGCTATCAGCAGCTGCTCGATGTTTTTTGGTCGAATCACGATCCAACCACGCTCAATCGCCAGGGCCCCGATGTCGGCAGCCAATATCGATCGGTCGTTTTTTATAATACGCCGGAACAGAAGGCGGCGGCGGAGGAAGCCAGGACAGCGCTGAATGAGAGCGGCCGATTTTCACGTCCGATCGTGACTTCGATCGAATCTGCGCCGACTTTCTATCGCGCGGAAGAATATCATCAGCGCTATCTCGAAAAGCGCGGCCAGGCGCATTGCGCGATTTGACGCGAATTATGAAACCAGAGATTGTCCACACTCAAAACTTCGTCCGCGACGCGGCGCAGTTCATTTTGCAACACGCGCACGCCGCTCTCGGTGAGCGCGGTGAATTTCGGATCGCGCTTGCCGGTGGTCGCACGCCGCGGCCGGTGTACGAGGAGATCGCGCGCAGCGGTCGCGATCTGCCGTGGGAACAGGTGCGCATCACCTTTGGCGACGAGCGTTGCGTGCCGCCGGATCACGCGGACAGCAATTACCGGATGGCGCGCGAAGCTTTTTTCGTTCCGGCGTCGATTCCAGATCGATCGGTTCTGCGGATGCGCGGCGAAGTGGAGCCGACTCTGGCGGCGCAGGAATACGAAGACCAGCTCAAGCTCCTGGCCACCCAAAAAGGAGAAATGACTTACCGGCACGATTTGATTTTGCTCGGAATGGGAGACGATGGGCACACGGCGTCGTTATTTCCCGGAACGGCTGCACTGGATGAAAAACTGCGGAAAGTCGTCGCGAATTTCGTGCCGAAGTTCGACGCCTGGCGTTTGACCGTCACGTTCCCGCTCATCGCGCAGGCGCGGCACATTTGCTTCCTCGTGGATGGGACCAAAAATCCGGGACTGATTGAGAAAGTCTCGCAGTCCGATCTCCAATATCCTGCCGCGCGCGCCCAAGAAGCAGCCAGCGCAGTGACCTGGATCATCGGCCAGCCGACCGCGTGACGAAGAAGACCATCATCGTAACCGGCTCGGCTGGCTTGATCGGCTCCGAGACGGTGAAGCGTTTCGCCGGTGACGGCTATCACGTCGTCGGAATCGACAACGACATGCGGAGCCGCTTCTTCGGCGAGGAGGCCTCCACTCGCGGAACGCGCGATCAGCTCGTGCAAACCATCGGCGAATACGAGCACCACGATATCGACATTCGTGACGCAAAAGCGGTGCGCGAGGTCTTCGCACAGCATCGCGCAAACATCGCGGCGACTGTACACACGGCGGCGCAGCCCTCGCACGATTGGGCGGCGCGCGATCCGCAAATGGATTTCACGGTGAATGCAAACGGGACGCTCAATCTGCTTGAAGCCGCGCGTGAGTTTTGTCTGGAGGCGCCGTTCGTTTTCACCTCCACGAACAAAGTCTACGGCGACACGCCGAATCGTTTGCCGCTGCGAGAACTGGAATTGCGCTGGGAAATCGCGGAGGGCCACGAATACGAGCCCGGTATTTCCGAGACGATGAGCATCGATCACACGAAGCACTCGCTCTTCGGCGCGTCGAAAGCGGCAGCCGATATTTTGGTGCAGGAGTACGGTCGCTATTTCGGAATGCCGACCGCGTGTTTCCGCGGCGGATGTCTCACCGGACCGGCGCACGCGGGCACCGAGCTCCACGGATTTTTGTCCTACCTGATGAAATGCACGGTGACGGGTCGACCGTATCGCGTCTTCGGTTACAACGGCAAACAAGTGCGCGACAACATCCACAGCTTCGATCTCGTGGAAGCGTTCGCCGCCTTCATCGACGCGCCACGAGCCGGCGAAGTTTATAACTTGGGCGGCAGCCGACACAGCAACTGTTCGATGCTGGAAGCGATCAATCTCTGCGAGGAAATCAGCGGCAAGCGATTGACCTGGAAATACGAGGAGGACAACCGCATCGGCGATCACATCTGGTGGATCAGCGATGTGCGGCGTTTCCAGGAACACTACCCGGGGTGGAAATTCCGGTACGGCCTCCGCGAGATCATGGAAGAAATCCATGCCGCGGTCGTCGCGACCGAAGCCGCGGTCTGAACGAGCGAGCGGCGCACTCTACTGTCATCCCGAGCCGCGCAGACGGTCGAGGGATCTCGCACTCGGGAACAAGAGTCCGAGCCCGGAAACGCGTTTGTCGCCAGAACCAACGTCCTCGAGTCGATCTGCCGGAGCGGTCTCCCGTTTCTCATACACCATCGCCCGCCTGTGAGATCCCTCGACCGTCTTCGCGGCTCGGGATGACAGTACAGCCACCTCTAGTATTCTTCGCCCTCGTCAGTGCTGCCCGGCTGAATCCGATCCTGACTCGCGTAAACATGCACCATCACGCAAAGCCAGTAGATCGGCAGAATCATCACCCCGAAGCCGGCTGTCCCAGTGGCGAGCAAGAGCGCACCGCCGACCGCGGCCGGTGTGCCGAGGAACATGAGCAACAGACCCACGTAACGGTGCCCTTTGTAGATATGACCGAGCCCCGGGAGAAAACTGAGCAACACCGCGACGATGTCGCTCGCTTTGCCGTCCACCTCCGATCCGCGCCTCTCGCGCCTCCAATCGCAATGACTGCAACTCGCCGCGTCCGCCGGCAGAACTTGCCCACACAGCGGACACGCCATCGTGCCCTCAGTGAGCGTTGGGGTTTCGGCTGAAGGTGCGTCGGTGTATTCCAAAATAATTTCCTCCGTCGACTGGGTGAGAGCTGCGTCTCTGGCAACGTCCCAAGCCACGCAGAATCCGTCAAGAAAAGTCAGCAACGGGTTTGTCTTCGAATTCCGCCACATGCTAGCGTCGCGCGATGCGAATCGAGCTAACTAAGTGGATGCGTTCTCCGAGAATGGCGAAACGAGGATGCGCCCGCCCTCGCGCTGGCCGCGAACAATCGCAAAATCTGGCTCCACTTACGCGACCTGATGCCGCATCCGTACACGCTGGCGGATGCAGAGGCTCATCTGGGGCGCATTGGCACCGACCCGTTGCATCACTCCTTCTGCATCGAGGTCGAAGGAAAGGTCGCGGGAGCGATCGGCCTCAAAGTAAAGGAGGACGTGCATCGCCACACGGCCGAGCTCGGTTATTGGGTGGCGGAGCCATACTGGGGTCGTGGGCTGGCCACGGCGGCAGTGCGCGCTTTTGTGGCCGAACGTCTCGAAGCGCTCCCGCTCCACCGCATTTTCGCCGAGCTGTATGCAAACAATCCGGCTTCCGTTCGCGTGCTGGAAAAAGCCGGCTTTGAGTACGAAGGACGTCTGCGCAAAAACGTGGTGAAAGACGGCAAGATTCTGGACTCGTTGGTTTACGCTCTGGTTCGATGAGACGCTTCGGGAGCCTAACGACTTGATGAAATCCAACGCCGCATGGCGTCGTCGCGCCACCGCCGCCCTGGCAGCTTATTTTCGCCAGCGGAGTTTCCCGCGCACGGTGCTCGCCTTGGTGCTCCTCGTCACAGGCCTGGCTGGTTTCCTTCTTTCTTACGCGATGCTGCATGCCGGCCTCGACGAAATGTGGATGCGATATCCGCTCGCCGTTCTCGGCAGCTACGGTGTGCTTCTCGCTCTGATCCGCATCTGAGTCTCATTGGAGCGGTCTCGTTTCAATCCGGAGGATTTAGAGGTCGGCGACATCGTTGCGGAAGAGGAACCCGAGCGACCGTTTCGGAGCCTCACCGGAGGATATTCCTGGTTGGATTATCTTGATGTGCCGGACTTTGGCATCGGCGATCTCGATCTGGATGAAGGCTGCCTTCCCGTCCTCCTCCTGGGGGTCGTCGTAGCGCTGGTGGCAGTTCTGATCTCGGCCATCGTGGCAGCGCCGGCCCTGATCGGAGAAGTGTTCCTGGATGCGTAACTCCTTTCGGTGCTCTACCGGCGGCTGCGCACAGCCGAAAGACAACATTGGCTCGGAACCGCGATTCGGAAGACGTGGACATCGGCTCTTCTCACCGCGCTCATACTTGCCTTGGGCGGGTGGATTCTCGGGGAAATGGCGCCCGGCGCGCGAACCCTCGGGCAGGCGGTGGAACAGATTCGAACCGGTGTCCGACAGGAACTCTGGTTTCGGGTCAAAGAAGTCCACGGTAGCGCTGGTCGATGTCGGTTGAGTGGCTGATCCTTCGGCCCGAGGGCGGGCCGACTCCAAGCGAAGTAGCGGCGTGGAGCCGGCGCGCCCTCGCGCCGAAGGTTGAACACACGGTCGCGTTGGTCGATGTCGGCTGAGCGGCTGATCCTTCGGCCCGAGGGCGGGCCGACTCCAAGTGAAGTTGCGGCGTGGAGCCGGCGCGCCCTCGCGCCGAAGGTTGAACCGACAATAATCAACATGGCCGAAGTCCACGTGCTGGGACAAATTTTGGTTGTCGGACGCGTGATTATTTCCATGATCGACGACCAGCGTAGCGTTCGGAACGCTTTGCCCGACAATGTCTTCACTAAACGAGATCGTCCGCCATCTCGATGAACATCTGCGCATCACGGAGTGTAGCGATTGGTCGCACGCGCTGAACGGTCTGCAGGTCGAGAACTCGGGGCAGGTGCGGAAGATTGGCGCAGCGGTGGATGCGTCCACCCGCGGGTTTCGGCTCGCAGCGGATGCCGGGATCGATCTTCTTTTAGTGCATCACGGTTTGTTCTGGCCGGGATTGCAGGCGGTCACGGGACCGTTCCGTCGGCAGATCGCCTTCCTGCTGGAGCACGACATCGCGCTCTACAGTTGCCATCTTCCACTCGATATCCACCTCACGCTGGGCAACAACGCCCAGCTCGCCTACGCCTTGGAGTTGGAGAACACGGAACCATTTCTCGAAACGAAGGGTCAGCTCGTGGGATTGAAGGCTCAGGCGAAAGTCGACCGCGGGGAGTTGATTCAGCGCTTCGAGCATTCGTTAGGCGGTCCGGTCCAGGTTTTCAATTTCGGTCCAGCCGAGACGAAAACCATCGGGGTGGTCACGGGCGGCGCCGGCTCGGAAATCTACGCTGTGGCCGCTGCGGGCGTTGACACTTTCCTCACGGGCGAGGCGCCGCATTGGGCCGGTATCGCGGCCGAAGAGCTCGGCGTGAATCTCTTGTTAGGCGGTCACTACGCCACGGAGACTTTCGGGGTAAAAGCGCTCGCGGCCTACGCGGCCCAGCGCTTCGAGGTGTCGTGGGAATTTCTGTCCGCGCCCACCGGATTATGACCGGCAACCGCTAAGCATCATGGAAGCTTTCTTCACCTGCGGGTTCGTCGGCGGCTTGGTTTTTGCCATCATTGCAGTGGCGGCGTTGTTTACCCAGCGTGCGCGCCAGCGAACTCTCCAATCTATCGTAGAGAAACTGGCGCAACGCCTCGCGATCTTGGAAGCGCGGGGAGTTCCAACAGCGCAGTCCGAGCCACAACCAATCGCGCCACAACCGGCTCCGCAGCCCGTGGCGCGCGCGGCCGCCACGCCACCACCGCTGCCGGTCGTGCCCGCACCCGCTCCGCCTATTTCGAAACCCGCGCCGAGCAAACCGCTTGTGCCCGCAATCGATTGGGAAGCGCTCATGGGCGTAAAGCTCCTGGCCTGGCTGGGCGGTTTCGTCCTCTTCCTTGGCGTCGTCTTTCTCGTCAAATATTCCTTCGAGAACAACCTCATCACACCGGTCATGCGCGTGGTCATTGGCGTTGTGATCGGTCTCGGCCTGATCGCTGGTGGGTGGTTCACAGCCGTGCGCAATTACCGCGCACCCGGCCAGAGCTTGTGCGCCACCGGCGTGCTTGTGCTCTACGCCGATATCTTTGCCGCGCACGCATTTTACAGCCTGCTCGGGCTCCCTTTGACGTTCGTTCTGATGTCCGCGATCACGCTGATGGCGTTCCTTCTCGCGGTGATTCTCGACGCGCAGGTCGTCGTCGTGCTCGGGTTGTTAGGCGGATTTCTCACGCCGCCTCTGCTATTGAGCGAACCGGATAATGCGCTTTTTCTCTTCGGCTATGTCGCGCTGTTAAATTTCGGCATCGCCGCCGTCGTCCTGCGGAAAAAATGGGATTACCTCCTGCTGCTCGCAGCGATCGGATCCGTCCTCACGGAACTGAACTGGCTTCCGTTCGGTGGCGCGCACGACGGTCGCGCGGCTGACGGCTTCTTCATTTTCCTCGCGCTGCAGGCGCAATTTCTCGCCTTCGCCATCTTGCGGCAACGCCAGGTGCCAACGGAAAAGTGGTCCACGCCCGCCGCGCTCTCGGCCGGGTTTGCCTCGCTCGGTTTTGGTCTTTGGCTCCTCTCGGACTCCGCGCTCGCGACCCGACCGGGCTTCTTCTTCGGCTTCATTTTCCTCGCCGATATCGGCCTGCTCGCGCTCGCGTTGCGGCGACCGAATCCAGCCCGCATCGCCGCCGCGTCTGGCGCGGCCTTGTTCGTCATCTTAAGCGCCTGGACGGGTCTATACCTTAAGGACCACTTCCTCTGGTGGGCGCTGGGCGCGTATCTGCTCTTTGCGGTGATTCACGCCGGGTTCTCTGTCTGGCCACCACGCCCGGCGACGACGATGGCCGACCGGAGCTGGCGCACCTGTGTTCCGTTGCTCGCGCTCGCGCTCCTGTTCCTGTGCGTTTGGCATGGAGAAACCTCGTTCGCGGTCTGGGCGTGCGTGTTGCTGATCGATCTGATCGCGCTCGGCCTCGCTTTCACTTCTCGATCGGTCGCCGCGCTGCTCATTGCCCTGTTGGCCACGATCGTGACGGCCGGCCTCTGGATCGCGACCGCACCGCCAATGCCGGAGAGCGTGGCCGGGATGCTGGTGGTGATCGGCAGCTTCGGCGTCTTCTTCTCTACCGCTTCCACCTTTCTCACGCGCAAGCTCGGCCTCGGCGGCAACGACACCCGACGCAACGTGCCGGCCATCGCGGCGTCGATGCCGTTTGTCTTGCTGCTCATGCTGATCGCAAAGCTGCCGGTGCCCGATCCGACGTCGGTCTTCGCCGTCGCCTTGCTCCTCGCGATTGTCCTACTCGCGCTCGGCATCGTGGCGCGGACGAGTTGGATTGCGTTGGTCGCGCTCGCGTTTACGTGGGCGGTCGAACGCGAGTGGCACACCCTTCATTTCTCGAACACGAGCGCGCTTCTGGCGCTGGGGTGGTATGCGGCGTTCTTCCTCATCTTCGCGGCCTATCCTTACTTCGCCGCAGACGGGAAACAGGGCGACGCGAAAGATGTTTCGCCTAACGAAGGTTCAGCATTGCCGTGGGCGATCGGCGCGCTCTCCGGGTTCCTGCACTTCTGGCTCGTCGCGGAGCTGATCGTCACCGCTTATCCCGCGCTCCGGAACGGCCTGCTGCCGGCAACTTTCGCGGTGCCGTATCTCATCGGTGGCTACTATCTGATTTCGAAACGCCGGATCGCGCCTGCTTCTGGCGACGCGCGATTGGCCTGGCAGGGTGGGGCGGCCTTGCTTTTCCTGAGCCTGATCTTCCCGGTGCAATTCGATCGCGAATGGGTCACGCTCGGCTGGGCCGTGGAAGGTCTGGCGCTGCTGACTCTCTTCCGGTTTGTGCCAAACAAAGGCCTGCGCCTCGTCGGGGCGGGTCTGCTGGTGCTCGCGTTCATCCGGTTGGCCCTCAATCCGGCCGTTCTAGAATACCATCCGCGATCCGGCACACCGATCTGGAATTGGTATCTCTACGCCTATGGGATTTCCTGCCTCTGCCTCATCGGCGGCGCCTGCGCCGTACGCTCATTTCGCGACACTCCATTGGACCGCGCCATTCCGCGCCTGCTCTATGTCCTCGGCGCGATCCTCACTTTCCTGCTCCTGAACATCGAGATTGCCGACTATTTCTCGGTCGGCCCCACGCTCACGTTCTCCTTCGAGGGCAACTTCGCGCGCGACATGAGTTACTCGATCGCGTGGGCGCTCTTCGCGTTCGCGCTTTTGCTCGTCGGCATGCGACAAAAGACAAAGTGGGTCCGCTACGCGGGAATGGGATTGCTGCTCGTGACCTTGGCGAAATTATTCCTCCACGATTTCGCCAATCTCGGACAGCTCTACCGCATCGGAGCGTTCATCGGCGTGGCGATCATCCTCATTGTCGCGTCGTTCGTTTATCAGCGTTTCCTCGCGCCTGCGGAAAAACCCACCGAGTAGCCCGCGCTGTCTCGGAGTTGCCGTCCCGCGGCTCTGAGCCCAGAATTAGGCATGGGTTTGCTGGGGCGTTTGCTGGTGTGTGCGATTCTTCTGCTTTGCGGTGGAGCCCAAATCGCGCTCGCCGCAAAAGAAGCGCATCCTGCCGGCTACGCCAGTGCGCAAATGCAGCGCGGCCCGCAGAATCACCTCATCTTGCGCGCCATGGTGAACGGGCGACCCGCCAGCTTCCTCATCGACACTGGCTCCACCATTAGCTTCCTCCGCTCCGATCACGCAGAACATTTCGGAGTCCGATCCACCTCCGAGACGACAACACGAGGCGGGCGCACCTTTCCGCTCGCCATCATCAGCAAACTTGAGGTAGGCGGCACCTCGCTTGGTCAGATCAGCGTAGCGCTCACCGTAGCCGCCTATTTACGTGGCACCGCCCCGGGCAGCGGCGCCACCGACGGGGTGCTTGGCCTAGATCTGCTCCGCCGCGAAAAAGCGATCATCAACTGCCACACCCGCGAGATCTTCTTCAAGACCGACCCGACCGCGCGTCTGGACCTCAGCAACACCACCCGCGCGCTGGGATTCGCACGCATTTCGCTCGAGGAACGCCGCGCCGGTGATCTCACCGTTGCCTGCCGGTTGCGCGGAAGAAATGGGCGCCTCGTGGTGGATACCGGCGCTTTCGTTACCGGGATTGACGACGATGCCGCTCGCCTTCTCGGCCTTACGACAAAGCCCTCGAAACTAACGTCCCGCGGTCTCGATGGTCGCGTCCGCTCGCTGCAACTCGCGCAGATCGACGACCTGCAAATCGGCGGCATCGCCATCGCGGGGCAACCGTTCGCGGTCATGGATCTCTTTGGCGAAAAGAAAGAGCTCCGGACGCATACTGGGCTTGGCCGGATCGAGTATTACGAGCCACGCAGCCCCGGCGCCGAGGTCTTCGGAGTGCTCGGTAACGAGCTGCTCGATCACCGCCGCGCCATCATCGATCTCGAAAACATGATTCTGTATTTCAAGTGAGGAGAGCGGTGCCAGAGTTGGGGGGGACTTACGAACGACCCACATCATTGCATTTTAGATGACATAATATCAAGCCTCGTCACGGCGCGTAGTCCAATTTGAGGGATTCAGCCGCAGCTCGCCCGGCTTGATGGCGGAGGACCGAAAAGCCAACGCCTTACATTATTATTGACGAGTAAGGCGGAAGGCGAGAACATTCTTGAATGCCGACGATCAAGATGACAGCCAAACGACAGGCCACGTTTCCGTCCGACGTGTGTGATGCTCTTGGCGTCAAACCTGGCCGGTGACCGGGTCTTGGTGAGCGAGATCGTTCTCGCGGAGGCGTATTTTGCGCTGCAAGCGAAATACCGGGTGCCGAAGGCCGAGGCGCTGCTGCGGCTGCGCGAATTGGTCGAGAGCGGCGAAGTCGAAGCCGGAATCGCCGCCGAGGTCTTGCAGACGCCAAGTCTCGCCTCGGCGAAGCCAGGATTCGTCGACCGTCTGATCCACGCCGGGTATGGTGGGGAGGGAGCACGGCTGGTCAGCTTCGAAAAATCGGCTGGTAAGCTGCCAAACACCAGAGTGCTGGCGTGAAGCGACCAAAGGGGAGCAGATCGCACGACAGATACCTCCAATTCATAACATCAGACAATATATGTCATATAAAATAGCGGGCGTTGTTACGGTGACCGATGAATGAATTTCCCCCTATTCAGGAGCGCGGCCCGCTAACGCCTGGCGAATGGGATCGTTATTACGACCTCCGCTGGCGCGTTCTGCGCGAGCCTTGGGGCCAACCGTCCGGGAGTGAGCGTGACGAATTGGATCCGGAGAGCATTCACGTGGCACTCTGGGATGGTGAACTGCCGATCGCTGGCGGTCGGCTGCATTTCAACTCGCCCCTTGAGGCTCAGGTCCGCTACATGGCGGTCGAACCGAAATGGCAAGGAAGGCAGCTCGGAAGCCGTCTTCTCGGCCTGCTCGAGGCTCGGGCGCTGGCGGCTGGTGCCCATAGCGTGGTTCTAAATGCCCGCGAGGAGGCTGCGGGGTTTTATCAGCGCCATGGGTATCAAGTGACAGGACCCGCCGGGCTCCTTTTCGGAGCGATTCAACATTTGCGGATGGAAAAACACTTTTGAATTGGCCCAGGCATCGCAAACTTCTGCCGTCTAGAGCTATAACGTGGGTTCTTACGTGAACAAGGTCACGGAATGGGGCGATTGTTTTCGAGTTCCCGTATCACCGTAACAAGTAATATAACACTATCTCTAGCAGACGTTTCAAACACTTAGTGTGCGTGCTCGATCTACATTCCGGGGAGCGCACGCTTGCAGCGTGCTGGTGGTCGCATTCTGCGACCACGAACTTCAGAACCGGCCGATAGCAGATCGCGAAATTGAAGTGCAGAAGGAAAAGTCGCGATGGCAAAATGCCTTCGCCAGCACACTAAAAGCGCGCTCTTCAGACGCTGGCCTCCCTTATCGCCGGCCCAATCCGAACGCCTCGTGGGTCACGATCGCGGCCTGGTCCACGTCCTTTTCGTCGATCACGACCGCGATTTTGATCTCCGAGGTTGAGATGAGCTGGATGTTGATTCCGGCTCGGCCGAGGCAGTCGAAGAGCTTGGCCGCGACCCCGGAATGCGAGCGCATCCCGATTCCCACCACGCTCAATTTCGCGACCGCGTTCTGCGCCATGAGCTTTGTCCCGGTCATGTCGGCTACGACCGGCCCCAGCAGATTTTCCGTGGCGGGCAGATCGGCGGCGTTGATGGTGAATGAGATGTCGGTCGTGTTCCGCTCGGAGGCGCTTTGCACGATCATGTCGACCATGATGTGGGCTGCGGAAATGGCGGAGAAGACGCGGCTGGCCACGCCGGGCGTGTCCGGGACGTCGTCGAGGGTCACTTTGGCCTGTTTCCGCTCAATGCTGATCCCGCGGACGACGACGTCCTCCATGTTCGCGGTTTCCTCCTTCGCGACAGTGCCGGCGTTTTGATTGAAACTGGACCGGACTTCGAACGGCACGCTGAATTTCTTCGCGAACTCGACCGCGCGTGATTGCATGACCTTGGAGCCCGAGCCCGCCATCTCCAGAAGCTCGTCGTAGGAAATCTCGCCGAGTTTTGAGGCTTCGGACACGACCCGCGGATCGCAGGTGAAAACGCCGTCCACGTCCGTGAAAATCTGGCAGGCGTCGGCGTTTAGCGCGCCGGCGAGCGCGATCGCGGTCAAATCGGAGCCACCGCGGCCGAGCGTGGTGGTTTCGCCTTCCGCGGTCTGCCCCTGGAAACCGGCCACGACCACGATGTAATCCTCGGAAAGCAGCTCATGCACGCGTTTCGGACTGACGTTGGCAATCTTGGCGCGGGTGTGAGCACGGTCGGTGAGCACGCCGGCCTCCGCTCCCGTGAGCGAAATTGCTTTGCCGCCGAGCGCGTTCACCGCCATCGCCACCAGCGCCATGGACGATTGCTCGCCGGTCGCGAGCAGGCCATCCATTTCGCGTTCGGATGGGTGCGGCGAAATCTCCCGCGCCAGCTTGAGCAGACTATCGGTCACACCCGCCATGGCGGAGACGACCGCCACCACGCGGCAACCTCCGCGCTGCGTCTCGAGCAAACGCTCCGCTACCTTGCGGATGCGTTCGGGCGTGCCGACGGAGGTGCCGCCGTATTTCTGCACGATCAGGCGCATGCGGCGGAATTACGATGACGAAATTGATGCACGACGGCATTCGTTTTCTCCGAAATGCAATATAGCGCAAGCTTCCAGCTTGCAGAATGAGGGCAATGCAAGCTGGACGCTTGCGCTACCTCAAAAACCAATCGCGCGCAGGACATCGGATTCATTAGGCGAAACCGCCGGAGTGGTTGTGAATCGAACGGCGTCGGGATCTTTCAATCCGTGACCGGTCACCGTGCAGACGATACGACTCCCTTCCATTACCCGACTCATGGGAAACGCGGCCGCGTCTGCGGGATCGCAGCTCTTGAATAAACCCGCGATCGAGGCCGCGCTGGCGGGTTCGACGAAAATTCCTTCATGACTGGCGAGCCATTGCTGCGCAGCTAGGATTTCCTCATCGCTCACGGTGTCGATCGCGCCTTTAGAATCCGCGATCGCGTCGTTCGCCTGCTGCCAACTCGCCGGATTTCCGATGCGGATCGCGGTCGCGATTGTCTCCGGCTGCTCTACGATTTTCCCTCGCACGATCGGCGCAGAGCCTTCCGCTTGAAAACCAAGCATCGCCGGCAGCTTCGTCGCCCGGCCAAGATCGTGATACTCGCGATAACCCGCCCAATACGCGGTAATGTTGCCCGCGTTTCCGACCGGCAAGATGTGAAGATCGGGCGCGTCGCCGAGTTCCTCCACAATCTCGAACGCCGCCGTTTTTTGTCCCGCGATACGGTGCGGATTGATCGAGTTCACGATTTCGAAATCAGCGCGGTTTCCGAGTTCACGCACGATCCGCAGCGCGTCATCGAAATTTCCTTCGATCGCCACCACCTTCGCGCCATAGGCATAGGCTTGAACCAGCTTGCCCGCCGCGATTTTTCCCGCCGGCAGGATGACCGCGCATTTGATCCCAGCCCGCGCCGCGTAGGCTGCAGCGGAAGCCGACGTATTCCCCGTGGAAGCGCACACGACCGCGGAAGTCCCCGCCTCCATCGCCTTCGAAACCGCCACCGTCATCCCGCGATCCTTGAACGAGCACGTCGGATTGAGTCCCTCGTATTTTACAAAGACTTCGCATCCCTTCCCCACCCTTTCGCTCAGCCGCGGACACGGAATGAGCGGCGTGCTTCCTTCGCCTAACGACACCACAGGCGTCGCCGCCGACACCGGCAGAAACTCGCGATAACGCGCAATCACTCCCCTGCTCTGCGCGCGTGATTCAGTCTGCGTGGACACGGAGCATTCCTACATCGGATCGCGCGCAACGCGAGCCGCAGGTAGCGCAGCCGGCGGCCGTGCTCTATCGTGTCCGATGATTCGACGTTCACTCCTCGCGGTTGCCATCGCGCTCTCGCTTGGCTCACTCACTCCCGCCTCGGCGCAAATCGACGCCGCAGTGAAAGCGCACGGAGGCTTGGAGAAATGGCAGAGCTACGGCAGCGTCGAATACGACTGCACCTTCAAAAATGCGAAGGGCACCAAAGTTGATCATCAACTTTTCAATCTTCGCAACCGCGACGGTTTGATCACGGCCGACGCCTACACCCTGGGCTCGAGCAACGGCGAAGTCTGGATCAAGCCCGCGCTCGACGCTCTCGGTGGAACGCCGCCGCGCTTCTACATGTGGACGCCATTCTATTTCTTCGGCATGCCCTTCGTCTTCGCGGACCCGGGCGCCGCGCACGAATCGCTCGGCCAGAGATCCTTCCAAGGCCAGGAATACGACGCGGTCAAGATTACCTACAAAGCCGGCACCGGTGATTCGCCGGACGACTACTATATTGCCTACGTCGATCCCGCCTCGGGCCAATTGAAGTTGGCGGCTTACCTCGTCACCTACGCCGCGCTGCGGAAGGACAAGCCGATGGATCAACTCGAGCCGCACGCGATCGTCTTTGACGAATGGCAGGATGTCGATGGGCTCAAGGTGCCGAAGTCGGCGAAATATTACGCGTGGAAGAACGACACGATCGAAGGCGAAGCGCTCGGCGAGATGGGATTCTCGAACGTCAAATTCGCTACTGGCACGCCGGACACCGCGAAGTTCGCCAAACCAGCGGACGCTGTCCTGGCGCCGAAACCGTAACAATCGGAGCGTAGCACAGGCATCTTGCCTGTGGGGATACCGGGCGTCTCGTCCGGTGTTTAGCGTAAACGGAGCACGCGGAAGAATCACCGGGCAAGATACCCGGTGTCCCCACAGGCGGGACGCCTGTGCTACGCCGCGCGGCGCTTCGGTTTACAAACTCCCACAGCCGGGGTTGAGACTTCGAATACGCGAGTTGAGAGTGTCCCGGCTTTCCACTCACCGATCACGTCTCACCATTCCCAATTTTCCGCCGCCATGCCCGCACTGAGCAAAGAAGACAAACTGCGCCTCCTCACCCTGCTGCTCGAAAGTCGCCATGGCGATCTCCGCGAACAGAATTTGAATCGCCAAGGGAAAGGGCACTTTCACGTCTCTGGGATGGGTCATGAAGGTCTTGCCGCCCTCGGAATGGCGATGACGGAGGGCGATTACGTGTGCCCCTACTATCGCGATCGTGGGCTCGTCCTCGGCCGCGGGGTCGCTTCCGCCGAACTGGCGCTGGATTATTTCGCGAAGCGTCAGGGTCAAAGCCACGGCCGCCAAATGCCGTCGCACTACAGCTACGCAGCGCGCGGCATCTGGAGCGTGCCCACGCCGACCGGCGCCCAGCTTCTCCCAGCATGCGGCATCGCCTGGGGCATCCAGCTCGATAAGAAACCAAACGTCGTCGTAACCACGATCGGCGACGCCGCCACGCGCCAAGGCGATTTCTACGAAGCCGTCTGCTTCGCGAAAGAGCGCAATCTGCCCGTCCTTTTCGTCGTCGAAGACAACAAATACGGCATCAGCAGCCCCACAAAAGACATCACGCCACGCGCGCTCGATGTTTTCCAACCTAACGACTGGCAGGACGTCGACGGCTCTGATGTGCAGGACATTTACGACGCGGGCGCGGCGGCTTTCGAGAAGATGCGCAAAGGCGGCGGTCCGGCCTTCTTCTGGGTCAACATGGAGCGGCTCTCCAGCCACACCAGCTCCGACGATCACAAGCTTTACCGCAGCGCGGAAGAAATCGCCGGTCTCGAAAAAGGCGATCCGCTCCGCGTTTGGAGTGAGCGCCTGATCGCCGAAAAAATCATCAGCGCGGAGGACTACGAAAAGCTCGACAAGGAAATCAAAGAGCGCGTCCGGAAGGAATTCAACGACGCCGACCGCGCCGAAGATCCGCGCGCGGACGAACTCGAATTGCAAGTCACCGGCGAACTTCCGCAGCTCAACGACGAAGTCCTCCCCGCAGGCAAATACCGCATCGGCGACACCGTGAACATGACGCTGCGGCTCGGTCTTGAGCGCAATCCGAACCGCATCATCTTCGGCGAAGACGTCGAAGACCCGAAAGGCGGCGTCTTCCGTCTCACGCAGAAGCTTTCCACCGAATTCCCCGAGCAGGTTTACAATTCCCCGCTCGCCGAATCCACCATTGTCGGTGTCGCCTGCGGACTCGCTTCCTACGGCAAACGACCGGTCTTCGAATTGCAATTCATCGACTTCGTCGGGCCGGCGTGGAACCAGATCGTGACCAACCTGTCGAATCTGCGCTGGCGCTCCTTCGGGAGCTGGACGTGCCCGCTCGTCATCTACGCTCCGTATGGCGCTTATCTCCCAGGCGGCAGCCTCTGGCACAGCCAGGCGAACGAAGCCGCGCTGGCGCATTTCCCCGGCATCAATGTCGCTATCCCAAGCACACCGGAAGACGCCGCGGGTCTGCTTTGGACCGCGATGCATTGCCAAGACCCGACCTTCGTTCTCATCCCGAAACATCTCCTTTGGGCTGAACACGAATCCGCCGAGCCGGTGCAAGCCGTTCCGTTAGGCGTCGCACGGAAACGCCACGCGGGCTCCGATCTCACGCTCGTCGCCTGGGGTAACACCGTCGAGAAGTCGCTCGAAGCGCTCGAAAAAATTGGCGACGCGACCAGTGTCGATCTGCTCGATCTCCGCTCCATCGTCCCGTGGGATCGCGCGGCGATTGAAGAATCCGTCCGACGCACCGGTCGCCTCGTTGTCGTCCAGGAAGACAGTGAGAATTGCAGCGTCGGTCAGATGATCATTTCCCACATTGCCGCGCAGCCGGACCTCTGGAGTGAACTCGTTAGTCCACCGATTCTTGTCAGCAAGACGAACGTCATGATCGGCTATAACCCGATCTACGAATACGCTGCGCTGCCCGATGTTGAGCGCATCGTCGCTGCCGTCGAACGCGCGATGAGTATCGAATCGCGCACCCGCGTGGAGCCGGCGCGCCCCCGCGCCGAAGGATCGAAAACGTCCGCCGAAACCAAACTTCGGCCCGAGGGCGGGCCGGCTCCAACGCATGTTCCAAAAACGGCCGCACCTAAAAGCGCCACCCATAGCATCATCGTCCCGATCATGGGCGAAGGAATTCGCAACGCGAAGGTCGTCGCACTCCTCAAGCGGCCCGGCGACGCCGTGGAACTCGACGACCCGCTTTGCGAAGTCGAAACCGACAAGGCCGTTTACCCGATTGAAGCCTCCTTCGCCGGCACCATGGGCGAATGGAAAACCGCCGTCGACCAGGTCGTCGATATCGGTCAGGATATTGGCACCGTTCTCGGTTCCTCCGAAGACGACTTGGCGGATCAAATGGAAGAAGCCGCGGAAGCTTCTGGCGACAGCAACGGCGCGAACTCGGTAGAGAAAGCCAAACCACGCGAAACAGCTCCGTCCGCCTCGCGCAAACCCGCCACCATCGAGCCCGCCCTCACCCCCACCATTACCCGCCGTCTCGGTCGCGTAGTGCCGGCTAATTTACAGATCAACGCCCGCTGGGAAGCGATTCGGGAAGCGCGCGAGGAGCTCAAGAAATCGGAAGGCAAAGGAGCCGCCTCGCCTTCCGTGATGGTCGCGTGGGCGGTCGTTAGGGCGATGGAGAAACACGCGCCCTTCCGCCGCATCATGTTGGAAGACGACAGCATCATTGAGAATGCCGAATTCGATCTCGGCATCGCTGTTTCCCTTGAAAACGACCGCCTCGCCACCGCCGTCGTTACGAAAGCCAACACGCGCGACTGGCCTGACTTTGTGAAGCGGTATAACGACACCGTCGAAGAAACGCGCACCGGCCGAGTCGATGCCGTCAACGCTCCCCTGGTCATCAGCAGTCTCGGCGCGTTCGGCGTTCGCGCCGCCGCGCCCATCGTCGTCCCGCCATCAGTCGGCACCCTTTTCGTCGGCTCCGCGCACCAGGAATTGCTCAGCAACGGCAAGACCGGCGAAAGCGCCGAAGTCATCACCCTCTCGCTCACCTTCGATCACCGCGTCGTCAATGGCGCCGGCGCCGCCAGCTTCGTCCATGACATCAAGCAGGGGATCGAAGGATTTACGGTCCCGGCCAGATCGGTGGCCTAGCTAGCTAGTGTGACCTCGTTAGGCGAAGAATTCTGGGGAGCGCACGTCTCCTTGGCGTGCTGGTTTTCGCATTCTGCGAAAACGAACTTTCCTGGAGCGTTACCGCCGCAGGGACGAATGCGTTTCAGAAAGCCTGTTTCGGCAGAATGCCTCAACCAGCACGCCTGGAGGCGTGCGCTCCCCAGAGTTTGGGTTTGCGTCCTAAGCTTGGATGGCACGGCTGAGCGCCCACGCGACTTCTTTGCCGGTGACGAAACAATGCGCATCGCCGCCTTTCGGATTGACGATGAATTTGCTGCTTTCCAGGTTGTGGAATTTTCCCGCCTGCCACGGGTAGTTACCGTTTACCGCGAGTAACTTATCGACTCCCGCGACCACCTCCCCCGATTCCATTTTTTGCGCGCCGTTGCGGCCGAGGCCGCCGAACTTGTCGTTCTGGTCGCCGAAAGCGGAGGCGACCGTGCCGCTCAAACGGGAGGCAGTCGGATACGCGAGTCCGACCGCGCGGTCGTTAGGCGTGTAAGTGACGACGATCGGGCCTTTCACGCGTTTCTTATCGACCACATCGCGAAAGAAGCCGCTCATCGATTTCGAGAAGCCGTTGTGTGAAAACGCGGTCTGCAGGAGCGAGAGCGTTCGCAATTTGTTCGTCTTGGAACCCGAGGCCGCCGCCGCTACCACACGTCCGCCAAAGCTATGGCCCACCAGATGGACGCGTCCCGCTTGCTGGGCGAGGCGGTCCACCAACGGGCCCACGCCATTTTTCCCCACCGTGCCGCCGCGGGACTTCATCTCGTAGTAGGTGAGATAATTCAGGAGCCTCATGGCGCCGGATTTCACCCCGGAAAAAAGATCCCCCAAGCCTGCGGCCCCTCCCCCGCCGGGCGGCTGCGCCAGATGGGTCAGAGACGCGCTGCCGCCACCGCCGCCCCGGGCCACTGCGATCGGCGTCTGCATCTTCAATTTCTCGAGCATCTCCGCTCCGTTCATCTTGAAGAAGAGCTTCGAGTTGTCCTCATCGCTCGCCGCCTTTTTGTCGAGCAAGCTCCGGAGCGCATCCACGAATTTCTCGCGCGCCGCCGGATCGGTTTCCAGCTTCGGCAGCTGCGCCTTGGCCTGCTTGATCTTCGCCGCGTCTTCCGCGCCGAACATTTCCCCGACGCCCTTGAGCAACTCGATGAGTGTTTTGTCCGTCGCGGCAGAATTGGCCTTCAACCCCGCGGCGGCTCCGGCTTGTTCCGCGGTCGCCGCGGCGACGACGTTGTTGAACTGCTTCGATGGCCAAATGACGCCGACGATCGCGATCTTCTTCGTCTTCAGAAGATCGGGCGCGACTGCGGCGAAGTTGGTGAAAAGCTCGCGGTAAAGCGTCTCGGCCGAAGCTTCATCGTTGTTCCAGCCGTGCGCGGCCACGATGACATCTGTGATGCCTGCTGGCAGGGTGACTTCCTTCTCGTTCAAGGCGGCGCCCTTCTTGTCGAAGCGCGCGGCCACATAGGGAATTCCGGCAATGTTTTTCATGGTATCGAGGATAACGATCTCAGATGGATTGAATGGCGCGCATGAGATCGATCAGACCCGCGCCTTGAAAATAACGATCACGTTTCAAATCCGTGGCGGTGGAGAGGAAAATCGTCTTCACCTTTTCCGGTTCGCCGATGTATTCGCGCCGCACCGAAAGGAATGCCGCGATCACGCCGCTGACGTGAGGCGCGGCCATACTCGTGCCGCTGTCCTCAACGTAGGCGCAAGGTTTGTCGGGCGATTTATCCTTCAGCATCTGACCCGTGGCGCAGGAAAGGATCTTCTCGCCCGGCGCCACCAGATCCGGTTTCAGCCGGCCGTCGCCGGTGGGGCCTTTCGAGGAGAAGTAGGAAACACCGTAGACGTGCGGCATGTCGCGATGAGTCGAGCCGACGGTGATGGCGAGATCGGCGTTGCCGGGATCGTTAATGGTCACCCCCATCCCCGCGTTCGTGGTGCGCTGCTGCGCCGCGATCGCGCCATAGCCCGTGTTCCCCGCTGCCACCACCACCACCACTCCGGAGCGGACGAGCCGGTCGATCTCCACGCAGAGTGGACTCTTCCCGCAGGCGAACCATTCCGGATCGAAATCGTAACCCAAGCTGATGTTGACCCCGTGAATGAGGAGCCGCCGTCCGTGTCCATTCTTTTCCTGAATGTGCGCCAGGGCCGCGATCAGGTTACTCACTTCGCCGTGGCCGTCGTCGTCCAGGACCTTTAGACTAACGAGTCGAGCGCGAGGAGCCATGCCGCGGATCGACTCGAGCGGGACTTCCTGCGTTTCGATTCGTGGCAGGTGTCCGTCTTCGTAGCCTCGGACCGAGCGAGTCACAGCCAGCATTTCCTTCCGGCTCGCGGCGGTTCCGTTGGACTTCTGTTCGCCGGCGACGATGCCGGCAACGTGGGTGCCGTGGCCGAAACGATCGATCAAGGCGGCCTTCTTGCCCTGTGGAACATTAGACGTGTCGGTAAAATCCGCGTGCAGCGTCGAAGCCGGATCGATGTTTCCGTGCATTTTGAAGTGAGGATGATCCGCCTTGATCCCCGAGTCCATCACCGCCCAAGCGATGTCCTTCCCGACTGCCGCAAAGGAATTTTGCGCCGCATCCGCCTTCACCGTTGCGAGCGATTTCACGATGCATGACGTGATCGGGAAATCCGGCCAGATGCGATGGATCGTTCGGAATCGGCTCGGATTTTTGGTGGCGTCCGCCTCCATGGCCTGCCGTCCGCGTGTCTTTTGACGCGCCGCATTGGTCGCGGATTTCTTCAGCGCTTTCGCATGCTCCGCGGCCAGCCGGGCGGCACTCTCCGCATCCAGTCGCACCAGTTCCTTGATCACACGGCCCTCCAAACGCGCGAAGACATACTGATTGCTGTACGAAGTCTTCGTGAGGTGGACGTGCTGCTCATCATCCATCACGCCTACCGCCTTCTTGGCCAGTTCGACACCTTGGACGACCCACTTGTCGGCTTTCTCGCGCCCGCCGGGGTAGTCGAGATTCAGGTCGATGATCACCTCGAATTTCGAGGGCACCACGCGCAGAATCGGCCGATCCGTCAGATCACGATTGAGCGCCAGTAGTTTCCGCACGAGCCGCCCACTTAAGTGCGTGAAACTGTAAGCGCCCTGCGATTCTTTCACGGGCGGCTCGATCACCTCGGTTTGGCTCCGTATCCGCAGTCGCTCCTTTGCTTCCTTCAGCAGTTTCTTGGTCCTCTCGCGCGCCGCTGGGAGTCCGCCAAGGAACTCTGGATTGTAAAAAATCGCGGTCGTAAAGCGTTTTTCGATTCCCGGCCAGAGTTGCTTCGCCTCTTCGATCTGACGCACCTCGGCTTCGATATCTTCCAGCAACGGAATCGCGATCACGCTCCGGTCGAGTTTGTCCGGATTGAAGCCCGGAGCGCCGCGTTGGAAGGATTCGGCCATAATCGTGCCTAACAAGTAGTTATCGTCCGGACCACGCGCTCGAGCGCCATCAAGCACTGCCCAAACCTGATCTTTCGTAGCCCGAGCGGCGGCCCCGAGTCAAGCCGCCATTGGCACCGCCTCCTAATGGCCGGCGCGTGTGTCTGCAATCCCTTGTCGTCAGACTTCGAGTGCCTGATCGCTCCAAGATTTCGACAAGCGCGAGGCCGGAATGGACGGCAACGCGTTGCCAGCTTCCGCGTAATGCGAGGTATCGTTGAAGAGCGACAGCCGGGGGCGCGTCGGATCCTTGAAATCGACAATCGTGAGCGAGGCCGGTTGCAGGTCCAGGTTATCACGGTAACGGCGTGGATCGAAGCCGAGGAGCGAGCTGAGCAGGAGGCGGATCGTGGCCTTGTGCGAGACGACCAGGATTTCATCGCAAGGATGCGCGCGGACGAGATCGATCAAGACCGGCAAAGCACGTGCCGTCACCGCCAGGCCGCTCTCCCCGCCTTCCGGCGCGAAAGTGTAGGGATCCGCTTCCCAGGCCGACGCTTCCCCCGGGAAACGCTCCTCCACCTCGCGTCGCGTCAATTGTTCCCAACGCCCGTGCGAGATTTCCCGCAAACCGTCGCGCGTCACGATCGGCAACTTGTGCGGCTCCGCCAGAATCTGCGCCGTCTCCACCGTGCGCCCGAGCGGAGAAGCGTAGACGGCGGCGATTTTTTCCGTGCTCAAGCGCGCGGCCAGGCGGCGAGTTTGTTCGCGACCGAGGTCGGAGAGGTCCACATCGGTCGCCCCGGCGAAACGGTCCTCCGCCGAGAGAACCGTGGCGCCGTGCCGAATCAAAAAAATGCGGGTGGTGGAGGATGGCATAGGTGGTGATTGCGAGACAGGATAATCACGGCCCAAGCGAACGCGCGATCTCGACCGCACCCTATTCACGAGAGGAGCCGGACGTAAAGCACCAACCTGGTTCCTGCTAATAACGGGTGTGATAAAAGCGGGTCCGCAATGCTGGAGCCGACGACCAGGGGCGAACACCGGGTCATCGTAAGCGGCTTATGATGACTGCGCGCGCCGCGTGCAAAACTTTTGGGGTGCCCCGCCCGCCTCAAATCTTTGCGCCTTCGCGCCTTTGCGTGACCCCTCTGGGATTAACCATCTTTTCACGCCAAGACGCAAAGACGCAAAGAGTAGAGGGGCGTGGAGCGCGATTTGATGAAGGAATGATGGGGCTGCCCCGTAAGGCTAACGCGCTCGCGGCGCGTGGACCGGGGCAACCAAGAGCGGGCAGCCGATTGGAAGGAGCCAAAGGGCCGCTTGAAGTTCCGGACCAACTTCAATCACATGGCGCCAGCCAAAGCCCTGAGAGGCGGGGATGGTGCTCAACCAGAAACCAAGAACCGAAAGGAGAAATGAAAGAACGAGCATCAGAAAGCCTCTATCGAGACC
>JBBSPM010000059.1:0-31927 GCA_038258815.1 Chthoniobacterales bacterium
CCGCATCGAAGCCTTCAATACTATTGTCAGCCGCGTCATGCGCAAAGCTTGTGGCGTCGCCAATCTGGATTTCCTCTTCCTCAAACTAAGACAGGAATCGCTGAACTCCCTGCAAAGATGTTAAAGCGCCGAAAATAGCAGGCAACAACCACCGTCCATCGCGCGCTCGGAGGAACCTGGCAATCAGGACCCCGACCGCAAGAATGATGGCGAACAAAAGGATCCAGGCTGACGTGATCGGAGGGCCAAGCCTCATGTCATCTTTGTTGCTCAGGCGGCCCCCGTCAGCGGCTGCGTTTGCCGCTGCCGAAGAGCGAGCCGAGGACGCCGCGGACGATTTGGCGGCCGACCGAACTGCCGATCGCGCGGGCAGCGCTCTTGGCCACCGTTTCCGCCATGGAGTCGTAGTGCCCTCCGCGCGGGCCGATCTTTGGTTGGGTGGGATTCAATGGGGGTCAGGCAAAGAATCCTGACAGAACCGGCGTCATCGCCAAAGTCGGCGATCACGCCTCGCAAGCAGAAATCAGCGCGGCATTGCCGCAGTTGAAACAATCGGTCCACCTGCGCCGCCGCCTTCGAAAACGGGGGCGCGGAGCGGGGTCGCGTCTAAACATTTGACATTTCACTTATGTTTGCTCCTCGATCTTGGATTTCCAATGTTCAATGTTTAGACGCGACCCCATTCAGCCCCCCCGAAGCAAAAGCCTCCGCCACCGGGAGGATCATGTTTTGGCGAAGCAAAACAACCGATGAGACCGAAGCGTTAAACAACCGTTTGTCATGCTCAGGGAGCGGCGGCGCAAAAATCAAGCCTCCGCGCCCACATCTCAAACACGAGCGCGACACCGGTACCCCTTTTCGGAGAACCTCTAACTAACCAGCGCTGTCATCCGCAGTTGGCGCCTGTAGCCACGCGCCCTGTGGGCCGTGCGAGAGCGACGTCGCCCCAAGGAAGATTTCCCAAAATAGTCTTCCACGCCCACTCCCGCACGTCGCACAGCGACGTGGCTACAAGCGGCATCAGAGCTAAAATTCCGCGGAACGCAGCCGCGGAAGCAGTCGCTCAAGAATCGCCGCCACTGATTCCTCGACCGTTTGCTCATTCGTTCGCACCGTGATCTCCGCACCTTCCGGCGCTTCATAAGGCGCATCAATCCCGGTAAAATCCCGGATCTTTCCCGCCCGCGCCTTTTTGTAGAGTTCCTTCGGATCGCGCTCCTCGCAGACGCCCAACGGCGCATCGACAAACACCTCGATAAAATCGGCTTTCGATTCGAGCGCGATCTCACGCGCACGGGTCCGATCCGCTCGATAGGGCGAGATGAACGCCGTGATCGCCACCGCGCCGCTATCGGCCATCAGTTTCGCCACCTCACTAACGCGCCGGATGTTTTCCTCCCGGTCCTCGGGCGAAAATCCTAGATTGGAATTCAGCCCGTGCCGGATGTTATCGCCATCGAGCACGTAAGTGTGCATCCCGCGCGCGAAGAGTTCCCCTTCGAGCGCTTGCGCAATGGTGGATTTCCCTGCGCCGGAGAGTCCGGTGAGCCAGACTACCGCGCCCCTGTGACCGTTTTGAACAGCACGCTTTTGCGCCGTGATCTTGCCTTCACTCCAGAAGATATTCTTGCTCTTAACTTCCGAGCGGCTGGTGTAAGCGCCGCCAAAAACGGTCCCGCCTCCACAGATCTTCCCGTCCAGCACAACCACAAAACGGCCGAGAGTCGGTACGCGTTCGTGATTGTCGAAAACCAGCGGAGCGCGTGATTGCAATGTCACACGACCCACTTGATTGCGAGCGACCTCGGCAACGGTCTCTGTGTTAACCGCGAGCGTCGAGGAATCCATCACCTCCTCGATGCTCACGAGCTGACAATTCACGTCCTGCGTCCCGAGCCGGATGGAGCATTGTGTATCCTTCCGCAACGGCTGCTCCGCCAGCCAGAAAATGTCAGCCCGGAAACGATTCGCCTGAATCGGCGTCTCCTGCAGATGCGACGCCACGTAACCGCGCTCGACAAAGATCTGCTCCTGCAACGTGATTCCGACAGAATCACCGGCGATCGCCTCCGTCCGCGCTGGCGCGCTCCAGGTTTCGATGCTGGCGACGGTCGACGTCTTGTTCGTCGGCGAAAAAACCAGCTCGTCCCCCACCCTTAGACAGCCGCTCTCGATTCGTCCCACGATGATCCGCCGTTCATCGAAACGATAGATGTCCTGCACGCTCAATCGCAACGGCTGGTTCTCCGCCACGGTGACGGCCTGCAGTTGGTCCAGGGTCGCGAGCAAGGTCGAGCCAGAATACCATTTCAGCGCATCGCCTCCAGACCGGGCGACGTTCTCTCCGGCGCGGGCCGATGCCGGAATAAAACAGCGTGCCTCCAGCCCTAACGAATGCAGGAACTCCCGATACTCGCGCTCAATCTCCTGGAAAATGGACTGCGAGTAATCCGCCAAATCCATCTTGTTCACCACTACGATGATTTGCCGAATCCCGAGCAAGCTGAGCAAATAAGCGTGTCGCCGGCTCTGCTCACGCACGCCCTCATTCGCGGCCACCACCAGCACCGCCGCGTCCGCGTTCGCCGCGCCGGTGATCATGTTCTTGAGGAACTCCTTGTGACCAGGCGCATCGATGATGACGTACTCCCGCCGCGCCGTCCGAAACGGAATCTGCGTCGTATCGATTGTGATATTCTGCTCCTGCTCTTCCAGAAGTGCATCGAGCAAGAACGCATACTCAAACTCCATCCCTTCCGCCGCGCAGGCCTCCCTAATCGCCGCCAGCTTCCCATCCGGCAACGAATCCGTGTCGTGCAAAATCCGTCCGATGAGGGTGGATTTCCCGTGATCGACGTGGCCCACAAAGACCACCTTGAGACGAGGGGCTTCCGCGCTCACATGAAACCCTTTGCTCTCAGCTTTTGCATCGCATTCCGCTCGTGATGATCCTGGGCCCGGCCGGCGCGTTCGCTGGTTTTGGTCGCATCCAGTTCGGCGATGATTTCTTCGATCGTGGCCGCGTCGCTTTTAACAGGTTTCGTAATGGGCATGCAGCCTAACGAACGGTAGCGCTCGCCATTTCGCGCAAAATACATTTGCGGAATGGGAATCTTTTCTCGCTGGATGTAGCGCCAGATGTCCGCTTCCGTCCAATCAAGCAGCGGCTGCACCCGCACATGTTCGCCCGGCCCGCCCGCGCTCGCGAACTGCCCCCAAAATTCCGGCGGTTGATCCTTATACGACCACTCCGATTGCGCATTGCGCGGCGAAAAATAGCGCTCCTTCGCCCGCGTCGCGTCTTCATCCCGTCGGATGCCGGTAATGAGCGCGTCGAATTTGTGCTCCGCCAGCACCTGCTGCAGCGCCACGCTTTTTAACTCATGCGTCACCGTCACCGGATCGTGCGTCTCATAGCCGACACCGCGCGCCCGCGCCTCCTCGTTGATCTTCACGATCAGGTTCAACTTGTAATGCGCCGTCGCCCAATCGCGAAACTCCAGCATCTCCGGAAACTCGTACGTCGTGTCGATGTGCAACACCGGATACGGAATCTTCCCGAAGAATGACTTCAGTGAGAGCCAGATCAAGACGTTCGAGTCCTTTCCCATCGACCAGGGCATCGCGATGTTTTTGAAAGAACGAAACGCCTCGCGAAAAATGTAAATGCTCTGATTTTCGAGCTGATCGAGATGCGTGCGGATCATCGCGCCGAAAGGTAGCGCAAGTTTCCAACTTGCGATTCCAAAAGTCCAAGTTGGAAACTTGGGCTAGGAGATTATTGTTCCCAATGCCGGAAATCGTCCCAGCTGCCTACGATTCGAAGATCGAAGGCAATATCATCATCACCCGCGTCGATGCCGCGATGAACTGGATGCGGAAGAATTCCCTCTGGCCCATGCCGATGGGTCTCGCTTGTTGTGCGATTGAATTAATGGCGACCGCGGCTTCGCGTTTCGACATCTCCCGTTTCGGCGCCGAGGTCATGCGCTTCTCGCCGCGGCAATGCGACGTCATGATCGTCGCCGGCACCGTCACCTACAAAATGGCGCTGGCCGTGAAACGCATTTACGACCAAATGCCCGAGCCGAAATGGGTCATCGCGATGGGCGCCTGCGCTTCCACCGGCGGGATGTATCGCTCCTACGCCGTGCTCCAGGGGATCGATCGCCTTCTACCCGTGGATGTTTACGTCTCCGGCTGCCCGCCACGGCCCGAAGCGCTCCTCGAAGGCCTCATGAAGTTGCAGGAAAAGATTAGCGGCGAACACTCTTTCCTCGATCAAAAGCGCGAATTCTTCCGCGATCGCGAACCCGTTTCCGCATGACCGGTCCCGAACTCCTCGCCTCCCTTAGCCGGCTCTTTGGCGAAAAGATCAAGAGCCAGACCAGTTTCCGCGACGAGACCACCTTCACCATCGCGCGCGAGCATTTGCACGAAGTGGCCAAATTCTGCCGCGACGAACTCTCCTTCGATTACCTGATCGATATCACGAGCGTCGATAATTTCGGCGAAGAGCCGCGTTTCGAAGTCGTCTACGAGCTTTACTCGATGACGATGTCCGTCCATCTCCGCCTCAAACTCGCCGTCTCCGAAGACGATCCGACCGTTGACACCGTCTCGGACATCTGGCCCACGGCCAACTGGCACGAGCGCGAAATCTTCGACATGATGGGCCTGCGCTTCAACGATCACCCCGATCTCCGCCGCATCCTGATGTGGGACGGTTACCCCTACTTCCCGCTCCGCAAAGAATTCCCGCTCGAAGGCCTCCCCAGCGACATGCCGGATGTCGCCTTCACCGCCGCCGCGCCCTTGGAAGGTGGCCCCTTCGTCACCCTCCCCAGCACGGCGACGACTAAAGACCGCGAGCCCCGCGCCCGCCGTCCGATCGGCGAATAGCAGTACTGTCAACGTCGACGTCCGCGCGGGTAATCCTGAGGCTGACGCAACGCACCGAATATTTCTCAGGGGAACCGCGGATTGCGGACGGCGGATCGCAAATTAGCCGCCTCGCTGGGTCGAGGCGTTCGCGAGCGCGGCGGGCACCGCGGTAGTCCGCCTTTTATCCGAGCGCTAGCGTATGCCGAAGCGCTGCGTCCACCGCGTTCAAGTCTGGAAGCCGTCCAAGAACAGAATCGATTTCCGTATTCGCAATTGTGGCGATGTTGTCGGCCATGACGATTGAATCCGTCCGGAGCCTCGACGCGCGGCCTGCCGGCGACGCCAACCGCACCTCGACGCGGCTGGGATGTCCCGCTCGAATGAGATTACTGGTGATCATTGCTACGAGGGTCTGAGGCAAACCCGTATTCAGATCCGGCGCCTGAATCACCAGCGCAGGGCGGCGTTTGGCCGTGCGCAGGTCAGAATTCGGAAACAGAACCAAGACCACGTCACCGCGCCGAGTCGTCATCGTAGATATCCATCTCCGGCCGGTTCCAATCCTCGGCGAATGTGCTCAGACGGCCGCGCAAATCCGCCGCCTGATCTTCGTCGATGCCGCGCGACTGCAGATCGATCGCCGAGCGCGAGGAAAGTTCCATGAGTTTTCGCTGCACCGCCCGACGCTCCGCCTCGCTCAGCTTCGGAAGTTCTTCGATGATCTCGTTCGCACTCACGATTAGAAATGCTAGCGGGAATGCGGCGTAATGTCACCGAAGAAAGCCACCGGCGCGCGCATGTAGCTGCGTCGAGGCGTCTTGAGCACCTGGGGCGTCCGACTCCCCACCGTTACGCTGCCGTGTCGGTTTCATGATCTGCCTGAAAAACAAACATCATCCGCGCCCACCGTTTGCGCGCAAAACCCTCGACGCCATCCAGAGATACAAGCCCGCACACAGCGCATACGGAATGCGCCGAAGCCAGAAGTTCGTCTCGATGAGACGCGTCACGAGTGGAAGAGATAATCCATCAGCGCTCAACTGCATTTGAATCGGCACCTGGATTAAGGCGGTGGACGTCCAAACAATCATCTGGAGCGCGATCGCCAGCCAGACCGCCCAAATAGGGATGGCCGCGGGCCGGAACCAGAGCAGCAGAATGGTAAAGACCGTGCCGAGCAGCAGCGGCGCGACCAGATAAGTCAGAATGCGCGGCGAAATAAATCGATGGAACTGGGTGAACTCCGCGCTTCCGATGAGGGGCCAGCTTGGATAATTGACGAAGCTCTCAATGAATGAGGCTCCAGTGCCGTAGAACACCAGAGCGAACGCTACCAAGAAGAGCCAAGGCGTTTTCATGTTTGTTAGACTCTCCGTTGATATCAGCGGACACGCTTTCTGGGAACACGAATCGCGAGCGTGGCCTTTTCTTAGCGCAGTGACGAATGATTCTCCTCACCGCCCGAAATTCGGAAGTCGTGGAGAGGGACGCGCGGCAGGCAGCCGCCCGTTAAATCGCCCGGTTAACGGGCGGCGCGGCGAGACGACGAGCCCAGAGCGCAACGCCCGCTAACCCAAAATAGAGCAGGACAGAAGTTGTGGGTTCCGGAACAGGAGCCGGCACAACGGTCAGCTGATACACCGAGCCAGGCTGAGCGGCGACGGACGAATAGATCAAGACGCTATTGATGTTCTGCGATCCAGAAAGGACCGAAATCCGAAAGGAACCCTCACCGTCCTGCCACAAGCCGATCGGCAAACTCGCCAGCGTGATGTCAAAACCGGACCAAGTTCCCGAAGCCGACGGAGCACCCACTGGCAGGCCTTCAAAAAATTCCCACGACAGGACCGAAGTCAGATCGACGGTCGGGAAGAAATCCCAGGAGATGATACCGACTGCGGCTGCCAACGCTGAAACCGCCATCAATGTGAGTCGCCCTTGCCTTCGATTCATGGGAGAGATGCTCAGCCGCCTAACGAGACACGAGATCAGCGACCGCGCGAAGAGCGAGACGCGTTCGTGAAACAAGCAAATCTAGGTCCTTCATTCTGCGCGCGACTCAGAACGTCCAGCGTCCTGGCGCCGCAGATGTAGTCTGCGCCTAGGTTATCTGGATTCCTGCAACAGCTTCTCCGCCGTGACGAAACGCGGTTCGATATCGACTGGGATCTTCGACATCTTATCGAGCGCTTTCTGCACTTCCGGCCGAATGACGCCGAGGCGAGCCTGCATTTCCTTCGCCTTCTCGTAATTGCCTTCGGCCTGGATGGTCATGAACTCGCGCGTGAGTGAAGCGACGCCGTCTTTGATCTTCGCCGGGTCGACGGCAAACGTGCCGTTCTTCTTCGCGATGAAGGCACCCGCATCGAGGAGGTAATTGAACTGCATCGCCTGGCCTTTGCCGTGCGCTTCGTTAATTCCGAAGCGAATGGTCCGAAACGCGGACGTCATGTAGGTGGTGTAAAGGGGACGCTCGAGCGTTTTTGGCAGCACGCCTTTGTCGATCATGTGCTGAATGGCGAAGAGACTGGCGATGTCGGCCTTCGCTTCTTCCAAGGCGCTTCCGGCCTCCTTCATTTCCTGCCGCACGGTGGTGTCGCGATCACCGACTTTGATGTTATGCGGGCCCAGGCCGTGCATTAATTCATGCACAAGGATGTGGGTGAAGAAGGCGTCGAAGGAGAGATCCTTTCGGTCCGCGGCGCTCAGCACGACCTTCGAAATCGGCACGAGCGTTTTCGCGAACTTCGCGTCCTGCACATTCTTCAACATCACGCGCTTGGTCCCCTTCTCCGCCACGACGCGTTCGTCGTTAGGCAAGTTAAAGGCGGCGGTTTGCACGCCGTGGTTTGCGTCGCCCGAGCAATAAATTTCATTCACGACTACGATGGGCGCGAGCGCGCCAAGTTTCGGATTTCGATATTTCGGATCGATCGGCAGATGGTTCTCTATGTCCTGCAATTCACCGGAGAATTTCTGGAGTTTAGCGCTCTCCTCTTCGTCGAGAATGGCGATGAAGGACTCGAAGGCCGCTTTGTAATTGAACCAGCCGTCTTCATAAACTTCGTACGGCCCAATCGTCGGCTCGATCGCGCCGTTCAATTCCATCCACGCGACATCGCTCGCGTAATAGTCGTTCGTCAGGAACGCGTCCGCGCGGGCCGTGAGAAATTTCTTCAGCGTCGGCTCGGTCGCGAGTTCGGCGGCGTCGCGCAAGAGCTTCGCCGCGCGGAGCAGATCGCTCTGATATTCCATGTTGTAAGAGACGATGCGGAAACCGCGCCCGTCGGCCTCGCGGTGAATCACGGTGAAGAAAGCTTTGGCCTGGGCCTGCTCCTCCGCCGGCAACGCGGCGATCCATTTTTCGACTTCTTCCTTCGTGGCGTCGTCGGGATAGAATCCGGCGTTGGCTGGCTTCGGCGGCGCACCGAGCACGAACGGCTCATCATCGTCCAGCCGCGACCACGGGCCTTTGTTCAGGCGAAAATAATGCAAGCGCGCGCGGCCTTCCGCGGAGAGATCCTCTGAGAGGTCGAGCAGCATCGGAACGTTGCCGGACCAGACTTGGCGAAGGAAAATCGCGTCCACGATTTTGGAGGCTTCGATCAGCTTCGCCAGCACTTGCCGATCAGCCGGTGCCATTTTCGAAATATCCGCGCTGAGATCAGTAGGCGCGAAGCGGGCCGTCATTGGCTCGAGGCGTTTTGCCTCAGGCATGGCCTTTTCCGGGGCGGCGATTGCTGTGGTGGCGAGCAGGATGAGAGCGAGGAAGGATTTCATGGCGAGTGGAGAAAGGTTGAACGTCGAACCCTCCTCCGCAATGCTACGGCGGGCAGGCTGTCCAACGTCGAACGCAAAAGAGGGGGACCGATGACGCCATCACCGATTACGACGCGGGCATTCTCGATCGCGGATTATGAGCGCGCGCTCGAACTCTGGCGCGGAGTGGAGGGCGTGGAGATTTGTGAGGGCGACTCACGGGAGGAGATTGAAGTGTATCTGGCGCGCAATCCCGGCTTGAGCCAAGTGGCGCAATTCGGAGACGAAATCGTGGGCGCGGTGCTTTGCGGTCACGATGGACGGCGCGGTTTTTTCTATCATCTCGCGGTCGCGACGGCTTTCCGCGGCCGTGGGTTGGGGAAGTTGATGCTCGCCGAATGTTTTCGCGGATTGAAGGCGGCTGGCATTCAGCGCGCGATTATTCTGGTGGCGGACGACAATGTGAAGGGGCACGAGTTTTGGCTTCGGCACGGCTGGGAAGATATCGCCGCGCTGGCTATGGCGCGCGACACGTGAGCGGCTGCGGATGAAGTCGATGGTCGAGACTGCGCGGCTCCGGTTGCGCGAATACGCAGAGTCGGATGCGGAGGCGTTCTACCGCTTGAACAGCGATCCGGCGGTGATGCGTTTTGTGGGCGATGCGTTGGTCGAGAGCGTGGACCAGGCGCGGAGAATTATCCGCGCGTATCCGATGGCAGATTATCGGACATATGGCTTCGGACGCTGGGCGTGTGCATTACGCGAAAGTGAGGAGGTGATCGGGTTCGCGGGTTTGAAATTTCTCCCGGAAACGGGCGAAGTCGATTTGGGATACCGGCTGCTGCCGGCGTATTGGGGCCAGGGGTTGGCGACGGAAGCGGGCGTGGCGGTGGTGCGTTACGGATTTGAAACGCTGAAACTTGCGGAGATCACGGCGCTGGTGCGGCCGGGAAACAACGCCTCGATGCGCGTGCTGGCGAAATGCGGTCTCCTCCGCACCGGCACGGTGGATTATCGCGGGCACAAGGTGACGCGCTACGCGAGCCAGCGGCCGACCTCTTTCGCAACCGACGTTTGAAAAATGCGGAGGATCGCGCCATAGGAACGAATGAACGACAATCTCGCAGCCCGACGTTTGATTCAATTGGGCGCTCTCTTTCTGATCGGCGATGGCATCATGGGTTTGATCAAGCCACGCTGGCATTCGCTCCTCTGGCATTTCGGCCCGCAGCTCGCGAAGGCGGCGACTGAGGAGCTGGCGGAACATCCGAACACAGCGCGTGCGATTTATCTCGCGGAAGCGGTGGTCGGCGTGGCGATCGCCGCGGCGCAGACGCCGGAAAACGGTTGGTAGTCAGAATTTCCGGAAGAAAATTCCGGCTCTGCCCTCGACGCGGCAGGAGATGCGGGCGAACCTTCGGGATGAAGACTTTCATTTCCCAGCTTCTGGTCCTGCCCACGCTGCTCACTCTGGCCTCTCCTCTCCTCGCTGATGAGAAACCGCGCGTCAGTCCGCACGAGAAGGTGACCGCGAATGTGGACGGCAACGAGATGATCATCGTCTACGGCCGTCCTTATACGAAAGATCCGAAAAGTGGCGCGCCGCGGAAAATTTGGGGCGGCCTGGTTCCTTACGGCAAGGTTTGGCGCATGGGCGCGGACGAAGCGACGCTGCTCACCACGGACAAGGAAATCGAGATGGGCGGCAAGTCGATCGCGCCCGGAACCTATTCGCTCTTCCTGATTCCAGACGAAGGCGACGGGGCAAAATTGATCGTGAACAAGCAGACCGGCCAGTGGGGCACCAAGTATGACGAGGGCCAGGACCTCGCCCGCGTGGACCTCAAGAAAGGCACCACCGCGAATCCAGTGGACCAATTCACAATCGCAATCGAAAAGAACGACGGCTCCGGCGGCGAACTCCGCTTGTCGTGGGAGAGCACCAGTTACTTCTCGCTCTTTTCGGTCAAGAAGTAGCGCGACCTGCGGCTGAATTTTTCAGCACCAGCGCGATGACCAGTCCCGCGAGGACGAAGCCGACGAACTGCATAAACATGTAGGCGGCGGTGTAGTTCCCGGGAAAGCTGTACCAGTTCCAATAGGAAACATTCGTCATCACGGCGGCGAGAAGCCCGAGCACGGCGAAGAAGCCAGCGCGCGCGCCGTAGCTGGCGAGCCGCGTCAGCGTCAGGAGAAACACGCCGATGAGGCATTGCACCAACTCGGTCCCAAACTCGATCGCGAGCTTCTTGCCGAAGACGAAGGGGGTTCCTGGCGGGTGATAGATGAGAATCCCTGAGGGCTTGGTCTGGTAGGATTCGGCCATCTTTCCCATCGCCTCTTCCTTTTCCGCCCGAGTCGCGCCTGGCGCGAGTCCGGGGCCAGGGAAAATGTAGAATCCAGCTTTGTCGCCAATGCTGGTCTGCATCGCCGCCGTGACGGTCGCTTCGTTGGGAATTTCGCTCACCCCGGTCTCGCCAAGCGGGAGGAAAGTGTGCGCGACGAACGACCAAAAGAACATGACGATCGCGCCCAAAACCGCAGCCAAAATCACTCTCATAATTACTCCGCCCCAACCTCTTAGCAAAGCGCGCCGCCGGAAAGAAAAATAGCGCGCGACCGGACCCGACTCGAACTGAGCGCTCAAATCACGATTGACGCCGCAATCGCAATCAACAGGATGCGATCCATGCGAACGCTCGTCGTTAGCCTGCTCCTCCTGCCGACCTTTGCGCTGGCGACGCCGCCTCCGATGCCGACCGATGCGGAACTGAAAATGCTCGCACGCGATTCCTTGCTGAACTTCAACCAGATGCTGCAAACGAAGGATCCAACGGCATTTCACCGCTACATCTCAAAGCTCTGGCAGGACCAAATCACGCCGAAACAGTTGCAGGAGGTCTTCCAGTCATTCATCGACCAGAAAATCGATCTCTCGGACGTAGCGCAAGCGGAGCCGACTTTTGAAAGCCCGCCCGCGATCAACAGCGACGGCTTGCTCGTGCTCGAAGGCTTTTATTCCAACGTCCCCGGCCGAATCGATTTCCGGTTGAAATGCGTTTACGAAAAACCGGCTTGGAAGCTCTTCGGCGTCAAAGTCAACGTTTCGCCCACTGGCGCGGCACCAGGAAAAGTTCCGTCCGAAACGGAAGCGGCCGACCTCGTCCGAACGTCGCTGCTGGCTTTCAACGAAGCGGTGCAGGAGAAAGATTTCACGACTTTCCATCAATCCATCGCCACCGTCTGGCAGGCGCAGACGACTCCTGAAAAACTCGAGGCCATTTTCCAATCGTTTATCGATCAAGAGATCAATCTGGCCCCGATCAAAGACATGACGCCGACTTTCGATCAACCCCCGGCGTTGAACGACGACGGCGTGCTCGTATTGCAAGGAACTTATTCCACCCGTGCGAGCGGATTGCGATTCGATCTCGGCTACCTTTTCGAAGATCCGGATTGGAAGCTGGTCAAGGTGAAGGTCAATGTCGCCCCGGTCCAAGCAGAGCAAAAATCAGACGAAAAATCGGATGAAGAATAATCCCTGCGGGGCCACAAACCTCTTGTAAATAGAGAACGATTCCTGCTGTAAATTAAGCCGCTCGCGGCGAGCGACGATGACGCACCCGACCCAAACTGGCGAACGCTTCCCGCGAGAGCTGGAAATCTTGCGGCAATTGGCGGACAACCTGCCGCAAATCGTCTGGGTCACGCGCCCCGACGGCACGCACGAGTATTACAATCGGAACTGGTATGATTTCACCGGTCTGTCGCCGGAAGCATCTTCCCGGGACGGTTGGAATCAGCTCTTTCATCCAGACGATCTGGAGCGGAGTAATTCAGCTTGGGCCGAAGCGCTCCGGAGCGGGAATCCGTATGAAATCGAGTTCCGACTGAAGCGCGCCGCCGAGGGCGAGTATCGCTGGTTCCTCGGTCGCGCTTTACCCCACCGCAATGCCGCCGGCGAAATCGTCAACTGGTTCGGCACCTGCACAGACATCCATGAGCAAAAGCTCGCGCAAGACGTCCTCCGCGGTTCACGCGATGCGATGAAAACGGAGAACCGGCGAAAGGATGAATTCCTCGGCATGATCTCGCACGAGCTCCGCACGCCGCTCAACGCCGTTTTCGGTTGGACGCGGCTCATGCAGGAGAACCTGCTGAACGACGAGGAACGCGTCGAAGCCGTGAACTCCATCATGCGGAATGCCGAAGCGCAGGCGCGCCTGATCGAGGACGTGCTCGACATCACCCGCATCGTAAACCAGAAGCTGTCGCTTGATCGCGCGGTTCTGAATCTGATCGACATCGTGCGCGAGGCGATGGAAGCGGTGCAGCCGTCTGCCGAACGCAAGGGTCTAACGCTCTCTTCATCCATCGAAGCGGAAGATCTGCTCGTCGATGGCGACGCGATGCGTTTGCAGCAGGTCGTGCTGAATTTGCTGACGAATGCGGTCAAGTTCACCGAACGCGGTGGCGCGATCCGGCTGCGGGTTGGCCGCGAGCGCGGACAAGCCGCGATCGAAGTCACCGATAGCGGGAAAGGAATCGCGCCCGACCTGCTGCCGCACGTCTTCGAACGTTTTCGCCAGGGCGACAGCAGTTCCACCCGGCATCACGGCGGCCTCGGTCTCGGTCTAACGATTGCGCAAAAACTCGTTCTCTTGCACGATGGCCAGATTGAAGCCCAGAGCCAGGGCGCAGGGAAAGGCAGCTGCTTCACCGTCTTGTTGCCCATCGTCGCCTTGGCCGCCGCGGGGACGACACCGCAGAGCCGTACGCCCTCGCCAGCCGTCGATATTTTCCCCGCGAACAGCCTGCGCGGCTTCCATGTCATGATCGTCGATGACGAGGCGAGCGTGCGGGATTTGGTCGCGCTCACCCTCACAAAATGCGGAGCATCCGTGACGGTCGCGAGTTCGGTCGAGGATGCCCTCGGTCTCCTGGCGACGATGACGCCGGACGTGATCATCAGCGATATCGCGATGCCTGGAATGGATGGTTACGCGTTCGTCGAAATCCTCCGCGCCCGACCGGGAGCGACGATCCCGATGATCGCTCTCACCGCCTACGCCAGCGTGCAGGATCGCGAACGCGCACTGGCACTCGGTTTCAACTCGCATCTGAGCAAGCCCGTCGATCCCATGGTGCTGGTTCGCGCGATTGCCGAAAGTCGCGGATATGACCCGCTAGGCCATGAAGCCCACGGGCGGAGCGCTGCCTGAGGTGCTGTAGAAGTTGCCGATGTTCGGCAACACGAGCGGAAGATTCGAGGGGCTCACTCCCAGCCAAAGCGCCAACTCGGCGAAGAACGAATCGCAACTCGTGGTCGGGATGAAGCGCCCGCGCCCGGTGTCGAGCGGATTGACTTCGGCGCCGACATCGGGATTCACCGCGAGCGACGGATACTGACCAAAAATGCGGCGACCGTTCACCGCGCCGCCCATCACCAGTTGATTGCTGCCCCAAGCGTGATCGGAACCGCGACTGTTACTGGTGAGGGTGCGGCCGAAATCGGAGGCGGTGAAGAGCGTGACTTTGTCGGCTACGCCGAGGGCGGCGAGCGCGTTCTGGAACGCGCCGAGCGCCGCACTTATCTGCGGCAACATGGTGGCCTGATTGTTCAACACGTCGTCGTGATGATCCCAGCCGCCCCATTGCACGAAGAAGGTCTGTCGCGTGGCGCCGAGCGCAATGCGGGCCTGGATGGTGCGCGCGACCATGGCCAGTCGCGAGCCAACATAGGTGTTGGGAAATGTAATGCCGGCAGGCAACGGCGGCGCGGTGGCGGCGGCGAACGTTTGATAGGCATCGAGCGCTTGTCGCTTTTTCGTGTTGAAGGTTTGCGCGAGGACGTTGCTGTAATTCTGCGCGAGTTGGCTGTCGACTGCGCTGCTCATCGCATTCGCCAGGTCTTGGTATTGCACCCAGCCGCCGTTGTAGCCGGCCAAGCCAGTCGCGCCACTTGGCGTAATGGCGTATTCGGAAACCGTGTTGCCGGCTTGCCAGACGTTGCTGCCATCGAGCGAGATTTGCATCGGCACGGTCTGGTTACTGTTCAGATCCTTCAGCAGATCGACCATGCGTCCGCCCCAGCCGATGCCGCTGCGCGCATGCGGGACGCTGGTTTGCCACTGCTCGATCTGGTCGCTGTGCGAGTAGAGACCGAGGGGCAGCCGCTTCAAATTCTGGACGACTTGCTGGCGATTTTGCACTGGCTCGATCAGTGTGCCGACATTCGCCACAAAGGCGGCCTGGCCGTTCTCGAACAGGTTCGCCACTTCCGGCATGCCGCCATGCACGGCGAAATTCGGGAGCCCGATCGGGTGAATATCGATCAGCTGCGCCGGGGTGAGCGCGAGATTGGAACGCGAAGCTTGATAGGTGGCGTAGGCCGCCGGATCGCGCGGCACAAGCATGTTAAAGGAATCGTTCCCACCGGAGAGGAAGAGGCAGACCAGCGCGCGATATTCGCCCAGCGGCGGCGCCGTCACTGCGGCCACATCTTGCGCCAAACGAAGACTGAGCAGCGTGCTGACAATCGGGATCGAGCTGACCGCGGCACAACTGGCCTGACCAAGAAACCGCCGGCGCGAAATAGGTGTGGTCATGTATTTAGCGCAGAACGTTGAAGTCGGCCGAGGTGGTGATGAGGTAGATGGCCAGGCGCAGGCGCGCGCGATGCCATTGCCAACTGGAAGTGGGGACGCGCAACATGGCCTCGCGAATGATCTGATAATTTTCGGGCGTGAGCGTGCCGCCGGTGAGCGCGAGATCCAGACGGCGCAAAAGCGCGTCGATGTCCATTGTGGGGCTCGGCGGCGGAGTGTTGTCGTTGATGTTTGCCAGCGGAACGAGGAAGGCGAGTTCCTGGTTCAGGTCCAGCTTGACCGCGTAGTTCGAATTTCCTGCGCCCCAATACTGGAGGTCGCCCAGGATGTGGTTCCAAAAGTAGTTCGCGCCGGAAACCATGGTGCTGGCGTTCACGATCTGAAACTCCGGCGCCACCAGGCCGAGCTGCGTGACCGGTCCGGCAGGACTGTGCGTGGGCAGAAAGAAATTGAAGACGCTGGGCGAGTTCATCGGGTCCTGCAGGTGCGCGATGGCGAATTGGTCTAACGAATAATAACCGGAGGGCGAGGAAGCGTTGAAGGCGCGAGCGAAGTTTACGCAACGCAAAAAAGGTTCGCGCAGTTTTCCCCAGGTCGGCTGCGACATCATGGCGGGATCGCGTGCTTCGGAATCGAGGAGGACGGCCTTGATCACGGCCTTCATGTCGCCGCGCACGCCGGCTCCGTTGTCGGCAAATTCCGCGGCGACGCGGCCGACATAGGCTGGGCTCGGGTTTGAGGTGATGAAGCGCTGGATGAGGCGGAGCGCGACGAATGGCCCGACGTTTTGGTGGTTGAAGAGATTATCAACGGCCGCCGTCACGTCGGCCATGGTGGCGGTCCCAGTGTTGCCCGCGCTGGGTGTGCGAGCGGGCAATTGCAAGCCACCGAGAAGCGTCTTCGCGTTGCAATCGTGATAATCATCCCAGCCCTTCATCGGGACGGTGAAATCCCGCGGGTAGAGCGCGAAGTTCGTGTTATTGCCGAACGAGAGACCGGTGAAAACGCGTGCCAACTCGGTGATGTCGGCATTCGTGTAAGTGGGAATTGGGTTGCCTTGGCCATCCAACTGTCGCGTCCCATCCGGATTCAATTGCCAGAGCCCGATGCTGAAAAGCTGCATGACCTCGCGAGCGAAATTCTCGTCCGGGAAAACGTTGGCCGCGGGATTCGGTTTCTGGTTCCCGAGATGGCTGAGGTAAATCCCCATCACCGGATGGCGCGCGACCGCTTGCAAGAGATCGCGATAATTTCCAAACGCGTGCTGCTCGAAGAGATCGTAGAAATTCGCCATCCCGCGCTGCTCGACCGCGAGCGTTTCGGGCCGATCGGAGACGACGAGAATCTCACTCAGCGCGAAAGCGACGCGCTGGCGCAGGGGATCAGGCACGACCGTGCCGGTGTCGTCTGGACGCAGCTTCGGCGCACCCATCGCGCGGCTCCACCAGGAGAATTCCTTCCAGTTCCCGTAAAGGGCCAAGCCTTGCGCATTGACCGCCGCCCAATCCACCCACGGCTGAATCAGCCCGACCGGCCGCGTGAATTGATCATCAATCCAGGCCGCAAAACCGGTGGCCATGAGCGCCTGCACATTTTCAGGAATGTCGTCCGTATCCGTCACCGAATCCTGATCCGGTCCGAAGGCCGCCTGGATGAGGAACCGCGCCGCCGCTTGCGCGGAAGGCGGACTGCTCGCGGTTTCGTTGGCCAGATCGACGGTCGCGCTGGTGGTCGAGCCCAGCGCATAACCAGCGCCGGGTTGTGCGGTCAGAGTGATTGTTTCCGAAGGTTCAACGTCATTGCTGTCGATTACCGGATTCAATCGGATCGGCACTTCACGCACACCTGCTGGAATAACAACGTTGCTTGCAGCGACGCTTTGAGTGTTGCCACCAATCGTGATCGTGTAGTCCGCGCCGATGGTCGCGCTCCCGCCGAAAACAACGTTCACCATCACGGGCCCGAGGCCCCCACTCCGCCGCACCACGACCACACCCGGAGACGGCCAGCGCTCGCTCATCCGGCCATTGAGCAGACCCACCGTCACCACGTTCGCAGCATTCAATCCGGCGGTAACCCGCTGGAAATCTGTCAGATCGTTGCGACCCGTGCGGTTTGTCGTCACATCAAAACCCAGCCAGCGCTCATCCGCGTCCGTCAGACCGTCGCCATCGGTGTCCACGTCATCCACAGACAGCCGCCAGAACTTTGAACTCCCGGCCGCGTCGAAGAGGAATCCCACCGCGCCAAGTTGCGCAGCCACTTCGGTAAACTCCGGCGTCCACGTCGCCAGGGTGCGATCGGTATTCGCGTCAATGCGATAACGCTTACCGGCCACGCGCGTATAGCCGAGTTGGAGTTGCGCCGAGGAAACGGGCGCGATCCGCAATTCAGGGCGCGAGAGAGGATCGAACGGATTCGTCCCCGCCGCACTCTCCCTGGCATTGCTGGCGCCATCGCCATCCGTATCGCTCGCCGCGACCAATCCGTTCGCGCCGAAGATGACCTGCCAGACATCATCCATCCCATCGCCATTTGTATCCAGGGCACGTGCCGATGAAGCGAAGAGCACGGCCACCGTTAGGCAAACCGCTACGGTCGCGCGCCGGGATGAAATGATGAAACCAGCATGCATCTAGGACCACAAAATGCAGCCCGAACCGTGCCACCACGCAACACATTTCCGCCGCGCTGGCGCGGCTAAGCCCTGGCCCGAGGGAAGTTAGCTGTTCTTGCCCGATCGGCCCATGAGCGCGACGATCAACCCAAGGACAAACATCACTCCACCGATGCCGAGCAGGATCACCGCCGCATCATGCACCTGGCGCATCCATTGCGCACAACCCAGGAGAAGGACCAAAACGCCGAGCGATAGGATCGTCATTCCGGTGCCAATCATGGCTTCGGCAGACATAAAGGAAGAGCGCGGCGTAGGTTCGGGCGAATTCATAGTTTGCAGTAAGCGAGGCTAGCCGCCCACCCGTGCCGGTGCAAACAAGAAGCTGATTTCCGGCGAAAACTCTTGCCTTAATGCATCTGCCTTCATATCAGCGACGGAAGGTTAAGTGCTGCTGACCCTGACCCTTCCGGGAATAAATGAATCGTACGACGCTTCCCACTGCGATGACCAGACGCGCCGTCTTGATTTTTACCGACAGCGCCCGCCTCGATCTCTCTCGGCGGCGGTTACCTACGGCCGCATTAGCGCTCTTCCGCTCGCCGGAACTCGCATCATCCGATGCCGGCGACGCCGATGTCCACGTCTTCGGCTCGGCCTCCTCCCCGGCTCGCGACGGACAGCAATTCCATCCGCAGCGTGGCGGCAATTTTGCGGAACGATTCGAAAGCGCGATCGAAACCCTCGCGGCCTTAGGCTACAGCGAAGTGGTGGCAATCGGTCGTGATTGCCCAGCGCTGGTCACGGCGGATATCGGGCAAGCCTTTGCCGAATTGCGCGAACATCGGCTGGTCCTCGGTCCGGATCATCGCGGCGGCTGCTATCTGATCGCGCTTCACACGTGCGATCGCGTGTTGCTGCGCGGCATTCGCTGGAATCAAAACACTGATTGCGGCGAACTCTGCGACCGCAGCGGGCTCTCCACGGTTTTCCTTTTGCCGGTCAAACACGACATCGATTCGTGGGCCGATTTGAAGCTCGCCGCGCGAGTGAACGTACGCGTCGCGCGGCTGGCCGCATTTCTCCTGCAAACGATTGGCGTGAGCCTGGTCGAACGCCCACCTATCCTTCACGCGGCGACGCAGTTTATCCGTTTGCACGGACAGATCCCTCCGCCGGCCTGCGCCGGTTAGCCACTTCATCGAGCCGGCGAGGTCAAAGATCTCGGCGGTGGGCTGACTGTTTCCGTTGTTGAACCCTTTCCCCCTGGGAAAGGACTGCTGCTTTCGATCCCCCAGAGAACGAACAAATTCCACATGGTCACGCTAAACGAAACCACTGACGATCTCGACCGTCCGCCGTTGCTCCCGCTTACGGCGCTGGACGCGCTCTGGTTTCAAGTCTCCGGCACGCTCTGTAATCTGCGGTGCAATCACTGCTTCATCTCCTGCTCGCCGGAGAATCACACGCTCGGACTGATGACCTTCGAGCAGTTCAAACCGCATCTCGATGACTCGTTAGGCTACGGGGTGAAGGAATATTATTTCACCGGCGGCGAGCCTTTCATTAATCCAGACATCTTTCGCATTCTGGAAGCGACCCTCGCAGTTGGCCCGGCCACCGTCCTCACCAACGCGACGCGGTTTAACGAAGAGAAGATCGCCCGTTTGGCCGCGGTCCGTGACGCTTCGGATTACTCGCTGGAGTTGCGCGTCAGCATCGACGGTTTCTCGCCCGAGACGAACGATCCGATTCGCGGTCCCGGCACTTTCGATCAAGCGATGAACGGCGTGCGCATGCTCGTGGCCGCCGGGTTTCTCCCCATCATTACCTCGATGCGTTCGTGGGAAATTCATGAGGACGACGAATTCCTGCGCGAGTTCCGTGCGCGCTTGGCGGAGGTCGGCTATACCCGGCCGCGGATGAAGTTATTGCCCGCGCTCAAGATCGGGCAGGAAGCGAAACGCGATCACGGCTACGGCAAATACGAGTTCGTCACCGAAGCGATGATGATCGGTTATGATGAATCGCAGTTGCTCTGCCATAACAGCCGCGTGGTCAGCGATCGCGGCGTGCATGTTTGCCCGATCCTGGTCGATAAGCCGGACGCGAAACTCGGCACGACGCTCGAAGATTCGTTCAAAGGCTATCGCTTGCGGCATCAAGCCTGCATCACGTGCTATCGCTTCGGCGCGCTCTGCTCGAACGCGAGTTCGGGCAGCCTGGAAGGCAATCGTCTCACGCGTTCCGGCTCGGAAGCGAATCCCGCACTCGGCCCCACGCCCACGGAGAACGGATGAGCGCGCGCGCTTTGATTTCTGGGGAGCGCGGGCGCCTCGCCCGCTGGCGATGGCGCCCTCGCCATCGCGAACTTTTTGGAGCTGCGGCGCTGCGGAAAAGTGCGTCTCGGCGAGGCGCCGAAACCAGCGGGCGGGGTGCCCGCGCTCCCCAGAAATCAGCCGTCACGCCATGAGACGAATCGCGATTATTGGTGCTGGTCCGATTGGTCTGGAGGCGGCGCTTGCGGCGCTTGAGCGCGGTTTCGCGGCGCAACTCTTCGAACGCGGGCGGGCCGCCGGCGCGGTCCGCCAGTGGGGACACGTCCGGATGTTTTCTCCATTCGGAATGAATGCGACTTCGCGCGGTCTCACGCGACTGCAGAGCAGCGGAGTGCCGTTGCCGGAAGCGGACGCGCTCTTAACCGGCGCGGAATTTCGCGATCGTTATCTGCTGCCTCTGGCTCGCAGTTTTCCGGCCGGCGTCTTGCGCGAGAACACCGAGGTGCTGGCCATCGGACGCTCGCGCGTCTTGAAGGGCGACCACATCGCCGAACCAACGCGCGGCGCGACGCCGTTCCGCTTGCTCGTCCGCGATGCCTCCGAAGAGCGCATCGTGCAGGCAGATTCCGTCTTTGATTGCAGCGGCACCTACGCGCAACCAAACGGTCTCGGCGACGGCGGCATTCCTGCGCCCGGCGAGCGTGCGGCCCGCGATCACATTTTCTATGGCATCCCCGATTTCGCTGGAGCCGACCGTGAGCGCTTTGCCGGTCGGCGGGTTCTCGTGGTCGGCGCCGGACATTCGGGCGCCACCGCGGTGAACGGTTTGGCCGAACTGCCTGCCTCCGAAATTCACTGGCTCTTGCGACGCCAGCGAGCGCTGCCGGCCGAGGAAATTCCCGACGATCCCCTGCCCGAACGCGCGCGCCTGGCCGCGCGTTCCAATCAACTGGTGCGGGCAAAACGGGTCACTCTGCATCGTTCCGCCAGCGTCGAATCCATCTCGCCTAACGACTCGATCGAAGTCGCCATTGCCGACGCGGATGGAGAACGCGCGCTCACGGTGGACGAGATCATCGTCGCCACCGGCTTCCGTCCAGACCTCAATCTCGCCCGCGAACTTCAGGTCCAAACCTGCTGGGCCACCGAAGGCACCTATCCCCTCGCCGCCTCCATCCTCGGCGAGGCGGGAGCGGATTGTCTGAAAACGCCGGCGTTTGGCGCGGAGATGCTGATGCATCCCGAGCCCGGCTACTTCACCCTTGGGATGAAGAGCTACGGGCGCGCCCCGAATTTCCTTTTGCGCACTGGCCACGAACAGATCGAAACCGTGCTGAGCTGGATGGAGGAACGAAAGGCGGCATGACGGAACGGATCGCAATCTTCGGCGGCGTGTATTCGAACCATCTCGCACTCGCCGCACTGCTCGAGGACGCGCCGCGGCGCGGGGCATCGCAGATTTATTGCCTGGGCGATTTGGGCGCTTTCGGGCCGCATCCGGACAAGGTCTTTCCGCTTTTGCGCAAGGCGCAGATTCCGGTCGTGCAGGGGAATTACGATAACTCCGTCGGCAATAATCTGGCGGATTGCCAGTGCGGCTACACGGACGCGAAAGATAATTACTTCGCGCGCCTCTCCTACGAATACACTTTTGCCAACACCGCACCGGAAAACAAAACCTGGATGCGCAATTTGCCTAACGAGTTACGGCTGGAGTTAAATGGCGTGCGCGTTCTCCTCTGTCACGGCTCGCCTCGGAAAACGAACGAATTCCTTTGGGAAACCACCACTTCGCAGGCGTTCCTGGAGCGGCTCTGCGAGGCGCACGCCGCCGATGTGATCGTGGGCACGCACACCGGATTGCACTGGCACCGCCCGCTGCCCGGCGGCAAACATTTTATTAACTGCGGCGCCATTGGCCGACCGGCCAATGACGGCCGCACCTGCGTCTGGTATGCGCTTCTGACCGTAAATGAAAACGCGGGAGTGGAGGCGGAGTTTATTCCTCTGGAATACGCTCACGATCAGCTCGCCGCAGAAATGCGCGCCGAACAGCTGCCGGAAGAATTCGTGCAGACCATTGAGACCGGCTGGTGGACCACCTGCCTGGAAGTCTTGCCGATGAAGGAACGTGCCCGCGGAATCTATTAAAGCAGATATGAAACCAACCCCTCTCCCTCTCTTTACCCTCATCTTGACTCTCGCGTTAAGTCCCGCGGCCCAAGCCACCGAGGCCGACGCGGCGCGGCTCGATAAGCTCGAACGCGCAGTGCAATTGTTACAGGAGCGAAATTCCGAGCTGGAACGCGAAGTCGCGAATTTGAAGAGCAAGCCGGCCGCGAAAAGCGCGCCGCCCGCGCCTACAACCGCTCCCGCGAGCCCTCCTGTAGAAGGCAAGGCGATCGTCGAAAAGACCGAGGCAAAGGAAGAGAAGAAGCCCGTTTACGCGGCCGCGGCGGCCTCGGAATTCAAGCTCACGCTCGGCGGTTTCATTCAAATTCAAGTCGAAGCGGGAGACGTCTCGGCGTTCGAGGGCCGCTTTCAATCCGGGTCCGGGGAAATCAAAGATCGCTTCCGCATTCGGCGGGCGCGTATCAATGTCACCGGAGATTACGCCGAGCAATTCGACTTCAAGGTGGAGGGCGACTTCAGCCTGAACGACACCACCCTCACGGTCCGCGACGCCACCGGGCGTGTGCTGGCCTCCAGTTCCTCGCGCACCTCGTTCGGCGGCACCGATATCTTTGCGAACTGGCATCGCTTCCCCGAGTTCAATCTCAAGGTCGGACAATACAAAGCGCCGTTCGGTCTCGAACAGCTCACTTCCGATACGAAACTCTTCACGCTCGAACGCAGCCTGGTCACGACCGCGCTCACGCCGGAGCGCCAGATCGGGGTCATGGCCTGGGGCAAACCGCTGGCCAACCTTTGGCCCGAGCAGAAGGATCTCCTCAATTATTCCGTCGGCATCTTTAACGGGACCGGCCGCAATATCACTACGAACGATAACAACGAGTTCATGTATGTCGGCCGGATTGAAGTCGCCGCCCTGCGCTCCAAGCTCCTCAACCAGGAGTTCGGCGTAAGGTTCGGGGCCAATGGCCTAACGAGCCGTGACGAAGCAGCGAACTCGATCTCGGGCGCGCTCCGTGTGAATAGCGACGGCTCCCTCTCCAGCTATAGCCCGGCCTCCGCGGCGGAGCGGACCGCTTATGGGTTCGATGCTTCGCTGCGTTTCGGGCCCTTCGATTTCGTGGGCGAATATCTGAGCGAGCGGATCGGCACGCGCACCGTCAATGGCGTCGCCCCGCTCTTCACCGGCTTCCGCGCGAACGGTTACTATTTGCAAGGCAGCTACTTCATCGTGCCGAAGAAGCTCCAGCTCATGACCAAATGGGAGAGCTTCGATCCCGGCCAGATCGCGAACGATGATATCCAATCCATCACCGGCGGCCTGAATTACTATCTCAAGGGCGACGACATCAAATTGCTCGCGAGCTACATCCACACCTGGTCGGATTTTCGCGCGCGCAATCCGGCCTCTGGCAAGTCGGAGTTCGACGAAGTGATCGTGCGTCTCCAACTCCTCTTTTAACCCGAAAAACGAAAACTTTATGAATACCATGAACACAGAAACCGCCGTCAGAGAACGCTACGCCGCCGGAGCTCAAGCCCAGGAAGCGAAGCTCTGCTGCCCCGTCGATTACAACCCCGAGTTCCTCAAAGTCATCCCGCAGGAAGTGATCGAGCGCGATTACGGTTGCGGCGACCCGAGCAAGTATCTGCGCGCAGGCGAGACCGTGCTCGATCTCGGCAGCGGGACCGGAAAAATTTGCTTCATCGCCGCGCAAGTGGTGGGCAAGACCGGCCACGTCATCGGCGTGGACATGACCGATGAAATGCTCGACGTCGCCCGCACCAACGCGCCCATCGTGGCCGAGCGTGTCGGCTACGCGAACGTGGAATTTCGCAAAGGCCGCATCCAGGATCTGGCGCTCGATCTCGAAAAGCTGGATGAAGAATTGAAGGCACGCCCGATCACCGACGTGGCCTCCTTTCTCCGCGCGGACGAGCTCGCGCAGGAACTCCGGGTCAAGCACCCACTGGTGACGAGCGAATCCGTCGATGTCGTCGTCTCCAATTGCGTCCTTAATCTCGTGGAAGCGAAAGCGAAACGGCAGCTCTTCGAAGAAATTTTCCGCGTGCTCAAGGTTGGAGGCCGCGCGGTCATTTCCGATATCGTGAGCGATGAGGAATCGCCCGAGCATTTGCAGAACGATCCGGAACTCTGGAGCGGCTGTATCTCTGGGGCATTGACTGAGGACGGCTTTATCGCCGCGTTTACCGACGCGGGTTTCTACGGCGTGCAGATTCTGAAACGGGACGAAGAGCCGTGGCAAACCGTGGAAGGAATCGAGTTTCGTTCCGTCACGCTGGAAGCTTTCAAAGGCAAACAAGGTCCGTGCGTGGAGCGGAACCAGGCGGTGATCTACAAAGGTCCGTTCAAGGAAGTGCTCGATGACGACAACCATCGGATGGAGCGCGGCCGGCGTTACGCGGTCTGCGACAAGACTTATAATTTGTATCGCAAGGCGCCCTACCAGGCGTTCTTCGAGTTCATCGATCCACTCACCGCGATCCCGTTCGATGAAGCCAAGCCGTTCGATTGTTCCCGCACCGCGTTACGGCACCCGAAAGAAACCAAGGGCCAGGATTACAAGGCCACCACCGAAGCGTCCGAGTGCTGCGACGGCGGTTCCTGCTGCTAAGAGTATGAAGCAACTGATCTTTCTCGCCTTCCTCTCCATTTCCGCTCTCCTCCAGGCGGAGACGCTTAAAATCAACGGTTCGACGACAGTCAATCTCCCGGCAGCCGAAGCGGCCGAAACGCTGCGCGCCGAGCAGCAGATGGACATTCAAGTCGACACTCAAGGCGGCAGCTCAGGCGGCATTTCTGCGTTGGGCGATGGGCGGGTGCAGATCGGCATGTCGTCAAAACCTCTCAGCGATGACGACCGCCAGAAGTATCCGCAGGCGCAATTCCATCCGATCCACATCGGCGAGGACGCCGTGGCCATGATCGTCTCTAAAGATGTCTGGGATGGCGGCGTAAAGGCGCTGAGCAAGAATCAGATCAAGGACATCTACGAAGGAAAAATCACGAACTGGAAAGACGTCGGCGGGCCTGATCAGCGCATCGCGTTTTTCAACAAAGAGCCCGGCCGCGGAACATGGGAAGTCTTTGCTCACTGGGCCTACGGCGATCCGAAAAAAGCGCCGCAGGTCAGCCTGCCCGAGGTGGGCGGCAACGAAGAGACGCGCAACAAAGTCGGCTCCACTCGCGGCGCGATCTCGCAACTTTCTTCCTCCTGGGCCGATGGCACAAAAGTCTTCGCGCTCGCGCTGCAAGGCGAGAATGGCGAGCAATTGCAGCCGACACCGCAAAATATCGCGACGCATAAGTATCCGATGAGCCGTCCGCTCTTCATCATCACAAACGGTGAACCCACTGGTGCCGCGAAAACATTTGTTGAGTTCATGTTGAGCGATCGAGGACAGGAGATGGTGAAGAAGCACGGCTATCTGGCGCTTGATCAATTAAAAGGCGATGCCGCGAACGAATGAGGGTAGGGACGCCGCGCTGCGACGCCCAAGGCGTGCGGCAAGTCTAACGACACCCGAGCCATTTTCGACGAAACCACGCGGGCTGGACGGCGCAGCGCGCCGTCCCTACCCATGACGACATCGCTCGCAAACTTCGCCCGCCGAAACGGCCGCCCAGCCAGTTTAACCCGACTGGCCAGCTACGGCTTTACGGCGGTGGCCCTCGGCGCGGTCGGGGCGCTCGTCTTGCTCTTCGTCATCCAAAGTCTGCCCGTCTGGCAGCACGCCGGTCTCGGCTACATCACTGGCACGAAATGGTATTTTCGCACCCTCACCTTCGGCGCGTGGCCGATGATTTACGGCACGCTGGTGGTGGCTTTCATCGCCCTCGCGCTGGCGGGTCCGCTCGGGATTGGCGCCGCCATTTTCACGGCCGAGTTTCTCCCCGAGCGTGCGCGACTGGCGGTGAAGATAGTGATCGAATTATTAGCCGCCGTGCCTTCGGTCGTTTACGGGCTGATCGGAATTCTGCTGCTGCGCAATTGGATTTACGACCTCTTCGCCGCCTTTGATCCTCTCAGCGGCGACACCCTTCTGACGGCCGGTGTGCTCCTCGCCGTAATGATTTTGCCGACCATCGTCACTCTCTCCGACGATGCCCTGCGCGGCGTTCCCGCAGAGCAACGGCGTGCCGCTCGCGGCCTCGGCCTCACCGCGACGGAAAGCGTTTTCTCGATTGCGCTCCCCCAGGCGCGGCGCGGATTGATCGCGGCCCTCTTGTTAGGCCTGGGCCGCGCGCTCGGCGAAACCATTGCGGTCTTTCTCGTCATTGGCCGGCAGGACAATAATTTGCCGGCCAACCTTCTCTCCCCGCGCGCCTTCCTGGAGGCTGGCCAAACCCTGGCCACGAAGCTTGGCGGCTCGGAGACCAATATCGCGTACGGCCAGCCCTTACATTGGGCCGCCATGGTCGGCCTGGCTCTAATTCTGATGGCGATGGTTTTGCTCGTCACCCTCGCGGGCGCGTGGCAACGGAAAGGCAGCGATGCGGCGAGCCTGTAACCGAATCTTCCCCGCGCTCTGCGGGCTCTGCGCATTTCTGGCCTGCGCGATCTTGCTCGGACTTGTTTTCGTGATCGCGACGCGCGGATTGCCGGCCATGAGCTGGACTTTCGTCACCGAGCAAATCCGACAGGTCGGCGCGCAAGGCGGCATTTTTTACAACCTGGTCGGGACGCTCATTCTCATCGCCACTGCGCTTGTGATTTGCACGCCAGTCGCAACCGGCCTCGCGCTGATGCACTCCGTTTTTCTTCCAGAAAGCTGGATGCGCCGACGGCTCGGTCTTTTCTTTTACACGCTCAATGGCATTCCTTCGATCGTCTTTGGCATCTTCGGCTTCGTCGTTTTCGTGAAGTTTTTCGGCTGGGGGAAATCCTGGCTTACCGGGGGCATTCTGCTCGCCCTTATGATTCTCCCGACGGTAACCGTGGCTTTGATCGAGCGGATCAAAGCGCTGCCGCGCAAATATGTCGAGGCCGCCGCGGGCCTCGGCCTGCGCCCATCACAAATCGTGCGCTCCGTCATCCTTCCGCAATCGTGGAGCGGACTGGTCACTGGCTCGCTCCTCGGACTGGCACGGGCCGCGGGCGAAACAGCGCCAATCATGTTCACCGCGACGATTTTCGCGGGCGCCAGTCTGCCGCACGGCGTGCGGGAAAGCCCGGTCCTCTCCTTGCCGTATCATATTTTCATTCTCGCGCAGGACTCGTTCGATCCAGCCGTGGGGGCGAAGCTCTGGGGCTCGGCCCTCGTCTTGCTCGCACTCGTTTTAACTCTTAGCCTTTGCGCTCTGCCCCTCCGTCTCCGTTTGCACGACGAAGCCCATGCTTGATCCGATCTCAACAGAATCGACGCCGCCCGCGAAGCTGGCCGAGGCCGTTTTCCGCGTCGAAAACCTTAGCGTCGCCGCGCGCAGCCAGGCGATTTTGCAAGACGTCAGCGTCTCCATTCCGCCGCGTCAGGTCCTCGGTATCATCGGGCCGTCCGGTGCAGGCAAGAGCACCTTCCTGCGCTGCTTGAATCGGCTTTCCGACCTGACCCCCGAACTCAGGGTGCGGGGCCGAATCGAGTACCGCGGCACCTCCATTTACTCGCCCTCGTTAGACCCGGATGCCTTGCGCGCACAGATCGGTTTCCTTTTCCAGCAGCCGGTCGTTTTCCCGAAGAGCATTCTGGAAAATGCCGTTTTCGGTGTCCGCCATTTACGCCGGCTCTCGAAACGCCAGCTCGCAGAAACGGCCGAACGCGCGCTGACCGAAGCCGCCTTGTGGAACGAAGTGCGCGACCGCTTGCACGACTCGGCGCTCACGCTCTCGGTCGGACAACAACAGCGGCTTTGCCTGGCGCGCGCGCTCGCGACCAATCCAGAAGTAATCCTGATGGACGAGCCAACCAGCGCGCTCGACCCGAAATCCACCGCCGCGATCGAAGAATTGATCCTGACCTTGAAGGAGCGCCTCACCATCGTCCTCGTCACTCACAACATCGCCCAAGCCCGCCGCGTGACCGATTGGCTGGCCTGCATGTGCGTGCGCGATGGTGTGGGCACGATCGCCGAGAGCGCGTGCTGCGATGCCATGCTCGGAGATCCGCAGTGCCAGGAAGTGGTGGAGTATTTAAGTCACGGGTAAACCAGAGTGGTCGTTAGACCGTTTTTTCGCGAGTCAGACATGCTCGCCCTACTTTCTGGGGCGTCGTCTGCGGCTGCGGGATTACCCCGGCAATTCGAAGACTCTTTGGTCGCCCGTCGTCTCCGCTTTCGCCTTCTTGAAGTTCAGATTCGGCTCGTAATCCGGATGCTCCGCCCGCTCCGTCCCGTCGAGTAAGCCCTCGATCGTGAGCAACTGCACCCGCGCGAACTTCTTCCCCGCCGCGCTCTCGTAGAACCCCGCCGAAGCCGAATCCTTCACCATCGCCGGCGTCGGCTGTTCCAGCGAAATGAAGAGCGCGATCTCCGCCTTCTCCCGCTCCCGCACATGGCTGAGCGCCCGCACATCGTCCGGCTTGATCCCCCGCCCTTCACACTCACCACCATCTTGCGCACTTCCTTCCGGTCCAGATCGCGGAAAAACTTCACCCCATCGATCCCCGTATCCGCGCCCTTCTTCTTGCCCTGGAACGGCTGCGCCTCCACCAGCGACACCGCCCACCACTGGAATTGATACTTGTCCCGCAGCGCCAGATTCCGCGCGCCCTCCAGATCCTTCGGCGTCCCATGCACCTCAAACTTCGCCCGGCCCTTGTAGCGACCCTTCAGCCGCTTCTCGATCAACGAGATCGCCAGATGCGTGATATCGATCCCGATCCATTTCCGCTTCTGCGCCGCATCCACCGCCGTCCCGCATCCGCAAAACGGATCGAGCACCACATCGCCCTCGTTGCTGCGAGCCTCGATAAACACCGATCTCTTCTTAGGTCGGGCCCTCCGTCCGAGTGAAATTAGCCCAGCGCTTTAGCGCTGGGTTGACCGAGCCCCGTTACAACCCAAATCCCGTCAGGGACGAAAGGAACCTAGTCCAGCATCCCAGCGTCGTATTCCATCCCGTGGCGACGCAGGAACAGCTCGACCTCCTCGCGAAAAGAACGAGTGCGATGGTGTTCCTCCTGTCCGCGAATATACGCCACCGTCTCCTCCACGCCCGAAACCCCAATGCTGAAAGCCGCATAACCCTCCTGCCACCCCGAATTCCGGAGCTCGGGAAAGGTCTCGTGCAACCACTTCGACGAATTGCCTTTTAGCAACTGCATCGCCTTCGCCACCGACAACGTAGCCGGCAAGCTCAGGAGCACATGCACATGGTCCGCCACGCCTCCGATCGCCCACGCGCGCGCGCCGTTCTCCCGCGCAATCCCACCGAGATAAGGCCAGAGGCGCTCCCGTATCTTCGCGGTTAGGACCGGTGCGCGGTTCTTCGTGCTGAAAACGCAATGAACCAGGCAATTCGTAAAGGAGTGCATGTTCTTTCGTCCTGCGGGACTTTACTGGTATCACGCGTGACGACCCAGCGCTAAAGCGCTGGGCTATCGTCAAAAACCGAAACGTCTATTTCGGGCGCGAACTCCACCAAGGCGTCACAATTGTCTTCGAAAATAGCCCAGTGCTTCAGCGCTGGGAACACTCCTCCAGCAGAGGTTCCTAGTCCCATCGGGACGAAACTCAATCGCCTCGTTCCAATGCCACGTATCCTCAAACGCCTCGATCTGCGCCTCGCTCGGCACGCCCTCCGGCGACTTGAAGAGCAAATTGTCATCGCGCTTCGAGTTGAACGGCGGATCGAGATAAATCAGATCCACCGATTCCGTCCCGATGTGCTCCGAGACAAGCCTCCGCAAGAAGGAAGCGCCACTCCTTGTCGTCGAAATCGATGGACCGGCGTTAGGTCAAAACAGCCTCAGACACCGAGTGCCGCGGCAGATCGATCGTGAAAACGCAGCCGCAGCCGGGCACATCGCGCACGCTCAGAGTTCCCTTATTTACCTCCACGCTGCGCCGCGAGATGGAGAGCCCCAGGCCGATGCCCGTTTTGTTCACGCCACTTTGCGTGAACGGGAGAAACATCGTCTCCGCCTCGGTCGGCAGCAGACCGCCGCAATGATCCTCCACCTCGATGTGGACACGATCCGCGACCGCGAAAGCACGCAACGTCACTTCCGTACCCGGCTCCGTGAATTTGAACGCATTCTGCAACACGTTGCTCACGGCGGAGGAGAGGAGGTCCCGGTCCACATCGATCGCGAGACTGGAATCGACATGCGAAACGGTAAAAGAGCACTCCGCCATCTTCGCCTCCAGAGAAGCGGAAAGCTTCATGTCGTCGATGAATTTGTAAAGGGGGAAGAGGCGATGCTGCGCGGGCATCCCAGCCTGCATCCGCACGTCGGAGAGCGAACGATCAATCAGCTTCCGCATCCCGATCAGGCTCCGGTCTAAGACCCCGCCCGTCGCGCCACCCAGCCCCACGTCGCCTTCCCTGATCGCGGCCACCGCCAGCATGGCGGAATTAAGGAGGTTTCGCAGCTCGTGCGCGAAAGCTCCCAGGCGCTGGTTCACCGCGTCCGCTTCCTTGCCCGCCGCGACGAAATCGCGCTGATACATAAACTCGGTCACCGCATCGGCGATCACGTTATCCAGGCAGCGGTTGAGCGTCTTAAACTCTATCGTCTCGAAAGGCGTGTCGCTTTCCACCGCCAGCTCCGTGATCGACTGGCAGAGGTCGCCATAATCGTGCACCACCTGGTCAACCGTGAATCCGTGCTGGGACAACTCCCGGCCGTGCTTCGTGGCCGCATCTCCCATGTCCGATGGAGATGACATGTCCCCCCCCCCCCCGATGGACCGGAAATCTTTTGGCTCCGCTTAGTAGGATCGCTCGTCTCTTCCACTTGCAGCGTCTCGATCAGCTGATCGAGAAAAAAACCGATCCCAAAATCGAGTTCATTCTCTCTCGCTTCCGGCGCGGCGCGCCCGGCGACTTTCCCCCGGCAGCGGCGGATCAGTTCCACCCGATTCGCCACGAGGAATTCGTGCATCATAACGCGGAGACTTTGGCACATCTAACGAGCTTCGCGAATAGTATCGCAGTGGCTCTTAAGCCTCTTCGAGTTCTACCTCCGCCGCTTATCCGGCTCCTTCGCGACGCCTTTGAATTTTTTGCCGTCGCTCTTTACGTCCATGAACTGGCCCTTCTTCGGGCTGCCTGGGTTTCGTCGCGCTTGGTCCAATCGCCGGTTTTTGGGTTCTGTCTGGGCGCGGCCTTTGACGGAGCCGACGGATGACTTTTGGCCGTGCTCGCTCCACGCCGTGACATCCTCGCGAACGACTGCGGTCTTTTCCGATTCGCGTTTTCGAGGGTTCTCACGCGATTTTGGTGGAGGAATGACTTGCGCGCGGCGCGCTTCGAAATAGTCCAAAACCTCCTCGCCCTGGTCGAACTTTTCTTCCAGGTTCTTGGAATCGGTCGCCTCAGGGAGCAGCTTTTTCATAGGTTTCGACCTCGCGCGCGGTTGACTTCCGAACACTAATAATCCTAATCGCCGCGCCGCGATAGGTGATAATGGCCGACCAGTGTGAGCGATTGATCGTTCCGAGGACCAGGTAGCGTTTTTCCGCGATA
>JBBSPM010000060.1:0-30677 GCA_038258815.1 Chthoniobacterales bacterium
CACGCTGTCTCGGAAAGCCAAGTCCAAACCGGATGACCGGTTTCAAGACATCGCGCCGCCGAGAAATGGAACTCGGAAAGCCGGATGCGGGAAAACCGCCCGTCCGGTTTGATGAGGGGCGGGAAGCAGACGGTCATTGGCATTGCCTCTCAATCCGTCGCTTCCTGCCTACTCTACACACTTCCGGGGGGGCGCGAAGTCGTCACGATACCAGTCCCGCCGGGTGAGCGGCAACCCGCTGGGCCGCCCTTGGGGCTTGACGAAGAGAGACTGGTGCAGGTTTAAGCCGCCACGTTCGAACTGATACTGTGATCCTGCGAGATAGAGACGAAAAATCCGGTGCGTCGCAGGCGTGGTGATTGGTGCCAATTCGGCCTCGGCCGCGGTGAATCGATCGAGCCAATGTTGCAGCGTCAGAGCGTAATGTTCGCGCAGATTTTCCAGATCTCGCACCTCGAACCCGGCGGCTTCTGCTTCGGCTAGCGTACGTGAGGCGGTGATGAAATTATGGTCGGGAAAGATGTAACGATCTATGAAAGAGGGCCCGGGCAAGAGGGGCCGACTGGCAGAGATCGTAATGCCGTGATTCAGAAAAGTCCCTCCGCTGCGCAGAAGGCTAAAAATGCGTTGGAAATAGCTCGGAAGCAGTTTTTCAGGGATGTGTTCGATGCAACCGACGGCTGCCACTTTGTCGAACTGATGATCGATCGGCACGTCGCGAACGTCTCGCACTTCCACTCGACAGGAATTCTGTAACCCGCAGGCGCGGATTCGCTCGGTGGCGAACTCGGCCTGCCGCGCACTGAGAGTGACGCCCTGTGCCTCAACGCCATAATGCTGCGCGGCGTGCATCACCAAGGCTCCCCAGCCACAGCCGAGATCGAGAAATCGCTCACCGCGTTGCAGTCTTAGCTTGCGGCAGATCAGATCCAGCTTGGCGGTTTGGGCCACCTCCAACGAGACATCGGCCCGCTCGAAGTAGGCGCAGCTGTAGACCAGTTGTTCATCCAACCAGGGACGCCAAAATTCGACGGGGAGATCGTAGTGGAAGCTGATGGCTTCTCGCGCGCGGGCGCGGGACAGCGGAGGCCCCTTCATTTGCGCGCTGTGCGGTTCACAGACTTCAGCGCTCTTGCCACGGCCCAGTCTCAGTAAGTGAAACAGATCACCGGCCTTCTCCCCGAGCGGGCTTGGCCGTTGCAAGAGGCGCTCGGCGAGTTCGAAGGCGTTGGCCAGTGGCCCCTCCACCTCCAGATCGCCACAGGCGAAAGCCTCACCGAACGTGAGAGAACTGGGGCGCAGAAACAGGCTCCGCAATCCCTCGGTCGAGCGAAAGTGCAGCCGGCAAATCGGCTCGACGGTTTCTCCGGGCGCGCAAACGTTGTGGCCGTTGAGCGTCACGGCGAAATTCCGCGGCGTCAGACGCGAGAAGATCCGATGAAGGAAATTCCTGGCGTGCTTGTCTTCAGCGCTCATGGAATTTGCACCATAAAGGACGGGACCGATCCGGGGCGAGCAACCGGGAGCGCGCTTGGTGAAACCGCAGCATGTGCCTGCATGGAGCGCGACATCTTCAAAAAAAGGAAGCTCGTTTTCAGACGTCTTCTCTGGAACCCTCCGGCATGCGCGTCGGGATTATTTCCGTTTACACCGATTACCAGCGGCGCGGCGAGCACAAGCGCGGGGTGCTGCAACCCCAGGTGGGGCCACTGATCGCAGGCTTCTTGCCCGAGGAGGTCGAGATTGAGATCGTGAACGACATGTGGGAAGAGCCCGATTTTTCCCGCGATTACGATCTGCTCTTCCTCTCCGCGCTCCACTCCGATTTCGATCGCGCGAAACAACTTTCCCACTACTGGAGGCGACGCGGAGCAAAGACGGTTTTTGGTGGCACTTTGGCGAGCAACTACCCGCAACTCTGCCAGCCCTACTTCGACTCCATCGTAGTCGGAGATGCGGAAGGCAGTGTTCGTGAGCTCTACCGCGACTTCGATCGCGGAGATTTGCAGCCGCTCTACATTTCGCCACCGTATTCGCCGGAGCGGGTGATGACGCCACGCTTCGATTTGATGCTGGAGGCCCAGCTTTTTCCGGTCTCGTTCGAGGCCACGCGCGGCTGTCCGTTTGCCTGCGACTTCTGTGTCCTGAGTGCATTGGGTCCCCGTTTTCATACGCGTCCGGTGGAGGACGTGATGCGCGATGTTCAGGTGGGTTTGCAGCAGGCGCGCGCCGGCGCCAAGTGGTGGGAATGGCACAAGCGCAATGTCGTGGCCTTCTACGACAATAATATCGGCGGAGACTTCGAGTGGCTGCGGGAACTCGCGACTGCGCTCGCCCCACTCGGCATTCACTGGGCGGCCCCGATCACCTTCAACGCGGTGCAAGATCGCGAACTGGTGCAGCACCTCGGCCAGTCCGGCTGCTCCGCGCTTTTCACCGGCTTGGAAACGTTCAATCCGGAAACGTTAGCCGACATGCGCAAGCACCAGAACGTCCTGCAGGCCACCCGCCAGGTCGTGGATCAATGTCATGAGGCGGGGATTCTGCTCGTGACCGGATTGATGCTGAGTCCCGTCACCGACACGATGGAATATATCCGCCGGATTCCGGAGTTGCTGGACGCGAGTGGCATTCGAGTGCCGACCTTTGTGGCCCTGGAATGCCCTTTTCCAGGGACACCGCATTTCAAACGTTTGGCGGCGCAAGAAGAGCCGGCGTTTCTGCCGAATGCCCTTTTGCGCGACTTCACTGGTTACACTTTGGTCACGCGTCCCCAACGGGAGTCCGTCGCGGATTTCATTGGTGGCTACCGCTGGCTCTGCGGCCAAGCCGGCTCTCGACCGCGGAGGCTGCGCAAGCTGGCGCGGGAGCTACCAGTTTTCGTTCGGCGCGGCCATTGGGCAGCGGCCCTGGCGGATGTGATTGAAAACCTGATCGACACGCCCTCGTTTGTGCCCGCTGCCGATCGAAGCTGCATCGCCGGCACCGATACCCCGCCACCAGAGATCTCCAGGGTCCCGTTTACGGCAGCGGACTTCGACTCAGAAGAACAACGCGCTTCGATCTGCGATCCCACACCGGTGACGGATGGCGATGGCCGTGTCTTGCCGCAGTGGCGAGCGAGCCAGCGGGTGTTCGGCGCGAAAGGCCGCGTGATTGCAAGACCGGACTGGGCGTTCGAAAGCGCCGCGGACGGGAGAAGCGCGCCTTCTGTGGTGCTAACGGCGTGAGCGTGCCCGACGACGAGCTGATTGAGCTCCTCAGCCGGGTAGAATTCTTCGCCGGTCTCGATGTCGCCTGCCTCGCCTCCCTTGAGCGGGCGCTGGTGCGGTTGCGCGTGCCTGCCGGAACCGCGCTGATTACTCAAGGGGAAGCAGGCGACGGCCTCTTTGTGGTTCTGCACGGGCGCTTCGCGGTCGACTTCACGGGGGAGGATCAGGTGCCACGCCGCGTCGGTGAGATTGGCGCCGGCGAGATCGTCGGAGAAATGGCGCTGCTGTCGGACGAGCCGCGGGCCACCACCGTCCGCGCGCTCCGGGACAGCGAGGCTTTCAAGCTGACGCCAGCGGTTTTTGAGCAACTGACGTTCGAACATCCAGCGCTCTTCCGACGGCTGGCCACTCTCTTAGCAGGACGCTTGCGCGTAGCCAACCGGGCCGAGCGGCGCATCGCGCCCAGACGAGCGGTGGCACTACTGCCGCACAGCGCAGGCACGCCGCTGCTTGAATTCGGCCGCGCCCTTGCCACGGCGCTCGCGGTTTACGCCAATCCGCTGCTCGTGACGAAGGCGGAAGTCGCGCACTTGGGACCGGAGGCAGATGGAGACTGCACCAATCTCCTCGTCTGGCTGGCGGAACGTGAACGTCAGGGATGCTGTCTTCTCCTCGTGGCCGAGCCGGGCGAGGACATTTGGAATCAACTCTGTGCCTCCCATGCGGATGTGATTCTTTTGGTGGCGGCCGCGACAGCTCCGCCTCCTCCGGCAGAGATGGAGCGAATGCTTCGGCCCGAGCTGATGGCGTCACGCGAACTGGTCTTGCTGCATGCGCCAGATGCCACTCCTGAGGGAACGCGGCACTGGCTGGGCGAAGGGCGTTTTCATCGCCATCACCATGTGCGACTGGCAGATCCCGAACACATGGGTCGTCTGGCGCGCTGGCTCTCGGGCAATGCCGTGGGCCTCGTGCTCGGGGGTGGGGGAGCCCGCGGCTTTGCTCACATCGGCGTGGTGAGAGCGCTGATGGAGGCGCGCGTCCCGATCGATATGGTCGCGGGGACCAGCATGGGCAGCATCATGGCCGCGGAGGTGGCTCTGGGGTGGGATTGGCAGAGCATGCTGGAGCGTTCCGACCGCGCCTTCAGTTGCGAACCTCTGAAAAGGGACAATACGCTGCCGCTTCTCTCGCTCGTGACGTCGAAGAAAGTGGTGCGCATGTTTCGGGATCTCTTCGGCGAACAGCGGATTGAGGATTGCTGGCTCCCATATTTCTGTGTCGCGGCAAACCTCACCCACGCGCGAGCGATGATTCCTCGCGCAGGGCTTATCTGGCAGCGCGTGCGGGCCAGCAGCGCACTGCCGGGTGTTGGTCCGCCGGTGATCGAGCGGGGAGAATATCTGGTCGACGGCGCCGTGCTGGATAATCTGCCGGCGGAGCAAATGCAGGCGGACGGTGCGGGTTACGTGATCGCGGTCAATGTCAGCCCTCGCGAAGATCTTCGCACCGATTGGCCAGACACCTATGAACTCTCAGGCTGGCGTGCCTTATGGGCGAGGCTCGGGTTCGGCCGTCGGCCACCACTACCCTCGATGCTCTGGGTTATTCAGCGCACCGTCTTACTGGGCAGTGTGGCGAACGCCGATCGCGTGCGAGACCGTGTTTCGTTATACTTAAGCCCGCCCGTCGAGGAATTCGACATGTTCCACTGGAGCCGGATTCGCGAAGTTGTGGCGGCGGGCTACCACTACTCATCCCCGCTGATTCAGCGCTGGGCGAGCGATTTCGAAGAGAGTTCGCAAAGGTCAATCCTACCGGTCCCGGCGACATCTACGCTACGCTTGGGAGAAGAGTGACGATTCTCAACCAAATGCCCGCCCCACGCCCCACCATCTACCTCATCGCCGGCTGCAACGGCGCGGGCAAAACCACGTTCGCTAAAGAATTTCTCCCGCACGAGGTCAAATGCCTGTGCTTCTACAATGCCGATGAGCTCGCACGGGGTCTTTCACCGCTCGACCCACCAGCAGCCGCGATCAAAGCCGGTCGGCTATTGCTAACCGAAATTCGCGAGTCAATTCGCCGCCAACAGACCTTCGCTCTGGAAAGCACGCTCAGCGGGAAAACACACATCCGCATCTTCGAGGGAGCCCTGGCGGAGGGCTTCGAGATCGAACTGCATTACCTCTGGTTGGCGAAGCCAGAGCAGGCGATCGCGCGCGTGCGACGACGCGTTCGCCTTGGAGGACATGACGTTCCTGTGCCGGATGTCCGCCGACGATTCAATCGCAGCCGCATTCACCTGATCGACGACTATCTTCCGCTCTCGACGCGCTGGGCGATTTGGGACAGCCGCGGCTTTCCAGCGAAACGCCTCGCCACTTCCGAGACTGATGATATACACTCCGCCCGGCAACTGATTGAATCATGAAAGCCAAACAAAAAACGAACGGGGCAACGAAAGTGCCGGCATTTGTTGCCCGCGCGGAGCGAGCATTCCTGCGCGTCGCTCGAAAGCTTCAGGCGGAGAGTCGCCGCTCGGGCCTTCCCGCCGTTGTTTTTCCACCCGGCAAACCGGCGTCGAAAAAGAGTGTCGATCGTAAGCTCTGACCCCGAATGCACTCCGCGGGAGGAATAGCGCGGGAGGAATAGGGGTCAGTCCGGGGGTCAGTCCGTGCATGCGGTGCGCCAGCACCGCCAACCAAACCAATGAACTGAAACGTGTTCATCATGCCAACTGAACGTCCAGCATGGAGAGAAGCGGACGACGCGCGCGAGCAATCGCGGCGTCGAAGCTCCGTGGATCGAACCTGCGAGCCGCAGCGCAAGCGAACCCGATTCGGCCTCGTTACACCAGAGAGAGAGCGGCCAGTCTGCCGTATATGCTGAAGCCTGACACCCGCCGTGAAGCGACGTTCACGAGCGACGGCGGGGCTCTCCGGGGTGATTGGGGGCAGCGCGCAGGGAAGGTTGGGTTGGGCAGGCTGGGAGACCCCTGCCGCCCGCCCCGCGAGAAGCGGGGCAAAGCGCGCGCCAAATCCATAAGGCACGCGCTGGAGGCAGGGGAGTCGGAGAGGCTCGTAGTAGCGTTGAAGTCCCGGAAACGGGATGGAGCGAAGGGGCCTTGGCAGGAACGAAGTGGACTCAAAAGGAACCGGGGCTGATTGGAAGGATGAAAGTCCAACCTACGACAGGAAAGGTGGAAGTGGAGCTGACCGTGAGGGAAGCTGCGCTGCCGCCGACCCTCCGGGACAAAGCGAGCGAAGCTGAGTGCGAAAGCCAAACAGGAGAAGCGATTTCGCTTCTAGCGTCCTTTACGGGCTGGTGAGTCATCCCGGGACGCTGCCGGCGGCGTGGGCGCAAGTCCGCGCTAACGGCGGCAAACCGGGAGTTGATGGAGTCTCGATCGAACAGATCGAGCGGGAAGGCGAGGAAGCCTTCCTGGCAGAGTTGGCCCGAGAGCTGAGGGAGAAAACCTACCGCGCCGGAGCGGTGCGACGGGTGTATATTCCAAAAGCAAACGGGCAGCTGAGACCGCTGGGCATCCCGAACCTCCGGGATCGGGTGGTGCAAACGGCAGTGCTCTTAATCCTCGAGCCGATTTTCGAGTCGGACTTTCTGGATTGCTCCCACGGGTTTAGGCCCGGACGGAGCGCGCATGACGCCTTGGGCATCATCCGTGAAAACCTGAGCAGAGGCCGCTGTGAAGTGTATGACGCGGAGATGGAAGCCTACTTCGACAGCATCCCGCACGATAAGCTGATGGCTGGCGTGCGGATGCGCGTCGTGGATGGAAGTGTCCTGCGGCTGATCGAGCAGTGGCTGCACGCTCCGGTGGAGGAGAGGGATGGCAAAGGCCGAGTCACCCGCAAGCGCAACGGGCAAGGGACGCCGCAGGGAGGAGTGATTTCGCCTTTGTTGGCGAACATCTACCTGCACTGGTTTGACCATGCGTTCCATGCCAAGGACGGCCCGGCCCATTGGGCCAAAGCCGTGCTGGTGCGCTACGCGGATGATTTTGTTGTCATGGCTCGCAGTGCGGGCGGTGACCTCCAGCGGTTCATGGAGGAAAAGATCGAAGGCTGGCTGGGGCTGAAAATCAACCGGGAGAAGACCCGCGTCGTGAACCTGCGCGAGCAGGGGGCGAGGCTCGACTTCCTTGGTTACAGCTTTCGGCTGGATCGCGACCTATACGGGAAGAAGAAGCGTTATTGGAACATGCATCCCTCCAAGCAGGCACTGGCGCGCGAGCGCGCGAAGCTGCGAGGGATCATCAACAAGAAGCGTGGCTTTCATCCGTTGCCGGGTCTGATCGGAGAGATCAACCGGCACCTCAAAGGGTGGGCCAACTATTACCGGCCTGGATACAGCCGGTGTGCCATGCGAGCGATCAACCGCTTCGTGCGGGAGCGCTTGGAGGGGCATCTACGTCGCCGCAGCCAGAGGGCGTGGCGGCCAGCCCCCGGCACCTCCGTCCATACCCAACTCGAAAAAATGGGCCTCATCTACCTGTGAATGCTTCGCGCAAGAACGTCCTGCGAAAGCCGGATGCGGGAAATCCGCACGTCCGGTTTGAGGAGGGGGCAGGAAGTCGGCGGTCATTGGCCTATGTGCCTCTCAATCCGTGACTTCCCTCCCTACTCTACGGCAAATTTGATCAGCGTTCTCCTCAAAGTCCGGATCGTGCACTTCGTCGAATTCGGTGCGGTCGATGAGGGTCTCAATCGATTTCCGGTGAGGCCGCTTCGCTGGATGCGCTCGGCTTGCGAGCGCACGGCGGGCGAAGGAAATCAAAGGCCGGAGACTCGTTAGTTTGATCGAATTTCTTCGATGACTTGGTAGAGCTTTTGTGCGTCCACCGGTTTCGTGAGGTGGAGTTGAAATCCGGCCACGGTACTTCGGTCCACATCCGCTTCCATTCCGTAGCCGCTCAGGGCGATGCCGAACGCCTGCGACTTTGCGCGGAGCGCTTCCATGACTTCGTAGCCGTTCCCGTCGGGTAATCCCAGGTCACTAATGACGATATCGAATTCCTGCCCCAGGCCAATGCGAATGGCCTCGGCCTTGGTGTGCACGAGTTCGACCTCATGTCCGCGTTTCCGTAGGAGTCTCGCCATTAATGCGGCCGTGGTGGCGTGATCTTCCACGAGCAGGATGCGGCGACTCTTCCCATCGCGCGAGGAACTGCCGACGGGCTGCGATGGAAGCGCGGCCCGTTCGACTGCCGGCAGGGTAAAAATGAAGGTGGTGCCTTCACCGATGCCGGCGCTGTCTGCACCAAGCGTTCCGCCGTGCATTTCCGCGAGGGCCTTCGATATCGCCAGCCCGAGGCCTAGCCCCCCAAGAGTCTTATTAACGCCCGTATCTCCCTGCTCGAAAGCATCAAAAATTTTCGGCAAGGTCTCGGCACTGATGCCGATGCCGGTGTCGATGATTTCGATTCGGAGTGTGTCGGGACCTGGATTACTCGTGCGCACCGTGACGGTGCCGTCCAGCGCGGTGAACTTGACCGCATTGCGAATCAGATTCCAAAAGACCTGCTGGATTCGGCCTGGATCGCCATCCACGTGGTGGCGCGTGGCGCCCAAATCGAGTTCAATCCCGGGATTCAGAGAAGTGGCAGCACCTTCAACGACCGTGACCGCCTGCTCGAGCAGGTCGTGTGCATCTACGTTTCGGCGATGCAACTGCACCTTGCCATTTGAGATGCGGGTCAGATCCAGCAGATCGTCGATCAGCTTCGCTTCGAGCTCAACGTTGCGGCGAATCATGGAGATATCGGCGCGGATTTCCGCGGGGATATTCGGATCCGTCTCCATCGCGCTCGCGGCCATGAGCACTGGATTTAGAGGCGTGCGCAATTCGTGACTGAGCACGGCGAGGAAACGATCCTTGGCGGCATTGGCCCGCTGCGCTTCGCGGAGAGTATGGCGCAGCTCGTTGCGAGCTTTATCGAGAGAAGCGGCGAGCAATTTCGCCTGGGTCGCGGCTTGCTTCGCGACCGCGGTGGTGCCTTTGGCAACAGCGGCAATCCGCTCGCCCTCGAACGCCGCCGCCAGAATGGGGACAAGCAAACTCACATCCACGCACAGCGCGATGGAGTGGTCGCCGCCGAGGACAAGGACGACGGATCCGTCTTCGGCCGCAAACCCCGAGACATGGGTGGTCGTGCCGATGCTTGGAAATGGGAGGTCGGTTTGAGCAAAAGTCTGGTCGACGCAGTTCTGCACGAACACACGCCAGGCCGTCGCGTCCGGGAGGGTTTGTTGAAAACCGGGCGCGGGCAGCAGGATGCCGAGCTCGCGATCGCGCACGAAGACGATGAGATCATCCGCGCCGACATGAGTCGCTAGATCTTTCGCGGCTGCGGCGCGCTGCTCGGGCTGCGTGAGCGCTGCGACTAGCGACAGGAGCTGGCCGCGCGGCGCGGCGGTGCGATCACGCCGACAGGACGCAAACGACGGCGGTACAGTTGTGGAAGCCATTAAATTGCCCAGTCGTTCTGGCGACTTGTCCATACGTATTGCAGCCGGCGAATTGAGTCTCGCCCAGCACTTCTTTCAGCGCATCGAGCTCGTTCCCGAACTCGCGGCCCATCCGGAGACGCGTGGCGACACAATCGAAAAAGAGGGCAACGCCCGGCTCGTGTCCATTCAATTGATCAACCGCGGCGCGGGTGGCATTCGCCGCCGCTTCTCTGGCAGAGGCGACATCAGTGCTCATGAGGCAAACCGCGGCGCCCTGTGGAATTTCCGCTGCGCAAAGCACCGAGCCATCCGGGTTCACCGCCAGCGGCACCCGCAATTTGTAGCCGTCGCCCATCTCGATCCCGAGAATGTTATGGAGGAAGAAGGGCATCGGATCCGCTTCGTCGAATTTCTGACCAGTCTTCTCGGCGTGTTCGCGAAAAACATCGAGCACCGGAGAAGCGTTGAGACTGACGAGGACAGCCCCGCGCGATTCCGTGACGCGCATCGGCACCGTCGCCGGACTCCAGCCGTGGCGCACCCCAATCCCGATCGGCTTGTCGGAAATGATCTCCAGAGCAACTGCGGCGTCACTGGCGATTTCGTTTCCCACAAAAACCTGGGTGCGCTGAAAGTTCGCGTCGTCGCCGGCACCTCCCCCGAAAAACTGATGACTGCCACCGGTCTTGACCGTCAATTCTTCAATCAATTCATCGGCGTGACCGGCTAAGGCATCGGTCAGGATCAGAGCCGAGCAATACTCGTTAGACCCTTCTTCCCCGCAGCGAAAGCCGCGCACCATATCCGCCGCCGCCTGGCGCCGGTCCTGGCTAATGCCGCGACCAATCCCGACCGCAAATTGCAATGACGGCGAACTAAGCGCGAGCGCACAGGCTTTGCCTTCACCCTGGGTGTCGTTCGTGAATTCTCCAGCGGACGAGCAGCCGACAATGATCTTGGCGCCCGTTCGCTCGGACACGCAGGCCACCAGCGTGGCCGCATCATACTTCGGCGAGACGAAGAGAATGATCGCATCGGGATTCCGGCCTCCCAGTTGCATCACGATCTGCTCGCCTAACGAAAGCCCTGCCTCTCGGCTATCCTCCGCCGCAGTATAAACTACAACGCTCTGAGTTTTGGTGGAATTCCCGGCAATCATTGGGCCACTTTCGGCGATCGACAACCGTATGCAATCAGGCTCGGAGAACACGCGGTGCCGGTCGCAGCGCGCGCGCGAACCGCGCAGATCTTTTTTGACGGCGACCGTCGCTTCGCTGCTACGGCTTTCTGCTGCGTTCTTCCTTATCACATCGAGCCATAGGCGTGGGATCCGGCAGGTTCTCATTAATCACCTTGGGCACAGCGCTGAGCGCGGCGCGGCGATCCGCCGGAAGTGCGGCGAGGTTTGGGGCCACGGTGGAAGCTGCCATGCGGCGAAAAATCAGCGTGTGCTCATAGACCGCCGCCAACTTTCGGCATCACCCCGATCTTTTGCGCGAAGGCGATGAAGCGCGGGTCGTCCTTGTAGGCGCGGAGGAAAGGATCGATCAGCAGTTCCGCCACACCGGCGTCGTGCGTGGTCCAGGCTTGTTCGAGCCACTCGAACATTTTTTCCGGCTCCTTCCGTAGCGCATAGACCGTGGCGATCTGGACACCCGAGTCCTCGGAGTTCTCGTCGATCAGTTTTTTCAAGGCCGCATCCGCTTCCGCGTGGTCGCCGTGGGCAAAGTGGGCGAGCGCCAGTGCGTAGGTGCGCCAGAACGGATCGGTCTCCTTTTTGGCCAACTCCAGCGCGGCGCCGGGGTTGCCGCGCAGGATCTGAATGACCGCCAGCCTCAGGTAGTTCTGCGCGGCCTGCGGTTGCAACTCGATCGCCTCGCGCAGCGTGGCCTCGGCCTCATCGTAGCGGCCGAGCGCGCTGAGGACGTAGGTAAGGTTGTAAAGGAATGGGACGCGCAATGGCTCTCGCGCAATCGCTTGCCGCATGAGCGCGAGCGCTTCGTCGAACCGGCCAAGTTTCGCCATCAGGTTGGCCAGAGGCATGACGACTGGACTCTGCGGCGCAAGCTCGAAGGCGCGGCGCTGTTCCGCTTCCGCCGCCGTGAAATTAAGATCGGCGTTGCTCAGGATACTTCCCTGGGCCGAATGCGCCTCGGGGAGATTCGGATCAAGCTCGAGGGCGCGTTTCGCGGCGACGCGCGCTTTGGCGATCGCCTCCTTTCCTTCTTCGTCCGCAGTACTGCCGTAGACGGTGGCCAGATTCACCGCCGCGGATGCGAGCCTGGCATAGGCCAGCGCGTAATGCGGGTCGAGCCGGATCGCCTCCTCGTAGTAGCCGATCGCCTTGCGGGTATCATCGGCGGTGCTGCGATTGTTATAGAAATTTCCTTGCAGGAGGGAGCTGTAGGCCTGGACGTTCTGGTTCGAAGGCGTCGCCGTGGTCGTTAACTGCGCGGCCTCCCCGTTGTGTCCGAGCAGCGCCACCCGCAGTTCCTTCGCCACCGCGCTCGCGACCTCGGATTGGACCGCGAAGATGTCCTTCAGTTCTCGGTCGTAGCTTTCCGACCAGACACTGGCGCCGTCGCCGGCTTTGACCAGCGCGACCGTGATCCGCACCCGATCGGCCGACTTCCGCACGCTGCCTTCGAGTAGATAATAGACTCCGAGCTTTTGGCCGATCGTCTTGCTGTCATCGGTCTTGCCTTTGAATTGAAACGACGAGGTCCGCCCGATGACCTTGAGCTCTTGCAAACGCGAGAGCGAAGTGATGAATTCTTCCGACATGCCGTCAGAGAAGTACTCGTTAGCCGGGTCGCCAGTGGAATTCAACATCGGCAGCACCGCGATGCTTTTTTTGACAATAGCCGATGCGTCATTCTCGGTTTTCAGTTGCGCGGCGGCGTGGAATTTCGGTCCGGCCAATTGCCACACCAGCAGGCCGGCGGCGATCGTCGCCAGCGCGACGGTCAGCGCGACGATCTTGCGTCCAGTGCGGCGCGAGATGCGCTGATCGGGCAGGACTTTTGATTCGCGCTTGATTCCTTCCGAGGTGATCTCGAATGCCCAGGAGAAAACGAGTGCCACCGGGAAGCCCAGAACGAGCACAACCACCACGAGTCGCACGGCCCAATTAGGAACTTCAAAGAACGGAAACACCTGAGTCGCGATCTGGATGACGAGCCACGCGCAGACCGCGTACGCGACGGCAACCTTGTAGACATTGCGTCGTTTCAGTTCGACGAAAAAGTTGTTCAGGGCCATGTCGTTATCACGCGTCTGGGTGCGCGCGATTTCGATCACGCGCGCCGGCTCGGCGCTTCAAACCAGAGATGTTCCGAGCCAGATGCTATGGTGCGTCTTGCATTTCGCTCTCATTCTGTTCTCCGCTGTTTCCTTCTTCGTCTACGGCGTGTCTTGTTTCTCCTCCGATTATCTGAAGCGCGAGTTTGTGCGCTACCATCTCGGGCGAGAGCGGGGGATGGTGGGAGTGCTGCAAATATGCGCCGCGCTTGGTCTGCTGCTCGGGCTGGAGATCCCGTGGATCGGACGGGCAGCCGCCGCCGGTCTCACCCTCATGATGCTGCTCGCCGTCGGCGTGCGGATTCGCATTGGCGATTCGTTCCTGCAGACTTCCCAAGCGTTGTTTTTCCTGTTCCTGAATGGCTGGCTTTTCTGGAAGGGATTCTGCCCCGGATTCGCTAAAGCAGGATGATCACGAGACAGAGGATGGCGACGCCCGCCGCGGGAAGCGATTTCTTGAGCGGATCAGAGATCTTCACGTGCATGGCCACCGCGCCAAGCATCATGAGTCCCATCCCGATCGCCGCCGGGCGCACCAGGACTGGGAACCAAATCCCTGCAATGAGAGCGAGGGCAAGCAGGATTTTGATCGCGCCGACGAGATACATCATCGCGGGCGGCAACCCGTAAGCGGAAAATTCCTCGCGAAGAGTGCGTGCGTCCCCGCCCCGGTAGGGGCTCGGTTTCTCCGCGCGCAGCAGCCAGACGTTCAGAACGCCGAGCGCGACGAAGAGGGGAAGGGCGATGCGCAGGTAGAGCATGGGTGGTAAGAGTCACGGCGGCGTGACTGCAAAGCTGCCGTTCGCATCCACAACTATCCGGCCGCTGAAATAGTGGCAAGCACTTCCTCGGCTCCTTGCGAGCGACGGCTTAGCCGACGAACCCGGCTCAAATCCCTTCCCAACTCCGGCCGGCGACGGGCTCGCGTCCGTCGTCGAATTCGCCGTGGTTGATGAGGGTTTAAATCGGTTTGCCGGTGAGGCTGCTTTCTTGGATGCGTTGGGGAGAACCCTCGCTGCGTTTGTCGCGCCAGCAGAGCTTGGCGATGAAGCGGATCCAAATGTGGCATTCTTCATCGGTGCGCGGGGTTCCGTGGGTATGCGGGCGTTGCGCAGATACCGGCCCGAACCGCGGTTAACCCGCCCGTCTCAGCGACCGCCAGCAATTTTTCCGTGCTGGGTCAAAGTCGTGAGCAGGCGCTTAGCTTCGGCAGAACCTGCGCTCGACATTTCGCTCAGCCGGGCCGCGGTCAGTTCGGGGAAAATATTGCGGTGATATTGGCCGCCGGGCAGAGTGGGATCGACAATGCGCGCGACCATTAGTGGGTTGCCCATCGTCTGGAGCGCCTTCTTTACCATGCTCCTCCCATTTGGGGTGCTGGGCGAAGTCTCTACCAAGGTCATCAAGGCATCGGGCTGCCCTGCGGCTGCCGCCTTTTGTAACTGGGCGTTCATCGCTGCCGGAGAGTTGCTGTTAACCAGGCCATCCCAATAGAGACCATCGAAATTTCCGGCCGCGGCTGCCTTTGCGATATGCTGTTTGCCTTGCTCCTTGTCCGTCGGCCCGACCGGATAAAGCATCATTGCTACGCCCATCGTGACTTCGGCTGAGCTATTCCCGGCCGCGACCGCTTCATTGATCCAACGCGCGTAGACCAAGACGTTCTGTGGTGTGCCAAGGCCGAACGCGGCACACACCGCCACCTCCAGCATGGCGTCGGAATTCTTCTGCGCGGAAGCTTTCTCGAACCAGTCGAAGGCTGTGCTCGGATCTTCCGGCACGGTCAGCCCATGCTGATAACAATAGCCGACAAAAAACTCCCCGATGGGATCGCCCTGATCGGCGGCATGTCGCCAGATCGGGTAACGCTCTTTGGCATGATCGATCAGGTAGCTGTTATCCCAGGTAATGAGAGTGAGCCTTTTCCAGGCACGATACTCGTCGGCCAGGGAACTTTCTGCGACCGCGGTTTGCGCGGATGCCGCAGACGGCGCGACTGAAGGAGCTAAAGGAGCGACTGAAGACTGCGCGATAACGGGCGCCGCTGTCGCCTGAGGCAGTGGAGTCACCGAGGGAGGAATCGCTGCCACTATCGGCTTGGTTTCATCGTGCCCACGGAAAAACAAAGCCGCCGCTCCCGCGAGCACAAGAAGAACAACTCCACCTGCGATCATGAGAGGCATCCTCGGTCGCCGCGGTGGCACTGATTTTGTTCCACCGCCATCCGGCTTGCGCGAAGTCTCAAGCTGTAGGAGCGCGCGTAACTGTTGCGCCAGCTCCTCGAAATGCCGCTCCACCGGCGCGCTGATCGCGTCCATCCAGTGCGAGGAGCTGAGGAAATATTCGAGATCGCCCTGAGGTAACACATTTTCGATCCGAACCGGCACGATGGGGATGCCGTGGTTGACCGCGCGTTCCACCTCCCGTCGGATGTGATCGGACTGATTTGCGTTCGCGGAAAAGATCACCACCATGGCCTTGGAGTCACTGATTCCCTGCACGATCGAGCTGGCCCAGCTCGCGCCCGGCAAGATGTCGCGCGGCGCGCACCAGCAGCGCAGGCCGGCGCGCTCTAAATGGGCCACGACCGCATCCGCCGCAATCTTGTCTTTATTGGAGTGACTAACGAAAATATCGTGGGCCATGGGCGGAAGATAGAAAATATCAACGCTTCTTAGGATAAAGGTTCCGCTTCGCCAATGGACAACCTTTTTTTCTGAAGCGTGGCGACACTCCGCCTGACATCCGGTGACGGTGCGTTCGATTCTGGTCGGCGACGGGGTCGCGTCCTTCTTCGAAGCCGCAGACGCTCGTTTGTAGCAAGGACAGCCGCGTCTACCAGCGCCGCTGCCAACAATATCGCGGGGACATCGCCGCCCTCGGGGCGCTGGAGGAAGCGGCGGTGCCTGCGACCAGCAGCCGACCCGAATTGCGAAAGCGCGTCGCTGCCGCCCGCGCGCGAGCCGAGAAGTGGCAGCCGGCCTGACCATGCCCGCTTTTCGTCGGCATCGAATCTTGGGAATCAAAGGATCTGGCGCGAGCGTTGCAGTTCCGCGATCACCCGGTTGATCCGAGCGCGGACTTTTTTGTAGGCGACCTGCCCCCACGCTTTCAGCGCCGGGATGAAGGATGGATCTTCGGTCGCTTCGATTTTTTCCAATAACTGCCAGAGCGTTTCTCGCGGCGCATCTTTCAAAGATTCGAGAAAGGGCAGATCAATCGGCGAGCCGGCCATTTGGCGCAATCTCTCACGGAGCTCATCGGTAATGATGTCGATCTCGAGCGCGAGACCGGCTGGCGTGTAACAGACAAGCGGGAGTCGGCCGAAGTATTCGAGCCGGAGATAGCCATGCAGAATCGTCCAATCGATCCGGGCCATGATCTCCTCGTTAGGTAGGTTCTGGTAGAAGCCATACGAAGGATTGTTCTCCAACGCGCGCTGCAGGACACTTTTGTCGCGCGAGCCTTTCAGGATTTTGCAGAGCAGGCTGCGGCCACCCTGCGCGATGAGGTCCTCCGCGCCACGCAGGATCGCTCGTATTTCTGCCAAGGGGAGCAACTCGATGCCGCGCGCGTCGATTTCCACCGGAACACGCCGTTCACGATCGCGCCGGCTCATGCGGCACCTGAGTTGTAGCCGGGGGCGCTGAACCCGGCTTCCTCTGTGGAGATGATGGCGCTGCCGGGGTCAGCGCCCCCGGCTACAACGCGGCGCCGCGAGCGAACGGCGAGATCGATTTTCATGACAGCGTTTTTCTAACACGAGAGTAGCCTAGAGAAAACCTCATGACGACGCTGCGCGATATTTTTGCCGAAGCCAACGTTGCCGCCGTAGCGGCTGCGGTGGCGCGCCTTTACGAGTGCGACAAGGAATGGCTGCCGGAAGCAATCGCGAACACGCTCGGGGAGTTGCGCCGCCTGACGTCGGACACGAGCAGCGGCGTGCATGAACTCCACATCGAGCTCGCCGAGCCGCTCCTGCCGGAGGATGCGCCGGGCTGGGATGTCTGGTGCCGCAAGGCGGACGAGCCCGATGAGTGCTATTCACTTTCGCTCTCGCCGTGGGAGGAATGGCTCGCGGTGGAAGTGCCGGATACGCTCCGGGCTCGGATGCCGGCAGCAGAGATCGCCGCGCATTGCATTTGGGACATGACTTTCCATGGCTGGACGCAAGAGCAAATCGCCGCGGAGAAAACAGAGTTGGATCGTCGCATCAGCGAGATCGATGAAGGCAAGGTGGAAATGCTCCCATGGGAAGAAGTGAAAACACGGCTCAAGGCCACGATCGAAGTAGCTCAAAAGAAACGCCTGCAATCATGAGCACACCGCGCGCGCGATCATGAACCTCAATGACCTCGCCGGACGCGCGGCCGATCCGCAGTTCATCTCCGGCATTTACAACTACTGCGACCGCTGGTGTGAGCGCTGCCCGTTCACGCAGCGATGCTTGAACTTTGCCATGCAGGACGAGGAAGCAGGCGCCCCTTCGTCCGACGCGCATGACATCGCCAGCGGCGAATTTTGGGACAAGCTCAGCGACATTTTCCAGCAGACGATTGCCTTGATCAAAGAATCGGCGCGCGAGGCGGGGGTTGATCTTGCCTCGCCCGAGCTGCGCGCTGAAGCACTCGCGCACGAGCACCAGGTGCGCCGGCGGGAGGCAAAAAATAAGGCGCTGCCACGGGCGGCGATGGCTTACGTGAAAGGGGTGGATCGCTGGATGGAATCCGCCGCGCCGGCGTTCCGCGAAAAAGGCGTGGAACTGGAAACCGAGGCGCGGCTGGAGGTGGGCGATCCGCACGGCGACGCCGCAAAGCTCACGGATTTCATTGAAGTCATCCGCTGGTATCAGTCCTTTATTTATGTGAAGCTTTGCCGGGCGGTTGGCTCGCGGGCTGAGGAGCAAATCGCGCGCGACGCCGCGCTGGGCGCTTTTCCAAAAGACTCCGACGGCACGGCCAAGGTCGTGCTTGTCGCGCTGGAGCGCTCGATCGCAGCCTGGGCTGGCTTGCGCGAGATGTTGCCCGAGCAAGGCGACGCGGTCCTCGACCTGTTGCGTCAGCTCGCGCGCCTTCGCGCCACGACGGAGTCGATGTTTCCGCAGGCGCGTTCCTTTGTCCGTCCAGGCTTCGACGGCGCAGCGATTTGAAACGGCCGTGTGCGTCCGCCACTGTAACGCAGTCCGGCAGCTGCCGGACGAGGCCGGGCATTCCAACCGACTTTCCCTCTGTGAATCGCCCGAGGCTTTACGCCAGGGCCGGATCGATTGATACTCCGTCGAACGTCCTTCCATGAAAGACCACCGCCTCATCGACGAACGCAGCGCCGCCTTCGATCGGCTCATCGCCAAAAAATTGCGATCGGACCCGGCTCTCGTGGAGAAGGCCCGCACGAACATTGCGCGCTGGCTGCAAAACGCCGGTGCTCGCTCCACGCCGGACCTTCTCGAGTGGCAACGCCTTCTCGACCAACCGCTGCCGGACCTCCTCGCCGTTCTCGAATCGACCGACGCGCGCGCCACTCGCCTCCGTCAATCCAGCCCGTTTTGCGGCATCCTCACTCCGGCAGAACGGCTCGCCATCATCCGGGAATATCACGCGCGTGAATCGGTCGCAGCTTGAGCACATCATTTCGCGCGGCGGCCGGTAACACCGACACGAATGACATCGTCGTCATCGGTAGTCAGGCGATCCTCGCCTCTCACCCCGATGCTCCGAGCGAATTACTCGTCTCGGTTGAGGCCGATGTCTTCCCACGCGATCGCCCCGCGGATTCCATCTTGATCGACGGTGCGATCGGCGAACGATCCATTTTCCACGAAACGTTCGGCTACTATGCGCACGGTGTTGATGAAACAACCGCGACCCTGCCGGGCGGGTGGCGTGATCGCTTGGTGCCCATTCACAACGAAAACACTCGGGGCGCTACGGGCTGGTGCCTGGAAGTCCACGACCTTGCCGTGAGCAAACTCATCGCCGGCCGCGAAAAAGACCTCAGCTTTCTCGCCGCCCTGTTCCGGCACCGACTCGCCCAGCCCGATCTGGTGAGGAAGCGTTTGGAACAAACTGAGCTGCCATCGAGTGAAGTCCGAAGCTTGGCCAATGATCGCCTTTCTAGTCTTTCCGGGTAGCGCCCCGAAAGAATTCGGGGCTGGCGACTCCGAAAGCTTTCGCGAGTAGCGAACTTTTACTGCAACGCCCGGGCCAGAGCGCCGCTTCCGCATTTCACCCGTTGAACCCTTGCTCGCGGAGTTCCTGCGCATGCTTCACGGCGGTCCGCATTTCCCCGAGTGTTTTCTTATCGTCCCAGCCGCTTGTACGGCTTGCAGAGCGCACACGAACTTCGCTTCGGAGCCTTGAACCGACGCTTCGTAAGATTCGTCTTCACTGTTTAGAGTAGCATGGATCTCGCCGCGACCGGAAGGATTGCCGTCTCTAAGGCGTAATGTTGTAGCCGCCTCGCTGCGTCGAGGCGCTTAGCCGGTGGCCGTGACACTGTTGCGAACACGGACTTGGTTTGGTAGCCTTCCCTCCATGAGCCCGGCCGCGACGACCTTGCCCCTGAGTGAAATGACTCAAGCCGCGAAGCTGCGCATTATGGAAGAACTTTGGGACGACCTCTGTCGCTCGCCCGAGGGTGTGCCGTCGCCGGCTTGGCACGGCGAACTTCTGGCCGCGCGCGCGGATCGTGTGGCGAAGGGTGAAGCAGAATTCCGCGACTGGGCCGTAACCACGCGCGCGGAAAGGCGCCCCTGCTGATCGTAGCGCAGCACAATGAGCCAGCCAAATACCTCCTCTGGCCAGCGCCCTCCGGGGAGGAGCGCCTTGGGGTTTGCTCCAAAGGCCTTGAGGAGATCGGGGATGGCTCTATGGTGCCAGGAGATCAGGACCGTCTCCCCGTTATAGCTGCGGCGCACTTTATCAGCTAATTGCCGGGCCTCACTGAGGTCAAAGTTAGAATGAATCTTTAAGTGCAGGGCGTCGCTCAGAGGCAGCAGAGTTTCCCCCGGGGGCGGTCGCTGTGAGCGGATTTCCGGGTAGCAAACAAGTGGTCAATCTTCACCCGATGCGAGTCGAGTGTGAAGGACTTAAAGAAACCTGGGTAGGCCTGCGCGCGCCTCACTCCAGCGGGTGACAGATGTTCGCCATGCGCAGGCTTCTCAGCGTGCCTGACGATCAGAACAGTTGTATTCCGGAGTTCGGTTCTGGTTTTTGCTTGTCCGTATTCCGAGCCAAGAGCAACGAAGGCCGCCGCCATTAGAAGAACCCGCATCGTTATCATCTCTCAAAGGAAGTTGGAACTTCCGCGAAGGTCAAATGGAGCTTCGCCCCATCGACTCGGCCGAGACGATTTCTGCCCGAGCAAAGAGGGGACTCGGGGTGCGTCTTTACAATTGATGTTTTAGGCTCGGCAAAACTCGCGTCGTTCGCTGATCCGGGGTGCCGTGGGGCGTGCGCCCAGCTCAACAGGGACTCATCGGACCCGCCGGAGAGGGCGCGGCTTTTGATTTCGGGGTAGGGCACGCCGAGGAAGCGGCAGCAGCGTCCATCGAGGGTGAATGGTTGTGGCTCTCCGAGGTTCTCCACGTAAGCCTGCGGGAGCTGCCCCGCGGCGGTCGGCTCGTTCATCTGCGCGAGCAGGGGGCGGATTGGGGTGGGCGGTATTTTGCACCGCCGCAACTGTAGAACCCGGGGGGCGTGTGCTGCTATACGTGAAACGCGTATAGGCGAAAGAACGTGCTACTGGTCGCAAAAAGCGCGTGTTGCCTCAAATTATTAGCGTTTTTTTTCCCGGTGAATCACACACGCACGCGCGTGGGTGAATCCGTTTTTACCTTGGCGCGCTTTTCGCGCCGAGCCGGAGGGCGGTGAGCGCCGTTCCGGTTTTTACATTCAAACACCAAGGGAACTACAGATGAAAATCGAATCACTACGGACATTATTGGAAGAAGAATTGAAGGATATTTACAGCGCGGAGAAGCAACTGACGAAGGCGTTGCCGAAAATGGCGAAGAAGGCGACGTCGCCCAAGCTGCAGAGCGCGTTCCGCGAGCATCTGGATGTCACCGAAGGCCACATCGATCGCCTGGAGCAGGTCTTCAAACTGCTCGGCAAACCGGCGAAAGCCAAAACCTGCAAGGCGATGAAAGGCTTGCTCGAAGAAGGCAAGGAGATCATGGAAGAAGACATGGATGACGCGGTGATGGATGCCGGTCTCATCGCGGCCGCGCAGAAGGTGGAGCATTACGAAATCGCGAGCTACGGCACGGTCCGCACCTGGGCGAAGCGCTGCGGCGAGGACAAGGCGGCGAAGCTCTTGCAGCAGACGCTGGATGAGGAAGGCGAGGCGGATAAAGCGCTGACGCAGTTGGCGGAGAGCATGGTCAATCCGGAAGCGAACGATGGGGATGGGGACTACTCGGCTGCGAAGAAATCATCCGCGAAGAAGTCCGCCAGCAAGCGTCGTTAGACCAGACGAACACTCGAAGCGTCACCGCTGGTCCGTGTGACCACGGTGGCGCTTTCGTGCCCGGATGTGGCCCCCGTTTCGCACGGGCATGACAACGGCCTCGCTGTTGCCAGGAAGGCCATTCGTTAGACCCGTGGTCGCGTCCTACGGAACGATGTGACCGGACTTGACTTTAGCGACGCGGAGCGAACCTCCGAAAGAGGCCGGCTCCGCCAAAGCGCTGCGACGGCCGGATAAAGAAGGCGGCCCCGCGAGGTTTAGCGGAGGACGGCTTTGCAAGCCGTCCAAGCCGGGCTGCAAACCCGGCCTCCATTTCTGGCGGCGCGAGCGCCGAATTTGGCCGCCAAGAAGGGCGAATTTTCTCTCGGAACCGGGTGCCTGCGCGACATTGCGCTTGTTGCCCGCGCGGTCGCGTCAATAGTGAGCCAATGAAAATGAAGGTGATCGTGCGACCGAAAGCGGCTGTCCTTGATCCGCAAGGAGCGGCGGTGCGGGAAGCGATGCAACATCTCGGCATGCCCGAAGTGCGTGAGGTGCGGATCGGTCGCTATCTCGAGATCGAGCTGGAATCGGACGGCGCGGACACGGAGGAGCGGCTGCATACGCTCTGTCGCGATCTGCTTTCGAATCCGGTGATCGAAGATTACGAAATGCAGAAAGATGGAGCGGCGAGTTGATGAAAGCGCTGCGCTATTTTTTCTGCATCATTCTGCCGCCGGTGGCGGTGCTGATGACCGGACGGATCGGGAGTTTTGTCCTCAGCCTCGTCCTGACTTTGCTCGGCTGGATTCCCGGAATCATCCACGCCTGCCTGGTGGTGAACGATTATCACGAAGAACAGCGCGCGGCACGCTACGCCGGGACTCGTTAGAATGATGAAATTTGCCGTCATTCAGTTTCCGGGATCGAATTGCGATCAGGATTGCCTGGCTGCGCTCCGAGGGCTGGAAGGCGCCGAGGCGGACTACGTCTGGCACAAGGAAACTTCGCTGGAAGGCTTCGACGCCATTGTGCTGCCGGGCGGATTTTCCTACGGCGATTATCTGCGTTGCGGGGCGATCGCGCGCTTTTCGCCGATCATGGCGGCGGTGATGCAGAAGGCGCGCGCTGGGATGCTGGTGATCGGGATTTGCAACGGCTTTCAGATTTTGTGCGAGTCCGGTTTGCTGCCGGGCGCATTGGTGCGGAACCGATCGCTGCGGTTTGTCTGCGATATGGTAACGACGCGGGTGGAGGTGGCGAGTTCGCCCTTCACGATCGGCGCTCCGGAGGGGACGCTGCTGCGGATCCCGGTGGCGCATGGCGAGGGCTGCTTTTTTGCAGAGAAGGAAACGTTGCGCGAGCTGAACGAGAATCGGCAGGTCGTGTTGCGCTATTCGGATGCAAGCGGAGAGATCGTGTCGGCGGCGAATCCGAATGGCTCGCTGGAAAACATCGCCGGCATCTGCAATCGCGAACGCAATGTCTTCGGCCTGATGCCACATCCTGATCGTGCCTGTGAGGAGCGGCTCGGGAGCGCGGATGGCGCGGTGATTTTCCGCTCGATGATGCAGGCCGTGGCCGACGAGCGTGCGCGGGCGGCGTAAGCGAGGCGCCTTTGTGAGCGTGTTTCTTACCGGTACCGATACGGGCGTCGGGAAAACCTACACCGCGGTGCATCTCCTGCGGTTGCTCCGGGCGACCGGACTGCGTTGCGCCGGGATGAAGCCGATCTGCTGCGGCGACCGGGAGGATGCGGAGTTGCTTCTGGAGGCGAGCAGCGATGGCTTGAGCATTGACGAGGTGAATCCGATTTGGCTCAAGACTCCGGCGGCGCCTTTGACGGCGGCGCGGATCGAGGATGCTCCGATCAAGACGGCGCGTCTTGTGGCGGGGCTGGCCGATCTGCAAACGCGCTACGATTTTGTCGTGGTCGAAGGGGTGGGCGGCTGGCTGGTTCCGATCAGCGAGAGCTACTTCGTGGCGGATCTCGCGGTGGAAATGAAATTGCCGGTGATGGTGGTGGCGATGAATCGGCTCGGTTGCCTAAACCATACGCTGCTCACAGTTCGGAGTGTGAAGGCGCACGGTCTGGACTGCCGGGGAGTCCTTTTGAATTCGCCGAACGGGACGGAAGCGGACATCGCGGTTGAAACGAACAGCGAGATTTTAATCAGCACCGCCGGCGTGCCGATTCTATCTGGTCTGAACGCGGATCTAGCCAACTTGCGGCCAGATTTGCGCAAATGCTTGGGGTTGTCGCAAAAACGGGACTGACGTCAGATTTTTGACACATGTGTCATGATTGTTGACACTTTTCTTGGCCAACTTTTGGCCCTTCCCTAGGTAAAGTGCCAACGGCACGTGCATTGCTCGAATATGAGGCTCAACCACAAACATCTCATATCCCATGCTCCTACAAAAAACATTGCACATGAGTCAGTCGGTCGCGGAATGCAAAAACCGGCTCTCCTCCATTCAATCGTATCGCCGTCAGTTCGTCATGGTGACAAAGGCGACCGTGACTTCATCCAAGACCGTCGATTTCAGTTTCCGCGGCCCTCTCGGTTTCCAAGCGCGGACGGTATTGGTGGCGGCGGAGAGCGACTCGCCCGATCAATTTGCCTTCGAATCCACCGGCGGAAATATCGAGCTGATGGGCTTGGTCGATTTTGCAGAAGTCCGTGCGAACTGCACCGAGGTGACGTTTGCGGTCCATTACGAGATCCGAAACAAGCTCTTCGCCTGGCTGGATCGCCGCTTCAATTTTATCGACGCTTTCGTAAACTCCGAGATGCGCACCATTCGCGCGCATTTCGAGGGGATCGCGACTCCCGTGGCGGAACGCCCGATGGCAGTCCCGATGTTCGAGACGGCGACCGCATAGTCAGAAAAAATCCATTGGTTTGGACAGAGCGCGACGTTGTTAGGGCGTCGCGCTCTTTTTCTGATGATGGAGCCGGCGCGCCCTCGCGCCGAAGAGTTGTATTCCAGACTTCGGCCCGGGGGCGGGCCGGCTCCACGCGCACCCTCGTTGCCCGCAGAGTCGGGAGTTATCCGATCTTGACCGCGCGAGTCTTGTCGAGGCGCAGCGTCTGAGCCGGGCTTAGCGCCAACGCTGCCTTTGGGTCGGAAAGCTTCGCGCCGTCCAACTGCACACTGCCCTGCTCGATCAGACGCCGCGCTTCGGTGCGTGATTTGGTGAGGGCAAAGGCGTGGGCGTATGCCGCAACTACGATTGAGACAGCGTCGCCCGATTGAGCTGGAAAAATTGGCAAGTCTGCATCGGCCAAACGTTTCTCGCTAAAGCGCGAGTTCCAATCCGCCAGCACCTTTTCCGCAGCTGCGGCGGAATGATACGTCCTCACGATCTCTACACCGAGCTGCTTTTTCGCTTCCAGCGGATGCATCTGCGCGGGGAGGGGACGTGCGAGTAAGAGCGTGTAGTAGCGCGCCATGAGTTCGTCGGAAATGCTCATGATCTTCCCGAACATCTCGGATGCGGCCTCGCTCACGCCGATGTAATTGCCGAGGCTCTTGCTCATCTTCTTCACGCCATCGAGTCCTTCCAGGATTGGCAACACGAATACGACCTGCGCGGGCTGACCTTCCTGTTTCTGCAGATCGCGTCCGACGAGAATGTTGAAAAGCTGATCCGTCCCGCCGAGTTCCACGTCCGCTTCCACCATCACGGAGTCCCAACCCTGCATGATTGGGTACTGAATTTCGTGCGCGTGGATGGGCTGTTGTTGATCGATCCGCGAGCGGAAATCCTCTCGCTGCAGCATCTGCTGGAGGGTGACGAGGCTGTTCAAGCGAATCACTTCGCCGAACGACATCTTCGCAAACCATTCGCCGTTGTAGACGACGCGAGTGCGAGCGGGATCGAGCACTTTGAACGCCTGTTCGCGATATGTCTCCGCGTTCGCCAAAACCTGCTCGCGCGAAAGCTGCGGCCGTGTGGCAGACCGACCGCTCGGGTCGCCGATCATGGCCGTGTAATCGCCAATGATCAGAATCGCTTCGTGGCCGAGATCCTGAAATTGGCGCAGCTTTCGGAAGGCGATGGTGTGCCCGAGATGCAGGTCCGGGCTGGTGGGGTCAGCGCCTAGCTTGACGCGTAACGGACGACCGAGCGCCAGCTTCTCCGTCAGCTCTTTTTCGCTGATGATTTGCGCGGCACCTTGCCGGAGCTGCGCCAGAGCGTCGTTCGGATCGATCACGTATTGCGAGGGCGGATCGAACTGCGGCTACTTGTTCTTGTTCAGGAGCTCGCGCACCTGATCAATCGTGAGCGGACTGTCCTGCTGGCTGAGCGACTTCTGGCTCTTGCCCTGGACGAGGAACGGCTTCTTCGTCTCCGAGTACTCGGAAACCGGGTAGGTTTCGCTGCTCGTATGCGCCGACCGAGTGCTGGCATAAGCGGAAGCATTCCCGCGAATTTGCGGGAGTGCGATTTTTCCACGGGTCGTTAGACTGGCTTTCTTGTCGCCCGCGCGAGAAAAGCGCGTGCCGAAGATTTTGGTCAGGAAATTTCGAGCGCCTTGAATTTTTTTCTCCTTCGGACGGTCCGCCACATAGAAAGATTTCGTCGGGGCGGTTTTCGTCTTGCTGGTGCCGCTGACGGTAAACTTTTTATCCTGCGCGCTATTCTGCAGGGTCATGTCCGGCTCGAGCAATCGATCGACTAACTTCTTCTCCTGTACCTGAGCGCGGCTGGAACAGATTCCCAGCAGTAGAACCAGGATGATAAACGGCAGCGAACGCACGCTGCGACGGTGACGAAGCAGCGGCGCTTTTGTAAAGGAAATTAGTCCGCTGCGATTCGTGCGAGTAGGGTTGGCCAGACGTTTGTAGTGGGTCGAAGGATGAAACCGCTTTCGGGTCAGCCTTCGGCCCGAGGCGGGCCGGCTCCATGGCGACCGGTGGAGTCGGCGCGCCCCCGCGCCGAAGGCTGAATGGTTAGTCTCGGCACACTCCAGTCCCTGCGGAATTGGCGCAGCACGGCGCGTCATGCTGGTTAAAGTCTCTGCTGTGATGAGTGAACTCGACCCGGACGCGATTTTCATGCGGCAGGCGATGCGTCTGGCAGAGAAGGCGTACAAAGCGGGCGAAGTGCCGATCGGTGCGGTGGTGGTGCAGGCCGGGCGGATCATTGGCCGCGCCTACAACCAGGTCGAACTCTTGAAGGATGCGACTGCACACGCGGAGATGCTGGCGATGACTCAAGCCGAGGCCGCGGTCGGCGATTGGCGCTTAAACGAGTGCGATCTCTACGTGACGAAAGAACCCTGCACGATGTGCGCCGGTGCGCTGGTGCATGTGCGCATGCGACGCGTGATCTTCGGCTGTGCCGATCCGCGCAGCGGCGGCGCTGGGGGGATGATTAATCTGTTACAAATGCCGGCGTTGAATCATCAGTGCGAGATCAGGACGGGCGTTATGGCGGAGGAATCGGCGGCTTTGTTGCAGGCGTTCTTTCGCGAGCGTCGCAAAGCCAGCGAAGTGTAGCCACATCCCCGTGGGACGGTATCTATCTAGCGTGAGAGAAATTTTTCCATTGTAGCCGCCCACCGTTCGCGCTTCACCTCCAAACATCTGACTTCACGCATGCCCGCCATTGGAATTACCGGAGGGATCGCCACGGGGAAGAGTTCCCTCGTGGCAGTATTGCGGCGCCTCTTACCGGAGGCGAAGTTTTTTGACGCCGACCGGACGGCGCGCGAATTGACGGATCGCGACCCGGAAGTGCGAGGGTTGATCGAGGAAGTCTTTGGCTCGGAGATTTATTCGCCGGAGGGCTTGAACCGCGCCGCGCTCCGCACCATAGTGTTCGCCGACCCGGAAAAGAAGCAGGCGCTCGAGCAGATTCTGCATCCGCGCATCCGGCGTCAGTGGGCGGTCCAAGCCGAAAGCCGGCGCGAGTCCACGGAACTTTTCTTTGCTGATATCCCTCTTCTTTATGAAACCGGTGGTGAAACTCTATGCGATCGCGTGGTCGTGGTCGCGTGCTCGCAGCATCTCCAACTGCGGCGTCTCATGATGCGTTCTTCCCTCGACAAGAAGGCGGCGGAACAAATCGTCGCCGCGCAGATGCCTCTCGCGGAAAAGGTCGCACGCGCGAATCACGTGATTTGGAACAACGGCCCGCGCGTTGGCCTGGCGGAGCAGGCGGCGATCCTGAGCAAGGTCTGGCGCGAATGATCATGGACGAAGATTCCACCACGGTCGCGACTTCGGACGTGGCGCAAGTTTCCAACCTGCGCATTGCGGAGGACGAGGAAACTGGCGCGGAAGAAACGCGCAAGTTGGAAACTTGCGCCACGTTGGATTTGAACGTGTTGCAAACGCTGACCCCTAACGAGTTGGAGGACGTCTGTCGGCAATTCGATCTGCGTCCGCATCCCGGCCGCACCCGGCACCAGCACATTGTCGATCTGGTGCGCTTGGCCTGCAGTCGGAAGGTTCCGGTCACGGTGGAGGGATTCTTCGCTCTGATTGCGGACTCGTTTGGCTTGCTGCGTTATCCCGCCTTGAATTTTCTTCCGGTGCCCGAAGATGTCGGGATTCCGCGCGCCATGATGCAGCGCTTCCGTTTTCGTCCGGGGCAAAAAATCAGCGGGACGATTCGGTTGCCTCGCGATCGGGAAAAATCGCTCATGCTCGAAGAAGTGGTCTCGATTGAAGGCCAGCCGGCAGAGCAATGGCAGCCGCCGACGGATTTCGATAACCTGACGCCGCTCTATCCGGATGGCCGGATTATCCTGGAGAATCCGACCACGAATTCCATTAGCGCGCGCGCGGTGGATCTGCTCACGCCTCTCGGTCGCGGGCAGCGCGGTTTGATCGTAGCCGCGCCGCGGGTGGGGAAGACGATTTTGTTGAAGGAAATCGCGAAGGCCATTCGCGTGAATCATCCCGACATTGTCCTCATCGTTCTCCTGGTGGACGAGCGGCCGGAGGAAGTGACCGATCTTCAGCGCGAGGTCGATTGTCAGATTTACAATTCCACCTTCGATGAAAATTCGCAGCGCCATGTGCAAGTGGCCGAGATCGTGCTCGAGCGCGCAAAACGTCTGGTGGAAATGAAGAAGGACGTAGTTCTGTTGTTGGACAGCATCACCCGGCTGGCGCGTGGTTACAATTCCCTCCAGCCCGGCAAAGGCCGCACAATGTCTGGCGGCGTGGAAGCGAAAGCGCTCCTGAAACCGAAGAAGTTTTTTGGTTCCGCGCGCAATGTGGAAGAAGGCGGCAGCCTCACCATTCTCGCGACCGCGCTGGTCGATACCGGGAGCAAGATGGATCAGGTGATCTTCGAAGAATTCAAAGGCACCGGGAATATGGAACTGCATCTCGATCGCGCGCTGGTGGAGAAGCGCCTTTATCCGGCGATCCACGTGCAGCAATCGGCTACGCGCCGCGAAGAATTGCTTTATCATCCCGAGGAATGGGAGCGCGTGCAGGTCTTGCGGAAAGCGATGGCGCAATTGCCGCCGATCGAAGCGATGGAACAACTGATCGGCAACCTCGAGGCGACGACGACGAATGCGGAGCTGCTGCTGGCAGGGTTAAGATGAGGGGAGCCATTCGAGCCGACGGCTGGAGGGACGGGCGCCGTCCCGTCCGGTCTCGTCCTGGACGCCACGGCGGGCGTCCCTCCAATGACGAAATAACGACTAAGGACGAACGCATAAGATGACACGAGACGAATGGGAGAAAGCTAGGAATCCGGCGAGCGCCGAAGCCACGGACGTGCCGGTGGATACTTCCCGGAAAGCGAAAGCGCCGACGGGGTCCTTCAACGGCGCTGCTGGGTCGAGTGCCAATCTCATCGCGACCGGCGAGGAACTGGCGGCGATCCTGCCCGCTCTCGGGCCGGTCGAGCGTGTCGCGATCGACACCGAGGCGGACAGCCTGCATTGCTACTTCGAGAAGCTTTGCCTGGTGCAAATGAGTTTCGGCGGAAACGACTACCTGATTGACCCGCTGGCGGGATTCGATCTATCGCCGCTGGCGACGGCGCTGGCGGGCAAGGAGATCGTCCTCCAGGGCGCGGACTTCGATCTGCGTCTGATGAATCGCTCTTTTAATTTCACCGCGAGCAAAGTTTTCGACACCGTCGTAGCCGCGCGTCTGCTCGGACTGCGCGAGTTCAGTCTGGCTGCGCTGGTGCAAAAGTATTTCGGTGTGATCCTGAGCAAGGGCTCGCAGAAGGCGAATTGGGCGCAGCGTCCGCTGCCGGCCATCATGGCCGAATATGCCATGAACGACACCCGCTATCTGCTGCCGCTTTCGGAAAAAATGGAAGCGGAGCTGCGCGAGAAAGATCGCTGGGAATGGTTTGAGCAATCGTGCGAACGCGGCCGAGTGCAGGCCGGAGTCGAGCGCGTCCGGGATGAAGAAGAAGCCTGGCGCATCACCGGCTCGGGCACACTTTCTCCGCGCGCCTCTGCCATTCTGCGCGCTCTCTGGCGCTGGCGCGATCGCGAAGCGCAGGGTGCCGATCGGCCCTCTTTTCACATCCTGCAAAATCATCTTCTCATCGACGCGGCCAAGAGCTTCGAGGAAGGCAGCGTGCCCGAATTTCGCCATCTCACCTCGCGCCGCCGCCGCGATTTCATGGATGCCGCGGAGGAAGCGATGCAAATTCCCGATGAGGAATTGCCGCGCCGCGTCCGTCGCAAAGGGACTCGCCCGACGCAAGAGATGGAGCGTTTGGCGGAAGATCTGAGGAAACGCCGCGACGCCAAAGCGCAGGAGCTCGGTCTCGATCCGTCCTTCATCGCGCCGCGCGCGACCGTGGATTCCATTGCGGCAGATCAAGAACGCAGTGCGGTCCTTCTGGTGCCGTGGCAGCGGCAGTTGCTGGAAGTGTAGGGAACTCGGCCTTCATAACCCACCGAAAATGCGCTTCCACGCGATCTGGACCTGCACTTCTGCTTGACGCCTGTCTCCGCTCTCGGCAGAACTAGTGACCCGCATGAGCCCATTTCTTTTCTTGTGGCGGCTCCGATCAGCAATGCTGCTCGGAGGCGTCTTGTCGCTTTTTCTCTTTTCGGCTGGATTCGCCTCGGCGCAGAATCCCGGCAGCGCTCAGGATCGGGCGGCGTTGACCCGGACCGGGGTGGGTTTGCGCGATGACCCGACGGAGGGTGAGACGGGCTCTGATTCCACCCATGCGGTGGCGAGCCCGAACGATCCGGATCTGGGCGAACAGGCGATTCTAAAGCGGGCGGACAGTTATCAG
>JBBSPM010000061.1:0-29076 GCA_038258815.1 Chthoniobacterales bacterium
CGACTCGCCTTACCAGCCCCCCCCGACTCCCGAGGCACACTAAGACCCCCAACAAACATCGCCGCGCCCGGGGGGCGCCCCGGCTCCAAACAAAGTTCGCTCAGCGCGAACAGACGCCGCCTAGAACTTAAAGGACACTCCGCCGTAGTAATTCCGTTTGTAGGCAGGCACGATGCCTTCATCGCGAATCTCGCCGTAGTAATCTTCGTTAAACAAATTGTGGATGCCGCCGAAGACACCCACACGACCATCGAAGAAGTTCACTTCCGCGGTCAAATCCCAGACCGCATACGCCGGAATGACAGACTCGATGCCGTTGTCTGCCGCGGCGAATGAGTCGTCCACGAAGGTGCCGAGCAGGCCGACCTTGACCGCTTCTTTCCAGCGATAAATGCCGCCGATCTTGACCTGATAGTCCGGCGCATAGGTGGTGTCGTTGCCATCGAAGGGTCCGCGATCGAATTGCGCGTCGAGGAGGGTGACGTTGCCGTAAACGTTGAAGCGGCCATAACGGCTCTCCGTCCCACCATTAAACATCGCCAGAAGGTCGAGCTCACCCGCTGCTTCAAAGCCGATGTAACGCGCGTCGCCGACGTTGCCGGTGGTGGGCGCGCCGTTCAGCGTGATGTCGCCCACCTGGTCTTCGAAGTTGAAGTAAAACCCGCCGAGATCAAAAGTAAGATACGGCAGCGGCTTACCGCGCAGGCCCAACTCAAACTGCAGCGCATGGCCTTCCTCGAGATCGCCGTTCACGATCCCACCGGGGCTGGTGGGGACGAGTTCCCCATAGGTTCGCGGGCGGTAAGCTTGCGCCACCGTGCCGTAAATTTCCAAGCGCGGCGGCCCCCCTGGAGTAACGGCCGACGCCACATTCTTCATGTCTTTGCTGTAGTCCTTGGCGGCCGTCGTCGTGACCTGCTGTCCTTCGAGGATGATGTAAGACGCACCTAGACTGAAGAGCGGAACGAACGAAAAATCTGAACGCGTCAGCAAGCGATCAGTCCCGAGCGGCGGGAAGACCTTGGTCGTATTGACCCTCTCTTCCAATCCCTGCTGGAAGAATTCCAGGCGGAAGCCGGGCGTGATCGAGAGCCGTCCAAAGCGGAAAAGATTCTCGCCGAAAACAGCGCCGTCCGTCGTCTCGCCCTGGTTGAACCGGCGCAGCACCCCACGGTCCGCATCCGGAGTTGCGCCCCGCTCGTCCGTCCGATCCTGCGTGGCGTGATAAAAATAAAGTCCACCTGCAAAAGTGGAAACGCTGCCGGCAAAATCGTAATCATGCCGCAAGCGTGCTTCTGCGCCTTGCGTGTAGTCGTCGCGAATCTGCACGTCGTTCGTATTCGCCGCATTGCCGAACGGACTGATCCCGAAGCCGCCGCCGCGCTGCCGTTTGCTGTAGCGCTGCAGGTATCCCGCGAAGCCTTTAATGTCGAGCTGAGTGCGATCGGAGAAATTCTTCTGGTATTCGAGCGTGCCGTAGTAGCGCTGCAGCCGGAAGCGATCGAACTGGCGCGTGGTGCGATTGCGATCCACTTGGTAGAGCGCATTCGCGGCGAAGGGAACGGTCGGGTCAATCGTGGTGCGGAAGCCGCCAGGTTCACCATGCTCTTCATCGTAGATGTCGACCGTGGCGACAAACCGGCTGTCGCTTCCGGCATCGATCACGAACTTCACACTCCCGGCATTCAGATCGTAATCGCTGTTGGCGCGGAACCCGTCGCGCTCGCGGTGATCGTAATAGGCGTAGTAGCCCACCGATCCGAACGTGCCGTCAATCTCCGTGAAATTCTGGTAAAGCTCATCCGTGCCGAAAAGGTTCTTCGTGGTGAAATGGAACGGCGCATCGCGCCGCGGCATCTTCGTTACAAAATTCACCGCTCCGCCCGGTTGCGGGCCGAACTGCAGCGAGGCGCCGGCGCGGATGAATTCGATCCGCTCGACCGCATCAAGAATCGGCGTGTAATGGCTCTCCGGAAAACCGAATTGCTCGTTCTTAATCGAGAGGCCGTCCTTCAAGACCTGGATCGACTCGCTGCGCTGCGAATCGAGACCGCGGTAACCGAGGTTGATGATCGGCGAATTCGGCTCCTCGCTCACGAGCAGGCCCGGCGTGGTGGCGAGCGCTTCGCGGAAGCTATTGTTCGCGATCTCGGGGAACTCCGACGGCTTTACAAAAGACGTCTTCTTGCCGGAATTAATCCGCGTACCCTCCACTTCGGGCAGCGCAGGATACTCGACGGGCTCGACATCGAAACCATGCACGACCACGCGCTCCACCTCTGCCATCTCCGTTAACGTGGTCGCCGCCACCTGCGCCACCGTATAGGCTGGCTCCGTGACCGGGAGGCGATCGCCCTGCGCGTTCACCGGCGCCGTGACATTGGCATTCTGGCTCGCCGGCGCCTTCGTAAGATGGGCAGCGATCGATTGTTGTGCGGAGGCGGAGCGAACCGCAAACACCGGCGCCACAGCGACAGCGGCGAGAAGAAGGATTTTAGGGAATCGGGCGGACATGGCGCCGAGAGAAAGGGAAGAATCAGATGTCGGCAAGACATTTCTGACAAAAATGTAATAACTGTGGCTTTTGGCTTGCCTCCGTTTCGGCTCTGAGCCCGGGCCAAGACGGCTTCGGGCTTGCACTCCGGCGTTCGGTGGAGACAAGCTCGCACCCTTGCACCTCCCGCCGGACCCACTGCCCACCGGACACGCCGGGCTTCCTCAGCGATTGCGCCTCGGCCCACGGCTCCATCCCAGCGCGTTTGTCGTGCCCAATGCCACCGTCGTGGGCGATGTGACGCTGCATGAAGAGGCCAGTGTCTGGTATGGCGCCGTCTTGCGCGGTGACATCAATCGCATCGTCATCGGTGCCCGCTCGAACCTTCAGGACAACGCCGTCATTCACCTGTCGGACGACTATCCCGCCATCGTCGGTGAACTCGTCACGGTGGGCCACAGCGCCATCATCCACGCCTGCACGATCGACGACGAAGTGCTGATCGGGATGGGCGCGATCATCCTCGATGGCGCGGAAATCGGCGCGCGTTCCATCATCGGCGCGAATGCGCTCGTCACGGTCGGGAAAAAAATCCCGCCGGGTTCTCTGGTTTACGGATCGCCGGCGCGAGTGGTGAGTCAGCTCTCCCTCGACGAGCAGTCCGGCATCAAGAAATGGGCGCTCAAGTATGTGGCCAATGCGAAATATTATGGCGAGCACTACGCTGGCGTTTAATCCGACGAGTTCAGCCAACTCAGAGCGAGCTCTTTCGCGCGGCTCCGAATTAAGCGCGCCGCGTCCCTGATCGCTTGCTCGGTGGTCACCGGCGGGATGGCCAACTGCACGACCCGATCGAACAGGCCGACTGAGTCCGGCGTCGCGCTGCCGACAATCGCGAAGCAGCGCTTGCCGTGTTTTCGCGCGAGATCAGCGACGCCGGCGGGCGCCTTGCCCGCGCTCGTTTGTGCATCCAATCGCCCCTCACCCGCAATAATGATGTCGGCACTGCGCACTGCATCTTCCAGCCCCACGTAATCGGAAACGATATCGAATCCCGGACGCAGCGTAGCCGACACGAAGTTGAGTAATCCAAAGCCCAATCCGCCAGCCGCACCTGTGCCCGCCACCTCGCGGCGGTCAAACTCCGCGTCCTTCATCACGACATCGGCGAGATGAGTTAGCGCGTTCTCCAGAACATCGAGTTCTTTTGGCGACGCGCCTTTCTGGGAACCGAAAACGCGTGTCGCGCCATCAGCGCCGAGGAGTGGATTTCTCACATCGACCGCGGCGATAATCTCCGGCCAATTGCGCAACGGGGGGCGCTCGATCCGCGCCAGCGTCAACAGGTCAGAAACCGGACCGAGCAATTCGGCGTCGTTCTGATCGAGAAAACGAAAGCCCAACGCACGCGCCAGGCCGAACCCGCCATCATTGGTCGCGCTTCCGCCCACGCCGATGATGACCTTGCGCGCGCCGCTTTGCACGGCATGCAAGAGCAGTTCGCCCGCACCAAATGAGCTGGCCCGCATCGGGTCGCGTTTCGCCGCGGGAATGCGCCAGAGACCGATCGCTTCGCTTGCCTCCAACACCGCCGTCGCGCCTTCGTCCACGGTGGCGAAGCGCGCCGTCACCGGTCGGCCGTAAGCGTCGTGCACATCGCATTCATGCCACTGTCCATTCGCAGCCGAGCAAATTGCCGCCACGGTCCCTTCCCCGCCGTCGGCCATGGGAAGGAGTGCGATTTCCGCATCGGGCAGCACAGACCGCAGCCCCACGGCGATGTTCTCCGCCACCTCCCGCGCGCCTAACGAGCTCTTAAATTTATCCGGAGCAATCAGGATACGCATCAGCAAAAAAGTTCCTCACACCCGTAACGCAGTCCCGCAACAGCGGGGCGAGGCCGGGCTTTCCAAGGTCACCACGGACACAAAGAATTCTTCCTTTGTGAAACTTTGCACCCGTTGTGTGAGGCTAAGCCGGAACGATGCAGTTTGGGGAGTGATTTTGAGATACTCTCGGTGCTTCAAGCGGCGCAAGATGCCACGGCATGGCAGGCTGGGCGGGAGCGGTCAGTTTTGCGAGGATCTGGCGCCACCAAGCTCGCGCTTGGTCGGTTCGAAAGGCGAGATGCAACCCGAAGGAGCTTTCGACTTGATGGACAGTTTAGTGACGCATATGCGACATGAAATTGTCCCGCGCGCTCCCGCTCTGGGGTTGGAGGGCGCTTTCGCAAGCGGGCGCGCTTGACTCTTTGGTGAGGCCAGCGCGGAAACGACCGACTCCGCTTGGGACGCAGGCCGCCGCGCCGGATCGGTGGAAAGCGGCGCGCGGACGCGCCGCACCAAAGCGCTGACGCGCCAAAATGTTTCGCTCGCCGTGCCGAGCTTGGAGTGCGCGACGTCCGCGCCGCGACGGAAACTCGCGGCCAGGGCGGCGCCCACACTTCCGGCGACGAGGGCATCGCCGCTACGAGCAACCAACTGCCACCGTTTCCAACTGCATCGTTCCGGCTAAGATCTCAGCTTCCGTTCTAGAATTTCCCCTGCGAGCTGCGGGTTCGCCTTCCCTTTGGAAAGTTTCATCACCTGTCCCTTGAGGAAATTCAGCGAGGCCGCATTTCCCGCGCGGTAATCCGCCGCCGGTTTTGGATTCGCAGAGATCACCTCATCGCAGAGCGCTTCGATCGCGCCGCCATCACTGAGTTGCTCGATCCCCTTCTCCGTCACAATCGCCGCCGCGCTTTTTCCGCTCGCGAACATCTCCGCAAAAACGTCTTTTGCCTGTTTGCTGCTGATCTTTCCATCATCAATCAGGTTCACCAGTTCATCGAGCGCCTCGGCCGAGATCGGGCAATCGATCATCGTCCGGTCGGCACTCGCGAGCGCGTTTTGCAGGTCGTTCAAAATCCAGTTCGCCACGTTCTTCGGCTTGCGCGCATTCTTCGCCGCGAGCTCGAAATAGCCCGCCAGCGCGAGATCGCCCGCCAGCACCCCAGCGTCGTAGGCGCTCACTTCATACTGCGCGATGAAACGTGCGCGCTTCGCTTCCGGCAGCTCCGGAACGCGCGGTCGCATTTCTTCCAAAAGCAACTCGCTCCGCACCGGCACCAAATCCGGATCGGGAAAATAGCGGTAGTCATGCGCCGACTCTTTCGTCCGCATCAGAAACGTTTCGCCCGCCACATCATCCCAGCCGCGCGTCTCCTGCCGCAGCGTCTCCCCGCGGTCGAGCGCGGCGCTTTGTCGGCTAATTTCATACGCCAGCGCGCGGCGCACTCCGCTGATCGAGTTCATGTTCTTGATCTCGATCTTCGCGCCCAACTCCGATTGCTCGTTAGGCCGGATCGAAACATTGCAGTCGCATCGCAGTTGCCCCTTCTCCATATCGGCATCGCTCACGCCGCCGTAGATCAGAATCTGTTTCAGCGCGGTCAGAAACGCGAAGGCTTCCTCCGGCGATTCGATTGCCGGCTGCGTCACGATTTCCATCAACGGCGTCCCCGCGCGGTTAAAATCAATCCCGGTGCTCGTCTCGAAATGGAAACTCTTCGCCACATCCTCCTCGAGATGAATCCGCACCAGCGGCACCTTCTGCTCCGGCCGCGCGATCGTCTTCTGCGCGTCCTTCGGGTAGGCCGCATCGTGCAAGGGCACATGCCCGTTCGCGCAGAGGGGCAGATCGTATTGCGTGATCTGATAATTCTTCGCCACGTCCGGGTAGAAGTAGTTCTTCCGATCGAACTTGCAGAGCGGCGCGATCTCGCAATCGAGCATCAAACCGGTCAACACCGTCATCCGCAGCGCCTCGTGATTCATCACCGGCAAGGCGCCCGGCAGTCCGAGACAAACCGGGCACGTCCGCGTATTCGGTTCCGCGCCAAACTCCGCCGCGCATCCGCAAAACATCTTCGAACGCGTCTTGAGTTGGACGTGAACTTCGAGGCCGATGGAAACCAGATACATTTCGGATTGCGGATACCGGATACCGGATAGTTATTTTCCGCGCTGCCGCGCGGTTTTGATCGACGCCACCACAATAGCCAGAATCTGGTCGCCTTCTTCCATGAGATCGGCGACCAAAGCGGCTTTGATGCAGCGCGCATCGACCAGCATCTCCATCCAATAGATCGATTCGTCGCATTCCTCCTCCACCGTTCCCAGTTTTGAGATGAAATCGGCGCGGGATTTGCCTCGCACCGCCGCACGATAATTGGCGCCGACAGAGGTTCCCGACCGCAACAACTGACGTCCGAGAATCTGTCCCGTTTGAGTTTTCGGTAGCGATTCGACAACACGAATGGCCCGCAATCCAAAGGCGCGTGTGCGCTTCTTAAATTCTTCCTTATCCATCTATCCGCAATCCGGTATCCGCGATCCGAAATCAATCCGTCTTTCCGGTTTCCGGTATCCGAAATCCGAAATCAATTCCTCTCCGCCGCGTAGTCGAGCGCCTTGCGCAGATCGAACTTCTTCAACCGCCTCGCCAACTCCGGATCATTCGCCGCCTCGATCAAACGCTCATCCTGCAGCAGTTCCCAAATTCTCCCCTGCTCGATCATGCGCGTGACCTGCGGGTCTGCGCGCAAGGCCAATAACTGCGGCGTCTCCGCCAGCTCCGCCACTCCCGGGTAGGCCAGAAAACGCGACGCGCTCTCCGGTTTTGCGAAAACTTCCCCCACCTTCGCCAGCGTTTCGTAAATTCCGGCCGGCAAAACATCCGTCTGCCTCACGAAGGCACCGACCGATCCGAGTTCGATCGACTTCTTCAGCCGCGCCATCGAGACCGCGAGCGAATCCTCGTCCGGCGGCGGCGCCGCGACTTGGCGCTGCCGGACCGCGCGCAGATTCATCTGCGGATCATCCACCACCACCGGCGGATTCGGTGCGCTCGCATTCAACTGGGCTTCCGCCAGCGCTCCGACCGAGCGAATCCCCATGATCAAGACCCAAAGAAAAAACATTCCAAAGAAAATGCCGAGCACCGCTCCGCTAACTCCGTAAACCAGCCGCACCAGACCGGAACTCTGCTGCCCAGTCCGCTTAAAGAGGATCGTCCCGATCATGTTCACGAGTGAGTATACGATCAATGCCAGGATCACTCCGCCGAGCGCGGAAATGATAAAATCCGGGACCTTGATCAGCGGGCGCAAAAGCGGCACCAGGATTCCACCGCCGAAAAGCCCCGCGCTGTAGGCCGCCACGATCGCACCAATGCGCACCAGTTGGCGGGGCAAACCCAAACGCCATCCGCGCACGATCTGAAACAGCATCAAGATCACCGCGAAAGAGACAAAAATCGTCTGCCAGACCGGCGATCCTGAAAACGCAGGTGCGTCCGGGGGCGGTGCCGCGCGAAGCGCAGCGAGCATAGCGAAACAACTCATGCCGTGTAACCCTCGCCCCGGCCACACCTTGTTCAGCGCGATTATTGGCCGCAGCTTCGCGAATCGGCAAGCCCTGTAGCGGCGGTCTAGGCCCGCCGACGGCGTCACCTGCAACCCACGGTTTCGACGGTCACAGACCGCCGCTACAGGGCTTGCCGCGGTATCCGGCGTCCTCTGTCTCCGATTCATCGGTTCTGTTGCATCAGCGAGCGCAAGCATCCCCGCGATGCGTCACGCTTCCCTTCCTTCCGTGCCTCGCGTTTCCGGGTCCGAGTTCATCAGCGCGCGTTGTCGCAAAGCATGATCGCACAAAACCAAAAGCGCCATCGCCTCCACCATCGGCACCGCGCGCGGGAGCACGCACGGATCGTGGCGACCGCGCGCGGCCAGCCTCGTCGCCTCGCCGCCCACCGTCACCGTTTCCTGCTCACGCGCGATTGTCGCGGTCGGCTTGAACGCCACCCGAAAAACGATGTCCTCGCCGTTGCTAATCCCGCCTTGCACGCCGCCGGAGCGATTCGTTTTCGTGCGAACGGCGCCGTCGCGCATTTCGAACGCGTCGTTATGCTCCGAGCCTTTCATCCGCGTCGCAGCGAAACCGGAACCGATCTCAAAGCCTTTCGTCGCCGGCAAACTCAGCATCGCCTTCGCCAGGTCCGCCTCCAGTTTATCAAAAACCGGCTCTCCCCATCCCGCCGGAACGCCCCGCAGAACGCACTCGATGATTCCGCCTAACGAGTCCCCATCCGCTCGCGCCTGCTCAATCGCAGCCACCATTCGCTCCGCCGCCGCAGCATCCGGACACCGCACCGGACTCGCTTCAATCTGCACCTTCGTCACGGCGCCAAGATCCACGTCCGCAGAGACATCATATACGTGAGTCACGTATGTCATTGCCTCGAACTTAGGGTGGAGTGTGGCCAGGATTTTTTGAGCGACGGCGCCGGCCGCGACGCGGCCGATCGTCTCGCGCGCGGAGGCACGGCCGCCGCCCCGCCAATTTCGGATTCCGTATTTCGCTTCGTAGGTGAAATCGGCGTGCGAGGGACGGAAGGTCTGCTTCATCGTCTCGTAGGCCTCAGGCCGCGCGTCTTCGTTGCGCACCAGGATGGAGATGGGGGTGCCTAATGTTCGGCCCTCGAAGACACCGGACAAAATCTCGCATCGATCCGCCTCCTTCCGTTGCGTCACGATACTGCTCTGGCCGGGGCGCCGACGATCGAGTTCGACTTGAATGTCGGCAGCGCTCAATACGATCCGCGGCGGGCAACCATCGATCACCACGCCCACCCCGCCGCCGTGGGATTCGCCCCACGTCGTGATGCGGAAGAGTTGGCCCAAGGTGCTGCCCATGGCGGTCAGCTTAACTGGCGTGTTCTGGAATCACAACGCGCCTCCCATCGGTCATCCCGAGCTAGTCGAGGGATCTCCCCGACGAGAAGTCGATCACGCTTTCACATAAACGGCCCATCGAGACCTTCGGCGAGATCCCTCGACACGCTGCGCGGCTCGGGATGACAGGGGCGGAGTCTATACCGCTGCGAGCGCGGTGCGCAGGTCGTCCTTCAGATCTTCCAAATCCTCGACGCCAACCGACAAGCGCACGAGCGAATCGGTGATGCCTAACGACTCCCGCGTTTCCTTTGGAATGGAGCCGTGGGTCATGATCGCCGGGTGATTGACCAGGCTTTCGACGCCACCGAGCGATTCGGCGAGCGAGAAGAGATGCGTATTCTCGAGAAAGCGGCGCGTGCCTTCCATGTCGGTGTCGAGCACGAGCGTGACCATGCCGCCGAAGCCGCGCATCTGGCGCTTGGCCAGCTCATGCTGCGGATGTTGCTTCAAGCCGGGATACATCAGCTTCGCGACTTTCTTTTCGGTCTCGAGCCAGCGCGCGATTTCGAGTGCGTTTTGCGAATGCCGCTCCATCCGCAAGGCGAGCGTCTTCAAGCCGCGCAACGCCAGAAAACTATCGAACGGCCCCGCGATGGCGCCGACCGCGTTTTGCAGGAACTGCATTTGATCGGCCAGCTCCTTGTTCTCTCCCACGACCGCGATACCGCCGACGATATCGGAGTGGCCGTTCAGATATTTCGTCGCGGAGTGAATGACCATGTCGAATCCGACTTCGAGCGGCCGCTGCGCCCACGGACTGGCGAACGTATTATCGGAAACGCTGACTGCGTTCCGCGCTTTCGCGATTTTCGCGACCGCTTCAAGATCGATCAGTTTCAGGAGCGGATTGCTCGGAGTTTCGACCCAAACCATACGCGTATTCGGTTTCATCGATTTCTCGATCGCGCTCGCATCCGACATATCGATGAAAGTGAAATCGAGGCCCGCCGAGCGGCGGCGCACTTTTTCGAACAGGCGGAACGTCCCGCCATAAAGATCATCGCTTACGAGGACGTGCGCCCCGCTATCGAGCGTATCCAGCGCCGTCGCCATCGCGGCCAAACCAGAGGCGAAAGCCCAGGCGCGTGTGCCGCTTTCCAGATCCGCGACGCAACGCTCGTAGGCGAGACGCGTCGGATTAATCGAACGCGAATAATCGTAGCCCTTATGCCGTCCCGGACTCTCCTGCACATAAGTGGAGGTCTGGTAAATCGGCGTCATGATCGCGCCCGTGCTGGGATCGGGCGATTGGCCGGCGTGAATGACGCGGGTGGCGAAGTCGTGTTTTTTCATAGGTTAGGCGGAAGCGTCCACCCGTAGCGCAGTCCTGCAACCGCAGGGCGAGGCCGGGCTTTCAAATTACACAGATTTGCGCAGATTGCCCTGGTTGCCGACTCCGGCCAGTTCAAAGGCACGACGGACGACAGCAAGACCATCGGCGAGAAGCTCGGCGTCTATTATCTGCTTGCGACCGCCCGGACTGACGGAAAGTCTCGCGTCCCGTGATGCGGCTTCTCAACGGCGCATCCAGTTGCTAGAAGTCTGCCATCAGTAGGAAAATGAACCCGCGCAACTTTTTCGCCGAACTGAAACGGCGCAACGTTTACAAGGTCGCGGTTGCTTATGCCGTGGTGGCGTGGCTGCTGATCCAGATTGCGACGCAGGTCTTTCCGTTCTTTGAGATTGCGAATTCGGCGGTGCGGCTGGTCGTGCTCTTGCTGGTGCTCGGGTTTCCGGTGGCGCTGATTCTCGCCTGGGCTTTTGAGATCACGCCGGAAGGAATTAAACGTGAATCGGAGATCGCGCCTAACGGGTCGATCACGCGCCGGACAAGCCGCAAACTGGTCGGCGTCACTATCGCCCTGGCTGTGGTCGCGGCAGGATTGCTGGCGTGGCAACTGGTTGGGCGCGACCGCTGGGCGCACCAATCGCACGACACTGCCGAACCGAGCGGACGAACCGGCGGTCCGTCTCTACCAGTCTCAGAGAAATCGATCGCGGTGCTGCCGATGGTCAATTCCACTGGCGACCCGGCTAACGAGTACTTCTCCGACGGGATGTCGGAAGAATTCATCTCCTCACTCTCGCGTCTGCCCGACCTGAAGGTCATCGGACGCACCTCGTCTTTTCAATTCAAAGGCAAGACCGACGACAGCAAGACGATCGGCGAGAAGCTCGGCGTCTATTATCTGCTCGAAGGCAGCGTGCGGAAGTCCGCCGATCGGGTCCGCATCGCGGTGGCGCTGATCAAATCCGGCGACGGCGCCAATGTTTGGTCGGACACCTACGATCGGGAACTGAAGGATATCTTCGCGGTGCAATCGGAGATCGCCGGCGCGGTGGCGAAGCAGTTGAAGGTCGCGCTGCTCGGGAGCAACGGGCAGGCCGCGCCGTTGACCACCGCGGCCACGCCTTCGAACCAGAATGTCGACGCCTACAACGCGCTCTTGCAGGGGAATTTTTACTTGGAACGCGGTCCCGCCGACGACGCCCGGAAGGCGATCGGCTACTACGAGGAGGCGATCCGGCTCGACCCACGTTACGCGCTCGCCTATGCGAAGCTGTCCTATGCAGCGGAGTTTCTAGACACCCGCTTCGGTGGTGTTGCGCCGAATGAAAAAGCCGAGCTAACGGCGAAAGCCCGTGCGGCGGCCGAGAAAGCGCTCGCGCTGGATTCGAATCTCGCCGAAGCGCATCTGGCCCAAGGCCGGCTCCTGGCGGACATCGATTTCAATTTCTCCGCGGCGGAAACGGAACTCCGCCGCGCCGTCGCGCTGGCGCCACAGAATGCGCCGGTGACGGCGGCTCTCGCGTTGCTGCTGTCCTCCCTGGGCCAACTCGAGGAAGGCGTCGCGCTCACGCAGCGAGCCATTGCGCTCGATCCGTTACGCATCGGGTCCCACTTCAACCTCGCCACCTATCTCACCGCCCTCGGCCGCTACGACGAGGCCGAGGCGGCGATGCGCCAGGTCATGTCGTTGCAGCCCCAGTCCGCCCAGAGCTACATGCAGCTCTCGCTCTGTCAGATTCTGCGCGGCAAACCCGGCGCCGCCGTCGCATTGGCGAAACAGGAAACCGATCCGTTCTGGCGCACCTATGCTCTGGCGCTGGCCCATTTCGCCAACGGCGACCGGGCCGAGGCGGACGCAGCTCTGAGAAAACTGATCGACGAGGGCGCTGACGACTCCGGCAGCCAGATCGCGCAGGTCTATGCGCTGCGCCAAGAACCGGAAAAGATGTTCGAGTGGCTGGAGCACGCCTGGACGACACACGACGCGGGTGTGGCCCTGCTGCTGAGCGATCCTTTCCTGCGCGCCTACCAGGACGACCCGCGCTTTATCGCCTTCGCGCAAAAAATCGGGGTCATGCCGAAAGCCGCCGCCAAGCCATAAGCGTTGATTGCCATTTTCGAAACGCGAAATTAGCCTCCTTGGCGATGAAGACTTTGCTGATAGCGATTGCGGCAGGATTGGCAGCTTTAAGAGGTCTTGCTGCCGAACCGGTGCCAGGCGATTCACGCTCCGCCGAACTCAACGGGAACAAGATTCACTACACCACTTATGGCAAAGGGGAGCCCACCCTCGTCTTCATCCACGGTTGGGCGTGTGACGAGTCGGTTTGGAACGCGCAAGCGCCGGAACTCGCGCATCAATTTCGCTGCCTAACGATCGATCTGCCGGGGCACGGGCAAAGCGACAAACCGGAGATTGCTTACACCATGCCCTTCTACGCGCGCGCCATCGACGCCGTCTTGCGCGACGCGAAAGTGTCCTCCGCCATCCTCGTTGGTCATAGCAATGGCGTGCCGGTTGTCCGCCAGTTTTATCGCGAATTCCCGGCCAGCGTGCGCGGTCTTGTCCTGGTGGAAGGCGGTCTGCGCCCGTTCGTGGACGCGGCAGCGATGGAGAAGTTTCTCGCACCGATGCGCGGACCGGATTACCCGGAAGTCGCAGGCCAGCTGATCGACTCGATGACGAAACCGATCCCGGAAGAAGCGCTACGCCAACGGATCAAAAAGCTGATGTTGTCCACGCCGCAACACGTCGCCGTGAGCGAGTTCGAGAGCACGGCCGACCCGGAGATTTGGAAGGAGGACAAGATCGATGTCCCCGTCCTCATGATCCTGGCGAAACAGCCAGCGTGGACACCGGAGTATGAGCAATTCGTGCGTAGCCTCGTGCCGAAACTCGACTATCAAGTGTGGGATCACGTCTCCCACTTCGTCATGATGGAAAGGCCGGCGGAGTTCAACAAAGCCGTCGCCGCATTCGCGTCTGCGAATCAGGGGTAAGATCTCGGACGTTCTTCCTGGTCACAGACAGGACGCGAGCGGAAGCCGCTCGGTCGGCCTTCAGCTTCCGGCAGAGGACGATTCCTTCGCCATGTTTAACCGCAGATACGCGAGCAGATCGGAACGCGTGATCAGGCCGAAGAATTTTCCGCCTTCCATCACGATGGCGACACGGCCGCGATCGAAGACGCCGAGCAGATCGGCGATCTTCGCGCTCGGCGCGAGCGTTTCCAGTTTGTCCGTCATGGCGCTATCGACCTGACTGTTGAACTGCGCAGAATCGCCATAGACCTTCACCAGGAGATCGGATTCGTCGAGAATTCCCACGGCGCGACCGTTCGCGTCCATCACGGGAACTTGTGAAACATCAGCCGAGCGCATGCGTTTGAAGGCGGTGAGCAAGGTGTCGTTAGGCCCAACGGAGATGACTTCGCCCGCTTCGGCGCGTCGGCTAATGAGATCGCTCAGGCCGCCTTGCGGGGCACGTTTGACGAAACCCTGCTCGGCCATCCAGAAGTCGTTATACATCTTCGAGAGGTACTTGTTGCCGGTATCGCAGACGAAAGTGACGACGCGCTTTTTTTCCTTCTGTTGCCGGCAATAACGGAGCGCCGCGGCGACGAGTGTGCCGGTAGAGGAACCGCCGAGAATGCCTTCCTTGCGCAGGAGTTCGCGCGCCACGCTGAAACTTTCGGCATCGGGAATTTCGAACGCATCGGTGACGTAGGACATGTCCGCGATATCGGGAATGAAGTCCTCGCCGATGCCTTCCACCGCCCAACTACCGGCCTCGGTCATCTTTTTGGTCTTGATGAATTCGTAAAGGATCGAGCCTTCAGGATCGGCCAGGATCATCTCGACGCCGCGCCGCGGACGGACGCGATTAAAGAATCGGCTCAACCCCGTGAGCGTGCCGCCAGAGCCGACACCGACCACGCAAGCGTCCACGTGATGACGCATTTGTTCCCAAATTTCCGGGCCAGTCGTTCGCTCGTGGGCGAGCGGATTCGCGGGATTAGAAAATTGGTTCACGTAGAAAGAACCGGGGAGTTCTTCCTCCAATCGGGCCGCGACATCCTGGTAATATTCGGGATGCCCACGCGTGACGTCGGAGCGCGCCATCCGCACTTCGGCGCCGAGAGCGCGCACGTGCGAAATTTTCTCCTGCGACATCTTGTCGGGGATAATGAGGATGAGCCGATAGCCCTTCGCCGCGGCGATCAAGGCGAGACCGAGGCCAGTGTTCCCAGCAGTCGCCTCGATGATGGTCCCGCCCGGCTGCAATTTGCCATCGCGCTCCGCGGTTTCGATCATGGCCAGCGCGACGCGGTCTTTGATCGAACCGGTAGGGTTTTGGTTTTCGAGCTTGAGGAAAAGCTCACACGGACCGGTGTCCATGCGGGTGACCTGCACGAGCGGTGTGTCGCCGATGAGCGAAAGGATGGCGGGCGGGTTTCCTCGGGCCGCTTCGGCGGCGAGGATTTGGGTGGGATCGAGAATGTCTGTTGTCATGCCGGTTGCGAGCGCCACTGCGGATAAACGATTCGCGCGGCCAAGTCTCGTGAAAAACTAGCCAACAAATCCGCCGCGTGGCAGCCTGAACTTAGCGCAACCCAGCAAAAAAGTCGCGCCCGGCCTTTGGTTCTCGCGCTCTCAGTGCGACCACTCGGAGTTGCTGTCCTCCAGAAATTGCTGCAGCACGGGAAAGCGGACTTCGCCGTAATTCAAGGCGTAGCGAAGATCTCCGCCTTTATAGACCCAGGTGGCGGGAATCCAGCTCACGGGCAAATCGAGAAAGCGTTTCAATTTCTCATCGCCGCGCCGCGGACCGGGATCGGCCAGCACGGTAACGTTTGGCCCGGTGATGCCAGATTTCTCCAGCATGGCGCGGCCGTCGTTGCCGCTATCCCAAACGGAAACGAAAATGAAACGCGTCTCCGGATTGTCCTTCACCATTTTCGCCCAACCGCCGCTCTTCATTTCTGCCTGACAATTCGAACACCAAGTGGCCCAGAGATGCACCACGCTGAGACCGGGCGCTTTGATCGCCTCGGCCGCTTGCTGCTCGGCCGGAGACGGCGCCGCCGCGACCGGGGAGAGGATGGCAATGGCGACCAAAAAACCAGCCAGCAAAGACTTCATTTTCACGCAACCAAACGACACGCGGAGCCGGGAGCCGTCAAGCTGGCCCAAGACGAACCGCCGCCCATCGCGAATCGAGCTCGGAGCGGAATTGTCTTTGCTGTCCCCGCCTGCTACAACGGGCTCGCATGAACCGGATTTATCAAGGCCGCGTCGCTGAGGCGGATTTAATTATTGCGGGCAGGAGCGCCCCGCGCCCGCGGCAGTGATCGCGACTTCAGAAAGGCTGGATATTTAGGGGCGATCCAATCCCGCTGTTTCCAACATTTTGAATGCGATCTTCCCTCCGTTCTTGACGGCGTTTCGCCACGCCAGACGCCCGGTTTGACCGACCCTCGGAACATGCCTACTTTGCCTCCCCTTTTTCCACGGAGAAGCACGGCCTAAGGAACCAATTGCTCTTCCCGGGAACGCGGCCCGCGGCACCCGCCGGTCACGCAGGGGAATTAACCGTTATGCCACAAATGCAAGAACTGCTCGCGAAGTCATTTCGCGAGTTCAAAGAAGGAAGCATCGTCAAAGGTCGCATCCTCGAAATCCGCCCGCGCGAAGTCATGGTCGATATCGGCTATAAATCCGAGGGCATCATCCCAGCGCACGAGTTTGATGACATCGAGTCGATGGAAGTCGGCGACGAAGTCGAAGTGCTCCTCGAACGCCTCGAAAACGATGAGGGCATGGTCATTCTCTCGAAGGAGAAGGCCGCTTATCGCCAGAATTGGAATAAGATCGCCGCGGTCTTCGCCGGCGACGGCTTGATCAAGGGCAAAGTGAAGTCCGTCGTGAAGGGCGGCCTGATGGTGAACATCGGCGTCGAAGCCTTCCTGCCCGCCTCCCAGATCGACATCATTCCGCCGAAGGATCTTCAGCAATTCGTCGGCAACACCTACGATTTCAAGATCGTCAAAATCAACGACGACCGCAAAAACGTCGTCCTCAGCCGCCGCGAACTGATCGAGCAGGAGCGGAGCGAGAAGCGCCAGAAATTCCTCGAAGGCGTCAAGATCGGCGACATGGTCAAGGGCAGCGTGAAGAATCTCACCGATTTCGGTGCCTTCATCGACCTCGACGGCATGGACGGTCTCCTTCACATCACCGACATGACCTGGGGTCGTCTCGGCCACCCAAGCGAATTGCTCAAAGTCGGCCAGGAACTCGAAGTCATCGTCCTCGATATCAACAAGGAGAAGGAGCGCGTCTCCCTCGGCCTCAAGCAGACCCAGAAAAATCCTTGGGACCAAATCGAAGAGCGCTTCCCGGCTGGTCAACGCGTCAAAGGCAAGATCACCAACCTCGTGCCGTACGGCGCGTTCGTGGAATTGGAAGAGGGCGTCGAAGGCCTCATCCACGTCTCCGAGTTGTCCTGGACGAAACGCATCATGCGTCCGTCCGATGTCCTCACCCAGGGCCAGGAAGTGGAAGCAGTCGTGCTCGGCGTGAACAAGGAAGAGCAGAAGATCTCGTTAGGCCTGCGTCAGCTCGAAGCCAATCCGTGGGATGAGATCGAAAAGAAGTTCACCATCGGCAGCACCGTCAAGGGTCAAATCCGGAACATGACCGCGTATGGCGCGTTCGTGGAACTGGAAGACGGCATCGACGGGATGATCCACGTCTCCGACTTGAGCTGGACTCGCAAGATCAATCACCCGAGCGAAGTCTTTAAGAAGAACGACGACGTCGAAGCGGAAGTCATCGACATCGACAAGACCAACCAGCGGATCAGCCTCGGCATTAAACAACTGAGCGACGATCCGTGGAAGGACATCGACACCAAGTACAAGATCGGCGATCTCGTCACCGGCAAAGTGACCAAGCTGGCCAGCTTCGGCGCGTTCGTGCAATTGCAGGACGAAATCGATGGACTGGTGCACATCTCTCAGCTCAGCGAAGAGCACGTAACGAAGGTAAAAGACATCCTCAAGGTCGGTCAGGAAGTCGAAGCCCGCGTCATCAAGGTGGACAAAGTCGAGCGCCGCATCGGTCTCTCGATCAAGGCCGCCAATTACTCCGAAGAAGATCTCAAGCGCGAATCCGAAGCCTTCGACAGTCTGCGCCCCGGCGAAGACATGGTCGGCCTGGAGAAAGCGTTCGAAGCCGCCGAGGAAGATTACCGGCCGGGTCAGCCCAAGAAATAGCCCACAAGACGGCTCCCATGAGCCAGCCATTGAAACAATTCCGCCGCGCCGCCTTCTTGGTTGGCGCGGCGTTTTGTTTGGTGGCGTGGTCGCGCGCCGACGCGCATACGATCGGGGAACTCGACTGGCTCCGAGGATGCTGGACTTCCACCACCCCGGGCGAGCGACAGACGACCGAGCATTGGATGAAGCCCGTTGGCGACACCATACTCGGAATCAGCCAAACGGTCTCGGGCGACAAGACTCTCGAATCTGAATTCATGCGCATTTCCCAAGAGGCGAATGGTGAGATTTACTTCATCGCGAAACCGTCCGGGCAGAGCGAGGCGCGTTTCAAACTAATCAAAAGCAGCGAACACGAAGTCGTCTTCGAAAATCCCACGCACGATTTTCCCCAGCGCGTCATCTACCGGCTCGGCGAAGACGGCTCGCTTCTCGGCCGAATCGAAGGCAATGAGAACGGCAAAACGAAGGCCGCCGATTTCCCGCTGCGTCGCATCTCTTGCGATTAGCGCGCACTTGTCATTCCGAGCGGAGCGCAGCGGAGTCGCGGACTCTCACGGCTTTTGCTCGCGGGATCGAGAATGTGAGATGTCGCGACTTCGCTCGAGTGACTAACTAAAACTCCCGCGCTGCCCGAGGTGCGCACGAACGGATCAGATCGCGTAACGTCTTACCGCGAAACGCGCAGTCGAAGGAATAGCCTGTCGGCGCTCCCGATAGGGACCTGGGCCTTGATCCTTTGTGTAAGACCATCGTCCGCCAGAGTCTGATTGATCGGGGAAGCGAGTGCGCGCCCGAATCATTACTCGCACAGCCTTGACTTCCCGTGGGACTTCACGGGCGTTGACGAACGGCCTCGCGCGCAGCACCATTTCCCCAGTGACAATTACCCTCCCATCGGAGTTGAGTGAATTCGTGCGCGCCAAAATGCAGGCGGGCGAGTTGGAGACGCCTGAGGCAGTTGTGGTCGCGGCACTCACCGCCTGGCAGGGAGAAGAAGTTTACCGCGCGTTGGATCGCGCCGAGGTGGAGCAAGCGCTCCTGGACGCGATCGAGAGCCCGCGGATCCCTTGGGACGAGGCTAATTTCGACCGCATTATAGAAGCGCTGCGGGAAAAACAGCGAGTCTCGTGAGCCTGCGCGTCGTTCAGACGCCGGAGTCGCTCGCCGATATCGCCCTCCAAGCGGCTTACTACGCACAGAGGGAGAACATGGCTTTGGCGCAGCGCTTTACCGAGATGGTGAAGGCCACCGTGCGCCTCCTGGCCATCCATCCGCGGCTTGGGAAGGAGACCGACTACGATCATCCCAAACTCGTCGGCCTCCGATTTTTCCCTGTCCGAAAGCCTTTCGATAAACACTTGATTTTCTATCGCGTAAGCGGGAGCACGCTCGATCTAGTTCGGGTCATCCACGGGTTACGCGATCTTCGCTGGGAACTCATTGATCCTTCCTCGGCGGGTGAATGATCGCCATGCCGCGATGCGATGGAGCAGCACAGCAAAGCGTGCGGAGAGAGAACAATTCTTGCGCTACCGCGAAAGCCGGAGCCGCAGGAATAGCTTGTCGGCACTCCCGATCGGCATCTGGGCCTTGATCTTTTGCGTGAGGCCATCGTCTTCCAGAATCTGATTGATCAGAGAATCGAGCGATCAAATAGCGAAAAATCAGGCGATTGCGCGCGTCGAAGCAGACCGAGGTCTGGGCAATCGTTGGTCGGCATTGTCGATACTTGGGACCGACCCCTTTTCACTTTTCAAGAAGTAGGTCATCCTTCGACTTGCGGTCAGAATTACAACGCGCAGATACGACGCGGAGCGGTCCTCGAGCGCGTCGCGTGCGACAACCAATTGTAGGGCGTCTGTGTCAGACGCCTCGTTAATCCCATGCGCTAACCAGTTTGGCGTTTCGCAGCCGTAACGCAGCCCGTGGAGTGGGCGAGGCCGCTTTCCAACGCCCTACAATTCGTCCATGGCGCGACCGCCGCGGATTCCTAACTGGTTGCCGTGGAATCAGACAACCGTTTACTTCATTACCTTCTGCGTCGAGAAGCGTAAGCATGTCCTCGCCAACAGCCGGACTTGGCGGATGTGCCTTGAGACTCTCCATCGTATGGATCGCTGGCGTTTACTCGCAGCGATCACGATGCCCGATCATCTCCCATCTGCTGACGACGCCGCAGGATCGCGAAGCGTCCGTCAGCGCTTATTGCAAGTGGTTCAAGCGCTGGTTTAACGAGGCCGCGAAGCCTCGCCGATTGTAGGCCGTCAGTCTGCAGAGTTGTGGGGACCGCAAGAGCACGGTGAAGCTCGATCAGGCGCACGATGCCCGAATTCGGTTTCCAGATCCGTCTCCTGGAATCCTATCCTGGGGTCGGTCCTAAGTTGTTGATCATTCTTGGGGCTTCTCGCCCCTACCAATCGCTGAATTACGCTGAATTCATGATTCTAATTCCGGATCACACGCTTGCTTCATGACAGAGTCGATATACTGCCGCCGCCGGCGTCAGCCGCCGTTACCTCCAAGAAACCGAAAGCGGAACGAAACTCCCCCACCGTCCCCGCTCTCTCACGACTTCGCCGCGCTTTGGATTGCCCTTGGGATGAGATGGGCTTTCAGCACAGATTGTCAGCTTTTTCGCAACTGCTCATTCGACCCCGAGCCGCCGCAAGATAGCGACGGGATCCTGGCGAAGGTCGATACGGCAAGCCGCTGGGATGATCCAATCGAATAGAAAACGCCGTATGTGAAACCGGAGACAACGCAACGGCGAAATCGGCCCCCGAATGCCGGAGCCGATTCGGGAACTGGCTGATCCGTTCGATGACATCATTGACGGAGGCGTCAAAGCGATCCGCCAGAGCTGGCTCAATCGCCTCGAACCAGCAATACGCTGCGTGCAGATCCGCCTCGGCCTGGCCGAGGATCAGGACTTCATGCATTTGCGCGCCAGGTTTAGTCGGCGGCGGACTTCGCTCCAAGTCGCCGCAGTTTCAGGTCGCGCTTGAAACTCGGCATAGCGTGCCTCCAGAACTCGAAGGAGCGCGGCATCGTCCGGCGAAAACGTCGCCCGCGGCAATACCTCATCCCATAGTTCCTGAGCGAGTTGTTTTTTCTTTTCCGGCGAGAGCTGCTGCACGACCGGAAGAGTTTCGAGAATCATAGATTTAGATTACTGCGGGGAGATTGCCTTTGCCAAGGCGACATCTGCTCTGCGAACGGCGGATTTTTCTCGCGCGCGCATCGGTAACCAGCGAACGCGACGATTAGCGCCTCTTCCGACCGGAGTCGCCCGCCAGATTCCTATCGGACTGATCGTCGCGACAACTTTGGTTGACGCGCCTTTCGCGCGGCAAGGGCACCGCGGACACTTCCGGCGACGGGGGCGTCGCCGCTACAAACTAAAACTCCGCACTGCCTGGCGTGCGGGCGAACGGGATCACATCGCGAATATTCGAAACCCCGTTCACGAACATGAGCATGCGCTTAAAGCCGAGCCCGAACCCAGCGTGCGGCACGGTGCCGTAACGGCGCAGATCGAGATACCACTTATACTCCGCGGGGATCGAGATCATGCCGACGCATGTTTGCTTCCAGCACATCGAGGCGTTCTTCGCGCTGGCTGCCGCCGACGATTTCCCCGATTCCCGGCACGAGCACATCCATTGCGGTCACGGCTTTGTCGTCATCGTTCAAGCGCATGTCGATTCCATCCTAGAACTTTGCCGGTTCGAGGCGCCAGCGTGGCTCCTCACTCCATCCACGCCCTCGAATTCCATCGTCGCAGGTAGCCGGGACCACATCCTCGCCGACGCCCCAAATTTGGACTTCGCGATGGCCGCCGAAATCCTCTTCCTGCTCGAAACACTGGAAACGCGTGAGCAAACATCGCCCGCCGGCCACGCCGAGCCAACGGGCTCCGAGAAGGGCTATGCGCTGCGCGCACGACTCGTTAGGCGGCATGGATACGTTGCAGAACATTGGGCTTTTGCTCGAAGCTGCGTCCAGTTTTTTTCCAGAAGTCTTTTAGCGGGCCGCTGATGGCGGCGTGCTGGCGGGCGCGGCGGGTGTCGCTGAAGGGCTTGGAAATGATGTAACGCACTTCCCCCTGCGGATCGAGAACGACGGTGCTGCCGCCGTTCATTTCGAAGAAGTCGTTTCCGACCTGGGCGGTGCAGGTTTGGGTGACTTCCGCGACCAGGTCGAAGAGGACCCGGCCGTCGGGCGCGGCTCGGCGCGAGACTCGGATTGATTCGACCTGCGCGGGCGGCGCCTGGGTAATTCCTTTGGGCAACTTTCCGCCCGGCGCGACCAAATGAAAATAGCGCGCGTGCTTCGGATCGGTCACGAAAGTTCCGAGCGCGTTTGCCTGGCGGATCATCTCCTTTGCGCTCGCGGGTTGGCCGGGTTCGCCATCGAAGCGTAATTTCGCGAAGGCCAGCTCCGGGATGCAAAGCGTGGTCTCAGGCGATTGCCAGCGGACTGCGTCTTCGGTCATGAAACGGACGTTCCGCGGAAAAATATCGCGGCGGCGAAACGAGCGCATGAGCGCTTCGCGGAAGCCCCATTTATCGGTCCGCTCGAGGTCGCCGTCGGCGGTGATTAAGGCGCGGAGGTATTCGCCGAATTCAAGGTCGTTAGGCGGACAATAATCAATCGCGCGGATGCAGATGTTGAGGAACTGGCCGGCGACGGTGCTCGCTTCCTGCGCGATCGCTTTGATCAATGGCTCGCTCAGCCGATCGCGTCCGAGCGCTCGCAAATCCAGGCCGGCGATTTCGAAGAAGCGGTTGATCTTGCGTTTGACCACAGTGGCGAATGCTTCGAAGACGGCCGAAACCAAAACCGAGCCGAGCGCGTGCGGCTCCAGGGTTGGACTGTAGCGCCGCAGCGGGAGTTCTTTCCCCGGAAGCGCATCGGAATCGAAGGCCGCGATATCGTCGAGATCGACGCTGGAACGGAGCGCGGTCGCGCGAGGGCGCGATCGGGCGAAGCCGAACTCACGCGCCAGATCGGTGAGCAAGGTGATCCCGGGCGAATCGCTGCGCCACTCCCGGATCGCGCGTTCGACCACCTCGGAATAAGTGAAGTGAAGAAAGAGCGCGACCAGGTCGGAGAAGGCTTCATGGAACGCCGGGACATCGACGTTGGTCGGATGCATGAAGGATGAACGGAGTCCATCGAGGAGCGCGTGGGTGGTTTCATGGGCGATGACATCGTGGCTAAGCGAGGTGCTGATGATGCCTTTGGGCAAAGTGAACCCGGCGCGCTTTTCACCGGCAATGAAGTAACCGAACGACAGATCGCCCGTTTCGCGGCAGTAGCCGGCGTTGGCTTCCTTAACTCCGAAGGGGCGCACGATCAGACGCAGCGGACCGTCATCGATCGGATCGATGGCCCACGCGATGTCACGACCGAGCGCGTGGCGGAAGGCGGCGTAAGTCAGGCTGCAAACCGCGTAAACCATCTGCGAATGGAATTGCCCGCTGGCCGACGACGGGGTCAGCCCGCTCGACATCAGTAGATAAGGATCGTCGAGATCGAGGGCTGCGGCTTTGAGGAGCACGGGCGCGCCATCGCCGACGATTTTGAAGAGCGCACCGATCGGTCCAACCTCGAGTTTTTCGTAGGGAACCTGGACGGTGGCGGTCCCGCCCATGCGATCGGAGACCGAAGGATCGAGGGTGTAAACACGGAGCGGCCGGGTGAATGGTGCGCGGCGATCGCGCGGCGCCTGGCGGGCCAGCGCCTGGCGGGCCACCCGGGCGCTGACCTCGAAAGCCTCCACCGGCGCCGCAATCGTTTTCGCCTTCACGACGCCTGGCCGCCGCTCTGCCTAACGAGCAAACGCGAGGGCGATTGCCTGACGACACTAAGCGCTTCCGTTCCCGCCTCTCCGCGAATAACTACCGCGCCGGATTCGTCGCGCCAGGTTGCCGGCTCCTTGACGTAGCCATCGTCGGCGCCCGGGAGAGAGATGCAGGCCGACCCGTCGGCCTGGAGTTGGAGGCGTTTCCGCGGCCGGCGCGACAACGGAATGTTGTCCTCTTCCGGCCGATAAACGTGACCCTCCGCGGTATCCTCCTCATGCACATGCACCCAAGTGGTGGCGAAGAGCCGGTCGTTAGGCACGTGTTTCGCAGCCACGGGAATTCCGCGCGTCAGATTAATCCAATGCGAACGGTTTCAAGCGCGGCGCGCATTCGGCTCACCTGTTGCGCGGTGAACATGAACATGGCCGCGTCATCGGTGTAATCCATGTAGTTCATGAACATGCCACCGTTTGGCCCGTTGTTGCACGTCACCACCGGGAAGGTGGGCGAGCCGAAATTCGGTCCGGCGCAATTCGGCGTATCCGCCGCCATGTCGGACCCGCTGCAATCAGGCGTGTCGCCCCAAATGTGGCGGAGGTTGAAGTAATGGCCGATTTCGTGCGTCGCGGTGCGGCCTTTGTGGTACGGTGCCGCCGCCGTGCCGTTGGTCCCGAAGGAAAGGTAATTGATCACCACTCCATCGGTCGCCACCGGACCGCCCGGGAACTGCGCATAGCCGAGCAATCCGCCGGTCATCGCGCAAACCCAAAGATTCAACTTCGTCTTCGGATCGGTCGGCGCGATCCCACCGGTGGAAGCCTTCTTGACCGCGTCGTCCGCGCCGAACCCGTTCTTGGTCGTTTTCGTCCGCGTGGTTTTGACCAACTTGAAATGAATCTGCGCATCGCTCACCAGTCCTTTCCAAACCGCCGGCGTCTTGCTCTTGTCCGGATTGGTCCCGCGGAAATCCTTGTTCAAGACCGCGATCTGGCTGGCGATCTGCGCGTCGGAAATATTTTGCGCGGGTGTTTTGTAAACCACATTCACCACCGTGTTGATGGTTACGGGTTTGCTCTTGGTCTGATCGTGCCCGAGGTCGCGCCGGCGTTCGGTTGCGCCTTCCAGTCGCATTTGCGCGAGGCGAAACGACGGATACTTCTCGAGCAACATCATATGTGCTGCCATCGCGCCGCAATTTCTGCGCGGCGGAACTTCTGCAGAGTTTTTCTTAGCCATGGTAATTCTCCTTTGTCGGTGAAGCCCCCCCTTGGCACCCGCGGGGCATTGATCACTTCGTTATAATGACGACCGGGTCGAGCCGTCGAGTGAATTCGGCGGGACCAAACCTCGTTAGAACTCTGCACTGCCCGGCGTGCGGGCGAACGGGATCACGTCGCGGATATTTGAGACCCCGGTCACAAACATCAGCATGCGCTCGAAGCCCAGCCCAAACCCGGCATGCGGCACGGTGCCGTAGCGGCGCAGATCGAGATACCATTTGTACTCCGCCGGATCGAGATCATGCCGACGCATGTTTGCTTCCAGCACGTCGAGTCGTTCTTCGCGCTGGCTGCCACCCACGATTTCCCCGATTCCCGGCACGAGCACGTCCATCGCGGTCACGGTTTTGTCGTCATCGTTCAAGCGCATGTAGAACGGCTTGATCTCCTTCGGGTAATTGAAAACCGTCACCGGACATTTGAAATGTTTTTCCGTGAGCCAACGCTCGTGTTCCGATTGCAGGTTCGTCCCGTACTCGACCGGGAACTCGAATTTCTCCCCGCTTTTCAAGAGCAGCTCGACCGCATCCGAGTAATCGAGACGCTGAAACGGTCGCTCCAGCACGAAGTCGAGTCGACTAAGCAACTCTTTGTCGACAAACTTGCTGAAGAGTTCGATTTCGTCCGGGCATTTTTCTCGAATGTCGCGGATGAGATATTTCACCAGCTCCTCGGCCAGATCCATGTTGCCGCTCAGATCGCAGAACGCCATCTCCGGCTCGATCATCCAAAACTCGTTCGCGTGTCGCGAAGTATTCGAGTTCTCCGCGCGGAACGTCGGGCCGAAGGTGTAAACATTCGAAAGCGCACATGCGAACGCCTCCGCTTCGAGCTGCCCGCTTACCGTCAAATACGTCGAGCGCGCGAAGAAATCCTGCGCGTAATCGATCCCGCCATCGTCGCGCCGGGGCGGATTGTTCGCATCGATCGTGGTGATACGAAACAGCTCTCCCGCCCCCTCGCAATCGCTCCCGGTAATGATCGGCGTATGCACATAAACGAACCCGCGATCCTGGAAAAATTGGTGAATCGCAAACGCCAGCCGGCTGCGCACGCGAAAGACCGAGCCAAAGAGATTCGAGCGCGGCCGCAGATGCGCGATCTCGCGCAAAAACTCCGGCGTGTGTCCCTTTTTCTGCAGCGGATACGTCTCGTCAGACGCGCCGAGAATCGTGATCGCATCGGCCACAACTTCCCAGCTCTGCCCCTTCCCCTGCGAAGCCACCAGCTTGCCACGCACCGAGACCGACGCGCCTGTCATCAGGCGCTGGACGTCCGCGTAATTCGCCAGCGCATCCGGCGCGATGATCTGCAAACTTTTCAATGAAGAGCCATCATTCAGTTCCAGAAACGAAAACGTCTTTGCATCGCGCCGCGTGCGCACCCAGCCTTGCACGAGAATGGAATCCTGCGCGCCGCCACTGTGCAGCGCGTGTTTGATCAAAGTCCGGGAAAGCATCCGATGAAGGTGCCGGAGACAGGACATCCGACAAGGAAAAGCATGCAAAAACGCCGCTGCCGTTGCCGGGGAGTGCCAAAGCTGTAAATATTGCTCCGTGAAAACGACGGTGGACCTTCCAAACTCTCTCCTCCGCTAGGCGAAGGCGTTCGCGGCCCGTCGGGGACAAACTCTGCGAGAATTCGTCACGGAAGCGATGAACGAAAAACTGCACACTCCCGCCCCGGTCGGAGAAAAACCGTGGATGAAGCATTTCGGCGCGCTTTCCAAACTGCGAAAAGAAACGCGCCGCATCGAAGCCATTATCGAGCGGGAATTCGAGACGATGGATCGTGACGAGCACTTCGACCTCGTGCCGGACTTGAAACGAATTTCCTAGTAAGCGAGCGGAAGAAGCGCACCGCTATGCAGGCGCTCGCTCCGTGAGTGACGCGGTCAGTGCATTCCTGCGCGCCGGCGCTGTGCAGCGCGGCCGGTCTGCTCGCGCAGGCGGCACGACATCTCGACGGCATCGAAGGTTTTGGTCATCCGGGCGCTCCGGCCCCGGATCGCGGCGGTTCTTCACGCAAAACCAGATCCTCCGCGCCTTGTGTGTGCGCACGAATCGCCGGGATCGACGATTGCCGGCGAAACCACGCTATGCGCTCGCTCATGCTCAGGCCCGCGGTCTCGGCGGCTACCGCTTCCTTCCAGCGGCGGCTTTCGGCCACGGCATCGAATCCGCGTCCGGATTCAGTCTGGCTGTTCTTCGTGGGCATGAATGACCACCTTCGGGCTCACGAGACGGACCATAGGTCAGGGCTTCCCGATTCCAGGCGCGGGAGGCTCTTCACGCAAGACCAGATCCTCCGTGGCGTGCGCCTGGCTGGCCGTCCGGATGTGCGCATTGAGCAGCGCCAGCCGTTGTTCGCGCGTCAGCGCGGCCAGCTTGCGGCTGGTCTGCTCCCGCAGGCGGCGCGACATCTCGACGGCATCAAAGGCTTTCGTCATCGGGGTTGGCTTAAAATCAATTCCTTGGGATTGACGATACTGACTGGCGGAAAACCTTGCAACAGGTTCACGGCGTTTAACCCCGCGGCACGCCGCACGTTCACAAGGTGCTTGAAATTCCAGCTTACCAAGTGATTCACCCGGTGGACCGTGCAGATGGCGACGTGCCGCGCGTCGTCCTCGAACGCCGTGCTCACCACTCCCGCCTCGAGATACTCATCGGCAAGGTCTTCCATCTCGCCGGTGATGGGCAGTAAGTCCTTGGCTCGGTCGAAGGTGTCTTCAAAAATCTGCTGCACCTCTGGCGGCGCATCGGAGATTTCCGGGGCCACGAGACCGGAACTCAGAAACACCCAAAGCCCCCTGGTGCGCTGCGCCCAAAGCAAACGCGTGTCCGCCATCCATTCCGTGTCGTGATACCCGCCGACGACGGAGGTGTCGAGCTAGAGTGTGGGGATGGGCATGAATCTCGGCGGGATTTAGGACGGCACCTTGAAGCTGCGCAGGTCGATCTTACCCTTCTTCGCGGCGGTGATGAGCGCGATGCGGATGAGCATGCGATGCGTATCGGGCCGCAGCCAGCGGCGCGTTTCTCTGAGAGACATCGCCGAAATCATCCGCCCCCTGTAGCGCAAGCTTCCCACTTGCCGAGTCGCTGGCCCGATTTTCCGTACGGCCGCGCCCCGGCCCATACCCGAGGCGACCTCTCTCTTAAGTTCAGACTACGGACATAACTCGTTTCAATCCGCGCCTCGGGCTAGTGCCCGAGGCGATCGGCCGGCGCGAGGTCTTCCAGGCGGCGTTGCCGTTTCAATCCGCGCCTCGGGCTAGTGCCCGAGGCGATGGTTCACGCTCGCCGTCGCCGCGGCGCTGAGGGTGTTTCAATCCGCGCCTCGGGCTAGTGCCCGAGGCGATAAGGGAGGCGCAGCGTGATGAAGCAAATTTTAGAAGTTTCAATCCGCGCCTCGGGCTAGTGCCCGAGGCGATAGCAGCGCCAGCTCAAGCAATGGGCCGAGCAAAACGTTTCAATCCGCGCCTCGGGCTAGTGCCCGAGGCGATCGAAATGAACTACGAGCACCCGGAATACAGGACGGTTTCAATCCGCGCCTCGGGCTAGTGCCCGAGGCGATTTTAGCGTAGCGAACTTGACCAATTCCTCGTGGTAGTTTCAATCCGCGCCTCGGGCTAGTGCCCGAGGCGATCGTGCGCATGTGGACATTGATTTCCCATTGCAAGAGTTTCAATCCGCGCCTCGGGCTAGTGCCCGCGGCGATACTTCGGGTGGAAGCGGCTGCCACGCGCCAAATCGTAGTTTCAATCCGCGCCTCGGGCTAGTGCCCGAGGCGATCGGCGGGAGGAGTTGGTCGCGCTGCTGGAGCAATTGTTTCAATCCGCGCCGCGGGGGGGTGGCCGGGGGCCGCCGGGCCGATGGTAGTTTTACCTGGGGCTCGCAGGTTTCAATCCGCGCCTCGGGCTAGTGCCCGAGGCGATAATATCGCCCAAGCGTCCGAGGCGCTCTATGGGGTTTCAATCCGCGCCTCGGGCTAGTGCCCGAGGCGATAGCTGCGGATTTGGACTGATAGATTCCCGCCCGTGGTTTCAATCCGCGCCTCGGGCTAGTGCCCGAGGCGATTAGTTGGTATGTGCGCCGACCAGCGCCACCATCGCGTTTCAATCCGCGCCTCGGGCTA
>JBBSPM010000062.1:0-28476 GCA_038258815.1 Chthoniobacterales bacterium
CGGACTTCTTTCGGCCACGCCCTCGCGAGCGCTGCCTTGTCCTTCGGCTCCGGTTAACTCCATCGTTTCCGATCAGCTCCTTTCATCTGATTAGTCCATGTTCATGCCAAGCACACGAGCCGGCCCGCCCCCGCGCCGAAGGCTGAAATTTCCCGACCCTGCCCCGTGGGGAACTGGCGCGTTCCGCCGTTGAATCCGTCGCTCGTCACCGGTAACGTTCCGCTTGTGGACGAGCCCGCCACCGCAACAACCGCCCCGACCCCGACGCACTACGATGTGATCGCGGACAAGATCGAAGCTCAGCCCGATCTACTCGCGATCCCTTTGGCGAATATCGACCGTTGGCTCGCGCAAGATCATTCCGCACCGCATCGCCTCGAACAGTGGCGGGAGATCATTCTCGCCGCCCAAGCCAGCGCGAGTGGCATGGCGAGGCTTCTCGCCCTCTTGCGCGACAAAGGCGAGGAGGCCACGCATCTGCGGTCGTTCTCTCCTCTCGCTGGCGTGCTCACCACACAGGAGCGAAGGCGAATTACCCAACGGTGCGCCTGGAGTCATTAGTCCACGTCGCCCAAGTGGCGTCGGCCATGAATTCGAAGCGCCGGATCGTGGTGCTTGGCTCTTCATCGCTACTGGCCTCGTTTCCTGAACTAGGCGAAACAAATGGCCCGCTCGAGATTTCGTACGACGCTGATTTGTTAGTCGACGGGGTCGACGAGCAACTCGCCGCGGTCATTGAGGGAGCAATCGGCAAGGAGAGCCTTTTCGAAGCGAGAGAGGGATATCATGCCGACACATTAAAACCCGTCGTCGCGGAGACTTTTCCGGCCGGTTGGGAAGAGCGGCTCGTGCCGTTGGCGAGCTGCGAAGGCGTCTTCTGTCTCGACCCGCACGATTTGGGAGCGATCAAGCTTGGCGTTGGCCGCATGAAGGATATGGAACATCTGCGCCGTTCTTATTGCGACCAGGCGGCTCGATCCTGAGGTGATTCAGGAGCGCCTCCGCGTGACCACGATGGAAGATCGCGCGCGTGTCCATTGCACCATTCGCCTCAAAAAGGTTCTCGAAATGGCCGCGCAGCGCTAACGAGTGGTGGCCAGCGAACAGCGCCTTGCAGTGTTTCACGCATTTTTACCGCGGACGAAGGCTCGTAGCACAGGCATCTTGCGCATCTTGCCTGTGCTACGCGCTCTCTGCTGGCTGGGAGCCAACCAAAGTGCATAACGCGCTCTAGAAGTTCCTGACCAATTCGAGCACTTTCATCGCGGCGTTGTGCCCGGGGATTCCGCTCACCGCGCCGCCGCGTTGCGCGCTGGAGCCGCAAAAGAAAACGTTCGTGTGCCCGGTTTCCACTCCCCAGGTTCCGGCCGTGTCGTCGGTGGTTGCGAAAGGAAACGTCGGCGCGCTTTGAAAGATGTTGCCGTGATAAAGCCCTAACGACTTTTCGATATCCACGGGACTTTTGCTTTCCAGACAGAGACTGCCATCGCGCGCCACCGCGAGGCAATCCCGCAGCGGCTCTTCGAACCATTGATCGAGGCTCGCGACGAATCGCTTCTCAGCTTCCCGGCGCATCGCTTCGTTTTCTTTCGCGAAAAGACCCCAGGGCGCATCGAGGCCGAACAGCGTCATGGTGTGGAAGCCTTGCGCGCGCAGTTCCGGGGAGAGAATGCTGTCATCCGTGAGCGTGTGACAATAAACCTCACAAGGGGTGTGTTCGGGCAACTGGCCGTTGGCCGCCTGCTCGTAGCTTCGGTTCATCGCCTCATAACCTTCATCGCTGTGAAACGTGCCGCAGAAGGCTTCACTTCCTGCGAAACGCGCAGCCTTCAGCTTCGGCAGACGTCGCAACAGCATGTTGATCTTGAAGACGGAGCCTTCGTCCGTCGCATCCGGTGCGTAGTTCTCTCGCAGCAATTCTGCCAGCACATTGCGGCCGAAGTTTACGAGAACGAAACGCGCTTCGTTGGTCTGGCGATGACCATCCACTTCGTATTCGACGCTGCGTATTTTCCCGTTCACATCCAGAGCGCCTAGCTGCACCCGCGTCAGCATTTCCGCCCCGCTCGCGCGCGCGGCGCGTTCCAGCTCGGCCGCCACCGCGCCCATGCCTCCTACCGGCACTTTCCATTCGCCCGTCTTGTTCCCGATGAGGTGATAGAGAAAACAACGGTTCTGCAGCAGCGTCGGATCGTGTGGGTGCGTGAAGACGCCAATCTTCGCATCGGTCAGCACGAGTCCGCGCACCAAGTCGTCTGCCAGATAACGCTCGATCGCTCGGCCAATCGGCTCCTCCGCCAGGCTTCGCCAAGCCTCCCGCGAAACCTCGTCGCCTTGGAAGCGCTTCCGAAATTCTCCCTTGGATACCAGCGGCTCCAACATGCTGTCCCACGTCTGTTCGGCGAAAACGCGAGAGAGATGATAGAACCGTTTCATCTGCTCGTATTCGGTCTCGCCTCCAGTCAGATCGCGGATCGACCGGCGATTTTGCTCTTCATCGACATTGCTCAGGAGCAGCCCATCGTGGTCGCCATCTTTTACGTACGGCGTGAAGGAACCGGTTGTGCGCCGACGCAGCTCCAGATGCAGGTCGAGATCCCGAATGATCTTCTCCGGAAACAAACTGACAAGATACGAATACCGTGAAAGCCGAGCCTCGTAATCCGGGAACACCTGCTGCGAAGTGGTAGCGCCGCCGATGTAATCGTTCTTTTCCAGCAGCAACACGCTCAATCCCGCGCGCGCCAGATATGTCGCTGCCACCAGACCATTATGGCCGGCTCCGAGAATGACTACGTCGTATTTTGCCTTCATAGATCAGCCACCACTGCCTCGCACAAAGAACGGGAAATTCACGGAGGAATCCTTCGCCCGCATCCGCCTCTTACTTTTCGCAATTCCGCGACTTCCAGAAAACAAAGTCTTAAAATCGCGCTCGGCCAAGGATTGCCTATCGTAAGCAGCATGAGCATCCGGCAAACGTTCCTCGTCATCCTGCTCGCCTCGGCGATCGCAGGCGGGACCGTTTATTTCACTCGCGTGCTGCTTTCGCCGGTCTACCAGCCCACCGTTCCATGGGTGAAATACGTCCATCCCAACATCGCCAAACTCAAGGAAGCCCAACGTTTGACGGACGACGATAAACTACCGGAAGCGCGCGAGATTTTGGTGGGCGCCCTAACGAGTGCGCCCAGCTCTCCCGTGACGCGCGAACTCCGCGATCTGTTGGGCGAAGTAAACACGCGACTGTTCCTCCAGAAGCAAACGTCTCCGCGCAAAATCGAGTACACGGTCGCCTCGGGCGACGCGCTCTCATCCATCGCGCGCAAACTTAAATCCAGCGCCGACGCGATTATGCGAATCAATGAGCTCGATTCCACCTTGATCCGGCCAGGCGACAAGCTCTTCGTTCCTCAGCTCGACTTTACCATTACGGTCGACCTTCCGCGGGGGCGCGTGGTCGTCCACGATGGGCATGGTTTCTTTACGCAGTATCCGATCGCGTCGGTCGACTTGCCAAAAACACGCGCGGCCCAGGTCGAGACGAGGGTCACCGCCAAATCGTTTTGGGATAACGGCCGACCCGTTGCGCGTCGACGCGGCGCTGAAAAGCAGGCCGGCACTCCGTGGATCTACCTGCGCCGAACTGGCTACGTTCTGTATGGCGTAGAAGAAGATAGTGAAACCAGCGAAGCTACCATCCAAATCGACGGCGAAGAAACTGATTCGAGTGAGAACGCCTCCGAAAACGATCGTCCCCCGCACGGTATCGCGATGTTAAAGCACGACCTTTCCGAACTCGATCCACTCATAAAAAAAGGGACGCCTGTTACTGTCATCCTCAATCGGAAGTAGCTGGTTCGCGTTCTAGTAAGTCTACGCTCGACTTCCTCCTCAGACTGTTAGCTATAATGCCTTGGTGAAGGCGAGCTGGCAGATCTTGATCACGGTGATGCTGCTGTGGTTGTCGCCGCTCCAGGCGGCCGACTATTCCGTTCCGCCCATCGTTTCACACATTCCGCGAGAGTTCGTGGAATCCAGCGCGTTGGTCGCGGTGGGTTATAGCAAGCGTCTGCGCGCACTCGAGATCGAATTCCACGATGGTTCCATTTATCGATATCTCAACGTGCCTCGCTCGCACCACCGGAACCTCATGGCAGCGGGATCCAAGGCCGGTTATTACAATCACTATCTGCGCGGAAAATATCGCTGCCTGCGGGTGAGGCCGCGGCGTCCCCGATGAAGGCGAGACGCCGGGGGCGGCAGGGCTTCGTTCTAACCTCGGAAGAGAAAAGGATCGTCGCCTGCGTCCTCGCAGCTCTACTCCTCGGACTCGTAACCAAATACTACCGTGCAGCTCATCCACGCCCTCCGGCTCCTCCGACCGCGCAGGAGCAACGAGCGGCCAGGCTGGTCGAGCGAACGGCGGCGGCCGAAGCGCGTTCCGTGCGCACCGCAGAACAAGCTGCGCGTCCGACTCCGAGTCCCAGCGAGACCGACGATGATGAGTGAGAATCGTTTTGCCGCCGATGAACTATTCCACGACGGCCCGCGGCGGTCGGCTTATCACCATCATTGCTCCACGACCCAGCACCGCGGCCAGAACCAACGCCGCCCCCACGATCGCCCAAGGTCCCGGTTGTTCCCCCAGTGCCAGCATCACCCAAAGCGGATTTAAGATTGGCTCCAAGAGCGGAATCAAGGTGGCTTCCAGCGCCGTGACCTGTTTGATCGCGATGCCATAGAAAACATACGGCAAACCGAGCTGCACGGTGCCGAGCAAGAGCAACCTCCAACCATCACCTGCACCAAGCGGCGGCGCACCGAGCATGAACGGCGCACCTGCGACCGCGACAATGATGTTTCCGAGGATGATCGCCGTCACCGGAGACGCCGCCTTCTCTTTGCGCAGAAAGATTGCCACCGAAGCGAACGCCAGACCGCTACCCAAGGCCACGATGTTTCCCCAGAACCCGGAGACCGTCAGCCGGTCCATGAAGAAAAGCGCGATTCCGCCCAGCGCCACTGCGATGACCAACCAATCAATCCGGAGCGCGCGCTCATTCAGATACCAGCGTCCGATGATCGCCACGTAAATCGGCGCCGTGTATTGCAGGAAAATCGCATTCGCCGCCGTCGTCATTCGCGTCGCGAAAACGAACAGCACCACCGTGAGCGCGTAGCCGATCGCTCCGCCGATTTGCGCGAGTGAAAAGGTAAACTTGGGCCGGCCCACGAACGCTAGCATGAGTGGGATTGCAATCGCGCTGCGCGCTCCTGCCACCGCCATCGGTGGCCAATCGATCGACTTAATCAGAACGCCACCCAGGCTCCAGCAGAGCGCCGCGATCAGGAGAAGGAATGGCGGCAGAAAGCGCGGCGGCATGCTATTTCACGCGCTCGCCAGCATCGGTTCGGAAAAATTCGTTCAGCTCTCCGTGCGGCATCGCGTCCGCAAAACCCTCCAAGCTCCCGTTCTCCGCCAGACCCATTGCGGCTCGGAGGAAGCCGCCCCAAGCCGCTCGCGCCAGCGCGCCACCCACGCTGACCCGTCGCACGCCTATCTCCGCCACTTCCGCGATCGTTAGACCGCCTGGTCCGCTAATCAGCACATTGACAGGTTTCGGAGCGACGGCCTCCACCACCGTTTGCACCTCCTCGGCGGTGTCAATTCCGGGAGCATATAAACAATCTGCTCCCGCTTCCGCGTATGCGACCAATCGCCGGATCGCATCATCGAGATCGCCCTCACCAACGAGAAAGCATTCCGCGCGACCCACCAGCATCACGCCACTGTCACCAATCGCCTCTCGCGCCGCTCGTATCCGCTCCACCGCATGCGTGAGGTCGTAGAGAGGCGCGTCCTTTCGTCCCGTCGAATCTTCAATTGAAAGCCCAGCCACACCAGTCGCCACGCACAGCCGCACGTTCTCCGCCAATTGCCCCGGCTCATCCGCATAGCCGTTCTCAAAATCCGCATTGATCGGCAGATCGCTCGCCTCCACCAGTTCGCGGATGTGCGCCAGCATCACATCCCGCGGCACCGCGTTATCCGGCAGCCCACGAGTGAAAGCATATCCCGCCGAGCTCGTCGCCAAGGCCTTGAACCCAAGGTGCTGCAAATAGCGCGCGCTCCCGATATCCCAAGGATTGGGCAATACAAAGCAACCCGTCGCGTGCATCGCACGGAATGCGTCTCGGCGTTCAGAAATCGTTGGCATGAGGACGGAAGCGTAGCGACTGAAAACAACGTTGTCGCGTCCGATGAGAGCCGTTTCTGGCTGCTCCTCGTTCGACGTTGGACGTTGAGCGTTGGACGTTGAACGTTTCCCCTCCAAAAAGATGAAGCTCCTCCTCACCAACGACGACGGCATCGAAGCCGAAGGCCTCACCGCCCTAACGAACGCAGCCAAAACCGTGGGCGACCCGATCATCGTCGCGCCCGCCGGCCCGCAATCCGGCGTCAGCCACGCTGTCACCTGGCACGATGGCGTGCGCATTGAACCGCGCGGCGACAAACGTTTCGCCATCCACGGCACCCCGGCCGATTGCATCCGCCTCGGCCTCCTCCATCTCGTGCCGGATGCGAAGTGGATCCTGAGCGGGATCAACCACGGCGCCAATCTGGGCGCGGACGTTTATTACTCCGGCACAGTGGCTGCCGTGCGCGAAGCAGTCTTGCACGGCTGGCCGGGCATCGCGTTTTCTCATTACCGCAAATCCGACCTGCGTTTCGACTGGGAACGCGCCACTCGCTGGATCATTCCCATCCTGAAAGAGATTCTCGCCAAACCGATCGAGCCCGGACTTTTCTACAACGTCAATCTCCCGAACCTTCCCGCAGAAATAGCCGACAGCCCTGCGGTCGTCTGGTGTCCACTCGACCCGGCGCCGTTGCCGCTTAATTACCGCCACGAAGAAGAGAGCGGACTCTACTTCGCGGGCGACTATCACCTCCGAACCCGAACTTCGGGCGCGGATGTGGACGCGTGTTTCGGCGGCCGCATCGCCGTGACAGCTGTGCGGTTGCTCTAAGGCAGAGTTGCAAAACACTGTAGCGGCGGTCTATGACCGCCGAAAACGTACTGTAGCGGGTCTATGACCGCCGAAAACGTGGGTTGCAGGCTATGCTTTCGGCGGTCATAGACCGCCGCTACAGCGCCCAATCTATTTTCGAAGCCACTCCCAGGCATCAGAGGCCTTCCTACTCCAGCGGATCGTTCCGAGAAGTTTCAGCTCGCAAATTTTCGGAAAAGCACGTTCGCTTCTTCCAACGTTTCTTTGCTCCCGATATCGAACCAAGTCCCGCGAATCTGGTGGGTGCTCACACGCTTGCGGGTGTAAAGCCACTGGATGAAACGCCCCGGCTGATCCGGGTTATTCCCGTCAGCGATGTAGGTCGCGAAGAGCGGGATCGTATCGCGCGAAAAATAATAGAGCGCGATGCCAGTGAGAGTGCTTTTTGGTTCGGCCGGCTTTTCCTCAAAGGAATTGAGAATCCCGTCTGCGTCCATCGTGATCGCGCTGTACTTCTTGATCGATTCCAAATCGCCCACGTCATACGTCGCGAGCGTTGCTTCCGTGCCGCGCGCTTGGGTCACGAAGTCCGTCAGCGGTTCGCTGAAGAGATTGTCGCCTGCGATCACGAGCAAATCGTCTGTCGCAAGATTTTCGCGTTCCAGGACTAGATTGATATCGCCGATGGCTCCGAGCTTATCCGAGTCGTCGGTCGATTCGTCGTTCACCACTTTCAGCCGGCGCTTCGGGTTTCGCTTTTGATAGCTCTCAGCCCATTCTTCGAAATCCTTCGCAAACTTGTTGTTCGTGACCACATAGACCGTCGCGATATCCTCGACCGGCGCCAGGTTGTCCATGACCCATTCGATCATCGGCTTGCCCGCGACTTCCAGGAGCGGTTTTGCTTTCGTGAGGGTGAGCGGATAAAGGCGGGTGGCGTAACCTGCCGCCAAAATGAGAACATTCATGCTCGCGCAAACTACGCCACGGAGTTTGGTTTCGCCATTTCCGCACCGACTGCGATGTCGCGCAGACGTTTTTCGAGTGCCGCGAGGCGGCCTCCATCGGTGATTTTGCCGCGGGTGCCACTATCTGCGACGTAGAACGTGTCAATCGCCGCGCCTTTCTCCGTGCTGATCCGCGAAAGAATAATCGAGACGCCCTCCGCTCCGAGCGATGAGAGCAGGTCGTAGAGAAGACCGAGCCGATCTCGCGTCTCGATTTGCAGCAGCGTGTAATGCGGATGCGATTTGTTGTCGACTATGATCCGAGTGAGAAACTCAATCTCGGCTGCCGCTGGTTTCTGCATCTGGCGACGTGCATCCTCGAGGAGCGGACGGAAATCAAAGTCCGGCTCGGAAAGCGCGCGGCGCAGCGTCAGTTCCACCAGATCGAAATCCCGTTGCGCAGTGACGGCGCGCGCGCGCAGATCGCAAACGCGGAAGACATCCAAAACCACGTTATCGCCCCGGGTGTAGATATCCGCGCTCAAAATGTTGAGCGGGACGACGGAGAAGGAACCCGCGATCTTCGCCAGGAGTTGCTGCCCGTCCCAAGTGCAGAGCGAAACTGTGGTGTGCCCCGCCTCTGGGAATGGCTCCCACGCGACCGCAGGCGTGAGCGGATGCACGTCGCGCAGGAAAAGGTTGGTCAGAAAACTGCGGAAGAGTTCCGCGTGCCGGGCGATTTCCTCCACGCCGAAAGCGCGGAAGTAATTATCCGGCAACGATTCGAAATGCGCCTCCACTTCCGCGGCGTAATCGGGAGAAAGCCGCGCGGTGACCGCTTGTTGCAGCGATTCGCGTTCGATCTTCTGCTGGGCGAAGAAGCCCGCCTGATCCGCGAGATATTGCGATGTCCCACGATACAATTGCCAGACCAGCGTCTCTTTCCAATCCGACCACGCCTCGCCGCTCGTCCCCTGCCCATCAGCCAGCGTCAAGAGCATCAGCGCGTCGAGATTCTCCTGGCTGCGCACCATGCCGGCCAACTCCACGATCGTTTCCGGATCATCGAGATTCCTTTGCCGCGCGATGGTGGAGAGCGTCAAATGATGATCGACGAGCAAGACGAGCGCGCGCCGTTGGGTGGAGTCCAATTCCAGCCGCCGCGCAGCCTGCTGCGCGAAAAGCGCGCTCGCCTCGGAATGCGGACGCGCGCCGACCGCCTTTCCGGTGTCATGCAAGAGCAGCGCCAGATAGAGGACAAATGGGTCGGCGATTTTCTCAAGAAGCTCCCGATATGGGATCAGCTTTGGATCTTCCGTAGTCGTCAGATCATCCAGCTTTTCGATGCAGACTAACGAATGCTCATCCGCGGTGTAGCGGTGAAAGAACTCGTGTTGCACCAGGCAGGTCAGAGGCGCGAACTCCGGCAAATATCGTCCGAGAAAATCGACTCGATGCATCAGGCGCAGGATGCGCCCGGCTTCTCCGCGGCGCGAAAGCATGGCCCGGAAGATCGCCCTTGGCGCGGACGCAGCGCGGAAACTTCGGGTGACGAACTTCAGGTTTCGCGTCAAGAGATCCTCGAGATCCGGCCCGATATCGAACTGATGTTCCTGCGCTAGACGGAAGACCTGCATGAGCAGTTCCGGTTCGCGCCGGAAGACATCGTGTCGTTTCGCATAGAGATGTTTTCCGCGCGCGACGAAGGGCCCGAAGTCCCGCTCCGGCAAAAGTTTCGGCCGGCGGAAACGAAAAAACGAACGCCGGCCCGCGACAGTTCCGGGATTCGCGAACTGCTCCGTGATTCGCTCCGTCACGCGAAAAATATTCCGCGTGTGCGCGTAGTAATCCTTCATCAGCGCTTCGCTCCGAAGTTGCCCGCGCTTGCTGTGATAATGCAGGCGTTGCGCGATGTGATCCTGCGCGCTGAGATGGAGCACATCCGTGGCGCGGCCGTTCACGTAGTGCATGTCCGTCCGAATCCGGAGGAGGAAATCGTAGGCGCGCTCGATCCCGCGCTGGTCGGTTGTGCTGAGCCAATCTTTCCCGACGAGATGATTGGTCGTTAGGGCGCCTTCCTTGAAGAAGGTCATCCAAAGCAAATTTTGATAGTCGCGCAGCCCCCCGCAGCCGTTTTTCACGTGTGGCTCCTGCATGTAAACGCTGTCGCCATATTTCGCGTGGCGCGCTGCCTGATCGGCCATGCGTGCGGCGAAGTATTCGTTCTCGGAGCCCTTCACGCATTCCGCTCGAAAGCGCGAACGGAAAAGACGGGTGACGCCTTCGTCGCCCGCGAGAAAACGCGCCTCGAGCATCGCGGTTTTGGTCAACATGTCCTCCTTCGCCTGATCAATCGCCTCGCGGACCGAGCGGGTCGAGTGGCCGACCTTGAAACCGATATCCCAGAGTAAATACAAAACCTGTTCGACGACCTGCGTGACATAGGGAGAAACCTTGCCGTGTTGTCCATGCAGGAACATCACGTCGACATCACTCCAGGGATTCAATTCCCCGCGGCCGTATCCGCCCAACGCCAGCAAGGTAATTGGCTGCACCGACGCTCCCCTCTGCTCATCCGCGAAACGCGCCGCCGCCGCAAAAACGTGCCGCAAAAGCACGTCCACCAAATCGACCCGCCGCGCACAAATATCGCGGCCACCTCCGCCCGCCTGGTGCTTCAGGCGCAGCCGATGTTCTTCGATGCGCAGGAATTTTTTGTAGAGCGGAAGGACGTCGGTCGGCCGCCGACCGCCCGCGGGCAGAAGTTGGCGTCCGGCGTGCGCGAGAACTTTATCGAGATGGCGGGACATCAGTCTCTGGTGAAATTCGGCGTGGCCTGCAAACTCGCATTGGCGAGGACGCCAGTCACACGCCTTCTCCTTCACAAGAGGTGTGATTAAAGTTGGGTCCGCAATGCTGGAGCCAACGACCAGAGGCGAACACCGGCTCATCGTAAGCGGCTTACGATGACTGCGCGCGCCGCGTGACTCCCTAGCAATGAGCGCCACTCTCCCGACATCGTAAGCCGCTTATGATCATAGCCATTTCTCTGACACGCGGGAGCGAAGTCGCGCCCAGGTCGCAAGCGCCTTGTCCACCAAGCGGGGCCGCGCGGCGCCAGACCCCTGCGGGGTGGACTCGGCGAACCTCGCACGCCGGCACCACGACCAGCCTCGCCCCTCTTCCACCAGAGGGCCGGGGCACCCCCAAAGATTTGGAGCAAAAGGGAATGGCGGATCGCATGGTGAAGGTTTCCGCCGCGGAGATGGAGACCTCGCTCTCGAAATCGGGGCGCATCGCGCTCTACGGCATCTATTTCGATTTTAACAAAGCTGAGGTGAAGGCGGATTCGGCCGAGGCGTTGACCGAAATTGGAAACCTGATGAAATCTGATCCGGCCTTGAAAGTTCTGGTCGTTGGCCACACGGATTCGATCGGAGGATTCGAAATGAACAAGACTTCCTCGCAGCGACGAGCCGAGGCCGTCGTTTCGACGCTGACTACGAACTATGGCATTGCCGCGCAAAAGCTGTTCCCGGTCGGTGTTTCCTTCGCCGCTCCGATCGAGAGCAATGAAACAGAAGAGGGCCGCGCGAAAAATCGCCGAGTCGAGCTGGTGAAGATAGTGGAGAAGTGAACCGGAGAATCTCGCCATGAAAGCCATCATCTATTCGTTTGCCTTCTTCGCTCTGCTGACCGCTTTCGGCCCGCAGTTGCCTGCCGCAGAAATCAAAGATCCGGCGGGTTATTACAAGGTCTTTTGCGATCCATCGATCACGAACGGCCCAGCGAAGGATATGAATATTGGCAAAGGTCAGATTGTCTCGTTGACCTATGACGGCAGCAAAGGCGGACCGAGTCTGTTCTATCAACTCTCTTACGTCGATTCCACGGGAGACGTCCGGCCGATCACTGGCGGCCCGTTCGATGCGAAGGAGAAAGGGGTCTTCACGCGGGACATCAAAGTCTTTACCTCGGAAGCGGACGGCCGGCCCGGGTTCATGGAAGTCTCTACGATCTCGGGCGTCGGCATGGCGGGGAAGCCGGTGAAGCTCGCCACCTTCCCCGTCGTCTTCGAGATCTCCCGTTAATTTGCTCCGCAGGCACTCGCGCCTGCGGCTCGTTGACGGCGCGCGATCAAGGGCGACGTCTGGGATTCTCTAGAGTTCGATCGCGTAACGCTTCATCTTGTTATAGAGCGTTGGTCGTTGAATCCCGAGCGCTTCCGCGGCTTTCTTCTTGTTACCGTGGGATTGCGCCAGAGCGTCGAGAATGGCGTGGCGTTCCAACTCGTTTAGGCTCTTCGCAACGCCGCCTTTCTTCGACGCGTGACGTTCCGGTTTCTGCAACGCCACCGGCAGTTGCACTTCGCTCGGCAGCTCTTTCACCGTGATGCGATTCTTCCGCGCGAGTACGACCGCGTATTCCATCGTGTTTTGCAGCTCGCGCACGTTCCCTGGCCAACTGTAGGCGAGCAATTTCTGATAGGCCTCGGGCGCGATCTCCGGTTCCTCTTTGCCGAGTTGCTCCGCGAACCGTTTCAGGAACAACGTGACCAAAGGCGGCACGTCTTCCCGTCTCTCACGCAGCGGCGGGATCTCGATCTGAAAAGTGTTTAACCGGTAATACAAATCCGAGCGCAACCGATTCTCTTCCAGCGCATCCGTGATCGGACGATTGGTCGCCGCGACAACGCGGAAATCCGCTTTCATCGTCTTCGTGCTGCCGAGCGGGCGATACTCCCGTTCCTGCAAGACACGCAGAAACCGCGTCTGCAATTCCGCCGGCATTTCCGAAATCTCATCGAGAAACAACGTGCTCCCGCTCGCCGCCGCGATCATCCCGGGAAAATCGCTCGTCGCGCCGGTAAACGCGCCCTTCACATAACCGAAGAGTTCGGACTCGATCATCGCCTGCGGGAAGGCCGCGCAATTTAATTTCACCATTGTCTGATTCGCGCGCCGGCTGTGGCTGTGAATCAAATTCGCGATCACTTCCTTCCCGACGCCGCTCTCGCCCGTGATTAAAACGTTCGCGTCTGACGGCGCCATGGCGCGGATGAGTTCGTGAATTTCCTGCATCACCTTGCTTTTGAAAACAGGCGCGAGCCTCGTCTCAGCCAGGACCAGGCGTTTCTCCAGTTCTTGCGCTTTCACCCGGAGCTGCTCGGTCTCGCGGAGGAGCGATTGTTTCTCCAGCGCCTTCTCCACCAGGCTGAGCAATTCTTCAGGCGCGTACGGTTTGCTGATGAAGTGATACGCACCGCGTTTGATCGATTCGATCGCGTTACTTAACGAATCGTGCGCGGTGAGAATGATGACCTGCGTCTCGGGTTGCTCGCGTTTTATCTGGTCGAGCATCTCGAGGCCTTCGCCATCCGGAAGTTGCAGATCCAGCAGGACGAGCGCGGGCGGATTCTCCTTCAACGCGCGGAAGCCGAAGGACGCGGTCGCGGCCGTCTGCGGTGCGTATCCGTGCCGGCTAAGCAGCGCTTCCAGCGTCAGCAGGATGGGGCGCTCGTCATCGACGATCAGAATTTTCCGGTTCTCCACGCTCATTCTTAGCGGTGAAGAGAGGAAGCCGAATGCTCGCCCCCGGCCGGCCTTAAACCGCGCACACCGCGCGGCGGTGCGGAGACGACAACCTCAACCATCCGTCCCCAGCGGCAGCACCACCGTGGTGACAAGAGAAGAGGAACCGGAATCATAGTGCGCGTGCAGTTTGCCATGATGCGCCCCGATGATATCGAGCACGCGAGGCAGACCAAGGCCATAATGCCCGTGCGTCATCTGCGCAAAAGGCCGCCGCCCCCAGTTCTCCGTCTCCCCAGAAAAATTCGTCTTCGGCTCTGTCAGCGTGAAGGTAAATTCCGAGCCGTTCATCTCCGCCGTGGCCCGCAACGCACCCGGGCCGCGCTCGTGTTGAAAAGCATTGGCAAAGATCTCCAGGAAAGCCGGCTGGAGAATCTGTGGATCGATATTCAACTCCGCTTTGCCGCCGCCCATCTTCCATTCGATCGCGTCCGTCTCTTCTGGAAACTCCATCGCCAATTTCCGCCGCAAATCCTCCACGAAATTCACCGCCTCATACGGCATCAGGGTCAGCCTGATGGCAGCAAGCGCCTGCGTGACCCGCTGCAAGCTCGCGCTCATCTCCGCCAACATGCCACGCAAGCGCTTCACTTCGTCTTTCATCTCGGCGTCGTCGGAGAGTTCGCCCAGATAGGATGATTGCAGCTCGGCCGCGTTGAGATGATTCCGTAGATCGTGGCTCAATTGCCGAACAAAGCCGGCCACAGCCGCGAGCGGCACCTGGATCTCCTGCGCCGAATTTTCTCCCTGCGAATTGGAAGACGATGACATGGGGTGAGACTACACCAGTTGGTCTCGCCCGCTTCCTACGCCTTCAGAAAAAAGCGCGTCTCCCCCGGTGACGTGCCGTTGCTGCCGATCTTCGGATCGTTCGCGGCGGAATGGCGCAGAACGTGATACGCGTCCTCGGGATCGGCGCCCGCCAGCGCAGCCAATTCATCCGCCGTCTGCCCATCGCCGCTGGCCAAATGCCCCTTCAGCTTGCTCTGTAAATCTAACACTGCCGTCGCGGCCTTCTTCCCCGCTTCGACACCGGGCTGGTGATAGGCGTTGATCCCGACGAGCGACCCGTAGAAACCGACCGCGCGTTCGTAGAGCGCGATCAACGCGCCGACGTTGAACGCATCCACTGCTGGCATCGTGAGCGTGATCGATTCGCGATCGCTTTGATAAAGCGCCGTGCGCGTCCCGCGCAGAAAGCCCTGCAAATAATCGCCGCTCGTCACACCCGGCTCGACTTCGAAGCGATCCGTCCCGCGATCCTTGCGCACCTCGATGAAGGTGACGAAGAAGTTCAAAACGCCATCGCGCAATTGCTGCACGTAGGCGTGCTGATCGGTCGAGCCCTTGTTCCCATAAACCGCGATCCCCTGGTGCACCACCTCGCCCTTCAGGTTGTGCTCTTTGCCTAACGACTCCATGACGAGCTGTTGCAAATAGCGGCTGAAGAGGAGGAGCCGATCCTTGTAGGGAAGAACCACCATGTCCTTCTCGCCGCGCCCGTTCCCCGCATAATGCCACATCAGCGCGAGGAGCATGGCCGCGTTCCCGGTCGCCTTCTCCTCCCGGGTCCACTCGTCCATGGCCGCGGCGCCGGCGAGGAAATTGTCGATATCCACGCCTTGGAGAACGGCGGGCAAAAGGCCGACCGCGCTCATGACCGAGGTCCGCCCGCCGATCCAATCGAACATCGGGAAACGCGCCAGCCAGCCGTGCTCCGTCGCATAATGATCGAGTTCGCTCCCGTCACCTGTCACGGCCACTGCCTGCTTCGCGAAATCGAGACCCCGCTTCTCGAAACGCGCAGCCGATTCCAGCATGCCGTTGCGCGTCTCTTTCGTTCCGCCGGATTTCGAAACCACGACCACGAGGGTCGCGCCGAGATCGTCTCCCAGCGCATCGAGCACGCGATCGAATCCGTCCGGGTCCGTGTTGTCGAAAAAATGAATCGCCATTTTATCCTCGGTCGTGCCGAGCGCGTCGGCCACGAACTGCGGCCCGAGCGCCGAGCCGCCGATGCCGATGAGGAGGACGTGCGCGAAGCGCTTGCCCTGCGCTGCGCTAATTTTTCCGGCATGCACATCGGCGGCGAATTGCTTGATCCGCTCGTTTGTCTTTTCTACATCAGCGCGCAATTCGGCGTTGGGCGCTTTGTCGGCGGCGCGCAGCCAATAATGACCGACCATCCGCTTTTCATCCGGATTGGCGATCTCGCCGGCCTCGAGCGCGCGCATCTCGGAAAAAGCGCGCTTCACCTCCGGCGCCATCTTCTCGAAGAAATCATCTCCGAAGCGCATCCGACTGATATCGATCGCGAATCCGAGATCGTCGTCGGCGAGATAGTATTGCTGGAATCGGGACCAAAGGGATGCACTCATAGTGCAGCCATGATGGAGGGACGACCGCCGTGTCGTCCAGACTCAAAAATGAGAGGGGCGAAGAATATGGACGGGACGGCGCCCGTCCCTCCTACCAGCGCAACTCGTGGATTGCGCCGGCGAAAGGCCAATCCTCCACCCGACCGGTCAGTCCCGCCCGCACCGGATTCTGCAAAACGTATTCCCATTTCTCCGAGTAGTTCTCTCCTCGCCGCAGTTGCGTATCCCAGAAATGCCGCTGCCAAATCGGCGCGTCGTCCGACCGGGGCCAATTTCGCGCCGCGCAAGACTTCCAATAGCTCACCCATTGGAGCAACGGTTTGGGATGAATATCAGCGGGCGCGCAAAACAAATGCACATGATCCGGCATAACGACATATCGCCCAACGAGCCATGAACGGGCTTCGTGCCAGGCCGCGAGCAGCGTCTCGTGCGCAGGTGCGTTAGCGAGAATCGGTTTGCGATCCTTCGTGCAAACCGTTCAGGAAAACAATGACCGGAGTATTAAACCTCTCGAAAACCGGTTGATGCACCGGGTGCGTGCGCGTGGAGGGACGACCGCCGTGTCGTCCAGCCTCAAAGAGATCTCCATAAGAACCGCTCTCAGGATATTTCATGCTACAACCCGGACGGGACGGCGCCCGTCCCTCCATGCACATCACATGTGATCGATGATGTTCTGCCCAAACTCCGAGCATTTAATCTCGGTCGCGCCTTCCATCTGCCGCGCGAAATCATAGGTCACGCGCTTGCTCCCGATGGCGCCGTTGAGGCCTTTCAAAATCAGGTCAGCCGCTTCCGTCCAGCCCATGTAACGGAACATCATTTCGCCCGAGAGGACCACTGATCCCGGATTCACCTTGTCCTGATCCGCGTATTTCGGCGCCGTCCCATGAGTGGCTTCGAAAACCGCATGCCCGGTGATGTAGTTAATGTTTCCGCCCGGCGCGATGCCGATGCCGCCGACCTGCGCCGCGAGCGCGTCACTCAGGTAATCGCCATTCAGGTTGAGCGTCGCGATGACGTCGAAATCTTCCGGCCGCGTCAGCACCTGCTGCAGCGTGATATCCGCGATCGCGTCCTTAATCACAATACCGGCGCCAGGTTTACCCATTGGGATTTGGCACCACGGTCCGCCATCGATTTCCTCCGCGCCGAAATAAGTCTTTGCGATCTCGTAGCCCCAGTCGCGGAAAGCGCCTTCGGTGAACTTCATGATGTTCCCCTTGTGCACCAACGTCACGCTCTTGCGCTGATTTTTGATCGCGTAAGCGATCGCGCTGTGAATCAAGCGCACACTGCCCGAGCGGCTGACAGGTTTGATGCCCACCCCCACCATCACGTCATCTTTCTCCGGCGCGCCGACAGCTTTCCAGAATTCCGCCGCCTTCTCCTTCGTGCCGAAGCGAACCTTGGCGAACTGCTTCGGAAATTCCTTCTCCAGGAAACCCAGAACCTTCGTCGCTTCCGGCGTGCCTGCGGCCCATTCTATGCCCGCATAGATGTCCTCGGTATTCTCGCGGAAGATGGTCATGTCCACCTTCTCCGGGCGTTTCACCGGCGAGGGGACGCCTTTGAAATACTGCACCGGGCGCAGGCAAACGAAGAGATCCAGCATTTGCCGGAGCGCGACATTCAGCGAACTGATCCCGCCCCCCACCGGCGTCGTCAGCGGCCCTTTGATTCCAACGAGATATTCGCGAAACGCGTCCACGGTGTCGTCCGGCAGCCAACTATCGAACTTATCTTTCGCCGCCTGCCCGGCGAAGACCTCGAACCACGACACCTTCTTCTGTCCGCCGTAAGCCTTCTCCACCGCCGCATCCAGGACGCGCTCGCTCGCCGCCCAGATATCGCGCCCCGTCCCGTCGCCGCGGATGAATGGGATGACCGGCCGGTCCGGCACAGTGAGTTTCCCTGCGGAGATCGAGATTTTATCGCCAGCGGGTGGGGTAATGTCTTTATACGGCATAAGCCGCCACTTTAGCGTCGGGCAGGGCGGCTGCAATACCGGAGGCGAAAGGGGGGGCACCTCTACGCCGACCCCAAGCGGGGGAATACGTAGTGCGTACTCGTAGAAAATATTTGGACAAGCTCTTCGAGGAGACGCGCAAACGCGAGAAGCTTTCCCGTCATCCCCTCGTCCAGCCCCCGAAACGCATTAAGAGCGATGTGTGAACCGAGAGAACTCGCAGCGAGTAGATAGCAACATCTGGGGATCGGTCGTGCGCGACTCCGAAAGCGGTCGCGAGTCGCGAACTTAAGTTCGTTTTATGTTCTACGATCCCCCATCAGCGACGTCCGCGTAATCCTTGGTCAGAATCCCGCGAAACGCCTCGCCACTTCCGCCCAACGGGAAGACCCAGCCCCGAATGGCTGACCCCGGCCCTCATTTTGAACCGCAGCCGCAACCGAGGTTTTGACCGCGGATGACGCTGATAACGCGGATGGGAAAAGACGACCACAGAGAATGACTGCGACGGGACGGAGTTGGTCGAATTCCCATAACCGATAATCTGCCGTTATTGAATGACTTGCATAGTAACCTCGAAAAAATCTTCGCAGAACACGATGATTTCCGCCGATAGCATTGCAGATGACGCAGATAGGGACCGATTCGCCGGCGTCATCTTCGTCATCCGCGTCAGGAACTCGCGTCCGCCAGGTGGGAACCCGTCTTCGGTTCTCTCCAGACGCCCATCATCCGCTACGACACGCTCGTGGCGATGAAACGCGCGGCCGGCCGCCCGCAGGATCTCGCCGATCTCGCGAATCTTGCCGAGATCCAAAAACTGAGGGAAGATCAGTCCTCGTGACAAAGGAGGAACTCTACGCCCACCCCGGCTGGGAATCGTGTACCTTCGAAGGATCACGCCGACAAGTTCTCGCGCTCGGCCTCACCACCACTTTCCGTGAAAAGCTCGAATGGCTCGAGCAAGCGGAAACTCTAGCCCTCCGTTTTCGCGCCAACCGCGCGCAGGCAATCCGCGAACGCGGAACGGAAATCGCACAGTAGCGGCGCAGGCATCGGGAGCAGTTTCGGGAAGATTTCCGCCCGTCCTACCGCGCCACTCTCAATCCTGAGGACTGACCCGAATGGCACTCTGGACCCGAATGGCACTCTGCCGGCCTCAGCTCTTGGTTCCGGAATTCGAAACCCGCAGTCCGAGATTCTTGAGGCGCTTCCGCTGACTGTAACCAAGCGCAAGCACGGTCAGGATGCCGGCCGCCCAGGTGCCTGGCTCGGGCACGGGAGCGAGAGAATAGACTTCGAAGAACCCGTTCATCAAGTCAAGCTGTGCCACATTCATCCCGGCACCAAAACCGAAATCGAAGGAATTCAACTGTCCGCTTTGACTCTGATTGAAAATCAACTGATCAAAGCCACTCGGCATTCCATTGCCGATGTAATTCGTGATCGCGAGCACAAACATGCCCGGCGCAAAGCTGGCGAAAGTCAAAGTGCCGGCGGTGCCCGTGAAATCGATCGCCGACCCGGTCGCCATCAGCGTCAGGGCGCCCAAGCCGATGCTACTCGTCGTCCCTTCGCTGGCACCAGCCCCCTTCTGAATCGTGCCGCCGGCCAGGGAAATGTCCGCCGCGTTATTTACGCGATCCAGATTGCCGGCTCCGCTGAGGAGCAACGTCCCGCCGTTGTTCACCGTGATCGAACTCGTATTCTTGAGCGCGTCGGTTGTCGCGGCGTTCAGCGTGCCCCCGTTCGCGTCGACAATCGTGGCCCCTGTAAAGCTTCCCGTACTCGACAGGGTCAAGGTGCCCGTGCCCTGCTTCGTCAATCCGCTCGTCCCGGAGACGCCTCCGGTCATATTCATCGTCCCGGCAATATTCACGATCAACGGCCCGCCGCCCGACTGCGTCGTTACCACGGCGGCCCCGACGGTATTGCTCGCCCCGGAGCCCGTATCACCGATTGAAAACGTTCCCGTCGCTCCACCGGCGTCGAGCGTGCCACTCGTCGCGGCGGCGCCCGTCACTCCATAGCCGTAATTCGACAAAGTCGCGATACCGCCCATCGAATAGTCAGCCACCAGCAGAGCGAATCGATTGCTCGCGAAAGCCGCGCCATTGAGCGCCGTCAGGGTGGCGTTGCGGTCGCCGTCCGAAAACGCAACGGGAGCGCCGTTGGCAGCGACCCCGAGCCGCCCATCAGAATTATAGGTTCCGGTGCCGGTGGTGGTGCCCCAGACATTCCCATTCGGTTGCGTCGCAGAGTCATCCAGCGTCACATTGAGCGAGCTCAGACTGCTCCCAAACGCGTTGCCGCTCGGCGTGCCATTGCTGCGCCCCGGTCGATTGAGCAGCACGGCCGTCCGTTGCGTTTCACCGGCAAGCTGGTTCCCCAGCGTCAGGTTCGCATACATGTCGCCCAGGAACATCGGATCGCCCGGAGTCTGACTGGTCAGGTTAAGGCTCACGGTGATGTTTGAATAACTGGCAAAGCCACCGAGCGTGCGCACGTCGCCCACGGACCCGTTATCCGGCACGGTCGTGCCCGGGGTAAAGCCCCAGTTTACGATCATCTGCCCGGGCGCTTCGCCCGCCATGCCGAGTAGCCCGACTGTAGCGAGGATTAAGGCGAGGATTGGTCGTTGTATTCTCATAGTCGTTTATTGTCTGGTGGCGCGGAAGAACATTCCTGCGTTCCACTCTGTGGCGTGGTCGCCTGCCTCGGTGAAGGTCAGGACAAAGTCCCCGGTCGGCCCGCTATTCGCAGGGTTGTTGGCGTAGGGGGTCCAAATAGTCATGTTCCCCGTCGAGTATTCCATGAACAGGCTCGTGTTCGGCGAGGTCAGAAATTCTACGTTAATGCTCGTGCTTGTCCCATTGTAGACTGCCGTCGTTCTTCCGAGGATCTGAATCGCGAATGGCTGCGCGGCCGCCGTGTTCACCGTCACTGTGCCCGTGTCGGTCGAACTTCCATCGGTTATCGCATAAGTGAAGGTTAACGGATCGCTCGCCGAAGGAGTGGCCGGTGTGTAGCACACGAAGGCGCCACAGATCGAGACCGCGTTGCCGCTCCCCGACGTCACCGATGTGATGGTGACCCCGGTGTTATCCACCGAACCGTTACTGGCCACCGTGCCGTCGTTCGCAAGCAACGTCGCCTTGGGAATCTTGATGTTAGGGCTGTTGGCCGGCCGGGTAACAGTATCGTCCCCGGCGACGAACCCGGTAATGACCAGGTTTGCGCCGACGTAGGTGATCGCATAGTTCGGATTGTTGGCATTGGTGACCGTGCCCTGCAAAATCGCGTATGAACCGGGTCTCTCGCCCGCGACACGAGTCAACGCGCCCGAGAGCGTATCACTCCCGACGAGCCCGCCAGAATTGGTCGTATAGGTAAACGCAGGATCGACGGCATCTTTTGCCTTCATCTTCCCATCAGCCGTTACCGTCACCCCCTTCGGATTCACCGTCAGCGCACCGTCATTGTAGGTAATGGTGTAGTTGCTTGGGCTGAACGTACCGCCCGTCGCTGAACTGGGCGTGAGGGCGTAAGGGGAACCGGAGACGCCCGCCGTTGCCGCGGCACCACCACTGGTTAGTGCGACTGAGCCAATGGTCTCACCGTTCTTCAAGCCGAGTGAGGTAAACTCAGTTCCGGCAAACGTCACCGCGGTGCCATACGTTTTTGTCAGGTTGTTAGCCGTGATGCTCAGTGCCGCCGGACTGACGCTGCTGGCCACCGTGGGCACGTTTTGCGTCGTCGCGCCAGAGCTTGCGACTACTATATTTCCGGAATAGGTGCCGACCGCTGTTGTTGCAGCTAGTCGGACGAACACTGTGGTGTTAGCAACTGCTCCGCCACTTTGCGTGAGCGTCAGGACTGTCGTGTAGCCCGATCCAGAGGTGATCGAAACCTCGAATCCCGCGGGAGGGGTGACAGTGATGTTGTTGGTCAAATTGCTGCCGGAAACCGAGAAACTCGTTGGGCTCGCCGAAGCAGTTCCATAGGTCGTATCGACTGCAGACAGCGTTCCGCTCGTTGAGATGGTTGGGGAGGCGACCACATTCGCTGCATCCAAGGAACAGTTATCGCCGAATTCCGAGTGGAACTTAAAGCCGACATAGACAGTGGGCTGGTTCCCCGCACCCGCCGGCAGGGTCACAGTTTTCAATTTCCAGGCTCCGGTCCCTGTCGGTAACGTGGAGTCATACCGTGGGATCAATGCCCCCGCGTTAATCCACGTGTTTCCATCGAGAGAATACTGCACTTGCACGCCTTCATTCAGATACGCGCCAGAGTTGTATGAAGTGCTATTCTCGTTGAACCACCTGAAGTTCACGTCCACGCTATTTGTGCCCGCCGTGGTAAGAGGAGGAGATTTCAATCTCGTTTCGCTAGCGGCAGATATGTTGAAACTGTTCCAGTAAACATACCGTGTTCCTTCAAAAGGAGTGGTCGTCGGATTGGTGGATGAGGCTTGGAACGCAATAGCGCCGGTGCCCGAGACTATTTGCTGGGTCCAGCAGGCAGGGAACACGGTCGGCCCCGAAGTATTAAATCCTTCGGCTAGTGGCAACGACGCGGTTGAACACGCGGTCGTGAAAGTGACCACAGTGGAATTTCCACTGTAACTTGGTCCGCTGCACACCTGCCTCACATACACATCGTAGGTAGTGGCCGCGGTTAGCGGGCTAAGGCTAATTGGTGATGACGTGCCGGTTACGATCGTCCCGGCACCCGCGGTGCCCCCTGTGCCGGGGACGAACCCCGGCGCGCCATATTCCACAATGAAACTGCTGCCGGCTGAGGAAAAGCTCACCGAGGCCGAGGTGGTTGTGACAGAACCAACAGTTACCGCGCTCGGCGTGGAGCAGGTGACGACGGAATTCTCATACGCGCCGATTGTTGGCCCGCTCGGTGGCGCTCCCGTGCTCCGCGTGACACCCAGGAAATCGATCAGAACACCGGTTCCGTCGATTCCGGCTCCTAACAGTGCCGAGCCAGTCTGCGGACGAAGATCGGTGCCCGCAACGAACAAGGGGTCGACCGCTTTTGAGTTCGCATTCCCACCAAAGCCCGAGACGATGTCGGGCAGCGTCGCCCGATTAGTGCCGATGAATCCAAGATTCGGTCCGGTCGTGAAGTAGTCGTTGTAGTCGATCGCCGCAAAGACGGTATTCGCCACACCCGAGTAGATCGCGTAGCGCTCCGTCCCTACGGTTTGGCTGTTCGCAAATACGTTATCGCGCAGATTGATCGCGTTCACGGCCGTTACGCCGGACGTCACGTTGAACGCCGCCGGCAGGCCGCTCACCGTCTGGCTTGTGTTCATGTGAACCGAGTTGAAGTAGATGCTATAGCCTGCACCTGCTGTCGCGATGATACCGTAGCCGTTATCCCCGACGGCTGCACCCGAGGCGTAACCATACGCAGCGACGTCGTAAATCACGTTGTTCTTCACTGTGGTAGCGGCGCTCGCCGATGATGAAGATAGCTGAATGCCGTTCGCTCCGTAACCAGTCGTATTGGTGTTTTTAACGTTGAAGACCCTGTTGCTGTCAATGACAACTCCCGTACTCGTTCCCTGAGTCTGAATTCCGCTGGCCACCGACGTAGACGAATGCGTCATGGCACTCACCGTATTGCCAGTGACGGAGTTGTTCGTCACTCCTGCGAGCACGATGCCGAACGCAGCTGTCGCACCGGTCTGTGTCATCCCTGAAATGGTGTTGCCTGAGATTGTCACGTTGGGCGAGAAGCTCGCGATTCCGTAAAACGAGACCGACGTTCCGGCGCTCGCCAGCGTAGAGATGGTGTTGTTGGAAACAACGATGCTTGTGCTGCTAGCTCCGACGGAGACTAGGATGCCGCTAGCGGAGCCGGTGCTCGAAGTGTTCGTCGAAACGATGCTCGAGATCGTATTGCCGGTCACCGTCGCATTGTCAGTTCCCGTCGAAAGCAGGATACCAACCGGCACCTCGGCAGCCGAGTCGGAAATGTTGCCGATCGTATTATTCGAGATCGTCACACCGTTCGCGCCTGCGACAAAAATTGGGTTGAGCCGGATCGAATTAGCGCCCGCGGTATTCAGCGAATTCCCTGTGATCAGAAGCCCGCTGCCATTCGTCCCGCTGATCGTGGCGTTCGCAAAAATTCCCCGAAAAGCTTTTTGCACGTCGTTGTTCTGAATCGTGATGTTGTTGAACGTCCCGGCAGTGCCCGCGTTGTCTGTCACCACCACCGCCGAACCCGTATTTATCCCGTTACGGACGACACAATTCTTTAGCGTGTCATTGGTAATCGCCGCTGCTCCAATCGAACCGAATCTGACGACCTGCGGTGAAGTCGTGCTGGTATTTTCGATCGTTAGGCTGCGGTCTGTGCCTCCTGACAGCGAGCCGTCAATCGTCACCCGGCTCGCGCCATTGAAACGAAGCATCGCGTTTGAAGCCGTTGTGCCGGTAATGCTGCGCGCGGCGCCGCTCGGCTGGATCGTTATGGTGTAATTAGAGCCGCCGGGGGATTCCGTCCACTGGTTCAGCGCGTTCGCGCCGGTTTCACCGGTGAGGTCGGAAATAATATTGACGGTGATGTTTCCGGTAACAACGCTGCCATTGACGGCAGCAAAGAAGCCGCCGCTGTTGGTCAAGGACGTGAAGTCGCCGCCGGTACCGACAGTGAGTGTCCCTGTAAGAGGGGGCGGAGGAGCGGGGATGTTGAAAGTGCCAGACGTGACCCCAGTCAAACCGGTTGAAGTGAACGAAATTGTTGCCCCACTTACTGCCGCAGCACTCGTGGCAGTCAGGTTCGTGAAGGTCGCCGTTCCGGAAACTCCGGCCTTGGAAGTCGTTCCGCCGATTGTCCAAGAGCCGGCTCCGACCGCGGCTACGACTGTTGCCGTGCTTGTGGTGGTGTTACCAAATTGATCCTGGATGGCGACGACCGGCTGCGTGCCGAGAACAGCTCCATTTATCGCGGGGCCGGTCGGCTGCGTCGTGATGCCCAGCTTGGTAGCCGCACCCGCACCGAGTGGTTGCGTAACCGGGTCGGCGTTGTAGCCGGTTGCGTTGACCACAATGCTAAGGCTTCCCGAAGTTTGTAATAGGTTAGCAGGTGAGGAGGCCGAAGGCGTAAATGTGATCTGGCCAGCGGAGACTGAATAGCCAGCGGTGAGTGTTGTGCCGCCGACCGTGATGCTGGTGATGGCCGACCTCCAGGCGGAGTTATCTGTGAACGTGACATTGAAGGGTGCATCGACGGTAGCCCCAGCGGCCGCCGTGAGCGTGGGCGGCGTCAAGAGAGTATAGGTTATCGTAACCAATCCCTTACCCGCTGCAGGAGTTGTGGAGCTTCCACCATTGCCGACGCCAGCCACATATCCGCTTTCTCCACTCCCCGGAGCTTGGGGACCGATCGTTGCAGTAGCGCTGGTTACGCCAGCGGTATTAGTGGTGCTTGTCATGGTTCCTAGGTAGGAGGCCCCGCCGCCGCCACCGGAGGCCCAAAAAGTGGTGCTCGCACTTCCGTAACCGCCACCACCACCAAAATAACCACCTCCGCCCCCGCTGCCGCCATAAGTAGCATTCACGCCACCCGTCCCCCCTGTTAAAGTGGTGCCGGTGCTACCAGTAGTTGCGGTTGAACCTGCACCTCCTGTGCCTCCGGCGGAAGTTGATCCTCCGCTCCCACCGGTATAGCCGGTTTGTGCTGTACCACCGTTAGAACCAGTTGTTGCACCACCGGCCCCGCCAAAAGCAGTGGCTCCGTAATATCCGCCACCAGCACCACCACCGGCTACCGCCAAAGCGTTTGCCTGCGAGACACTGGTTAAAAAAATACCACTATACCCGCCGCCGGAGGAGTTTTGCTTGCCTCCCCCAGCACCACCGCCACCATAAGTGGCTACAAGAGCAGCGGTAGAACTATAATTACCACCATTACCAACCACGACAATTAAGGATTGTCCCGGCGTGACGGACAACGTGCCTTTAACAAACGCACCAGATCCTCCGGCGCTTGGCCCCCCGGTATTTCCACCTCCGCCAGCGCCCCATGCTTTGATTGAAACTGAAGTTACACCTGTCGGAACGGTGAACGTTTGATTCGCACCGGTGTACGAAAAGGTCGTCGTCGTCTGCCCCCATGCAGTCATGCTGAGAATCAGAAACAGGAAAACGGGAAGAACTTTTTTCATGGAAGGAAGCGCGGATTGAGGAAGCCGGGGAGGGGGGAAACTAAAAGGCTGAGATGCTGAAACACTGAAAAGCTGAAATTAGGTAGAATTGCGGAACGCGGATTGCGAAATGCGGAATTAACGAAGTCGGAAGGGATTCTCAGGGCTGGGTTCTGTTCGCGCGAAGCGGTGCCTCAGCGAGTGCTCCAGCCCCTGCGGCTCCCCCTGCATTCTCCCCCCCGGGGCCGCGCTGAAATCTGCGATGAAACGTCGTTTTACGGAGTCGCCGTGAGTGGTAGGGAGTCCGCCAGAATTTGTCGAGACAAATTTGCGCGGCTGCGCCGCGAGTTCTCGGTTAATTGTGAATGGTTATTGGGGGGAGTGCGGAGGGGAAAATGGGGAGCCTCCTTCGCCGAAGTGGCTACGGCGGCTGAATCGCGAAATGCGGAGGGCGAAATGGGGAATGCGGAGGGCAGGATCGGTGAACGGTGAACGGTGAACGGTGAACGGTGGTTGGGGAGGGAAATGCGGAGTGGCTACGAGCGACTCACCGTGGATGTCGATCTCGTCATTGGCCTAAAGCCGGACAACATTGCGCGCGGCTTACGCGCGCTGGAGGCGATCGATTATCACATGGCCCTTCCTGTCTCCGCCGAGGACTTTTCAGATTCGTCGCGACGGGAGAAGTGGCGCACGGAGAAAGGAATGGTGGTGCTCAAGTTTTGGAGCGATCTGCACCGTCGGACGCCTCTGGATGTCTTCATTTATGAGCCCTTCGACTTCGAGCCGGAATATGATCGAGCGGTCTGGCAGCCGATCAGCGGGGAAATGCCCGCCCCGATTCTGGCCTACGAAGCGCTCCTCGAAATGAAGCGGACTGCCGGCCGCACGAAAGATTTGCTTGATCTCGAAGCGTTGCGGAAACTGGCCCCCTATCGATGACGGAAGGAGAGCTTTACGCACACCCCGGCTGGAAATGGTGCACTTTCGAAGGCGCGGAATTGCACACCCTTCTCATCGGTCTGCAGACCACCTTCCGCGAGAAACTGGAATGGCTGGAGGAAGCCGAGACCCTCACCCTGCGCTTTCCGCGCCCACCGCGAAGCACGCGAGCGCGCAGCCGACCCTTCGCACGGGTAGGCTCGCCGCGCCTCTCCTCAAATTCGAATTCTGCACCTATGCACGGCCTGGCCCCCAGCCCGATCCTTTTCCTCGCACCCGAACGCCGGTGTGGACGGCGGAAAGCCGGGAAACCTGCTGCTTGTGCTTGTCGTCCTCCCGAAAGCTACTTACTTTTGGGCACATGGGCGTCTCTCAAATTCTCGATGAAATTAAATCGTTGCCGGCGGATCAGCGCTGGGAGATTCTGGAGCGCACACGGGAAATGCTGGGGCTAGGAATCCCGGACAGCTTCAGACAAGGGATGGAGGAAATTGCCCGTGGCGAAACGATCGAGTTGGACGAGGCGCTGGAGGAGCTCGATCGGCCAGAGTGAAATATCGTTTTCGGGCCGCCCGGTCCTTCCGGCGCGCGCTGGCGAAGCTGTCTCCTCAGGAACGCCGAATGGCGGTGGCCGCGTTTAGAATTTTCAAGCAGAACCCGTTCGACCCACGGCTGCGTCCGCACAAGATCCACAAGCTTTCGTCTCTCTACGGCACAACCATTTACGCGGTTGAAATCGCGGGCGATTTACGAGCCGTCTTTTATGTCGAAGGGCAAACGGTCTGGAGTGTCGATATCGGAGATCATGGTATCTATCGCGGCTAAAACGATTACTCAGCGACTGGCGGCCCGCCTACGCGATGGAGACCCCCGGTGCCGAAATCGACCGCGGCGGCGCTGTCCGGTTGGTGCGCGGGCAAAAGGCAAAAGGAAAAGGCAAAAGGGGTCGAAAAGGCAAAAGGGGTCAGTCCTCAGAAAGAAAACACAAAAGCAAAAGGCAAAAGGGGTCCAAAAGGCAAAAGGGGTCAGTCCTCAGGATTGAAAGCGCAGTTCCAAAAGGCAAAAGGGGTCAGTCCTCAGGATTGAAAGCGCAGTTCTACTCTTCCCCCGGCGCGAGCAACTTCGAGAGGTTGGTCCAGGTGCGGCTGCGGGGGTCGGCTGGTTGCGGGGGTCAGTCCTAACTATTGACTATTTTCAGCGCGATGGCTGCTTTAGCCGCCTCGCTGCGTCTGCAAAAACAAAAGGGGTCAGTCCTCGGGTCAGTCCTGAATGGCGCTAAGTTAAGGCGGGTTTGGGGCCATTCTAACGTTGGAGGCGCCCTCTGGTTCTGGAGAGCGCGCGCCTCCGGGCGTGCTGGTTGAGGCATTTTGCCGAAACAGGCTTTTCTTGGCGCTTGATCAGTCTCGCGGTCACCGCTCCGAGGAAAGTTCGTCTTCGCAGAATGCGAAGACCAGCACGC
>JBBSPM010000063.1:0-28300 GCA_038258815.1 Chthoniobacterales bacterium
CTTTGAAAGAGCAGCAGTGCAAGCTCAACGAAAAGCTGCGCGGGCACGATGCCTACTACGGAGTCACCGGCAACTATCGCAAGCTCCACGAGCTGCGGAGCGCAGGTGGCGAAGCTGTGGCGCAAATGGCTGGCGCGGCGCAACCGCGGCAACGGGCCGAACTGGCAGCAGTTTGGTTCCATGCTGAGGGCGTTCCCATTAACCCCGGCGCGAGTCATCCACTCCCGAATGTGAACGAACCCGCCACTTGAGGAACCGGATGCGTTAATCGCGCTCGTCCGGTTCTGTGGGGGGCGTCGTCCGGCTTTCGGGCCGGACGGCCCTATCCCGGACCCACGTCCCTGCGGGACGTGCGGGGGAAGACGCGGATATCTTTTCCGTTTCTATTTCTGCATTCCACGCCGCTCCCGCACGGCCCACAGGACCGTGGCTACACGCCGATCTTTCGGCGTTCGACGGAGTGGGTTCGGCGACCGGAAACCGCCCGGACGTGATCGGAAATCGCTGGGAGCGTCCCGGAATAGCTGGGGAACGGTGCATACATGGCTCCGACACCCAGAAAAGATGGCCGCGTCAGCGCAAAACCGCCTTTGGAATGATCCTTTCGCCTCGGAAACCAGCTCGATTTCCGACCCAACCTGCGGTGGCGTCCTCTAAACGCCTCGCTCCCGTGAGCGGCGCTGGCATGAGAGCCCGCGGATTGCCTCCGCCGAGCCGTTTAGGTCAAGAAAATCTGCGCTCCGAAAACGACCATATTTCTCCCGTAGGCAGCCCCCGAAATCCGCCGTCCACGATTTTGTTAAAAAAAGAATAAAAAAAGTGTTGTCAGGTTTCCGGCGAACTGAGAGTCTCGGCGCACCGGTAGAAAATCGGATCAGAAACAAAAAGATAAAAAGACTTTATGAAGAAATTCAAAATCGCAGCGGCCACTCTTTTGGCACTCGCTTTCACATCGACGATGAATGCCCAAACCCTGATTGCAGGCTGGGACTTTACCGGAGAAAACAATGTCGCGACATCCGCAGCTGATGCTTACAGCGCTGGCTTGGATAGTTCTAGTCTTCTGACACGCGGGGCGGGCGCTGCTTCCAGCACGGGTGCCGATTCGTTTCGGACCGTGGGCTTCGGAAATAACGGGATCTCGGTCGCGAATACGGACTATTTTGAATTCTCTCTCTCAGCGGCATCCACGTTTACTCTGTCTCTCAGCAGTATCGACATCCGCGTCACGGGAACCTCAACCTTCGCAGCAAGCCCGGGAGTCTCGCAACAGTTCGCCTATAGCCTCGACGGCGTGAACTTTACGCTCATCGGCACTCCTATGAGTTCGATCGGCACGAACCAAACGCTTTCGTTTGATCTGAGCGGCGTCGGTGCACTTCAAAATGTTTCGGACACGACCACCATCACGCTTCGCTATTACGCGAGCGGCCAGACCACAACTGGGGGCTGGGGCTTCAATTCGAACATCCCCGGAAACTACGGCCTTGCGGTGAATGGCATGGGAGTGCCGATGGCTGTAGTGCCGGAGCCAGCCACCTATATGCTCTTCGGAATGGGACTCTTGGTTTGCGTGCAGCAGTTCCGCCGCCGCCGCGCCGCAGTCTCCAAGTAATCCGGATCAACTTTTCTCAAAAAGCCATGCACTTCGCGGTGCATGGCTTTTTTTGTTTTTCGGGGAACGGCAGGCGGTGATCTTATTAAATGGGTGGCAGGTGGCGTTCGATTTCGGTTTTATGCGCAGCGAGCATGGAATCGTTGGGCGAGACAGAAATCGCACGCGCACCATAGCGCGCCGCAGAGTGGTTTTCGTTCAACGCTAGAGGATGCGCCGCTTTGCCAGTGCCCGTCGGATCCGGGAACACATCATTTTCCCGGCGGTTGCGTCAGGATTGGTGGCACCAGAGTCGCTGGGGTTCCGCTCGGCGTTGCCCCAGCATCCTCGATTTTCAATGAGGACATCTGGATGGGGGCCAGCTTGGGTCTGATCTTCAGCCCCATTATTCCAGCGATACTTGTTGGCGTGGACAGACGTTGAATTTCCTTGGAGGTTTCAGCACCGTTTTCGGAGAAGGTGGTCACGGTTTCCTGATAATCATCGTGCACCCACTCTCCCTCTTCGTAGTCGGTCGTCAGATCGAAGTCGGTGCGCGACAGCGTCTGGCCGTTTGCATCCACCTTGTTAGCAGAGCCGTGGATGAGAGCGGACCATGGAACACGAGGGTTGAAGTGTTTCTCCATGCTCACCCTCACGTCATAGTAGAAGGTATTGAGGGGCGGCTTCGCGGTGACGGGTAGGCGTTCGATCCGTGCTCGCAAGTCGGCCGCGGCTTTGTCACGCAACGCCAGTTCTGCGGCGGCATCCATTGCAGGGGTAGGCGATACCGGTCCACTGCTTGGTCGAGCAACCAAAAAGAGAATTAGCAAGACGGCGAGCACTGTGGCTCCGATCCCTCCGAAGAGAAGGCGGCGATCCATCGTCTGCCAGAACGGGGGCGCGGGAGATGGAGTATTTGCTTCGGCATCCGCGCGCTCCACCACCGGCTCCCAAGCCCGCCGGCGGATAAACTTGTCCAAAGTGGACCATTCGCCCATCCCTTCGTGCCAGTAATCATCATCCGGCCGCAAGTGTCCGGCACGTGCCATGGCCTCAAGCTGGTGGTGCGGGTATTCCCCGATCATGTCGCCATCGCGGGCGATGAAAATAGTCACGCAGTGAGTGGTAAGGGAAAAGCGGAAAGGCTGAAAGCTGAAACGCTGAAAGAAATGCGAAGCCTCCTTCGCCGAAGTGGCTACGGCGGCTGAATTGCGGAGGGAGAAACCGCGAATGGACACGAACGGACGCCAATTTTTAGCGGTGAAGAATTTCGCTCATCCCATTCGCGTTTATTGGCGTCCATTCGCGGTTCTCTGCTCTGGGTTGCGGCGACGATCTTCGGCGCGGGGGCGCGCCGTCTCCATTTTCAGCATGCGGGCCTCGGTTTAGCTTGCCGTAAAGCAGCGTATTTCGGACGATTCGCGGCTATGCGAAAGCTGATCTTTTTTGGTTTGGTCCTGGTCTCGTTCACCGCCGCGCGGGCGGATATCTTCACGATCAATCCCGCGCAAAGCATTCTCGCCATCAGCTCGGCCACGGTGGCCGGATCGACCGCGACGCCGCAGGGCGCCTCGGGGTTTACGACGAGCTATGCGGGCACGATCGACGCCACGGTGACGCAGATGTCGATCCAGTTTAACAGCGGCGCGGCGGACGCGATGGTGAGCGGGAACTACTCGCCCGCGGCCGGCGGCGGGGCGGGCACGGCGCCGGGCGATTACGGCGGGATGTTTACGGCGTTGGGTTTTTTTCCAGGCACCTTCGCGGTGCGCGATTTTGTGGCCGGCCTCTCCAGCAATTCGCTCTCGCTCACGGGCGGGAATTTCGATGCGTCCCAGCTCCTGCTGATGGCGGTAATGGGGAGCATCGATTACCGGGTGGCCGGGCTGGCGCAAATGGGCACGGGCTCGCTCGCGGGAAGTTCCGGCATGAACATGGCGGCCGCGCCGGGCAGCATCTCGCTCGTAGGCGGGGTGCAAACGCTCACCATTCCGGTCGATGTCACGTTCTTTTTCACCGCCTTGAATCCGAACGATTCGATGGTGCGGCTGACCGGCAACATCGTGGCCACGGCTGTGCCAGAGCCCGCGACCTATCTGCTCCTCGGGGTGGGGTTGCTAATTTGTGGGCAGCATTTCCGGAAGCGACAAAGCTGAAATCGGAGCGAAGAAGACGAACCGCGAATGGACGCGAATGGGCGCTAATTTTCTGCGTGGGAAACTTCATTTCCTCATCCCATTCGCGCTCATTGGCGTTCCTTCGCGGTTCCTCCCTCGGGGCGCGGTGCGTTGGGCAACGCTAGCGGTAGGGGCGACGGTCCGTCTGGGATGGAGGGCTCGCAGGCGGCGATTCCGATCTCTGCGAAGCCGTCCGCATCGTCGCGTTGGAAATCGGGAAACTTTTTGTCGGCCCGGATGTCCGGAAAAAGTAGCACAGGCAAGATGCCCGTGCTACGACCGGCCGAAGCCCCGAAGCCCCGAAGCCCCGAAGCGGCGGGGATGGCCCTCGACCCTGCCGTCGAAACGGCAAGGGGGATGGAGTGATGAAAGCTGTGTCTGGAGAGTAGCAGCGCGCGCCGCATTCAATGATATTTAGCGAACGCGCGCGCATTTTCCCGGTGAAGAGACGCACGAATGGGACGCTAATTTTTCTGGGTCAGGGGATTTGCTTCCTCTTCCCACGCGCGTTTCTTCGCGTGCATCCGCGGTTCTCTGCTCCGGGCAATGCGCCGGGATGGGCTAGCGGTAGGGCGACGGGGTGGAGGCCTCCGGCGGCGGGGTGGCGTTGGGATCGGTGAGGCTGTTATCGCGGCCCACCAGCCCGGGCGAGCTGCGGTCGCCGAAAGGCTCGTCGGAGCAGGCGACGTTGAGGAAAAGGCAGCCGACGAAGAGCAGTGCAAGGATGGCTGGGCGGAGACGGGAGTGCGATTGGTTCATGGCAAGTTTTCGCGGTGAGTGTCGGCTATTTTGATTCGTGAGTGCCCTCCTTCGCAAGGCCTACGGCGGGCGGGCTCAACGTTCAATTTAGGAGAGGCTCAGTCAACGGCGGCGTTCGCCGGGTGTAGCTTGTGGCCCCTCGTGGCCACGGCCCTGCGGGCCGTGTGAAGGTCACGGGCGGGGGCACGTCTTTGCATTCAATATTTTTGGCGCTCGATTCTGCAATTTCAAGACGTTGCGAACGTGATCGCAAGTAATCAAATATTGAATGCAAAGATGTGCCCCCGATCCGCCCCCTGAAGCCAATTCGCTCAACGAAGCACGCTCAAGGTTATTTGGAACGTCGCGGATTCACCTCGGAGGAGGTGGAAGAGGCGATCCGGTCCGCGACATGGGAAGCAGGCGACAAGGGCCGCCTCGAATGCGCGCTGGAATTTGCGTTCGACCAGGATTGGAACGGCCATCGCTACGGGACGAAGCAGGTCAAACCGGTCTTCGTCGAGGAGGAAAGCGAGATCGTTGTCATCACCGTTTACACGTTCTATTATTGAGCGCGTTCCATGAAAATCAGCTACGACGAGGAGTGCGATGCGATGAGCATCACTTTCAAAGACACCACTGTGACCAGCCAACGGGTCGCGGAAGGGGTGGCGCTCGAGTTTGACGCTGAGGGTCATCTCGCCGGAATCGAGATTTTGGACGCGGTGCAGCGATTCGGGACGGGCGAGACTCTGCAACAAGTGCTCCTAGAAAACGTCGGGTCTCGGAGATAGAGGCATACACAGATTTTCGTCATGACCCTCGCCGAGGAAGAGGCTGCTCTGCTGGGGGAGTGCGACCGACGGGCGGAAGAACGGTTTCTGATCCTGGACGAAATGGAGGCTCAAGATGGCGAGACCAGCACCCGGCGACGTTTGAATGGAAGTGGATGAAAGCCAACTACGACCGCGAGACGGATATCCTGACCATCGTCCTGCGGGAGGCAAAGACCAGAGAAAGCGACGAAGTGCGGCCCGGCGTGATCGCGGACTTCGGCTACGACGGCGGGTGGTGCGATTCGCCGTCCTCGACCCTTCCAAGCAGGTCGAGAATGCTGACGAAATGCAGTTCGCAGTGGCTGATTAACCAGCCTCTCGCATCTTGGCTCCCGATCACGGCGAGGGAAACCTACTCGTCCGCGTAATTGAGCTGAAATTCGTCGAAGGTCTCGAAGTTTCGATGGCCGCGTGAACGATTCCGTTTCCCCCAGAATGGTGGCTTCGATTTTTCGTTGGAGAAAATCGACCAGCTCGTCGAATCGGCCGATGGGGATGAAATAGGTCGGCGCTTTGAAACGGGTCTCGATGTTTTTGAAAAGGACGGCGTAACTGAAACGGCGCCCTCGCGGAGCCGCAGGGGAATACGCTGCTCGTAACCGAGAGGACGAGTGTGATTCGTGCGCTGATAAGGATCGTGGCGGAGATGGATATTCCGGCGCCGAAAGACGCGCCCGATGAAGGGCACTGATCTGAAGGATGTGGGGCGGCAGGGCGCCTTTATTATCCTCGCCGCCGATTAGCTCGCTCCCAAGTTAGACTTGGGAGCGCCGCGTGATCCCGAAGTTTCACTTCGGTTGCCGGATATTGCGCCAGTGGCGAGGCCGACGAGTGATGGAAGCGCAGCTTCCGGGGAGGATGCGTTCCCAAGTGCAACTTGGGAACGAGGGACTTCGGGGACCGCGATAGGCCGCAGGGCGGGACTGATCGTTTGCGAGCGCACTCATCATCGCGAGAGTTTGGGCGCATGCATTTTCGTGATCTGAACGAAGCGCAGGTTCTGGCTCTGGCGATCACGGCGGAGGAGGAGGACGCTCATATCTATCGCGATTTCGCGGAATCGCTGCGCGCGGATTTTTCGGCGACGGCGGAATTGTTTACCCGGATGGCGACGGAGGAGGACGGACATCGGCATCGGTTAACGGAGCTGTATCGCCAGCGGTTCGGCGAGCACATTCCGTTGATCCGGCGGCAGGATGTGAAGGGCTTTTTCGCGCGGCGGCCCTCGTGGCTGGCGCGGACGCTGCGGCCGGAGCAGGCGCGGGGGGAGGCGGCGTTGATGGAGATCGAGGCGCGCCGTTATTACGAAGCCGCGGCGCAACGGACGACCGATACCGGGACGCGCCAGCTTCTCAATGATCTGGCGCACGAAGAGCAGCGGCACGAAGCGGTGGCGGAGGAAGTGAACGAGGAGCAGGCGGCTTCGGGCGCGTTGAGCAGCGAGCACGAAGCGGCGCGGCGGCTGTTTGTGCTGCGTTTTGTGCAGCCGGGACTGGCGGGGTTGATGGACGGGTCGGTCTCGACGCTGGCGCCTTTGTTTGCGGCGGCTTTCGCGACGATGAACACCGAGGCGTCTTTTAAGGTCGGGCTGGCGGCGTCGGTGGGCGCGGGGATCAGCATGGGTTTCGCGGAAGCGCTTTCTGATGACGGCAAACTAAGCGGACGTGGCACGCCGTGGCTGCGCGGCGTGGTCTGCGGCTTGATGACGACGCTGGGTGGACTGGGGCACACGCTGCCGTACTTGATCGGCAATTTTCACCTCGCGACATCGCTCGCGCTGGCGGTCGTGGCGGTGGAGTTGGCGATCATCGCCTGGATACGGAAACGCTACATGGATACGCCGCTGCTGGCGGCGGTGTTCCAAGTGGTGGTGGGAGGCGTGCTGGTGTTTTTGGCGGGGTGGCTGATTGGCGTGGGGTGAGGGATGGTGGTGGCGGTTTTTTCCTCGCTCCCAAGTTGGACTTGGGAGCGCACTTGGTTTCGAAGTTCCACTTCGCTCGTCGGCTATTCCTGGAGTTGAGCGGCCCACTAGAGATTGAAGCGCAGCTTCGGGAGTGCGTGCGTTCCCAAGTGCAACTTGGGAACGAGGGACTTTGGAAGTGACGTTCCGAGCGCAGGGAAGTAGGAACGTTGCCGGATGCACCGTGGCGGCATTCTTTGCGCCTCGCCGATGCGAAAAGATTTCCTGAAAGCGGAGCGGCCGGGTTAGAGTGCGGGCGTGGAGAGTCCCGGCCGTACGCAATCATTCCAAAATGCAAGCGCGGCGCCGGTGGCGTTGCCGCCCGGGACGACGCAGCAGACACTCGCGATCGTGATGGGCGGCGGGGCGGGGACGCGGCTCTTTCCCCTAACGAAGGATCGGTCGAAGCCGGCGGTGCCGCTGGGGGGGAAGTATCGGCTGGTGGATATCCCGATCTCGAATTGTCTGAACTCGGGGCTGCGCTCGATCTATGTGCTGACGCAGTTCAATACGATGTCGCTGCATCGCCATATTCAGGCGAGCTACAAGTTCGATAATTTCTCGCGCAGCTTTGTCGATATTCTCGCGGCGCAGCAAACGCCTGAACATTCAGATTGGTACCAAGGAACGGCGGACGCGGTGCGGCAGAACATGCGCTACTTCCTGGAGAAGCCGTACGATTACTACATCATCCTGAGCGGGGATCAGCTTTACCGGATGGATTTCCGGATGTTGCTGCATCAGCACATTCGGACGGGGGCGGAGATTACGCTGGCGATGAAACCGGTGCAGCGGTCGCAGGCTTCCGATTTCGGGATCATGGAGAGCGATGGTAACCGGCGCGTGGTCCGGTTTGTGGAGAAGCCGAAGGAGGATTCGGTGCTGGATACGCTGAAGCTGGGGCCGGAGCATTTGGCATCGATCGGGGCGGGACCGGAGGAGGAGCTGTTCCAGGCGTCGATGGGCATTTATGTCTTTAATCGCGATGTGCTGGTGGAGTGTCTCGCGAACGACATGGTGGATTTCGGGAAGCACATTATTCCGCACGCGATCCAGCAGCGGCATGTGAGCGGGTATATCTTTAACGATTACTGGGAGGACATCGGGACGATCCGCGCGTTCTACGAGGCGAATTTGGATCTGACGGATTTGGTGCCGCAGTACAGTTTCTTTGACGCGTCATCGCCGATCTATACGCACCCGCGTTTCCTCCCGGGGAGCAAGGTGAATGGGGCGCAACTGCGGCAGGCGATTGTGTCGGACGGGTGCATTATTTCCGATGCGCATATCGAGCGGTCGGTGATCGGGGTGCGCAGCGTGATCCAGACCGGTGCGACAATTCGCAACAGTATCGTGATGGGCGCCGACTTTTATGAGACGGATCCGACGAGCGTGCCGCGCGGCGTGCCGCCGATCGGGGTGGGACGCAATTGCGTGATCGACCGGGCGATTATCGACAAGAATGCGCGGATCGCAGACGGGGTGGTAATTACCCCGGAGGGGAAGCCGAACGATTTCGACGGCGGAAATTATTACATTCGCGACGGCATCGTGGTGGTGCCGAAGGATGCGGTGATCCCCGCAGGCTTCTGGATCTAGCGGGAGTTTACTCTTTCAGCCAGCGGTCCTAGTTGCCCCTGATTTTCCCATTTTTGCTGCTGATTCCACGGGATCTGCGATTCGGGGCCGCTGCCGTCCGAGACGAGAGGTGCTTGCTTTTTCGTGGCACACGAGGTGCAGGCGAAAGTGGCTCCGACGAGAAGAAGAATATGAGTGGCACGAAGCCAGGGTGATTTACTAATTTGGTCCAGCATAAATGACGACATCTCCAGGTTGCACCTGGACACCACGGGCCAGGCTAGTGGTGACAATATCGCCAATGGCTGTTGCCGGTTCAACCGAGGAAACACGAATCTTGCCGATGAGGGTGCCGCGGCGGAGAACAAGCATCTCGGCGTTCGCTTCCAGACCCTGGCGACCGCCGAGGTTGAGGACGACGAAGTTGTAGGCCTGATTCACGGCGAGGATGGTGCCGCGGATTCCGGGATTCGATGGGCGCGAAACGACGGTGCGGCGGCCGGTGGCAGGAGAATTCGTTGGGCGCTCTTGGGTGGCCGGGAGGCGGCTGGCGAGAACCTTCTTCTCGCGTTCGGCGGCTTCGAGTTGGCGACGGGTATCTTCGAGTTGGGTCTCGAGATCGCCAGCACCGGGCATGGGGAGGACTTCCGTGGACGAGGAATCCTTTGCGCCGCCGCCGCTTTCCACGCGCTTTCGCAGCTCTGCGATTTCCGCCTCGTGCGCCTGGAGTTTTGCCTGGAGCGCGGCTTTGTCGGTTTGCGACCTGATCAATTCCGCTTCCGCAGCGCCGAGTTTGTCTTCGGCTTGTGAGCTTTGCGCGGCGGCCGCGGTGAGTTTGGCCTCACGGGCCTGGAGCGTTTTTTCTTTGGCGAGGGTCACCTGCTCGGCTTCCGCTTGCTCGGTATCAGCGCGGAGGGCAGCTTCGCGGAGGGTGCGCGCCTTGTTCGTATTCAAGACACCAAAGACCGCGGAAAGCGTCAGGAAAAGGACGGAAAAGCTGAGAAGAAGTTTTGCCATGGAGCGGTTGGCGGTTGCGCGGGCGGGGGCATTCATAACCGGGCGGGGCGCCGGATTGCAATCCAGATCGTGCGTCGCGCCGCGATTTTTTGCTGCGCGGCCTGTTCCCGTTGCGACGGAGCGTAGCGCTATCGAGTCGCGACGGAACGAAGCCTGGAGCCGGCCCGCCCTCGGGCCGAAGGATCGACAAACCCTGCGCAGAAACTTCGGCGCGAGGGCGCGCCGGCTCCAACGGTTTCCGCCGTCCCACGCGTAAGGCAACCTCGGAAGCCATCGCGTGCGCGTCTCAAGCGTGCCCACTGCCGCCGCCGCTCGCGAGAAAGCAGAAACGCAAGCCATTCGAAAGTTGCGCGGGACGATCTTCCGTCCTATAGGAAACGGCTCATGGGCCAGCAACTTCGCAAAATGGTAAAGCGCCGTCGGCGCATCTCGTATCTCGAGCGCAAAAAGGCGAAGGCGAAAGCGGCTGCCCCGGCCAAGCGGGAAACGCCGAAGCCGAAAGCGAAGAAGACGGCGAAAACTGCGGCGGCCGCCGCGAGCTAGCCGCGGCCCACCGCTGAGCGCGGGTTTGAAAACGCGGACGCTGCTCCGATATAGGGGAGGTGCACCCGCAATTTCTCATCGTCGATGGTCACAGCGTCATCTTTGCGTGGCCGGAATTGCGGGCGCTGCATGAACGTCGCACCTCGTTGGCGCGCGACGTCTTGGTGAAACAATTGCGCGATTACCAGGATTGGACGGGTGTGCGAGTGGTCGTGGTGTTTGACGGAACCGGAACTGCGGTGTCGGAAAGCTCCGAGGCCGGTGAAATCCAGATTTTCTATTCGCGGGCCGGGCAAACGGCGGATGCGATTGTCGAGCGCCTGGCGAGCAAGTACGGCAGCCAGTTCCAGTTGCTCGTGGCCACGAGCGACTATCTCGAGCAGGAGACCGTGATGGCGTGCGGCGCGGAATGTATTTCCGCGGAAGCGCTGCGCGGTTTGCTCGGAGCGGCGCGTGGTGAAGGCCGCAAGACTCGTTAGGCGGCGCCCGCGAGGTATTGATTGTGGCGCGCTCCGAGGGCATCGCGCCGGGTCCGTTGCTGGCAGGTCGCGAGCACCCGGGAGAGGACACAATAGAGCTGCTCGATGGGCAGATTTTTGCTCACGTAACCGTTCGCACCGGCGCGCAGGGCGGAGTGCATCCGGCCTTCGTCGTAGCCGACTCCGGTGAAGACGATGATGGGCACGGTCTGGCTCATTTCGCGGATGAAGGAGATGAGAGAGATGCCGTCCACTTTGGGCATGTTCAGATCTACCACGACGACGTCGCAGCGGTTGTGTTCAAGCCAATGGGCGGTCTGAAAACCTTCGGTCAAGGCTTCGCAGGTGTGACCTTTTTGTTTGAGGTAAGTGACCAGAAACTTTGCGATCGAGGGATCGTCGTCAATGATCAGGAAGTCAGCGGAAGCGCGGGTGAGGACTTTCATACTTATAATTTCTATACGGACTATAAGCACTAACCTTGCCAACTTCCCGCGCGGCTTTTGCCTTCGCGAAGATTTCATTCATCGCGGAGCGATGCCATGCGAGTCCCCGCGTGGATGGTAAACGTCAGCCGCCGAGTTTTTTTTCCAGCGCTTTTACGCGCTCGAAGAACTCTCCCAGGCGATTGATCCACGCCAGGCGCTCGTGCGTTTTCCGGAGGGGCAACGCGGGCGTGCCCCACCAAATTCCGCTGTCGGACGGAAGGTTCTTTGAGACGCCCGCCTGCCCGCCGATGATGGCGCGATCGCCGATTTCGATGTGACCGGTGATACCGGCTTGCCCGCCGATCATCACATGATCCCCGATGCGCGCGCTTCCGGCGAGGCCTGCCAGCGATGCAATGACGGCATGTTTCCCAACGATCACGTTATGCGCGATCTGGACGAGATTATCGATCTTCGCGCCCTCGCGAATCCACGTCCGGCCGAAGCGCGCGCGATCGATCGTGGTGTTGGCTCCGATTTCCACGTCGTCATCGATCTGGACGATTCCGATCTGCGGGATCTTTGCTTGGCGTCCGTCTTTGACTTCGAAACCGAACCCGTCCGCGCCGAGCACGACACCGCTGTGAATGATGACGCGGTTCCCGATGAGAGTGCGCTCCCGAATCATCGCCAGTGGGTAGATCAGGCACTGCGAACCGATGACCGATTGATGTCCCACGTAACTGTTTGCGCCGATGACGGTGTCGTCGCCAATGGTCACGCCGCTTTCGATGACGGCGTGCGGTTGCACCGAAACGCGCGCGCCTAATTTCGCATCGGCCGCAATCACCGCGGTAGGATGAACCCCCGGTTCATGGCGAATGGCGGGCGGGGCAAACTTGAGCGCGATTTGTTCGAAGGCCTTCTCTGGATCAGCGACGCGGATCTGTGCCGGACCGATGGATTCCTCGAGGGCTAGCGGAACCAAGACCGCTGAGGCGCGCGTCTTGCGAAGCTGGGCCAGATACTTCGGCTTGGAATAAAATGTGATCTCGCCGGGTGTGGCTTCCAGAAGCGAAGCCACACCGGTGATCACACCGGACGCGTCGCCCACGAGTTCGCCGCCTGCCGCAGCTGCAAGCTCGCGCAACGTGACGTTCATGGCGTTGGAGTCAGCGGCCACTCGGATTCGACCAACGCGTTATCGTTATCAGCAGCAGCTTACAAACTTGCGCGGATGGTATCGAGCTGTCCCGCCGAACCCAGCTTCTCGTTCTTGTGCTCGATGAAATCCGCGTAGGCCTGCATGAACACTATGCCCGGCGGCCGGAAATCGAATTCGCCTGGCTTATCGCGGAAGAATTCGCGATGCACGCGCGTCCAAACGAGACGGCCATCGGTATCGATGTTGACCTTGGTCACGCCGAGTTTGGCTGCGGGTAGATATTCATCTTCCGCCACGCCGCGCGCGCTCGGGTCGAGTGTTCCGCCGGCTGCGTTGATGCGCGTGACTTCTTCCACGGGGACGCTGGAGCTGCCGTGCATCACGATCGGCATTCCGGGAACTTTCTGGGAAATGGCCTCGATCACATCGAAACGAAGGGATTGCTGGCCTTTGAATTTGTAGGCGCCGTGACTGGTACCGATGGCCGCGGCGAGCGAGTCGCAACCCGAGCGCTCGACGAATTCACCCGCTTCGTCGGGATTCGTCAGGCAAGCGTGGCCTTCATCGACTTTGATGTCTTCTTCCACGCCACCGAGCATCCCGAGTTCGGCCTCGACGCTGATTCCTTTCGCATGGGCGCGATCCACGACGCGGCGCGTAATCGCGATGTTCTCGTCAAACGACTCGTGGCTGGCATCGATCATGACCGAGCTGTAGAAGCCCGAGTCGATGCAATCGTAGCAGGTCGCCTCGTCGCCATGATCGAGATGCACGGCGTAAATCGCTTCCGGAAAAATCTCTTCGGCGGTGCGGATGATCGCTTCCAGCATTCGCTTGTCGGTGTAGTTACGCGCGCCTTTGGAAAGCTGAATGATGAAAGGCGCTTTGCCCTGGATGCAGCCACGGAAGAGACCCATGGTCTGCTCGAGGTTGTTGATGTTGTAAGCGCCGACGGCGAATTTTTTGTAAGCGACTTGGTAGAGTTGAGCGGTGGTGACGATCATGGGGAGATTTCTGGTTGATGATTTCTGATTGCTGATTTGGCGGGTCCGGACCATCCCGGCTCGGGCCACTGCTTCCAATCAGAAATCAGAAATCGGAAATCAGCAATCAGCAAATCCGTCTAATCGCCGTTTGCACTCGCCGGCAGCATCACGCTGACGGAGGTGCCGCGCGGATTCGAGTCGATATCCAGCCGGCCGTTGTGATCGAAAACCGTCCGTTTCACGATCGGCAACCCGAGCCCCATGCCGCGCGGTTTGGTGGTGCAGAAGGGCGAGAAAATCTTGTCCTTCAACTCAGGGTCGATGCCTTTGCCATTATCTTGCACCGTCACGACCACCGCGCGGTCCTCTGCGCCTTCACGAATCGATTTGGCCTCAAGTGTGACCCTGGCTTTAGGCCTTCCGTCGGTGGCCTCGGTCGCATTCGAGACCAAATGCGCGAAGGCCTCCGTGAGCGCGCTTTCGTCGCCCAGAATGTGCGGGAGATCTTTCGGGAAATTGACCTCCACGGTGGTGCCATTGGGATCGCTGCGTTCCCGCGCGATTTTCAGCGCATTCTGCACCAAAGCGCGCAGGTCGAACGACTTCATGACCAATTCTGACGGGTGCGCGAAGTTATTGATCTGAGTAATGATCTGGTCCAAGCGGTCGATTTCCTCGACCACGATGTGATTGAACTCATCGCGGAAGTCCGCATCGTCGAAACGCTCGGGCAAGAGTTGCGCGAAGGTCTTGATCGCGACCAGCGGGTTCCGGATTTCGTGCGACATGCTGGCCGCGAGATCGGTCCAAAATGCGGCGCGTTCGACGAGGTCCTGTTTTTGGCGCAAGTCCTCCTGCGCGGTCAAATCCTGCACCACCGCCACGGCGCCGAAGGGAGTGTGCCCGTTCAAGACTCGGCGCGCTTCGATCGTGAGCGAAAGTTGGGTATTGCTGTCGACCCATTGCCGGGCCGGGAGAGTTCCGTGCGTGGCCAGGGCATCGCGCAAGAATGCCGCGAGACGTCCGCCGGTGGCCTCCACCGGTTGATTCAAGACGTCGGCGGCTTTTAGCCCGAGGACTTGCTCGGCCGTGGGATTAAACCAGCGCACGATGGCGTCCTCGTCCGTCGCCACGATGCCGGGAGGAATGGATTTGAGGAGCGTCTCGGCCAGCGTTTTTTGCAGCGTGAGCTGTTCGTGGAGCAGAGCATTTTCCAGGACGGTGGAGACGTGCTCCGCCAGGATCATCAGATTCTCCAGGTCGAGATAATCGAAGCGTTGGCCAGTCAATCGATGTCCGAAAAAGAGCCAGCCGATGATGCGGCCATTCGCGTGCAACGGCACGATGACTTCCGCGCCGAAAGTGTCGAGAGCGCGACGCAAGAGAAGACGGTGCGCTTGGCCCGGAGTTTCAGTCAGATGTGCGCGGCAGATCAGGTGAGCGTTTAATTCGAACCAGCGGACCAGCGGGTCGCGCTCCATGTATTCGACCTCGTAAGTTTCGGGGAGGCAACGGAGGCCCGCGCGCAAACGATAGCGATCGCTCTGTCGGATGCGGGAGAAAATTCCCACACGGGAGACGCCCGCGGTGTCGGCTACGCCTTCCACCACCCGCGCGAGCAGCGTCTCCACATTATCGAAACGGCGGAAAACGCGCGGAAAACGGGAGAGCGGCATGGCCGCGAGCGAACGTTCGGACGATCCGTGGTGTGGACGCGGCGCCGCCAGAGCGAGCGTGGCGGTTGAGGTTTCGCGCAGTTCGCGATTCTCCTGCAGCAGGCGCAAATGATCGAAGGCGCGGGAAACAAGCGCCTGGAAATGGCGTCGATCGAGTTGCAAATCCTCCGCCGCGTAAACGCCGGAATCTTCCGCCTCTCGCAACGGTTCCGAACGCGGCGTGCCCAGGGCGATGAGGAGAACTTCGGGCCGCTCTTTGTGTATCTGATCAAGCAAGTCGCGGCCTTCTTTCGCCCGCAAATCCAGCAAAAGCACGCCAGGTCCCACCTGTTGCAGCACCGCTTCCAAGCGGTCCGCGTCTGCGACATGGCGGACCTGCGCCATTACCCGCAAAAATGCCTTTAGCCGACGGCTAAGGTCGGTGTCCTGTGTGTAAAGAATGCAAACCGGGGAGGGCATCATGCGGCGGCCACCTCTTCTTGAAAGCGGACGAGGGGAAGCAAGATGTGGAAGGATGTGCCCTTTGCCAATTCGCTTTCCACTTCGATTTGGCCTCCGTGTTCCTGAATAATGCCGTGGACGACGGAAAGCCCGAGGCCCGTCCCATAATCTTTCGTGGTGAAGAACGGATCGAAGACGTGGGCGATGTCCTCATTCTTGATGCCCTCGCCGTTATCCTGCACGGTGACGCAAAGGATCTCGTGCACGTCGTCACGTTTGGAGGTAACCGAAGCGATCCATTCCTCGGCCGAACGAATCTCTGTCGACACCATCAATTCGCCGCCGGGTTTCATCGCGTCCATGGCATTGAGAAAGAAATTGAGGAAGACCTGCTCGAGCTGATCCGCATCGGCGCGGATCGTATCAACTTCGGCGTTCCACGATCTAGATAATTTGATTTCTTTTTGGTAAAGCCGGTGCCCGACGAGCATGAGCGACTTCTCCAGAACGTCGTGAACGTGCATCGGTTTCAGGAGCGGCTTGGCGGGGCGCGCGAAACGCAGGAGCTGGTTCACGAGCGAGTCGATTCGATCGATCTCATGGCCGATCAAATTCGAAAAGGTCTCGCGAAAATCCGAATCCTGATAACGTTCCGGGAGCAACTGCGCGAAGGTCTTGATCGAGACGAGCGGATTTTTAATTTCGTGCGCCATCCCCGCGGAAAGCGTGCCCAAGCTGGCCAACCGATCGCTCCGGCGAATCTGCTGTTCGAGACGCTTCAGGGCGGTGATGTCGGTTAAAACCATCAGCGCTCCCAACATTTCGCCTTCCTGCCCGTGGAAGACCGCGCTGCTGGCTCTGACGACGACGTTGCCGTCCCCCAGTTGGAGAACGATGTCGCTGTTCTCCCGGCGTTCCACGGAGCGTAGTGTATCGCGCAGGATGTCGCGCACTGGCTCCGGGAGTCTAGCCGTTGATTGATCGATGACCTCGCGTGGGTCGAGGCCGACAATTTGTCCAGCCTCGTTGTTGAACACGGTTATCCTTTCATCCGCGCCGACCGCAATCACGCCGCTAGTCAAATGCTCGAGCAAAGTCTCATTGTAGAGCTTGGCGTTCTGCACCTCCGTGAACAGTTTGGCGTTTTCGATTGCTACCGCCAGTTGTCCGCACAGTACCTGCAGCGCGTTCTGTTCTACAAAGCCATAAATTCGTCCAGAACGGCGCGGAGCGAGAAGCATGACGCCAGCGAGATGGCCGCGGTAGTGAATCGCCATCGCCACTGCGATTCGATGAGCCTCCATCCATTCGGTGATTTGTTGGAGTTGCGGAGTGAGTCGCGTCCGATGCAACTCATCGAGAACGAGAGCCTCCTGATGTGCAGTGAGCTGGAGCACGATCGCGTCGTCCGCAGCTAGCACGATGGGTCGATGTTCTGTGGGAAGTTCCGGGGGCGGATAGTGCTGTGTTTGCCCGGCACGGCTTGGCAGTAGAAAGCAGACAAAATCGGTATTCACAGCTTCCGAAATTGTCGCCGCAAACTTCTCGAGCATCTCGTCCAATGTGCTGACGGAGCGGAGAATGGCAGCCGCCCGCTTCATCGTCGCGTGGAAATCGAGGCGTTGTGCGCCGAAGAGTCGATCCGCGAGAGTTTGTGAAATTCCCCGCGCGGGAGCCATGGCAAACGCCACCACTCCCGCCGCGGTTATATGGCAAATCCCTGCCGCCGCCTCTCCAAAGATCGGGAGGGCGACCCACCATCCCAGCCACCAGACGGTCCCATAGAGGGCGAGCAGGTAGGTAGTGAGCAGGACGTATGCAATTGACCGGCGCAAAAATACGCCCGCTTCCATAATCTTTCGGGTGGTAATCCCGTAAGCGATGATGAGCGAGAAAACGACGATGCGGAAAGGCGCCAGCCAATTTAGGATCGTTTGATGAAACTGCTGGCGTAGCGCAAACCCCAGGAGAGTTAGGGCGAGGATTACAGTCGTGCCGACGAGAACGAAGCTCATCTCCGCTCGCTCCCGCCCACTGGCGCGGCGCACATCGCGGACAAAATTCCCTACCAGGACGATCCCGCCCGCCATCATGAAGAGCGTGAGAAGGTAAAACCCCGAACGGTAGATGGGGATTGGTGTGATTGAGATCGAACCGTCGGGACGAACATGTGTGGCGCCCTCGAGGAAAAAGTCCGTCTGACAGATGAGGGCCACCGCGACGGTCGAAACGGTCCACCACCGGCATCCTTTCGCGATTTTTCGCCAGGTGTCAGAGGGTTGCTTAATCGAAATTCGCAAGAGGTTAAACGCAAAGAGACAGACCGCACCGATCGCGGAGACTTGCCGGAAATAGAAAGCGGCTGCCTCCAATTCCGTCGAAACGAAGATCGCGTAGAGACAACCAAGCCATGCGGCGAGCGCGATCGATAGGATTAAGAAACTTTGATTGGCTTTTCGGTGCGGCGTCGTTTGAAAAACCGCGAGACCGAAAGCGAGTTGAACGATCAGCGCAATCAGCGTTGGTGAAGTCGCCGAGTTCATTGCGCGTGCAAACGCTGTACCGCCATGGTGCTCGCGCCTCCGCCCAGCCCGCGCACGTTGATCAAAACTCGATCCAACCGTGCCTTACGCGGCCGAGCGCGAACAATGTCGATATCGCACGCCGGATCGAGAATGTCGCAGTTGGTAGTGGGCGGAATGATTTGATGTTGCAGGCAGAGAGCAGACGCAATCAGTTGAAAAGGGCCGCCGGCAGCGAGGGCGTTTCCTGTCGCTCCTTTGATGGAACTCACCGGGAGTCGGCCCGTCCGCGCCCCGAAGAACGATTTGATTACCCTGGTTTCAGCTTCATCCAAAACGGGGTGTCCTGGGCCGTAGGCGGAGACATAATCCACGTCGTCTCGAACCCAATTGGCATTGGCGAGGGCGCTCTCCATCGAATACTCCAAGCCAGAAGCGGGCCGTTCCCCATCGCGATCTCGCTGTTTTCCATAGCTGGCGATCTCGAGATAGATGCGGGCTCCACGCGCCTCCGCCCGTTCCAGGTTCTCTAGAATCAAGATGCCTGCTCCTTCGGAAATTACTCCCGAGTCACGATTCAGGTCGAACGGCCGGCTGGCTTTTTCCGGGTCGTCGTTTCGTTCCGAGCTCAATCCGCCCGCGATGAAACTCGCGATCGCCAAGGGCGTAATAGGCGCATCCGTTCCACCGGCGATTGCAAATTCGGCCTCACCTGAGCGTATCATGCGTGCCGCCTCCGCGACGGCGTCCAAGCCCGATGGGCAGGCGGACGATACCGTGGTGGCGTCGGCGGCGATGCCGAGACGGTCCGCCACGACATTTGCCGGCGCTTGCGGAACCGCCGCAATTGCAGTCGTTGCCGCAGCGCGATTCGGACCGGACTCTTGCACAGTAACAAGGGCGCGTTCCAGGACATCCATGGCATTCATGCTTACGCCAATCACGACGGGGGTCGGACTCGGGAGCCGGAGATTTTCTAGATCCAGGCCCGCGTCCTGGAGCGCCATCATCGCCGCGGCGTAAGCAAACTGGGTGTGCCGGCCCATCCGCTTTGGCTTCTGCGATGCGTTCATGTAGTCCAACGGGTCGAAGCCTTTCACTTCGCCAGCAATCCGACTTTTAAAATCAGTCGCATCGAAAAGAGTGATCGGCCCAATCCCGCTCCGCCCAGCCAGAAGCGATTTCCAAAACGCCTCGAGCCCAGTCCCGTTCGGCGCCAAAATTCCCATGCCGGTGACGACCACTCGATTTCGTTTAGCCATTCTCTATGAATCGTGCGGAAGTGCGTGAACGCGTGTGATTTCTAGCTATTCCACTGGATGTGGTGGCTCCTGTCGCCGAAATTTAATTCGGTTCTTATTCAGCATATTTTTGGCTTATTCACAACTTGTACCTTGTCGACGCCCGATTCATTAGTGGACCATCAGGGAGGCTGGCTTTTTTCCGCCCGAGACATTATGAGATCGCCTGACGGTACGCGGCTAGCTTACATTGCGACTTCGAATCCATGACCGTCTCCCCCGAACTTCCGCACGTCCTGGTCATTGATGACGAGATGGGGCCGCGCGAAAGTTTGCGGATGCTCTTGAAGCCGAATTATCAGGTCCACACTGCCAATACGGTAGAGGCGGGACTGCGCCTGTTGCGAGAGAAAAGACCTGATGCGGTCGTGAGCGATATCCGAATGCCGGGAACTAATGGAATCGATGGGCTGCGTCGCATCCGCGAGATCGATCCCCATGTGGCGGTCATCATGTTAACCGGTTTCGGCGCGCTGGAGACAGCGCAGGAAGCGCTCCGCTTGGGTGCGAATGATTACATCAGCAAACCATTCGATGCGGTGGAGATGCGCGAGGTGATCAGCCGCAATGTCGAGCGCACGCGCGTGCATCGTTCCGGCGAGGGCGCGGCGGAAGAGATTCGCGAACTGAATAATCGGCTCATGAAAGAGTTGGCGCAGAAAGAACGGCTCGCGTCTCTCGGGCAAGCCTCCGCGGAATTTGTGCACGACCTGGGCAATCCTCTCACGATCGTCTGGGGCTACGTGCAGCTATTGGCGAAGAAACTCGAGCAGTCAGAAAAAGAGGGCGGCGTGCAAAACACGACCTCGGCCAAGGAGTTGAACATCATCGAGCAAAATGTGCGGCTCTGTCGTGAGCTCCTCACCATGTGGCAGAGCTATGGCAGCCAGGAAGCGGCCGCGCATCGGGCCGTGAATGTGGGCCAGATCGTGCAGGAAGTTTTGAAGGGCGCGGAATCGATTGCCGCGCAAAGCGGCGTGCAAATGCTGGCCGAAACCTGCGAAGACGGAATGGTCTTGGGAGATGCGGTGCAAATCAAGCGCGCCCTTCAGAACGTGATTGTCAATGCAGTCCAGGCGTCGGCCGAGAATAAGGGCTCCGTCACGGTGCAATGCAGCTCGCAGGAGTTTTACGTGGACATCCGTATCCAGGATACTGGCTGCGGAATCACGCCCGCGCAGATGCCAAAGATCTTCGAACCCTATTTCACCACGCGGCAGGGCCGGAGCGGCACCGGTCTCGGCCTCTATATCACGAAGAAAGTGGTGGAAGATCACCGCGGCTCGATCAAGGTCGACAGCACGCCGGACTTGGGAACGACCTTCACTATTCGGCTTCCGTTGGCTGACGCTTAGGCGCTCTCGCAATCGGTCATCGCTCCCTTGCGACGACGTTTTTTTCGAGTGGGTCGCAAACGTGATCGAAAAAATCCAACCTCCTTCAGTCGCGCGCGATAGTGCCGGGCCTTTTAGGTTGTCACCTCCCGCTAGTTTAGTTTCTCTCTCCGTGTGTCGAGTTACCGCGTCGCTCCGATTTTCCTCATTCGGATGGCGGGCGTGCCCTTCGAGGTCATCGAGCGGTTGGGGACACCGGAGACGACGCGCGCGGCTCGGCTCGTCTTGGACTGCAGACACAGTCTGCTGCGTGCGAGGGAGGCTGCGGAGATGCTTCTCGCCGACCGCGAAAACGGGCTCTCAAATGAGATGCACCGTGCTATTCGAAGCGCATTAAAAGCTCGGCCCGCTCCTCCGATCGAAAGTGATCAACACGAGTACCTTACTCTCCTGCGTGCGATCCGCGCTTCGACGGAAGCCGAGGCGCAACTCCCCATCGCTCTTGAGGACGATCTCGACCGAGTCCGTCGTTTACTCATAGATGCGGGCCGCGATGTCCTTCCGCGATATTTTGTCTTTGGCGCCCCGGGCGTGCATTCCTTATTGGCTGAAGCCCTGCAGGACACCGCCGTGGCTTTGCCGACGCGAAATAAGCGTGCGCGAGAAAGGGAGCGTCACCTCCTCCTTTATCTGCAGCGGATCGCCGGCAAAAACGATACCTTCAGTGAGTTCGGCCCATCCGGTTGGGGCCGAGCCGTAAGTGACGCTCCAGGCTTGGCGCTCGCCCCGGAGCCAGGCATCCAGCGTCGTGAAGCCTTCATGGAACGCTGGACAGCCCATGCCGTGGTCGCGGCGATGAACGAGGATGAAGCGGTCCGTCCGGAGCTCGCACCCCGCCTCAATCCAAATGGCCGGATTGAGAGAGATATATTCGTCCTAGCGTCTACCGGCGCGACGGTTGCGCTTCCAAACGGGACTGCGGAGTTCGTGGCTAGCTGCGATGGGACGACGCCCGCGTACGCGTCCAGTCTCCCGCTGTCCGCACTGGCCGACCTCGCGGCGCTGGACGTGATCCGGTGGGAGGTCGAAGTGCCCGCCCTGCAACCTTATGCTTTCTCCCGTTTGCTCACGGACATCGCCGCTTGGCGGGCGGGCGAGGTGCGCGAGCGCTGGCTCGGAATTTTACAGCCACTGCAGGATTTGAGCGTGAGCCTGACTCGATCGACTTCTGTTCCGGGCCGGACTGCGGCATTACAAGAAGCGCGGACGCGATTGTTGGACCTTGGAATCGAGCGTGCGCAGGGTGAGAGATCCCTTTACTCCGCCCTGAATCCGATCGGTGAGGAGTGCTTTCGAGAATGCCACTTTACGATTGAGGATAAGTTGCTTCAGGAAGTCGCGGCGGACGCCGCTCCGTGGATCGATCTTTGGCGAGACTGCTACGCGTTTATCGCCGGGCGCGTGGCCGCGGGATTGCGGAGCCTGTTCGAAAGCGCGCCGCAACAGGGCGGGGTCGTGTCGTTGCCGGCCTTCCTTCATCATTGCAGTGCCATGAAGATGTCTCTTACCGGTCCCGGAATGGTCACATTTGCCCACCTCGGGTTCCAGGAAGTGAAGGCTGCGTTCCGCGCCAGATTCGAAGGCCGTCCAGACGCTGCCGAATGGGAAATCACAGCCGCCGATGGTCGGTTCCTTCGCGGCAGTTTGGATTTCGAACCCTTCGATGAATACACGTTTCCCTCCGCCGACATTCAACTTAGTGCGGCTTCGGCTGAAGCGGTCGCCCACGGGGAATATCAGTGGATTTTGAGCGAACTCCATCCACCTCCCGCGTTGCTTCATCACGGGGCATACTGGAGCTGCCCGGATTACGCGGAATTGTCTCGCTCCCTGGCCAGCATGACTTGTGGACGCCCCAGTTTTCACTTCGGCTTTTTTGCGGCGGACTTTACTGCGCACACCACGGTTCGCTACATGGACGCTCTGCCAGAGTTGATGACCTTCTTGGCTCCGCAACGCTCCGACGCCCGTTGGCGCACCCTCCCGCCCGCAGAGGTGGAAGTTTTCGTCGACAAATTCACAAATGACGTGGGCCTGCGCACCCGCGGGAGCAAGGAATATCTCGGCTCATTCGCACGCGCCTGGGTCATTCCGCTCGGCTTTCATCCTTTTTCATTCGGAGCGTCTCCTCACATGCCTCGTTTGCGTTGCGGTCGCGTCATTGTACAAAGGCAATCTTGGACCGTGACGGCCGAGGAATTGCCGCCGGGCGATTACAAAGGCATCTCGCGCGATCTCGTTCTGGCGATCGAGGAACTCCGCGCCGAGAAGGGTTGGCCCCGCTACATTTACACGCGGCCGACGGAAGCAACGCTGCGGCGGAGCGGTGCGGAAGGTCGGGACAAAGACACGAAGCCAGTCTTCATCGATCTCGAAAGTTATCTCTCGCTCGAGATCTTTCACCGCTGGCTGGTCAAGGCCGGCGAGCTGGAAATCACCGAAATGCTGCCCGATCCCGATCATCTGTGCTGGCAGGAAAGCGATGGCCGACGCACCTTCGAATTGCGGACGCTGATTGTGCCGCGATGAAGGGGATAAATGACGAAACCCGAATGACGAAATCCGAAACAATGACCAATAACGAAGTCCGAAAAGCGGAGGCGATGCGCTTCTTCATTCGGATTTCGTCATTGATTCGAGCTTCGTCCTTCGGGCTTCGTCATTTTTCCGCATCATGAAAGTCATTGCGATCGCAAATCAAAAAGGCGGTGTCGGCAAGACGACCACTGCCGTCAATCTCGGGTGCGCTCTCGCGCAATCGGGGCAGCGTGTGCTCCTGATCGATCTCGATCCGCAAGGCAACGCCACCAGCTCGTTCGGTCTTAGCGAGTTGGAAGGTGAAAGTCTCTACGAGCCGCTAATCGGCGATGCTTCCGTCGCCGACAAAATTTTGCCGACGCGCCTGGATGGGATGTTCATCATTCCCGCCGATCTCGATTTGGCCGGCGCGGAAATCGAGATCGCGCGGATGGACAATCACCTCACGCGGCTCCGCGAGACGCTGGCGCCGTTGCGCGCAGATGCGACTTTCGATTTCGTCCTGCTCGATTGCCCACCATCGCTCGGCATCCTGATGACCAACGCCCTCGCCGCCGCCGACGAATTGCTCACCCCGATTCAGTGCGAATTTTTTGCTCTCGAAGGCTTGGTCAAGATCGTGCGCGTGGTGGAACAGATCCGAAATTCCGGCGTGAACGATCACGTGCGGATCGCGGGCATTGTCATGACGATGTTCGATCGTCGAACGAACTTGAGCACGCAGGTCGTGGCGGAAGTGCGCGAGCATTTCTCCGAACAAATCTACGAGACAGTGATCCCGCGCACGGTGCGTTTGAGTGAAGCGCCCAGCTTTGGGAAATCGATTTTCGAGTACGCGCCGAACGGAAGCGGGGCGATCGCGTATCGCGCCTTGGCGGAAGAATTTTTGCGCAGGCATCACTGACGTCCTGTCAGTCGTAATTTGAGGAAAAAGTGGCGCACAGATAGTCCTGCGCCCGACGACTCATGAAAACTCATTCTTCCGCGCCGTCTTCGGTCGGTGGAAACGTTCCGTACGGAACAATCTTAGTGACCACCTCGCTCCGCTGTCAGGGGACGGGTGCAGAAAATGATATCCCCCACTTCACGAGTGACGCGACGTAGGCCGCGCTTTTTTTGCATCCGAGGCTGCCGCAAGCCGCGTACTATTGGGAGCAGATGGAACTCGATCGCAAACTCGCCATTTTAGCCGACGCGGCCAAGTACGACGCCTCGTGCGCCAGCAGTGGGACGACGAAGCGGAACTCGCGCAACTCGGGCGGGCTGGGTTCGACCACGGGCTCAGGGATTTGCCACAGCTACACCCCGGACGGGCGCTGCGTCTCGTTACTTAAAATTCTGCTGACCAATTACTGCATTTACGATTGCCTCTACTGCATCAATCGCATTTCCAGCGATGTGCAGCGGGCGCGTTTCACACCGGAAGAAGTCGTGCAGCTGACGCTCGATTTTTACCGCCGAAATTACATCGAAGGGTTGTTTCTGAGTTCCGGGATTATTCGCAATCCCGACTACACGATGGAGCAAGTCGTGGCGGTCGCGCGCACCCTTCGCACCGAACATCAGTTCCGCGGATACATTCATTTGAAAACGATTCCGGAGGCCGCGCCGGCGTTAATCGAAGAAGCAGGGCGCTGGGCGGATCGGATCAGCATCAACATCGAATTGCCGACGGAGGTCGCGCTGGAGGAACTGGCGCCGCAGAAGAATTTCGCCAACACGAAGGCGGCTATGAGCGGCATCCGCGATCGCATTACGCAGGCAAAAGCCGCGCGGCGTGAGAGCAGAAAGGCGCCGATCTTTGCGCCGGCCGGCCAGAGCACGCAGATGATCGTGGGCGCGACCGACACGCCGGATGCGACGATCTTGCGCCAGGCGACTTCGCTCTACGCGAATCAAAAATTGCGACGCGTTTATTATTCCGCCTTTAGTCCGATTCCCGACGCTTCCAGCAAGCTGCCGTTGATCGCGCCGCCGCTCGTGCGCGAGCACCGACTTTACCAAGCCGACTGGCTGGTCCGTTTCTACGGGTTCAAGTCGGACGAACTGACCACAGAAGCCGCGCCGAATCTCGATCTCGCGATCGACCCGAAGCTTTCGTGGGCCTTGCGTCATCGACATTTGTTTCCGGTCGATTTGAACAAGGCCGCGCGTGAAATGCTTTTGCGCGTGCCGGGTTTGGGAACGAAATCGGTCGAGAAGATTCTGCGCGTTCGCCGGTGGCACAAGGTGCGCCTGGACGATCTCCCGCGGCTCCATGTTTCGGTGAAGAAGGTGCTGCCGTTTGTGGTCACAGCGGATTACAACTCGGCCGCGCTCGCACTCGATCGCGATGATTTTAGCCGCCGCTTCACCGCGCCGGATCTGCAACTCGATTTGTTCTCTCCGGAGACTTCCGTCTTGACCGGTCAGTTGTAGGCGGTGGAACAAATCACGTTTCATCCCGCGTTGGAAGATTGGCAACGGGCGGCGCGTTCCGCGTTGCAGCGGGGCTTGGCGCCTAACGAGGTCGTCTGGCAGGAGCTATCCGCCGACCAGCCGGCCCTCGATATTTTTGATGAACCATCGCCGGATGTTTCGCAATCGGCGTCGCCGCGTTTTCACGTTCCAAAAACCTTCCTCGCGCTCGCGCATTTGGTCGTGCTGCATTCAGACGATGCGCGCTGGGCGCTGCTTTATCGGCTGGTGTGGCGGCTCACGCATGGTGAAGCAAAGCTGCTCGAAGTCGCAGTCGATCCGGATGTGGCGCGCGCTTTCGATTTGCAGAAATCCGTCCGCCACGACATCCACAAGATGCGCGCCTTCGTGCGCTTCCGCGAAGTGCAGCATGGCGACGCGAAGTGGTTCGTGGCCTGGTTCGAACCGGCGCATCACATCGTAGAGCCTAACGCGCGCTTCTTTGTCGACCGTTTCGCTTCCATGTGTTGGTCGATCCTCACGCCGGAACGCTGTGCGCATTGGGATGGACGCGCGTTGACCTTCACCGCTGGCGTCACCAAGTCCCAAGCGCCTACGGAAGACGCAGCGGAGTCCCTTTGGCTAACGTATTACGCGAATATCTTCAATCCCGCGCGCGTGAAGGTGCATGCGATGCAGGCGGAGATGCCGAAGAAATATTGGCGTAACCTGCCGGAGGCGGCGCTGATCCCGTCGCTCTTGCAGGAGGCGCCCGGGCGGGTGGAAGCCATGGTCAAAAAGAGCGCGAGCAAAATAGCCGACAACGCGGAATCATATCCTGCGCGCGTTCCGGAAACGCAGCGCCTGGACGAGGTCGCGGAAGCCGCGCGAGCTTGCACCGCATGTCCGCTTTACCAGCGCGGAACGCAGACGGTTTTCGGCGAAGGACCGAAACGTGCGACGATCATGTTCCTCGGCGAACAACCCGGGGATCAGGAAGACCTGGCCGGAAAACCGTTCGTGGGTCCTGCTGGGAAACTTCTTGATCGTGCACTCAAGGAAGCGGGAATCGATCGTGAGCAGGTTTACGTCACAAACACGGTGAAGCATTTCAAATGGGAACCGCGTGGGAAACGGCGCATTCATCAAAAGCCGAACTCGCGGGAAATCGCCGCCTGCCGTCCGTGGATGGAGGCTGAACTCCGGATCGTGCAGCCGAAGCTTCTCGTTTGCCTGGGCTCGACCGCCGCGCAGGCCATTTTTGGCTCGTCTTTTCGGGTGACGAAAGAACGCGGCGTCGTGCTTTCTTCAAATCTCGCACCGCGTGTCTTGGCGACGGTGCATCCATCGTCCTTGCTGCGACAACCGGATGAGGAAAGTCGTGCGCGCGAGTACGCACTTTTCGTCGCCGATCTCGTGACCGCAAAGGCGACGGCAGAAACTTAGGCGACAGCGCTCGAGACGAAAAAGGCCTGCGGCGGATCTCTCCGCCGCAAGCCGGTGAATTTCGAATTAGCGCGAACTACTTTTTCTTCGGCGCGGGCGATGCTTCTTCAGCGGCAGGCTCTTCTGCAGTGGCTGCAGCTTTCTTAGCGTCTTTCTTTGCTTTCTTCGCGGCGTCGGCGGCCTTTTCGGCCTCGGATTTGCCACCGATCTTCAGGCTCTTGGCTTCCAAGCTGCCGTCTTCGTGTTTCCAGTAAGAGCCGGTCACGTCTTCGTCCTCGGTCAGCTCGTCAAAGGTAGAGGGCGCGCCCATTTTCGTCACTGCGGTCTGGTCCGTTACTTTAAAGACGCGCGTGTTGGTTTTACCGACAACGGAAAAGGACTTTTCCTTTTTGTCGATCGCGCTCGCTTTGCCGCGGAACGGGATCGCGCGTGGCTTTTTGGCCGCAGGTTCAGCGGCATCCTTTTTTTCCGTGGCCGCAGCCTTGGGCGCGGGCGAGGGTGATTTCTTGTCGGCGGCGTTGACGCTGCCGCAGAAAGCGACGGCGGCGACGCAAAGGCCGGTGATGAGGTGCGATTTGTATTTCATAGGATTTCCTGGGGTTTGGTTGGTTGTTCTTTGGTTCGTGCAATAGGACGAGCCATGGTTACTTTTCTTCAATCCGTATAAAGATTTCGCTGAGGGAAAGCAATACTGTTTACTAGCAGGCTTACGCGCTCTGAGCGTGTCATGCACTTTTCCAGGGGCCGAAGGCTACGTAGCACAGGCATCTTGCCTGTGGGGACACCGGGCGTCTCGCCCGGTGAAGCAAGGCTTCGACAAAGCCGACGAGAGAAAACACCGGGCAAGATGCCCGCTGTCCCCACAGGCGGGACGCCGCGGGACGCCCGTGCTACGGCGCTCGCTGCCGGCTGCCAGCTAACCAAAGTGCAATGACACGCTCTAGTACCTACTTGCATAAGTTAGAGACATAACTATAATGGAAAGATGCCCAAGCATCCGACCGAGATCATCCTCTCTCCTGACGAGGAGCAGCAACTGCTGGCGATGCGGCGGCGCCCGAAGGCACAGGCCCGTTATGCC
>JBBSPM010000064.1:0-27647 GCA_038258815.1 Chthoniobacterales bacterium
CCACTGTATTGCTGGAGGGCGGCGGCCTCGGGGTAACGAGAGCGTTCGCTCCCGAAGGCGCAGGCCAGCCGCGGGGCGAGGATGGGTCCGGCCCCGGGGAAGCTTTGCCAGAGGGCGGCGTCGCGGTGGAGGGCGAAGCGTGCTGCGATCTGGGTGTCGTATTGTTTTATCGCCTGGCCGAGCTGGAGGAGTTGGCGGGCCAGCATTTGGACCTGAATCTTGGCTGGTTCGAGCAGGGCGGAGTCGGAGGTGAGCGGGATCATTTGGGCGATGGCGTCGAGGCGTTCCTGGACGAGCTGGGGCCGGCGACAGCGGTGGGCGTAATAGAACTGGCGCACGTCTGCGGCCGAGCCTTTTGCACGGCCTGGAGGGTGGGCAACTTGAGGAGGAACTGGCCGGCGAGCGGGGCGAAAAGATCCTGGCCGGAGAGTTCGGTGGCGTGCGTGTTCGGCCGAATTCTGATCATGATCTTACCAAATGTACAATGTTTAGACGCGACCCCACTTCCCGTCCCCCAAATGTACAATGTTTAGACGCGACCCCACTTCCCGTCCCCCCTTGATCGAGAATGACGATACGCATGCTGCGGGTCCCCATCGCCCGGGTAAGATGATAAACGCTTGATGCGCCGGTGAGCCCCGCGCCGATTACCACGACATCCGCATTCGGTGGCAACTCAGCGTTCGATTGAAAATTCGCGAAACGACGCCCGTTGCGGAACCAGTATGGTTCGTCATTTGCCGGAAGCCCATCGTCGGGCGGCGGCACAACTTCGGGGCGGCGCGAGCGGTCAGACATAAGACAAATCGACGGGCAGTGCGCAGAGAACCGCTGCCGCAAAGAGACTGTTGTGCGGGCGGCGGAAGTCAATCATCATCGCCATTTCAAGGGATCAGTTGGAAGGGATCAGTTGGGGGTCAGGCTACGGGTCAGGCTAAGAATCTAAGGGATCAGAGGGTCGAATCGGGGTCGCATCTTTGCATTCAATATTCGCTCGGGAGCAGCGCCCGCACTTGCGAAAATCTTGGAGATTTGCAAAGCGAATTGAGAACCAAGTAATCAGATTGTTGAATGCAAAACATTGAACGTGGAAATCCAAGATCGAGGAGCAAGTATAAGTGAAATGGCAAAAGTTTAAGACCTGACACCAATTCGGAGTTCAAAGTTACCCCACCTGATGATTCGCGACATTTTCCGGGCGGAGGCTAAAAACCTTGACGGGATTTCGATTTTTTCCTAAAAGGCGACGCAATGGCGTCTAAAAATTTTCAGAACATCTTCAAGATGAAACGAAACATCTTGTTGTGGGCATGTTGCGCCGCGTTTCTGCCGAATTCGGTATACGGGATCGATTCGTATATCTTCATGACCAGGACCGTTGTCGCAGAGTCTCCAGGTACTGTACGGGTCACGTTTCATGGTTTGATCGTGAGCGACTACCAGTCCTATTCATATTGCGGGTACAGCCCTGATCTTAGTGGAATTCGATATTACGGATACGGCGGGCCGGGGAGCATTGGAGGGCCCGAATTTTGGCAAAACATATACTGCCATGGGGGCGACGGGCTGGGTTATACAATTGATGGCGGAGCCGATAACGGGACTTGGTTCGCCTCCGGCAGCGGCCACATCGATTATAATAATCCCCAAATCGACGTGACGTTCAGCGGTCCACCGGGCCTTAATCTCACCGGTAAAGACCGGTCAGTTGGCGGGGATAGTTGCGCGGCGGACGCTCGCGGTATGGCTCGGTACAGCGTGCATTCGGCGCTGGTCAGTTTGAATATCAATGACACTCCGGTGGGATACTCGCCGCCCTACGGGCCTGCGATAGACTTCACTTTAAGCTACAGCCAGCGCGAAAGCCGTTACCCAACGGCCTTCGATACCTCCAATTTGGGTCCGAAGTGGACGTTCAAGTGGATGGCGTATGTGGTTGATGATCCCAATTCGCAGCGCGCGACAACGAGTGTCTTTCTACCGGGAGGGGGCATCGAGACTTACGTTTTCAATGCCGGATCCTCGACTTTTTCTCGCGCGCCCAAGAGCGATGCGCTGCTCGTTCAGAATGGGCCAGGGGCTTACGAGCGACGCCTTCCGGACGGATCGCGCCAGTATTTTACGCACCCTGACCACGCCAACACCTATCCGCGAAAAGTTTTTATGACCCGTTGGGAAGATGCGGCAGGGCAACCGGTCTTGATTAATTACGACCCGAGCGACGATCGGCGAATCGACAATATTACCGATGCGCTCGGCTAGGTTACGCGATTCGCCTACGAGCTACCCGGGGACTCGCTCAAGGTGACAAAAGTGACCGATCCGTTCGGGCGCTTCGCGGCCTTCGAGTATTTCGCCGACGGAAAACTCAAGAAGATCACCGACCCGGAGATGATTGCATCGGAGTTCACTTACGCGCAGGGTACGGATTTCGTTGATACACTCAAGACTCCTTACGGGATCACGAGTTTCGCCTACGGCGAAGTCAGTCGTTATCGATGGCTCGAGATCACCGGGCCCGACGGCCAGAAAGAGCGCATTGAATACCGGGATCAAACACCTGGGTTCGGGTCGGGCGAGCCGGTTCCCTCCAACATCGTGGGAGATCCGCATTCGAGCTTGGCGTCCGCAAACACCTTTTATTGGGACAAGAAGGCGATGGCCTCGGTGCCGCGAAATGAAACCACCGCCAGAGTCACGCATTGGCTTTACAACGCGGACGGTTCCGTCTCTGGCATTCCCGGCAGCGAGAAGGCGCCGTTGGAAAATCGGGTTTGGTATGCGTATGCCGGCCAGTCCGATTACGAACACTCAGGGGCAAGCGCGAAACCGACTGAAACTGCGCGCGTGCTTGGTGATGAAACGACTTCGGTCCGACGGCACGAGTATAATGACTGGGGGAACGTGACCAGGATGACGGATCCCGCGAATCGCGTCACCAGCTACGTTTACGATACGAATCAGATTGATCTGCTCTCGGTTTTCCAGCGCAACCCGGCGGGAGCCAGCACCGATCCCGACGGGCAGAGTGCCGATCTGATTCTTAGCCAGGTTTTTGATCCGACCTACCCGGCGCATCGGCCCAAAGAGACGACCGATGCAGCTCGGCAGACGACAAGATTCCAGTATCTCCCAGATGGCCAAGTTGAGTGGGTGAGAAATGCCAGGAACGAAACGACGACATACGGCTACGGTGACGGCAGCGTGGGCAAACCGATCGGGTATTTGACCTCTATCACCAGTCCGACCGTCGCGGCCGGCACCGCCGTGACGCGGTTGGAATACGATGACGCCCGCCGGCTCAAGAAGCAGATTGAGCCGGATGGCTATTACCGCATTTTCGAGTACGACAATCTGGACCGGCAGAAGACGATCAGGTTTCCAGACAATACGGCTCAAGAATTCCGCTACACACGGCTCGATCCCGTCACCTACGAGGATACGTTAATCATGACGCTCGATCTTACCGCCACTCAGGATCGCCGGGGGCTGTGGACCAAGCGCCTCTACGACGAGAACCGGCGCATGATCGCCAGCAGGGACCCGGAGAATCGGACCACCACCTACGATTGGTGCTCCTGCGGCTCGCTGCAATCCATCGCGGACGCAGAGAATAACCTGACGATGTTCATGCGCGATCTGCAGGGGCGCGTCTATCGGAAGCAGTATCAGGACGGAACCGGGATCGATTATCTTTACGAGAACCAGACCGTCCCGCACACGGCCGGCGCGACCAGCCGGCTCGCTTCCATGATCGACGCGAAGAATCAGCGCACCAATTATCATTACGGCATCGACGACAATCTCGTGGAAACCAGCTACACGAATCCCGCGGGCGCGCCGCTTTTCCCGGTCACGCCGAAGGTCACGTATGGATACGATCCAAATTACAATAGGATCACGTCGATGGACGATGGCACGGGGCACACGGATTATGGCTATCATCCCGTAGGCTCTGGCGCGACCCTTGGAGCCACTCGGCTCGCGACGGTAGACGGGCCGCTCGCCGACGATGTGATCACATACACGTATGACGAGCTGGGGCGCGTGGGAAGTCATTCCGTCAACGGAACGGGCACCAGCATGATGTACGATGAGCTGGGCCGAATCACCAAGACAACCATTCCCGTTCTGGGTGGAGATTTCCCCCGCACCTACGACGGTGTGACGGCTCGGCTCGAATCGGTGACGGCTCCAAACGCGCAGGTGGCGACCTATCACTATTTGAGCGGAACCAACGACCGCCGGCTCGACTACATGGAAAGCCACCAGGGCGGCGGAACAAATCTCTCGCGCTTCGATTACACCTACGATCCGGAAGGCGAGATCACGTCGTGGACGAAGCGGTTGGGCGCCGTTACCTCGGGCCTCTGGTTTCAACACGATAACGCGCAGCAGTTGACGAGCGCGCGCAACACCGCCAATTCGAACATTTCCACCTCTGAAAATGCGTTTCAGTACGATCTGGCGGGGAACCGGGTCTTCGATTCCGTCTTCAATCCGCAGCTTCTGTATCCGAACGGCACTTCCCATTCCTACACGCCCAACAGTTTAAACCAACTGCTGGATCAGACGCTGATTCTGAACGGGGCACCGTCGGAGCCCCAGCCGCTGGGCTATGATTTTAACGGGAACATGACGGCCGGGCTCGGGAACCAGACCTACGAGTGGGACGCGGCCAACCACCTGGTCGCGATCAATTATTTAGGCGACGGCAAACGCTCCGAGTTTGCCTACGACGGGGCGAACCGGCGGACGGCCATCGTGGAGAGAGGGGCGGGGCAGACGGCAGTGGCGCAGCCTGCGAGCTCGCTTGTCTATAGCACCTACACTTCCGCACCGTTCACGGCTGCGGCGGGCAATTACACCATCCGCTTCCAGGGGTTGAATGGCGCTGGCGCGGTGGCGCTGATCGATACCGTGACCCTGAACAACGCGCCGGTGCCGAACGGCGGTTTCGAAACGCCGGTGGTGGGGGCGAATGTGGTGCCCAATCCGGCCGGTGCGACCTGGAGCTTTGCCGGGGAAGCGGGGATGGCAGGAAACGGGAGTGGATTTGCAAATGCGCCCGACGGGACGCAGGTAGGCTACGTGCAGAGTGATGATGGCGTGATCGAGCAGACGGTGGCGCTGGCGGCGGGGGTTTACACGCTGGCCTTCAAAGCCGCGCAAGGCCCGGACAATAAGACGCCGCAGCAGGTGCGAGTGACGATCGAGAATACCGGCTTCCCCACCACCGTGCAGCGTTTCGTCTGGGATGGGACGAGGATCGCGGAAGAACGCGACATTACAGGCGCGACGGTGAAGAAGCGCTTCTTCGCCGAAGGCGAGCAGCGCTGGAACGAGAAGCTGGAGACAATGGAGTCGTTCTACTACACGCGCGATCACCTGGGGAGCATCCGCGAATTGACCGATGCAAGCGGAGAACTCAGAGCCCGTTACGATTACGATGTCTGGGGCAACTCAGTCGTGCTGGAGGGCGACACGAGCTTGGATTTCGGCTACACCGGGCATTATTTCCACGCGCCCAGCGGGCTGAATTTGACGCCGTATCGGGCGTACAGCCCGGCGATGGGGCGGTGGATAAGCCGCGATCCGATTGCAGAAAACGGCGGGCTGAATCTATATGGTTATGTCGACAACTCTCCGGTGGATCATATTGACCCGTTCGGCCTTGCTAAATTTTGCGGGCCGTTTGAAAGCAGTCACTGGTGGATTGTTTTGGCTGGTCCGAGGATAGAATTACCGGAGATTACCATTTATCGAGCCTGGACTTTCTACACTCTAGTGTCCGGCTTGCGCTTCATACCAGTTGTTCCAACCATAGCGTATTCCAAGCATTATCAACAACGGGGTGACTATTGGAGAGCAGGTCTCAAGAGATGTTTTGATACTTGTGCGCCGGGTTATTGGTTTGAATACGTCCAAGAAAAATTTGATTCACGCCTTATTCATACCATAGGTCCGCCGTTACTCGGTTGGGGCGACTTGACGATCAAAGATTAGGAAAAACTCCGATCGATCAACTAGTGTTGCGGATGACTCATTTTCATGAAAAAGACACCTCTACTAAAGAAGTTTTTGTTGCCATTGTGGCTGCTTGTCGCGATTGCACTGCTGATGCTTGGGCTTCTGTTATTCGGACAGATCCGAGCATGGTCTGTTTTCTCAAGGATTCGTGAGTTGGTCTTGTCAGAAGGAACTGAGCAGCACGAGGATATGATGGTCAATTTCTATAGTTGGCCGGTCGAGCGGAAAATAGCGTCATCTAGCTTGATCTTGAGGACAGAGTGGAAGCTCATCGACGGCGTGCATAGATGTATGATCGCAGAGGTCATCAAGCGAGTGGGAAGCGACAGCCGCCTGTACCGTGTCGGGGACGAATATCCCATAGATAATATTCGGGCCAAGGAAGGCTTGGATCTAGGGGAAGGTCAGATTCTTTTTTTCACCGGAGAACCTCCAAGCTGGCAGTATAGCTCCGTGATTCGGGACGGGCGAGTAGTTGGCATGGGAGGCATTCCCTTCGATGCTATTAGAGATTTGGCAGTCCAGACGCCGAAAAGCGATCATTAAGGAGGGGGGGAGGAAAAAGGGGTCGGTCCTGGGGTCGGTCCTATAATCTCGGCATAATTCCATCGTTGCAGCCGTCCTCTGCCAGGCGGTCAGACCGCTCCAAGGAAATTTCACTTGAGCCTCCCGGGGCATCGAACGATTCTAGCTTTCGCCCGGCTCGCAGGTCGAGCCGATTTGCCGAGATTATAGGACCGACCCTAATGGCGCTCAATTAAGCGAAGAAGTGGGCGCGCCATTCGGGGCGCGCCATTCGGGTCAGAGCTTACTATCGTCGACTGCCAACAGCGCCGACAGGTGACTCGCGCTTCCCATATACAGGTTCGCGCGCCATTCGCGCGCGCCATTCGCGCGCGCCATTCGGGTCAGAGCTTACTATCGTCGACTGCCAACAGCGCCGACGGGTGACTCGGGCTTCCCATATGCAGGTGCGCCGCGATCCACTCCCGCTGCATCGGGGTGTTCGCGCGCAGACGCCGCGCAATCGCCACCTTCACCGCGTGCCCCTTCGGTTGCCGGCGCAAATCCTCCCTCCTCCATCCCGCTTCGGCCAGGCCCGCCTTGATCAGACGTTGCGCCAAAATCTCATCCAGCTCCCGGCTTTCCCGCGCCCGCACTCCGGCGCGTTTCCCCGGTCCCAGCCGATCCGCCAGCCGATCCGCAAAATCCTCCGCTCCCAGTTTCCATCCCCGTCGCAACGCCTCGTGCTCACCCGCCAGATCCACCGGACACATCTGCTCCATTCGACGCGAAAACTCGCGCCGAGTCCTCCTCCAGCCCGCAGTCGGGAATAGGGGTCGGTCCGCGGGGTCGGTCCGTGCATATGTGCAGAACGGGGGGCGCCGAATCCCCCGAATTCGCTGAGGCGACTTCTCTTTTTTACCTCACCCGTGGACATCCGCTCGGTGTCTTTTCATTTTGACTCAATTCCGGTCCGGAGGCCCGCGGAGTGAAGCCTTGTCATCCGCGGAAGCATCGCTCATGATCGCTTCCGTCCATAAACTTCCACCTTGCCCTCGCTATGAAACCAAGACGCTCCAAACCTGAAATCAAAATGGTCTTAACCGACGTGGACGGCACGCTCGTCGATAGCCAGAAACGCATCACCCCGCGAGCCCATGCCGCCATCCAACGGCTGCACGATGCGGGCATCGGCTTCGCCATCACCAGCGGCCGTCCGCCGCGCGGCATGAAGATGGTGGCCGACGCCGTCCGCATCAGCGCGCCTATCGCTGCCTTTAATGGCGGCACCCTGGTTCATCCCGAGACTTTCGAGATCAGCGAAAGCCTCACCCTGCCGCGCGGAGTGGCCGAGCAAGTCATCCGGCGCATCGGCGAGGAAGGCCTCGACGTTTGGGTCTATGCCGGGCTGCACTGGTATCTGCGCGACGGCAATGCCCCCCACCGGGAAAAAGAAGAACACACCGTGCAATTCGCGCCCACCGTGGTGCCGGATTTCGAAGTCGGCCTCGAACAAGGCGCGGCCAAGATCGTGGGCGTCTCGGACGACTACGGATTGGTCGAACGCGTGGAGAAGATCATCCAGGACGAATTCGCCGGCCTCTTTCACACCAAGCCGTCCAGTGTGCCGGGCGAGCACTACTCGAGTGGTCCGGCAGAAGCGGGACCGAGCGTCTCTGCCGCACGTTCCCAGCCCTACTACCTCGATGTCACCCACCCGCGCGCCAACAAGGGCGGTGTCGTCGAAATGCTGGTCGCGAAGTTCGGCATCCCGGCCGAATCCATTGTCACCATGGGCGATATGCCCAACGACGTCCTGATGTTCGAGAAGAGTGGCTTCTCCATCGCCATGGGACAGTCGAACGACGGAGTCAAAAACGCGGCCGATCGCGTCTCGCTGGGCCTGAACGACGAAGGCTTCGCCCATGCCGTGGAGAATTTCATCCTGGGAGACGAGTAGCCTGATTGCCGTTGCCGAGGACGGACCCGCGCGGCTTACGCAGGCGGCGCGCGCAACCCTGCACACACGGCAGCATGGGTCATTTGTCGGGCACGACTCTCCCGAAGGTCGGGCGACGAATGCGTTTCCCTCGAATGGCCGCCGCGTCTCCGTTTTGCAAACGCTTTAGGTCACGATCCGCGATGGTGCGGTCGCCGAACATGATGCCGTGCGGGACGATCTCGGAATGGCGAAATAGCTAGGTTGGATTCCCGCGCGCTCGTTCTACGTCCTGCGCATGCTGCTCACGCTCCAGCGGGAACGCCGTCGAAAATTGTGACCGGATTGGGTCACGTCGAATCTCTTCGTTCCAAATGGCGTACGACGCGGCGACGGGGAACCGCTTACAACCCACCGGCCCAGATGACCTGATTCACGGCGATGCTCCAATCGCGCCAGAAAGTTTCGCGGTCGTTGGCGGGGGAATATCGGGCTTGGGCGGTGACGTTGCCGGAGGCGTCAAGGAGGCGGGCGAAGTTGGGCCCGAGACGAATGGTGTCACCACTGGTGGTGAGAAGCCGGGAATCGACGCGCTCAAACTTGCCGGTCTGGCCGTTGCGCATCCAAATCTCCTGCTGGATGCGGTCGACCGTGGCGAAGCCGACGATTTGAAAGGCGAGCGTGGTGGGATTGGCGAGAGCCGCATGGCGGCGAAGTCGAGCCGCAGTGGAGCGGAGCCGTCGGGCGTGGAATCGACGGGATGGGTTGTAAGGACGGCGCCGTCGGGCAGGACCAAGTCTTAAAATGAACCGGTGACGATTTGCCCGATCGCAGCCGCGGCGGAAGTGGGTGCGGCGATGAGGGTGTTGTAGGCGGTAACGACAGTGGCTTCGTTACGGCCGTAGCTGAGAGAGGCCGTTAAACGGAAAGCGGACTGACTTTAGCTCTGCCCCTCCTAGTGCATCGTAACTGCTGAATCGGCTACGGCTGTGGTCTGCGTCTCCCCGGATGGAGTTAGGTAGGGCTGTCGCGCTGCGACGGCCAGCAGGCGTGGCCTGCAGATTGTTCGCATGCCTTTCCGTCCTGAGCACGCGCTTCGGACCGCGCAGCGCGCGGTCCCTACCCGACACGCGCGCCGCTCGCAATCGTGTCCGTTTCAAGTGTTACATTGCACTAGGATATCAGGGGGCATCGGGGTCACATCTTTGAAGATGCGACCCCGTCCCATGTGCTCGACGCCTCCCCAAAAGGTTTCGGAGGCGCGGTCCCAAATGTAGCGATCGTCGGAACGATGCGGCGGACATTAGGCGAGGAGAGCGACGAGGTCGGCTGGACGATCGTTTAGAGCTGGGCCTGAGCGTGGCCAGGATTCGTGAACGGAAAAGCGGATTGTTCATCCGGCTCGAGGTTACACGCTTTCGCCGGCGGCTTTCCGCAGGGCGGTCCAGTTCGGGGCCGCGGGGCTGATCAAGCCACCGACCGGGAGTTGCGACAAAGTCTCGAAGGCTTCGATCGCGGCGACGGTGCTGGAGTTTTTTGGCGGGCGCGCGATCAAGCCGTCGATTCCCTTGGGATCGAGTTGCGGCGCGTGGAGCAGTTGCGCAGCCTTGCTGAGAAGGCGCTGCACCGTTTTGACGTCGGTTGACTGATTAACGGCGCCTTTTTCCCAGCGACCGACCGAAGCGCCAAGCTGCGAGCCGGTCGGTGGAGGCGGCGGCGGGGTGGCGCCGGCAAAGTAAGCGTCGAGGTCGAGATCGAGATGGAGCGTGCCGTTGTCGTTGCGAGTGCGAAGGGTGGTCGCGGCGTTGAGAAGATACTTTTCGAAGCGAGCGAGTTGGCTGTTGCTGAAGGTACACTCGCGATGGAAAAATTGTTTCACCGCCGGATCGGCGTTCCAATTTTGCGCGAGGGTTTGCAGTCCCTGGTAGGTCTTCGGGTGGAGGTGATGAATCTGTGCCAGGTAGCCTTTTCCCTCGAAGACGTTGGTGTTAAGCAAACCGGCGTCGGTGTCCTTGATCGTGAGTTTCTTGATCACGACCTGCGCTGCGCCCGGCGGGATGTCGGATGTTTTTGAGGCCTTGGTGGACTTCACTTTTTCGCCATCGAGATAATAGGCAAAGGGGTAGTCGCTGATATTGCCACCGGTGAGCCGGTCGGACTGCGCGAGAAGGTAGTCGAGCAGGATCAGCTCGCTCATATCGCGCATGCCGACGAGCGCCTGGACGTTGGCCTGCGTGAAAAATTTTGACCCGACGATGTCGGCTACGGGCCGCGAGTCGGCCATGCGTTTGAAGGCGTGCGTCGAGCTGAGATTGGAGCCGGCGCTGAGCCACTCGGCGTAATTTTCCTCGCCGGTCGTGTTCTCCAAAAGCGCGCCGTAGATCTGCGTGAAATCGGAAGTGAAAAGGGCGCTGGCGACGCGCGAACCTTTCGGGTTGGCGTAGTAGCCGTTAAACAAACCCCAGCTCTTGGCGATGGTGCCGTGCACACCCATCTCGGAGGCGAGGCGCACCATCTTTTTGTGCTGTTCGATATCCATCGTGCGGAGGACAGCGGGCTTGATTTCACAAATGTCGCCGAGCGCGCGCGCGACGTGGTAGTAGCCGAGGATCGAAGCGGTGCTGGTGGTGGTGAATTGATTGTCGGTCTGCTTGAACTTCGCGAGACACTTGCCGTTCTTTTCCACGCCGAGGCAGTAACTCGCGGTCAATTCCGGCGGCCGGGTCGTGCCCGCAGGTAGTTGATACACTTCGACCGCGGCGCTGGTGCTGCGGCGTTTTGGCAATGGGGCGATCACGCCGGCGTCGGCGGCGCCCGCCTTATAGAAATCGTAGCTCGCGAGCTTTTGCTCATCGGCGATGTCCCTGGCGCCGGCTTTGCCGCGATAATTCACAAACGGAAGATGCTTCGGCAGGACGCAAATTTCGTCGGGCCGCCCGGTCGGGACTTGAAATGAAACTGTGTTGACGCCTCGCTCCGCGTTCCGTTGCAGCGAACCTTCGTAAGGATCGGGATCGGTTGGCATAACTCACAAAAATGTGCTCCGACCGACGGATGTCGAGATCATATTTTGTTCGCGCTGCGGTCGAGAGCGCGGGGAGAGCTGACAATCCGCGTTTACATCCGGAGCTCCGCGGCGCAGAATCGCGGCACCATGAAGAAGGCCAAATCTGCCAAAAAATCCAAGTCGGGAAAAGAGACGGCGACGCGCAAAACGTCCGCCAAAAAGACCGCCGCAAAAAAAGCGCCGACGAAGAAAACCAGCACAACACCCGCGATTCCAAAAACTGGTTCGTTAGCCGCGCGGATGGCGGCGGCGAAGAAACTCGAGGCGCTTGATCGCCCGAAAGTTCTCCGCGGTAATGCGGCGGAAGCGACCTCCGCGGCCGTGGGTTTGCCTCCGCAGCGCAATAGCGATTATCCCAGCACTTACCTGGCGGAGATATCCGTGCGACTCGAGGATCCAGATCATCCGATCACGTTGACCTGGGCCGGCCCGCGCGCGGGCGCACAAGAAATCGGACCGTTTCGCAGTTCGCCCGGCGCGGGCTTGCGCGGTTTGAATTGCGATAACGTCGCGACCAGTCGGCGTTCGGGGAGCACTTGCACGCCAAAGGGCACTTTCACCGTGACCGGTTTCGCCTCGCGCCTGAACAGTCACCCAGAAGCGACCGACGTTACCTGGTTCGTCCCGGCGCGCGGCATCGCACTGCATTACTATCCGTCGGTCCCGAAGTATGCGGCCTCGCACGGCTGCGTGCGCTTGCAGTTGCGCCGCGTCGCGCAGTTGATCAAGAACAACTCGCGCGCCGGCATCACACGCGTGGTGGTGGATGGGACCTGGACGAAGCCGTCGCATCAATGGTGAATCGAGCGCTGCACATATTGAATGCAAAAGGACCGTGACTCCAATTCTGCTCGATCCGGCGTTTTTTCGTCTACGACCTTGATCAAGTCGTTCCTTTACGGAACGCGGATTGGCTTTCCCGTATTCGGATCCTGCAGCTCGGTGCCAGGCGGAAAGCCACGCACATCGATGAGAAATTTCTCGTCGTAGGGACTGTAGACAAAGCCAGGCTTCCCCGGCGCTGGATTGGCGAACGGCGCCCTCGATGCAATGACGGCCGCCGGTGGTGCGGAGGGTGTCGGATTCGGCATCTCCGAGACATCCGTGAGGGACTCCTGCGTCGCCTCTCGGTTCGGTTCTGCCATTTGGAGGGCCGCGGCTAGTTCCGATGCGGACGGCGTTTCCAGACGCAGCGGATTCGACACCACAATCGGCCGCACCCCGCTGCGCACCGCCGCCGCGATCTCCGCCGGCTCCGACCGTTCATCCTGCAGTTGGCCATCGACCAGGACGCGCACGAGAAAACCACCGAAGCGGCTCTTCTCCTCCGGCCGGCTCGAGGAAGCGACCGCATGATAGGAAGCGAAGAGGAATTTCGGTGCCGGATCGCTCCAGTCGCGCACCGGCGTGATCCAGCGATATTGGACTTCCGCGTCGGTCGGCTGGAGTTGGTTGGCCGCGCTTAGGTCGAAGAAAAAAAACTTAACCTCGACCTCTCCTTTCACCTCGGTTCCGCGCGGCGCGACGCCGACTCTTACCGCCACATACGTCCGGCCGCTGCGGGTCGGGAGTTGCTGCGCGCCCATCTCGGTGAGGGCGACGAGCGGATTGGGGGAGAGCGCGAAGGATTCAGCCGCCGGCGCCCGGCCGTTTCGCCCCGGCGTCGTCGCCTGCTCGGGACGCGAACGAGCCCGGAACAAAACTGCGCCACCAAGGAGAATCGCCAGCAGCCCCGCGACCAAGAGCAGGACTTTGCGCGACGATGTCACTTGCCTCCAGAACCGTTGCCTCCAGACCGGGTCCATCGCGAACTACCCCTCACTTCCTTTCGGTGCGCTCATCTTATCTCCGATTCGTTTTCGAAGTGGAATCTGGCTCCCCGCATGGAATCGAGATTGAGGGAAACAAAGAAAATCGAGATGGGGTGGTCCCTCCGGACTGACTCCAAACTTGCCCACTGCGCTACGCTTCGGGAGGCCCAAAACCGCAATCAAAACAACCAAACACCGCAAAGCCATGGTGTCCTCATATGAGGTAATGGAAGCCCGATCCGCAGATCCTTCCGATGTCCACCTATTATGAGGCAACAGGCAGTTCTGGGTCCTTAGCTTAGCCGGAACGATGCAGTTGGAAACGGCGACCGTTGGCTGCTGGTAGCGGCGATGCCCTCGTCGCCGGAAGTGTGGGCGGAGCCCTCGCCGCGAGTTTCCGTCGCACAATCCTTGCTGCGTCCAAATCCGGGCGGCGCGGTGCTACCGCGTGCAGCAATAACGCCATGCCACCCGATCGCGTGAGGAAAGCGCCATCCACCCCAGAGTGAAGCTGCGAGACAATTTCATGTCGCATATGCGTCACTAAATTGTCCATCAAGTCAAAAGCTCCTTTGGTTTTGCATCTTGCCTTTCAAACCGACGAAGCGCGCGCTCGGTGGCGCCAAGAGTATCTGAAAATCACTCCCCCAGCTGATCGTTCCGGCTTAGGCGAGGGCGGATGCGGCGGCTGCGACGCGCGCGCGCGCAAGGGAGCGGCGCCGGATCACGGCGTAGGCAGACCAGAGCGCCAGAAAAGGGATGATCGACCACGGCGTCGCGGCGGAGTCTTTCATAATACTTATCATTAGCCCCCCGATCACTGCCGCGCGCGCGCCCGCTATCTTCTCACCGATGGCGAAAGCCAGCGCCCAGAGCACACCGTCGCCCAATCCGCTCACCATGCCTTCGCGCAAAAGATGGAGCGGCGCGTCCGAGTCGGAGGACCGAATCGTGGCCATGGCCGCGAGCCCGCCGATAATCCCCAGCACCTGGCCGAAGACAAAACCGCGTGACCAACGTCCCCAGCGCAGACCGAGCACCACGCTGATGAGAAGAAACGCCGCTCCGCCGGTGATGGCGCCGACCCGGAGCGGCGATTGTTGGGCGCTCAGTGCAAGGATCGTGCTCCAGACAAGAGTCACCGTACCAAAGCTGAGCAAAGCACCGCAGACTTCGCGCCACACGCCATACGATCGTCGCACCGGAAAGATAGCGGAAAAGGCGAAGGCAGCCCAGATGCAAATGGCCGCGAACGCGATCTGATTAAGCGCGGAGTTCTCGCCGAAAAGCGCGATCGCCGGTGCCTGCACCACGGCGTCGAAAGTTAAAAGGACAAAGGTGACAAGCCCCGCGCCTACTCCTAACAAGACACTGCTGAGCAACCCCATCGCCCACATCGTGCCGATCCACCAGAAGACCTCGACCTCCAGGGTCCCCGCCAGAGGGGTGAGCACGGCCCAGATGAGCAAGGTGAGGAGCGCAGGACAAACCACGTAAACCTGGAGCAGCAGCTCACGCAGGTCGCGATTCCGCCGGACCTGCGGCCCGGTCAGGTCGATCACGCTAAAGTTCGGGGTCAGGCGCGGATCGATTTGATTCACGTGCGTGCGCCAGTGCCGCGGGGTCACGAAAAGCCAGCCCAGAATCTGCACGGCGGCCAAGACGATATTGCGGCCCGAAGTCCCGAGCCGGAGCGTTTTAGGTCGCACCCATTCGTCGTCTTTCCGCACCTTTACTGGCACTTCCGGAAGGCCGACCGCGGACCGATGGAAATTGTAGAGATGGACCCGCCGGCCGTGTTTCGCCGTCGCGACCCCGATGTCGTAGCACTCGTTAGCCGCGGGATCGCGCGCTTCCTGCAAAGCGGTCGCGTGTTCCAAGGACAACAGGATGTGCCCGCCATCGCCGAAATCCATCACGCGTTGCGCGGTGTTGATGCCATCGCCGCTCACATTCGCGGTCCCGTTGATATCGAGCAGGCGTGTCACCTCTCCGCTGTGGATTCCCATGCGCACGCGAAAGGTGGCGTCCTGCTCGATTTGGTCCGCCAGCTCACAAGCACAGCGCAGCGGGCTGGAGCAATGACCGAAGAAGACCAGCGCCATCCCGTCGCCGGTGGGCAGACGGACGAGATTCTCCGCCGCCGCTTGCTCGACCGGCGAGCAATTGTTCACGCATTCCTGCAGCCGACGGATAACGACCGTCTGCTCGTCGCTCGTCAGCTTCGAGTATCCCACCACATCCGTGAACAGGATGTGCGCCAGAACCTTGGGCGAGGTAGGCTCGGTCATATAGCGGCCATCCTAGAGGGAGCGGAAGCGGGATCAAAGCTATCCTTCTCCACCGGCGATAATCACGCTCCCACATCCAGGAGAGCGCGCACGCCGTTAAGAGGAGGGCTTCAGGCTTTCGCACTTCGCTTCGTAACTTGAGACCAGGGCAGCGATTTGCGTCTCGAACGCATCTTGCGTCGCATAAAGGTCGCGCAAGGCGAAGGGGTCGGTTCTCCGGATTCCGGATCACGAGACGTTTCTCGCTGCCGTGGTGGATCGGATGGAGGCTTGACGAAGCGGACGCTTTCACGCACGCTTTGGCCATGACTTCCCTGCCCGTCACACAGGCTCGCTCCAAGCTTTATCAGCTTCTCGACGAAGCCGCCGATTCGCACGAGCCGATCCAGATTACGGGTAAACGCTCCAATGCCGTGCTGGTGTCGGAGGCCGATTGGCGCAGCATTCAGGAGACACTCCACCTCCTCTCCATTCCCGGAATGCGCGACTCCATCCGCAAGGGCATGGCTGAACCGCTCTCCAAATCCCTGGGCAATCCCGGCTGGTGAGATGGTCGATCGTCTACACCCGGCAAGCTCGGAAGGACGCCAAACGGATCGCGTCCTCCAAGCTCAAATCGCACGTTCAACGCCTCCTCGACGTGATGGCGAGAAACCCTTTCCAAAACCCGCCGCCTTACGAAAAACTGGTTGGTGATTTGGCCGGGACCTATTCGCGTCGGATCAATATCCAGCACCGATTGGTCTATCAAGTCTATGAGGCCGAACGAACCATCAAAGTGATCCGCATGTGGACTCATTACGACTAGCCCGAGGATGAGATCGCGCGGGAAGTCCTCGATAAAGCCGGCATCACCGCCAACAAAAACGGCATCCCCTTCGACACCCTGCCCATCTTCAAACCCGGTGGCATCCGCGTCGGCCCGCCCGTCTTCACGACGCGCGCGGTGAAAGAGGAAGAGATGCTCGACATCGTCGACCTCCTCAACGAGGCCCTCGAAAAACGCGAAGAGGCGGGAGCGTTGGAAGCCGACCACAACAAAGTCCTCGAAATCACGAGGCGTTTCCCGCTGCCGTCGTAATCGGAAGAGAGCTCACACCAAGGTCACAAAGACGACAAAGGTCCGGCGTACTTTCCCGCGCGAGGATCGACGCCTGGGGGGCGCACGCGACCCGCGTGCTGGTTTTGGCGACCCCGCCAAAACGAACTTCCCCGCCCCAGAGAGTCGACGCTACCCTCCGTCCGTGAAGTTCACGCCCTACTTCGAAGAGGCGTTGCGCCGCAGGCCATATCTCACCAGGGAAATGTGCGTCCGCGTGTTTCAGGACCCCATTCGCAGTGAACCGCAAGAGCACAAAGGCGTCGTAATGGACTTCGACGCCAACGGGCCGTCTCGTCGGCATCGACATCGACAACGCCAGCCACAAACTCGACCTGCACGACTCACGACCGAGCGCATTCCGGTCCAAGCCACGGCGGCCTAGCTTCATCGATGAAAATTCGCTATTTTCAGGACACGGACACTCTCTACCTCGAGTTCCGTGCCGCCAAAGTCGCCGAGACCCGCGCACGGCCGTTGCCTCGGAGTTGAATAAAGAGCCATGGGCGAGGAAGCCGGCGGGATCGACGACGCGATGGTGAGCGCGGCGACGGCGCCTTGGAAAAAGCGCGTGGCCACGGATCGCCAGGACTAAATTGCAGAATCGAGCGCTGCAAATATTGAATGCAAAATAGCCCGCCCCATGCGCCGCCGCCCAGACCGTGATCTTTCTCGAAAGTCTCAAAGGCCTCTTCGCGAACGTGCTTTCCCCCGCCGAGCAAATCCACGTGGTCACAAATAGAATTGACCTATGAAACTCAACTGTTACCCATGTGCAGCGCCCCCTCCCCATCAAACCCCTCCGGAATGATAGCTCACCGCTTTACCAGGGAGCGCCATGGCGGTGAGGTATCCTTCCCGGTTCGAAAGGCAGGATAAAATGAGGAAGTTAATATTCGCAGCGGTAACCGCAGCAGTCATCCCACTGGTCCTCGCGGTGGCCGGGGATCGTCCTTCAGAAAGCGTCTCGCTCAACTTCGCGAAGATCAGTTACCAGAAGGTGCCCGCGGGGAAAAAGTACGCGGTGTTTAACACCAAAGGGAAAAAGATCGCCGACTTCAAAGCAGGCGAGAAGACCTCCATGACCACCGATTGCGCGCAGATTCCCTGTCCGTCATCTTTCGATAAGGACACGGTCTGCTGGAAGTGCGTGGAGCGCATCAAAGCCAAGTAGAAGTCAACGTGGGAGACCGGCCGCGTGCGCGGGATCGAGACTTCGGTTTCGCCTCCCGCTGTCGGTCATGTGAGGCCGGTAGTTGGTTGTGGCCAACCCGCCCGCAAACGGGCTGATCATCAAAAATGTTCGGCGGCGTGGGTGATCGCGAAGTAGTTAAATCGGTCTCAACCCACGGACCCGTTCGGGCGATGGTAAGGCATCTGCTCCGAACTCAAAACCTGAGCGTCTCACGCGCGCATGTGAGCGGCTGATGCGCCCGCTAGCTAGAGGTTCTCCGAAAAGGGGTACCGGTGTCGCGCTCGTGTTTGAGATGTGGGCGCGGAGGCTTGATTTTTGCGCCGCCGCTCCCTGAGCATGACAAACGGTTGTTTAACGCTTCGGTCTCATCGGTTGTTTGCTTCGCCAAAACATGATCCTCCCGGTGGCGGAGGCTTTTGCTTCGGACCGCGGCTTTAAGCCGCTCTTCGCTCCTCCTCCAGCTGGGCCCGCTTCTTCCGCACCCGGATGATCTGAACGATGTTATAGGCCAACACTTTCTCCAGCATTTCCGCCTCCACGTTCTCCTGGGTGCGTCGCATCATCTCGCCAAACTCAAAGCTCCCTTTCAAGGTGAACACGAGCGACTCGATCGCGCTGCGTTCGGCGCGCGCCCGCCGATACTCTGGGCTTTTCCATGCTTGCGCCTCGATCAGTTTCTTGCCTTTGGCCCCGCTGATACTCACTACTTTCACCCCCAGGCTCAGCACTTCCGCGCGGCCTTCCCGGCTGCTGTAGCCGTCGTCCACGCTGATCATCGCAGGGGTCACCCCGGTGTTGGTGATCTGCGCCTGCACCATCAAGACCAGTTGTGGGCTGTCGGCCGCGTTGCCTTTTGGCAAAACCAGCGCGGTCACAAAGCCACTCCCGCTGCGGGCCAGTTGCGGCCGGTAACCGACCACACTGTTCCATCCCCCTTTGACGATGAAGCCGGCGTCCGGATCGCTCAGGCTGATGATCTTTTCGCTGACCGGCACTTTTTCCTCAGCCAGGATCCTTCTCTCGCAGACGCTGGCAGTTTGGGCCAAGGCCTGGAGATCCTCCCCCAGCAGACCCACAGCGGCTTCGGCCAGCAGTCGGCGGCTCGGCCAAAGATCGCGGCGCGACTCCAGGTTCTGGCGCACCGCCTCCAGGTCGCGCAGCAGGCGTTTGCGCAGGCGGCGCACCCGCCGGATTAATTGAAAATAGAGCTTCTGGCGGCGGCCTTGTCCCCGCGCTTTGCCGTTGAGGAAAAGAATCTGCTGGCTCATGCGCCGGAACTCCTCCTGCTGCTCGGTTAATCCGACCTGCTTCAGGTCCGGCAGACCCAGTCGATGCAGATGGCGACCCACCGTGCAGATGCGCGCGAGCAATTTGACCATGAGGGTCGAGTCGGTGGGCCGATCCGTGTTGGCTTCGACCGCCGTGCTATCGATAAAGCCCTTCGCAAAATCATCCAGACCTTGGGCCAGGATATAACGCAACTGCGCCCGCGCGATGAAGCCTCGGGTCTGGTTGCTGACGGCATTGAGAAGGTCGCTTAGCGTGCTCGCGGGCGGCAACTCCAGCCCCAGTGGCTCGAGCCAGAGTCGAAGGGTCAAGGACTCTTCGAGCAGAAGCCGCGCGTGCTGATCCTTGCAGCCGCCATTGAAGCCGCGCAGGAGCAGGAACAGATAGACGACATAGGCCTGGGTGCGGGGCCGGCCGATCTCCAGTTCGATCTCCTCCAGTTGGCGTTGGCGCAATTGCAGTTGCAGCTTCGGCAGGTCCGGGGTCCGTCCCTCGAAAAACTGGGCGTCCGCCAGCCGGAGCAGCTTTTTGCGTTTGGCGCAGAGATCGAGATCCTCGTCGATGCGTTCGACGATGGTGGGCTCAAAGAGCGCGATTTGATGAATTTCGTGGAGAAAATCGTGCAAAGGGCTATCGAGCGGAGTCAGGAAGACTAACTGCCGAGGCCGCGTGGCCAGATCAGGAACGGTCGCGGGAAGTTTTCGGCAGCTCTCTATTGTGCTCACCATTCGAGAGTTACAAAATCAAAGCAGCCGCACCAGACTTAACCGCATCGCCAGTGAAAATCTGCCTCAACCCTTTTCGGAGAACCTCTAGCTAGTGACCGCGTTGTCTCTGATTCGAGAAATCCGACCGCGCCACGTTACGGCAACGAGCTGCCCGATTGCGCCTTGATCATCCCCAGATCGGAGGCGTTGATCGATCCGCCGCTGGCGTTCACGTCCAGGTAGAAGTTCGTGGCCGAGACCGCCTGGCCGGAGGCGGCTTTGGCTTGGGCTACATCGGAGGCGGTGACGCTCCCGTTGCCGGAAGTATCCCCCAGGAGGACGCCCATCGGCAGGACGAAGTTGGCTGACCCCGCGCTAGCTGTGACGCCGGAGAGCGTGACGGCTAGCGTCTGGGCGTTGGCCACGGCCGAGAGATCGATCGTGACGGTAGCGCTATTGACGAAAAACGTCGCGCGCGCCTGTCCATCGCGGCTCGCGACAGAGACTCCGCCTACGCTCACGGGCACGGCAAATGTGACCACCATCTGGTAATTCCCACTCGTCCCTCCGCTCCGGCACTCGACCCCAGCGGCACTCGCGAGCGGGAGATTGATATCGAATGTGCCCACGCCGGGATGGACCTTGCGCGAGACTACGCTCTGGATCTCGGGCGCGCGGATTCCAGCGGTGAAATCAACCGCCGCGACGAAGCCGCCACGATCCAGGTAGACAAGGCTGACATCGTCGAATTCGTGGCCGGTCGAGGATTTCGAAGCGCCGCCGCTGAGATAAAGTCGGCCATTCGAGGCCCAGTGAACGTCCTGACCCAAGCCCGCCGCATACTGCTTCACATATTGCACCGTGCCGGCGGCATCGTAGCTGGCCAGGAAGACATATTCGTTCCCGCGCGGCGGGAGCGCGAGCGTATCAAAGGCTACTCCCGGGCCGCTCCCGAGGAACCCGCTCACCCAGCTATTTCCGGCCGGGTCCACTCCGATGCTGTGCGCTTCCTCGGCGCGCGGGCCGCCGGCGTGGTGCAGCCATTGGATGTCGCCAGCGGAATTGTATTTGGCCACGAAGATATCGCGCGCACCGGTGCTCGTTACCGTGAGGCCGTCGAAGTTCGCCACGCCATTGTAATCGCCGGTGACGTAGAGATTATCCGCGGCATCGAGTGCGAGAGCGCGCGCGGGATCGGCGGCAAACGAAGTCGTGCTCCCGCCCTGTCGAACCCAGAGGTTGTTGCCGGCGGAGTCGTACTTGGCGACAAAGGCATTGGCCAGACCCGCGGAAGTGACCGCATGCTTGTCGAACAGAGCGGTGCTTTGGAACTCGCCTGCGATCACTACGTTCCCCGCCCCATCCACCTTCACGCCGTGGGCGATATCGGAGCCTGTGCCACCGGCGCGCTTCAGCCAGACCAGAGTGCCATCAGTGTCGTACTTGGCCAGGAAAACGTCGAACAAGCCAGCGCTGGTCACGGTCACACCATCGATCGTGATCGTTCCGCTGAATAGCCCGCAGACGTAGACGTGTCCGGCGCCATCGAGGGCGACGCCTTGCGCGATGTCGCCCTGTGCACTGCCGGCATTTTTTGCCCAGACCACATTTCCCAGCGCATCGTATTTCGCGATCAGCACATCGTAATCGCCATTCCCGGTCAACGTGATGTGGTCGAATTGCGCGGTCGGATGGACGCCGTTGGTCTGGATCGCACCCGCCACGTATGAATTCCCGCTCGCATCGGTCGCGATGTCGTAGGCTTGGTCGAGCAGCTCGCCGCCGTTCACCTTCGCCCAGACCAACGCCCCTGCGGCATCGTACTTCGCCACGAAAACATCCGACGCATAGCAAGGAATCGAGAGATTCTCGAAGAGCCCGAGGTTACTCACCGTGCCCGTGGTGTAGACGTTCCCGCCCGCGTCGGTGCTGACGCCATTGGTGATGCCGCTCCTGCCCGCTTGCCGGACCCATTGCGCGGTTTGCGCCTCTGCTGGATTTGCCAAAGCCAGCGCGCTGGCCAAGAGCAACAGGGCGAAGCAGGAAGCGGAGCGCTGCGGATTGGCAACCGCGAAGAGGACGGTGAATTTCATAGTGTTCTGGTAATAGCCGGGGTCGTCCTGCGCTGACAACCCAGCGATAGTAACGCCGTTGTTACTTTTACTCACCTCGCGCGAAATCCCTTGCCCCCACCGTTCCACCCGGATACGTGGCGGCCATGCTTAAATTTGCACTCGTCGCCTGCTGTTTCGTCACCCTTTCCCTCAATGCCTTGGCGCAAAGCGCGCACACGCCAGCCGTCGGGAGCGAAGAGCGCAAGGCGTTGATGGCCGCGATCCGAGGGCCGGCGGAGAAGGACCTGAAGCAGAAGGTCATCTTCAACGTCGACCGCCTGCGCGTGGCGGGTGATTGGGCCTACGCCAGAGTTTCGCCCACCCGGCCGGATGGCAGTGAGCTGAATTACTCGAAGACCAAATTCCAGGAGCAGATCGAGTCCGGCGCGTTCGATCCTCAGGGCGAAGCGCTCCCTTTCAAGGACGCCAGCGGCGATTGGACCGTGATCGAGTGGGTGTTCGGCGCGACCGATGTTCCGAGCGCGGGCTGGTCGGATAAACACGGCGACATTCCGAAATCGCTGCTCCAGTAGTCGGGCTTGTCTCCAAAGCCTCGCGCGCTGTGTGACGAGAGATTGGCATATCGTCTTCGACTGGCCCCCGCATGTTGCGACCGCGAGGAAGCGCGGAGCAGGATTGACCGCGTCACCTCGAATCGGCGAGGCTGCTCTTGATGAATGACGACCCACTTAAGGTGATCTTGAAGCGCTTCGAGACGCCCGATGAGGAGCGAGTGACGAAAAATGGGACGCTTTGCGCGTGGCTATTCCTCATTCTGTCTATCCTTGGCGTCGTCGCGATTCATGGAGCATTTTAAGCGAAGGCCTAACCGGACAAGGAAGATGGCCGATTCTTCGTCCTCCTCATTCCGAGGAATTCCGTCCGCGGCCATCATTATGGCCGCGGTGTTGATCGCCTACTTGCCGGCGCTGCGGGCGGGATACATCTGGGACGATGATCTCTACCTGACCAAGAATGTCACGCTGCGCGATGGCGCGGGTTTGAAGCGCATCTGGTTCGAGCCTGGCGCAACGCCGCAGTATTACCCTATGGTCTTCTCTTCGTTTTGGATTGAGCGCCGTATCTGGGGGGCGCAGCCGGCTGGTTACCACCTGACTAACGTGCTTCTGCACGCCATTAATGCGGCCTTGGTGTTCGCCGCGCTCCGCAGACTGAAAGTTCCCGGTGCTTTGCTGGCGGCGTTGCTTTTCGCGGTTCATCCCGTGCATGTGGAATCGGTCGCCTGGATCTCCGAGCGTAAGAATGTGCTCTCCGGATTGTTCTACCTGGCCGCTGCCCTCGCTTACCTGCGCTACGCTGGTATCGGAAGGGCGGGCGAGAGCGAGCCTGGCGGCTGGCGCTTCTATTTCGTAAGTCTCGCACTATTCGCGGCGGCTCTTCTCAGCAAGACCGTGACCTGCACTCTACCCGCCGCCCTCGCGCTCGTCCTCTGGTGGAAGCTGCCCTCCTTCCGTTGGAAAAAATTCTTGCCACTGCTTCCGATGTTTCTTCTTGCTTTGCCCGGAGCGATGCTTACCACCGCGTTGGAGCGGCAGCACGTCGGCGCGCAGGGACCCGACTGGAGTTTCTCCTTTCTGGAAAGAACGTTGATCGCCGGCCGCGCTGCCTGGTTTTACCTGGGTTCTCTTCTCGCCCCCACGAATCTGATGTTCATCTATCCCCGATGGAAGATCGATGCCGGCCAGTGGTGGCAATACCTCTTTCCCGCCGGCGCGCTGCTTGCGCTCGGTCTTCTGTGGGTGGGCCGAAAGCGGTGGGGCAAAGGACCCACCGTGGCGGGGCTTTTCTTTGTGGGCACGCTGATGCCGGCACTGGGCTTCGCCAATTTCTATCCGATGCTCTTCTCATTCGTCGCGGATCATTTCCAATATTTGGCGAGTATCGGCATCATTGCTCTAATCGCGGCGGCGGGGACTCAACTGACCGCGCGATGGCCTGGCTCGGCTCGAACATTCGTCTCCGCAATCGTGGCGGTTGGCTTGATGACAGTGACTTGGGGACAAGAACGGAAATACAAAAATACCGAGGCGTTATGGAGCGACACCATCCGACGCAATCCCGAGGCTTGGATCGCTCACAATAATCTTTCCGAGCCACTGTTGGCGCAGCATCGGTTCATGAGTGCTGCCACGCATGCCTCGATCGCGCTCACGCTCCATCCAAGCTACGCCCCTGCGCATAATAACCTGGGACTTGCCATGGAAGGAATGGGCCGGACCGCCGAAGCGGTGCAGGAGTTTCGCAACGCGATTGCGCTCGATCCAGCTTTGCCTCAGGCGCGGCTGAACCTGGCCGGACAGCTCCTAAGTCAAAATGACCTGGACGGCGCCGAACGAGAATACGTCCAGACCATCAAGTCCGCGCCAGACTTCGCCGATGCGCATTACAACTACGCCGTCTTGCTGGCGATGCGTGGCCGCAGAACCGAAGCACTGCGCGAAAGCCGCACGGCCTGCATGCTTAATCCGGATGATCTCCAGTCTCAACAGCTCTTGCGTGTGCTGGCGGGAGTAAACGCGCCGCCACCGTGATGCTTACGAAGCCTCGAACGACGGGTTGATGGAGAGATCGCCCGCGGGTGGGGGCGGCGGGGCGCTCTCCGGCACTTTTGCACGCTTCGCTGTCCAGCGCGCTTTCATCGCTTCCGCTAGCTGCGCGCGGCGTTCGGGAGAGAGGTTGAGCTTCCTCTTCACTTTCTTCGGCGCGCTCGGCGTCTTCGGTTTCGCCGCACTCGGTGCCTTCGGGGGCGCGGGAGTGGTTGCAAGAACCTTCATAGTCCGCGGCCGAGTTCTCTTGCGCGCAGGCCTACTCGCCGATGCCTCCCTCGTGGCAGACACACGCGCGACCAATTTCCGCTCCGCCTTTTCGTCGTTCGCTTTCACCGCCGCTTCGAGCTTCTGCTTTAAGCGCACCAGTCGTGCTGGAGCTTCCTTGAGCCGGGCTTCGAGCCGGCTAATCTTTTTCCTGATAGTCTTGAGCTTCATAAAAACGAGCACCTCGCAATCGGAGAGATGGATTGCATCTTAACGATCCGAGGTCCCGGCTGTCACGCCCTTCTTTGACGCGCGCTGCCATTCTTCAGAAGGATTACGCTAGGCGCGCGGCAATCACCTCGCGGCAAAAGCCCGCGTGTAGCCACGTCCCTGTGGGACGTGCGAGCGCGGTTGTCCTGGCACGAAGACGCTACTTCGACCAGCAAAGCCCACTCCCGCACGCCGCGCAGCGGCGTGGCTACACTCCGGAGGTCGTGGCCACATTCGCCTGCGACGAGGCGCGGGGAGAACCCCGTCGACAGCGCGCACATGTCGTGGAATGTCTCCCGATGGCATCGGGAATACCACGCGGGCGGGTCGCCTTATTCGTCCTTGCGGTCGCCACGTTTTCGCTGGCCGGTTGCAGCTCCGAGCGAAATTTCCGCGCCATCCCACCGGGCGAAGGGCCGCCGGTGCCGCATTATGTCGATCTGCGAAAGCCGCTCTCCATCGCCACGGTTCATTTTCCCGTGGGGACGTACACGTTGATCGCGCAGGATAACGGTGGCTACTACTACAGCGCGCCACGTCATCTCACGAAGCACGCCTTCGCGGGTCTGCAGCAATACGACGGCGGAATCTATCTTCGCAAAGGCACCCGGAGCAAAGCGCGCGGCTACCTCTTGTGGGGCGGCGGTCGCACGAAGATCGGCAATCTTGCGCCAGCGGACTATTCTTTCCGGAACTAGAGGTGGCGTAAAATCTGTGATCCTTCGGCCCGAGGGCGGGCCGGCTCCACCGGGCGACGTGGAGCCGGCGCGCCCCCGCGCCGAAGGCTGAATTATTCAAGGACACTTCCCGGGCTTGGTTTCCCGCAGCGCATCGGCTTAAATTTTCGAAACCGGCTTTTTTGGGCTCGCTCTCATTAATCAAATCCCCACTTTATTGGAACCGGCCGCTCTCCCATTTAACCTCAGCGGGAAGAGTTAGACCATGAATCCTCCACCCCTCGCCTCCGATGACGAACAGCATCTCCGGCTGCTGGCGATCTTTCATTACGTCGTTGGTGGTCTGACCGCTCTGTGCGGATGCTTCCCTCTCATCCACGTGACGGTGGGCCTCTTCATGATCTTCGCACCGGAGTCGATGAGTAACGGTAACGCCGGCGCGCCTCCGGCTTTCGTGGGCTGGCTCTTTACCTGCCTGGGCGGCGCCATGTTTATTGGCTTCATGGCGTTCGCCGTTTGCATCGTCCTCGCGGGACGCTTTATCGCGGGGCGGCGACGATATTGGTTCGTGTTCGTCCTCGCCTGCCTGCAATGCGGGGTCTTCCCCTTTGGCACGGCGTTGGGAGTGTTCACGGTGATCGTCTTGTCGCGGCCGAGCGTGAAGGCGGTCTTCCACGGCGCGCCTGCGCCTGCGCTCATCTGATCAACGATACCGCGACGGATGCGGCCATCACGCCTAGAGTGGCGACTACGAAAGCAACATGGAACGGCGCAACTTTGGCGGAAAGCAACGAGACGGTCGTAGTGGAGGGGAACCACTATTTTCCGAGCGACTCGCTCCGGCGGGAACATTTCTCGCCGAGTGAGAAGCACACGAACTGCCCGTGGAAGGGCGAGGCCAGCTACTACGACGTGCAGGTGAACGGGGAGATGAATCGCGATGCGGCCTGGTATTATCCGGAGCCGAAAGATGCCGCAGCGGAGATCAAGGATCGGGTGGCATTTTGGAGAGGAGTGATCGTCGAAGAGAGCTAAAAAGACGGGGTCGCGACGCGCGCCCGCCGAGACAGATGAGTTTTAGTTTTACGTACCGCCCACGATTTGCCACTCTGGCGGTGGAAACCCTGACCCCATGAACAAAAGCTCCGAGCAAAAGCAATCGAACCCTCTGCGCGAAGGAATTGTAACCCGAAGCGTGCCAGACACTTGCACTGTGGTAATCTTCGGCGCGACCGGGGATCTGACCCATCGGAAGCTGATCCCCGCGATCTATAACATCGCCGCGGATGGCGAGTTGCCGCCGCAGGTGGCGGTGGTGGGCGTGGCGCGCCGGGAGAAAACGGATGAGCAATTCCGCACGGAGGTGGGCGAAGCAGTGAGAAAATTTTCCCGCCAAACGGTCCGGGACGAAGTGTGGGAGGGTTTTGGCAAATCGCTCTTTTATCAGACCTGCGATTTCGGCGATGAGGAGGGCTTCAAGGGTTTGCGCGCGCGGCTGGAGGAGATCGACAAGGAGCGCGGCAGCGTCGGCAATCGCCTCTTCTATCTCGCGGTGGCACCGGATCAGTTCGGACCGATTCTGCAAAACCTGAAGGCGGTCGGATTAAACAAGTCGGCCGCGGGCGCATGGGCGCGGGTCATCGTTGAGAAACCCTTCGGCACGGACCTCGCCACGGCGCGAAATTTAAACGAAATTGTGCACCGCGCGTTTCCCGAGGAGAGCACGTATCGCATCGATCACTTTCTCGGGAAGGAAACGGCGCAGAACATTTTGGTGCTGCGTTTCGCGAATGCGATTTTCGAGCCGCTCTGGAATTCGCGCTACATCGATCACATCCAGGTGACGGCGGCGGAGACGCTCGGCGTGGAGGGGCGCGCCGGA
>JBBSPM010000065.1:0-27263 GCA_038258815.1 Chthoniobacterales bacterium
GCTTCCATAAAGAGCTGAGAAATCTGTGGTCTTCATCACCCTCAGATTCCCACCCCGCGCGGAGGCTGTCGCCACCTTTATTGACCGGTCTCCGCACCCCCGTCTCACCCAGATTTCGTTCCGCAGCGATGAGAAAGACCCATTAGTTATACAAGAGTGGATGCTGAAGTTGCACGTGCGAGTAAGGAATGCTGCGAAGGGATGAAAACACTCGCGGCAAGTTGGCATGAGTACTGGACACTAAAGCAAAAATCTGCACAGGCTTTGACAGAGGGAACTATGTGGGAAGGAGGTATGGAGGCGAAGATGCGGGCAATCCAGATCTATGATAAAGAATTGCCGGTATTAATGGAAAACACGGGAAGCCGCGCACGCAAGTTCCGAGAGTTGTCAAAGCCGTACGAAGAAGCTGTAAGGGCTCAAATGCAAAGGAAGTAGGGGAACGTCTGGAAGTCAATAGATCACTGACACAGGCGAGCGCGTGGGGGAGGGCGTCAGCGGCGGTCCCGCGCAAGGGAAGCGCGCTCTGAGGTTGGGCGCGTCGCCAGTCCCGCAAGTTCGCTTCGAATCGTTCGTCGCAGTTGTGCGCGCGGCCTTTCTGCTCGCATCACAAATCGCTTTTCTGGCACAGGCAAAACCGAGACCGAAAGACGTTCTTGCGCCCGCTATTTTGGCGCGAGGTGGGAAAAAGGCGTATGAGCAACACGCCCGCTCGATCTTACTTCTTCGCCGGCGGCGCGCTGGGCTTCGCGGCTGCGGGCGCTGCGGCGGCTTCTTTCTTCGCCTGCGCCTCGATCGTGGCCTGCAATTCCGGCATGTGTTCCTGCATGCGACGCGCTCCCAGCTGGGCAGCCTTCGCCATCAGGGCTGGCAATTTGCCGACCATCTTTTTGCCCGCTGGGGTTTGATAAAACTTATTAATTTCGCCCAACTCCGCTTCGGAGAACTCGTCCATGTAGAGCTGGATCAAGTCCGGCTTCAGAGTGTCCCAACTCATATATTTGCCGAAAAATTCGCGCAGGGCTTCCTCATATGGGGCCATGGTGGGGTTCTGTTGCACCTGGATTGTCACCATCTGATCGATCGATTGCTTCAGGAGGTTTGGAGTGTCGAGAATGGTCAGCATCTGCTCGGCCGCCTTGTAATGGCTGCCGCCGACCGCCTTCTCATCCGCAGCGCGGACCAGAGGGATGAAATTTAAGAGCACCAGCGCCAGGAGGATTCGTTTCATGGGAGAGGAATATGCGGAGATATTAACGAAGAAGAAGCGGAAAAGATGGACGTCGAAGAACGAACTCCTGCGCTTCAACTCTTGACCCCGCGGCTTGGCTTCGAAGCGATTTTCGATACACTGCTGCCCGATGCCTGAGGAAATCTACGACGTAGCCATTATTGGCGGCGGCCCGGCGGGTAGCACCGCGGCCACGCTGCTCGCGCGGGCGGGACGGCGTGTGGTGATTTTGGAACGCGAGAAGTTCCCCCGTTTCCACATTGGCGAATCGCTTCTGCCTTTCAGCATGAAAGCATTTCAGCGGCTCGGCTTGCAGGAAAAATTTCAGCGCGCCGGCTTCATGGAGAAATTCGGTGGCGAAATGGTAGGCGCCTGTAGTGAGGAGGGCGTGAAGTTTTACTTCAAGGACGGCTTCGGTTCGCAAACCGATCGCTCCTATCAGGTCACGCGTTCGGAGTTCGACAAAATTCTGCTCGATCACGCGGCCGAAAACGGTGCGGAAGTGCGCGAGGAAACGACGGTGGAGCGTGTCGAATTCTCGGATGACGGCGTGGAATTGCACTGGAGGGACGCGCGCCGTCGCGTCCACTCTGGACCCGGGATTCGCGTCGAGCCTGGACCCGACGGCGCGGGTCCCTCCATTCGCGCTCGCTACGTCATCGATGCCAGCGGGCGGAACTCGGTGGTCGGTTCGCATTTCAAGCTCAAGAAGAACTACGCGCACCTGCAGAAGGTTTCGATTTTCGCGCACTACGATGGCGTGACGCACGAACCGGGAATCGATGGCACGCTCACCCGGCTGGTCCGCGCGCTGGATCGCTGGTTTTGGATGATTCCGCTGAGCGAAGAACGAATGAGCATTGGCTTGGTGCTGGATGCGACCGTTTTCAAAGCAGCCAAGCTGAGCCCGGAGGAATTTCTCGAACGTTCGCTCGCGGAACAGCCGGTCATCGCCAATCGCATGTTCGCCGCGACCCGGGCCACGCCCGTGACGGTGGCGGCCGACTTCTCCTATCGAAACGAGAAGCTGGCCGGCGACCGGTGGTTGCTGGCGGGCGACGCCGCGGGCTTCATCGATCCCGTTTTCAGCAGCGGCGTTTTCCTTGCCATCATGGCGGGTGAACAGGCGGCTGATGCCTTGCACGTGGTGCTCGATCAACCTGGCAAAAAACGCCGCCTCTTCGCGCGCTACGAGCGGACAGTGCAACGCGCGATGAAGGTTTACCTGCGTTTCGTGGACGCTTGGTACACCAAGGAGTTCATCGAAGTTTTCCTCCATCCGCAGGATTTTCTGCAACTACCGCCCGCCGTGAACGCCATCCTCGGCGGCAACGTCGGGACCAGCTTCTCCATCCGTTGGCGGATGTGGGTCTTCTATTCCATCGTCTGGCTGCAGAAATATTTTCCGGTCTGTCCCCGGCGCACTTTGCTTCCGCAGCGGGACGCAATCGAAACCCGGCGCGAGGTGGCGGAGGTGCTCTCATGACGTGGCGCAAGTTTCCAACTTGCACTCTGGGCCGGACCCAAGTTGGAAACTGGGGCTACGTGAGCAGCATCGTCGCACTGCTCCTCTTCAACTTCGCCAGTTGCCAGACCACATCCGATCACCAGTTCGCCACCCCCTCGCCTACTTGGACGACGAAGAGCGGCCAGCTCTCGTATCAGAGCCCGAAGATCTCGCTCATCGGCGAAGTTCTGGTGCGCTACTCGAAGGACGGTGCGATGGAACTCACCTTCAGCAAGGGGCCCGGCGTTAACTTATTGGTCATGCGCCAGGACGCCGAGTTCGCGAGCGCAACCGGCCCGCTGGCACGCGGGAGTTGGGCTGGCCCCCTGAGTAAGGCGCCGGAACGCCTGCGCGGATGGTTTGGTTTGCGCGAGCAGATCCTGGCGGGTCGCAAGTCCATCCAGACCAAGGGTGACGGCGCGAGTTTTAATCTCCGCTTTTGACCCGCGCTGCTTGCGACGCGAACGTCGCGGCTTCGCCTCGTCTTTCTCATGCCGTTGCATTCCACGATAAGTCACCTCGTTACCCAACGACGCGGCCTCGTTTGGCTCATGGTCGTGGTGCTGGCCGGCCTCTCGTTAGCCGTGCTCGTCACGCGGATGAAGCTCGACACCGAGGTGCTGAATCTTTTGCCGCGCGGCTTCGAATCCGTCGAAGGCCTGAAGGTCTATAACCGCGACTTTGCCCAGGTGCGCGAGCTCACTTTTGCGCTCGTGAGCAAACCGGAGGATGCCGACCGATTGGAGGAATTCGCGCCGCAATTCGCGGAAGCACTGCGCGCGCAACCTTGGTGCGCCCGCGTCCTTGCCGGCTCACCGCTGGAGACGCCGGATGGCGTGCACGACCTGCAAACGATTGCCGTTCCGCTCCTGCTGAATCTCGACGAAACCGCCTTCAGCGAGACACTGGCCTCACTGCAACCGGCGAAAATTCAAGGACGCCTGCATCGCCTGCACGAGGAAATCGAAGCCGGCTCGCCGCGTCCGCAATTCGAACTCACGCTCGACCCGCTGGGCGTGATCGCGCCCGCACTAAAGCCTTTCGCGAGCAACGCCTCGATGGAGGACGATCAGCCGCTCACCTCGCCCGATCGCACAATGCGCGTCTTCATTACCGTCACCAATCAAAAGGACATCGGCGCCTTCGAGTGTCAGCGCTTGATGAAGGAAGTGAACGCCTTCCGCGCCAGTGCCGGCGCGGGCTGGGAAGGGGGTCCGCTGGAAATTCTCGTGACCGGTCGCTCTGCCTACGTCGCGGAAATTTCGCTCAGCATGCGACATGACATCGTCATCACCATTTTCGGCTCGGTCATCCTGGTCGGCGGCGTCTTCTACATCGGCTTTCGGCGTTGGTTGCCGCTCCTCGGCATGGGCTTTTCCCTCGGGCTATGCTGCTTGGTTTCGCTCGCCGCCGGGCTGCTCATTTTCGGCGAGCTCAACATGGTCACCGTCGGCTTTTGCGCCATCCTCATCGGACTCGGCGTTGATTTCGCCATTCTGATTTTTGGCCGCTATCAACAGGCGCGTGATGACGGCTCCGACCATCCGGCGGCGGTCAGTTCCGCGATCAAGAATCTCGGCAAAGCGGTCTTCTTCGGCGCGCTCACCACCGCTGTCGGCTTCCTCGCGTTACTCCTGAGCAACTCCGCGGGTTTCACGCAACTCGGCGTTCTTATCGCGATCGGCATTTTCCTCGCCGGCATTTTCATGATGTCGGTCTTCTTTCTTTTCCTCCCACAGGAGAGCCAGGTGCGGCGGCATGACTGGATTTTCGCGCTCGTGAAGCGCTACGTCCTCTGGACCGTCCGGCGTCCGCTTTTCATGCTCGGCATTTCGCTGCCCGTGCTGCTGCTTCTGATGGCGATCGCGATCTCGCCGTGGCCCAAGCTGATCTTCGACGCCAGCACGCAATCGATGGAACCGAAGTCGAGCGAGGCTGGCTACGCGCTGCATACCATCATGGAAAAGATGCCGGCGCGCTGGGAGCCGGCGATCGGGATTGTGCAAGCCACAGGCGCGCAGCAGTTGCACGATGATTGGCAAAAAATCTCCGCGCATTGGGCGGAACTGCAGGCTGCCGGCAAGATCAAGAGCTTCTCTACTCCGGCCGCGCTGACTCTTTCGCCCGCAACGCTAGAGGACAATCGCGCGCGTTTGCGCACGGTCGATTTCTCGGCCGCCCGCCAAGCGCTGGAGACCGCGGTCGCCCAGGAAGGATTTAGTTCGGAGACGTTCGCTTCTGCTTTCACTCTACTCGATAATCTCGCCCGCGTGGCGCCGCCGGAAGCCACGCTACCCGACTGGCGCACCCTCCTGCCCAAAGGCTCGAGCTGGTGGTTTCTGGTGGATCGCTATTTCGCGCACGATCCACTCCTGACGACGGGATTCGTGACCACGCACGAACCGATCACCACGCAGGCCCAGAAACAAATGCTCACGCAGGAGCTGCCCGTTGCGGGCGTTCCGATGGCGCTCTCCGGCTGGAGTTTCACCCTCACGGATTTGATTCCGTGGTCGCATCGCCAACTCATTCTCATCAGCGCGATGATGGCGATTTTCGAGGGCGGATTGCTCGCGTTTTTGTATCGGGATTGGCGCCTGTGGCTCATCCACGTGGCCACCCTCGTCCTCGCCGTCGGCGCCATGATCGCGACGATGAAGCTCTTCCATCTCCCGCTCAATATCCTGAACGTGCTCGCCTTTCGTCTCGTCCTCGCGATCGGGGTCGACTACGGCATCTACGTGCTGCTCGTCTGGCAAAAAGCGGAAGAACTTGAGCACGATGTCGCCGGCGTGATCAAGCCCGTCATCCTCGCTGGTTTGACCGCGGTCGCGGGCTTCGGCGCGCTCGGTCTGGCCAATAATCCCACGCTCGCCGGCCTCGGGATTGCCTGCGCAGTCGGCATTTTCTGGAGCCTCGCATCGACGATTTTCTTCACCTTGCCCGCCACGGCGGCGGCTGAACCCAAGCTCTGGCGCGAAGAATCTGTAACCACTCGCGTCCAAGACACCGAACATGTTTAATCCTTCCCTCCTCCGCGTTTGCCTCGCACTTTCGCTCTTCACCACCTTTGCGGTCGCGCAGGCAGCGCCGCTCGCCCCAGCCGAGCTCAAAGCTCTCCTCGCCAGGATTCGCGAGAAACGAGCTGCTGCACCCCAGGTGCAGGCCGACTTCCAGGAAGAGAAGTCGATCAAGATGATGAACAAGCCGGTCGTCAGTGCCGGCAAAGTCTGGTTCCAGGCGCCGAACAAATTCCGCCGCGAAGTCAAAGGCAATACCCCCAGCCTGACCGTGAGCGACGGCTCCACGCTCTGGATTTACTACCCGAAATTCCAATCCGCCGAACGCTATTCGTTAGGCAAACGCTCCCCGCTCGATGCCGGCATTGCCGCCATCACGGCCAGCCTCAATCTGCAAGGTGTAGAAGAGAACTACCACATCACCGGCATCGGCGAAGGAAGCGGCCACGTCCTTCAGCTCACGCCGCGCACGCCCTCGATGAAGCGGATGCTACAGCGTTTCACGATCCATTTTAACGACGCCCTCCAGGTCGATCGCACAGAAATGGCGCAGCCCCACGGAGATAAAATCGTGACCACGTATTCCAACGAATCACGCGGCGCGATCGATCCCGGAATGTTCCAATTCACGCCGCCCGCCGGCACGAACATCACGACGCCCCTGGGCGGTCCGAAGTAATCCTCCGCCGCTTAAGGCGGAGCCTGGAGCCGGCCCGCCCTCGGGCCGAAGTCCCTCATTCCCGTCTGGACACAAACATCCGATCCCGCCGCCATCGGCGCTCCACCCCGGCGCACTCCGGATAGCTAAATTCCCAAACGAAAGATTCCCTATGGAAGAAGAAACCGACGCACAGAAAAAAGAGATCGATCAGAAAGAGCCACTGGAAGACATGACCCCTGAGGGCGACGTCACCGGCGGCCGCCGCGCCACGCCAGGCGCAAACCCAGCGCTCGACGCGCAAGGCAAAGGAGATCGAGTAACCCCGGGTAAGAGGGGGAATTTTCGCGCGTAGCGCTTTGGAGTGCGGCGGGTCCTCACGCCGCTTTTCAGCAGCGTCATTTGCTGCGCAAGCGCGAGATCTACCTTCGGTCTCCGTCGCCCCGAAAAGCGGTGCGAAGACGCACCGCACTCCAAAGCTCGCCGCGGCGAGCGAAAACAATTCCACGCGGACTCTACGACCCCGCTGCCTTCAAGTACTGATCCAGAAAATCCAGGATCGCCTTGTAAGCGCGTAGCTCGTTCTCCTTCTTCCGGAACCCGTGGCCTTCATCGTCAAAGACGATATATTCCACCACGCCCTTCTTCTTCTTGATCGCGTCCACGATCTCATCCGATTCCGCCTTGATCACGCGCGGATCGTTCTTCCCCTGCAGCACGATGAGCGGCTTCGTAATCTTGTCCGCGTGAAAGAGCGGCGAGGTGTCTTTTAGCATCTGCAGCTCCGTCTCTGGATTCCCGATCTCCGAGTAGAGCGCCTTTCGCTGCGACTCCCAATACGGCGGGATGCTCTGCAACGTCCGCACCCAATTCGAGACCCCGAAAATATCCACGCCCACATCGAACGCCTCCGGCTTAAACGCCAAAGCCGCCAGCACCATGTAACCGCCGTAGGACCCGCCCATGATCCCGATCTTGTCCGCCTCCACGTAGCCTAACGAGCCGAGATACTTCTTCGCCTCCACGCAATCCCACAGCGGCTCGCGTCCGTGCTTCCGGTCGTCCGCGGTGAAGAACGTCTTCCCGTACCCGCTCGAGCCGCGATTGTTCACGTCGAGCACCGCGTAACCGTGGTTCGCCAGATATTGCACCAGCGCGTTGTAAGGCATGCGCGCCTGACCGCCGGGCCCGCCATGCACCATCACGATGGCCGGCACTTTCTTCTCCGCGCTCGTTCCATGCGGCTGATAGAGAATCGCCGGAATCTCCATCCCATCGAACGATTTGTAGCGCACCACGCGCGACTCGACCAAATCCTCCGGATCGATCGCCGGACTCAACGTGTCCGAGAGTTTCGCCACCTTCTTCGCCGCGAAATCGTAAACGTAGAGGTTGTTAGGCGAGCGCGCTCCGTTGTGGTAGAACGCCATCCGCTCCTCGCTCTCAGAGATTGTCACCCCCGTGATGTCGCCATCCGGCAGCGTCGGCAACTCCACCACTTTCCCCGTCGCGGTCTCCGTGATCGCGATCTTCGTCCGCGCGTCTTCGTTCGTCACGATCACGCGATATTTTCCCGTCCGCGAAAAATCAAAACGGGTGATATCCCACTTCGCCTCCTCCACCTTTTCGCGTTTCCCGCTCTCCAAATCGTAGCGCGCCGCGTAGGTGAATTCGTCCCCCTCATTCGAAAGAAAATAGAGCGCCTTCGAGTCCACATCGAACGTCGCCGGCTCGTTCGCCACCTCTCCTTTGTGCGCCGTGATGTTCTTCAATTCCTTCGTCTCCACCGTGTAGAGATAAACGTCCGAGTCCGCCGTCGAATCGCCCGACTTCCCGAAGGCGATGAACTTCCCGTCGTTCGAAATATCCCCGGCGTCGTAGCCTGCCTCGTTCTTGAAAATCAGCACCGGCTTCAGGTCGGCCACCGTCATCCGGAAGACATCGAAATACTTCGGATCTCGCTCGTTCGTGGAAAAATAAAACGCCTTCCGATCGTGGCTCCACTTCAGAAAATTCGCCTTCGTCTTTTCGCCCGGCGTCAGGTCCTTCTCCGTCCCGTCCAGTTCTCTTAGAAAGAGATGCGAGTTCTCATTCCCGCCCTTGTCGGAGGTGTAAAGAAACCGCGCATCCTCGGGGAACGCGGTCACGATGTACATGCTCTCTTTCGTCGAATTCGTCAGTTGCTTCGCCTCCCCGCCCGACACCGGCACGCTATAAACGTTAAAAATTCCCGTCTTGTTGCTGTGAAAAAGAACCTCCTTCTCATCGTGCGAGAACGCGCTCCCGCCGATCTTGGTCGTGTCCATGAACTGCTCGATCGTATATTGCTTCACCGCCCGCGCCTCGTCGGTCTTCGGCGCGATGTCTTTGGGCGAGACCGGCTTCTGTGTCGTGATCAGAGCCTTGTCGCTCACATCGGGTCGCGGTTCCGTCCGCGGTCCCTGAGGCGGGGGCACAGTCTGCGCCAAGGCGCTTAACGTGGAACCAACTACTCCGAGGAAAATCAGCACACGAGAGGAATTGAGCGCGGTCCGGAAAGAGAAAGCAGTCATCTGGAGAGAATGCGTCTCAAGGCTACCGCTTGGCAAGATCGGGGAGCGGATTGCCACCGGAGGCCGGGTTTTCAACCCGGCTGGACGGCTTCCAAAGCCGTCCTACAGAGAAACTCCGCCCAGAACTGCTGATCACACGTCGAGGCGATAGCCGAGCGTGTGAACAGTGAGAAGATGGCGCGGCTCGCTCGGCCGCTCCTCGATCTTCTGCCGCAGCTTCACGATCAATTGATCGAGCGTTCGCGTGGTGCCGTAATAGTCGACGCCCCACACTTCATTGAGTAGTGCATCGCGTGAGACGGCATTCCCCCGCTCGCGAAAGAGCACGGCCAGCACTTTCATTTCACGCGGCGTGAGTTCGATCGCTTCCTTGCCGCGCTTTCCTCTCAGCGCTTTGCCATCGATGCGCACTTTGCCGAAGGCGATCTCCTGCGGCAATTCGCTGGCTGCGCCGCCGGCTTGCGCGCGGCGCAAGAGCGCCTGCACCCGCGCGAGCAGTTCACGCAGGCTAAATGGCTTGGTCACGTAATCGTCCGCGCCGAGTTCCAGCCCGACCACCTTGTCGATCTCCTGCCCTTTCGCCGAGAGCATCAGAATCGGAACGCGGTTTTTTGCCGCGCGGATTTCGCGACACAAATCGAACCCGCTTTTCCCGGGTAACATGATGTCGAGGATCACGAGGTCCGGTTTATTTTGTTTGATCAGCGGCCCGGCTTGCGCGCCATCGCGGCACTCGGTCACCTCGTAGCCTTCCGCGCGCAAAGCATCGCAAAGCCCGAGCCGGATATGAGAATCATCTTCGACCACGAGGATGTGTTTTTTCATAACGGACGTGGCAAGCAGTCTGGGGAGCGCATGCCTCCAGGCATGCTGGTTTCGGCATTCTGCCGAAACAGGCTTTGCTGGCCTGTGTTCCATCCCGGGCGACTTGGTGAATGGGGCGAAAGTTCGTTGTCGCAGAATGCGACAACCAACACGCTACAAGCGTGTGCTCCCCAGAACTCTTGCCCGCGCGTTTTCATGGATTCGCAGCCCAAACTGGCAACCGCAAAGTGAAGTTACTCCCTCCACCCTCACGCGGCTGATAAGTGATTTCGCCGCCATGTTCTTTCGCGAGACGCTGCGCCAGCGTAAGACCGAGGCCGGAACCTTGGATCCCGCTCGCGAGCGAATCGTGGGCGCGATAGAACGCTTCGAAGATCTTCCCATCTTCGCCGACCGGGACACCTGATCCGCGATCAAGAACGCTGACGCAAACCGAGCCGTCATCAAGGTAGCTGTGCAGTTCCACTTCCTTTCGTTCCCCGCTGTACTTCTCTGCGTTCGAAATCAGGTTCACCAGAATTTGCGCGAGCGCGTCTTCATCACCGCGCACCGGATACGGCGCCGGCGCATCCTGCCAGCGCGTCGTAAAACCTTGCTCGCGCAGATGCAATTCCTGCCCCTCCCAAGTCCGCGCCAGCACCGCGTGCAAATCGAGCGGTTGAAAATCATAACGCTTCTGCTGCCGCTCCATCCGCGCAAAATCGAGCACGTTATTGATCAAGCGCGTGAGCCGCTCCGCCTCCGCCATGATGATGCGCAAATACTGCGGCCTCTTTTCCTCCGCCACGTTTCCGCTCTGCATCATCTCCGCGAACATGCGGATGGATGTAAGCGGCGTTTTCAGTTCATGCGAAACGTTGGAAACGAAATCCGTCTTCTTCTGCGCGAGCGCGAGCTGTCGGCGCGCATCCGCGAAAACGGCCCAGCCGCCAAACGCGATCGCCGCTAATGCTGCGGCAATCAGCAGCAGCAAGGTGCGCCGCACGCTGCGCGCGTTTTCCTGCAACTGCTGCGGACGCATGAGGTAGAGCGCCGCTTCCCAATGCGGCAACGCCTCCCCAATTTCCGAGGCCACGAACGGCCTCCCCCATTCGCGTCCTTTCTCGTTCGGCGGCTGCGTCACCACCGGGCGCGTCTTGTCATTCAAGATCGCGAGCACCACTTCCGGAGACGCGTTCTCGGGCAAGGCGTCGCGCCACAGATCCGCGAGCGCTTCCGCTTTCACCAGACAACCGAAAATCATTCCCGGCGCGTCCGGCGGGCGCAGCCAGAAAACGATCTCGAGTTGGTCTTGCATAAAGCGCGTGACCACGCCTTCCGGATGATCGGAGGTGAGCGCGCGGAAATCTGCCGTCGCCGGCACGAGCTGCGAAACCGCAGGCTCGTTCTCTTTCAGCACGCGCTGCGGCGCGACGTTGCGCATCATCTGCGCTTCCTGCCGGCTCGCGTCCTTCTCTTTCGCCAACGCGGGCGCCGGGGCGGCCGCGGATGGCGGAGCGCCCGCGGGCGCCTGCTTCCGCTTGGCCGCGGACTCATCGGCCAAAGCGCCGGTGAGCGCTTTATCTTCGATTTCGCTTTTCTTCGTTCGACGCTGTTCCACCGCGCGCTGCGATTCTTCTAAAGGCACGGAGTAAACCGTCGCCGGTGCGTTTCCGGAGAGAAACGCGCTGTTGTTGAGCAGGAACCTTTGCCGTTCAGCGTCGCTCCGTGCCTCGTCTGCGGAAGGCGAAACAAGAGTTCCATCCGAACCGAGAGCGAAACCCACTGCGGCGCGCGGCCAGGCGCGGGCCAGCTTCGCGGCAAAATCCTGCGCGAGCTGCAGCGCGGGTTCGCTAACGAGTAGTTGACGCACCGCTTCCGAGAAACCGCGCCGCTCGCCCTCGACCAATTCCCGCGCCGCCGTCGCCACCGCGTCGGTTTCTTTTTGGTAGAGCTCAGCCGTGCGCCGCTCCAGAATGATCTGCTGCTCGTTCGCGCTCCGCAGTGCCAGCCATCCAAGCCCAATACTCGGCAGGCCGATGGCGAGGAGAAATATCCAGATGCTTCGTTTCACGATGCGCGGCGCAGGCTATCACGTTGGGCTCCGCTATTGTAGCCGCGTCCCTGCGGGACGCGTGGGGGGAGACGTGATTGCAACTCAGCAAATTGCAATCGGACGTCTCCCCCGCACGGCCCACAGGGCCGTGGCTACACGTCACCGACCCTTCTGATATTTGTCCGCGTAGTTCTCGTATTGCATCGCCTTGCGCCGCGACTTCGCGAGTTGTCCGGCGGAATCGATCTCTGAGGCTGCCGCTTCCAGTTTTTTATTCTCTTCCGCCACTCCCGGAACCTGCATCGGCGCCGGCGCCGCCGCGTTCTTCGCGGCTTGTTGACGCAACACCGCCACTGCGTCCTTCGCTTTGCCTTGATCCGCCAGCTTCACGGCCAATTCCTTGGCCAGCCGGTTCTCCACCACGGCGTGTTCCCGCGCCACGTCCGCACGAATGCTTTTGTCCGCCTTGGCTTCGTCATCGGTGAAAGCCACCTGCACCGCCTGCTTTTGCGCGGGCGCGGAAGTGCCGCTGAGCATGGCATAATTCAATTCGACCTTGGCCGCCTCAAGCGAGTCCGCGGCCGATTTTCCTTCGGCGACGCAGCGCACGAGAAAACGCCGCTGCTCGGAACCGAACAACTCCGGCATTTTGATCTCCACCACGCGATCGTCGCAATGAATGTCGGGCCGGCCGATGATTTCCTTCAAGCGCACGCCCTCTGGCGCTTCGATGCGGATGACAATGCTGCGCGCGAGGAGCGAACGGGCGGTGCCGAGTTCCTGCGCGAAAACGCTCGGCAATTTCTCCGCGTCTTTCACGTAGTAGTAATTAGCGTTGCTCGCTTCCGCCAGCGCGGTCATGAGGTCTTCGTTGTAATCGTCCCCCAACCCGACCGTGCTGACTGCGATCCCGTCGCCGCGCAATTCGCGACCGAGGCGCGCGAGATCGGATGTGCTGCTCGGCCCGACATTCGCGATTCCGTCCGAAAGCAGAATGACGCGATTGACGCGCTCTTTTTCGAATTTATCCCGCACCTGTCGAGCGCCCAGCACCACACCGGCGTGCAAGGCTGTGCTGCCCCCCGGCCGAATGCGGTGAATGCGCGCCTTCAGCTCTTCGCGGTTATCGCGATTGCCCACGCGTTGCGGCGCGATGAGCAGATTGGTTTCGTTATCGTAAGTGACCAGCGAAAAGAAGTCGTCGTCACCGAGTTTATCGACCGCCATCGCGGCCGCTTGCCGGGCTTTCTCGATCTTCGCGCCTTCCATCGATCCGCTGCGATCGAGCACCACGCAGAGGTTCATCGGCGCGCGCCGGCCATCGTCATTTTTGCGGCCCTCGATTTCGACCTGCACGATCATTTCGCGCGGGCCGGTGCGGTAAACGAGATCGCGATCCGGCGTCACGCGGAGAGTGACATCGGGTGCGGGTGAAGCCGAGGCTGCTTGCGCGAGCGCGGCGGCGATGAGGAATAACTGGAGTTTTTTCATGCTCCAAGCCTGACACCACTCGCGAAACGCTGTGTCAGAGCGCCGTGCGAAGATTGTAAAAAAAATGTCAGCGTTTCGGCGACGCGCTGGCGTGCAATCCGGGCTCGCTGAAGGCCGGCGTGCCGATGAAATACGGCGAGGCCACGCCCTCGCGATAAGCCTTCAGCGCACCGGCCGATGAGTTTGCGCGCAGGTCGCTATACTTCCCCGTGTTTTCATTTCCGGCGCCGCCGCTGTTCACGCTATTCTGCCAGCGCTCGTGCCAAAAGACGGCCGCTTTCAGTCGCGGATATTTTTCGCCGTGGCTCATGATTTGCCACGCGCCGCGAATCCATTCTCCCTTGTCGCCGATGGCGGGAAATTCACCCACACCCCATTCGCAAAGCATGATCGGTTTCGTCGGATCGATCTTCGTCAGTTCGGTGTAAGGCCAGTCGAAACAGGAAACGAAATTCGGATAGCCATCGTCGCTCGGGAACTGCGCGCCGTAGAGACTGAAACCGAGCCAGTCCACGTAATCGGCTCCGGGATAATATTGCGCCGCGAGATTCCATTCCTCGCGCGGCGTGGAGTAATCGATCACGTGCAGCACCCATTGTACGTTCGTCGCGCCGCGCGCGCGGAAGCGATCTACGAGGTAGCGCCAGGCGCGTTTGAAGGTTTCCGGTCCTTCGAACTGGGGCGGATCGGTGCCCGGAATCCGCGTCCCGCCACCATAAAATTTTCCACTCCAGGGAAACCAGGAACCGTTCGCTTCGTTCCCGAACGACACCACCATCGGTCCACCGAATTCCCGCGCGCCATCCGCCCAACGATCGATATAAGCGTCATGCGCGCCGGCGATAATGGACGTGAGCGAATATTTATCCGGCCCGCGATCTTCTTGATAAGGACGATCCCACGGTGACCAGAAGACCAACGGCACCGCCCCGTGACGCGCGATGATCTTCAAATTGGCCGCCGGAAAAGTCTGCTCTCCCCAATAGGACGACGAAGCTACCATCGCCTGGTGTTTCCCGACGAGTTCTTCGAAAGCCTCGATTTTCTCCAGGGTCACATCGTCCTCGTGGTCGCCGAAATTGATATACGCGCCGGTGTAAGCCCCGTGCTTTGGCAGGACAAGTTTGCGACCCCGGGGATCGAGCGGCTTTGCCGGCGTGACTGCGGTCGCAGCGCGGTGCTCGCAAGCGGCAAGCAGGAAAAGCAGAGCAGCCAGTAATACCCTCACGCCGTCCGCACCGTCCCGGTGCGCTCCAGTTTACCCCAGCCGACCAGTGCGCCGCGCAACACCCGCAGCAGCGATTTCCAAACCACCCAGGCGAGCAGCCAGCGATAAGCGAACCGCATCGGAAGAATTAACAACGCGCGCCGCAACGGCGCCCGCTCCAGCGCACAAGCCAGCACCGCCAGCGCCAGATCGAGCAAAAGAAAGAGCGCAAAATATTTCCCGAGAGCCGCCGCGTAACCGGCGAAAATCGACCACAGCAAAATCGCGTCCGCCAGCGGCGTGATCGCGACGAGCAAAATGTGGAAGAACCAAATGCTCGGCAGCGCGAAAAATCCGAGCGCGCCGAAGCGCGGATTGAAGGTGAGCTCCCGGTGTTTCCAGAGGCACTGCATGGTGCCGAACGCCCATCGCACCCTTTGTCTACCTAACGAGCGCCAGGTTTGCGGCGCTTCCGTCCAAGCGATCGCTTCCGGCGCGTAGGCCACGCGATGACCCAGCCGATGCATCGTTAGGGTGATGTCGGTGTCTTCTGCCAGCGTGTCGTGCGAGAAACCGCCCGCTTCTGCCAGCGCCGCGCGCCGGAATGCGCTCACCGCGCCCGGCACCACCGTGACGCAATTCCATTGCGTATAGGCACGGCGATCGAGGTTGAAACCGCAGAGATATTCGAGTGATTGGCAACGCGTGACGAAGTTGACGCGATTGCCGACGCGCGCGTTGCCGGACACCGCGGTGACCTCGGGATCGGCCAGCTCTTCCGCAAGTTTACGGATCGTCGCCGGCGCGAAATGCGTGTCGCCATCCAGAAAAACGACCACTTCCCGCTGCGTCGCGTCGAGCGCGCGATGCAACGCCGCCGATTTGCCAGCGTTGACCTGATTAAGCAACCGCACCCGCGGGTCCTCCCGCGCGACGCGTTCCACTTCCTCCGCGGTGCGATCGCTGGAACCGTCGTTTACCACCACCACTTCGAGTTCGCCGGGATAATCGCTCCCGAGGACCGCGCGCAAAGTCCGCTCGATCACCCGTTCCTCGTTGTAGGCGGCAATGAGCACGCTTACCCCCGGCCAATGCGCCATCTGCACCGGCGCACGGAACTTTTGCGCACGTCTTTGCCGCACCGCCAGCCAGCAAATGAGCAGCGTCCGCAGAACCACCAGCCCAGTGGCCAGAATCATGAACGACCAGAAAAATTCGACTACCCAATGCCAGCTCCGAAACCCGATTGTGGCCACACTGCGCCAGCCGAATTGCTCGTTAGCCGACACCCGCGGCATCAGATCGGTGCGCGGAATATCGAGCAATTCACTCAACGACACCACCTGGTCTCCGCGCTCATCCAGCCAATCGAGAATGCGCGGGAGCGCAGCCAGCGTTTGGGATCGATCGCCGCCGGCATCGTGCAGGAGAATAATGTTCCCTTTGCTGCGCTGGTCCTTTACCCGCTGCACGATCGCGTCCGCTCCGGGCCGTGCCCAATCCTGCGGATCGATCGTCTCGAGCACGATGACATAACCGAGCTCCCGTTCCGCGAAGCGCAGCGGCGCCAGTTCGGCCACATCCGTCGGGGTGGAATCCGCGTTGTAGGGCGGGCGAAACAGGGTGGTGGAAAATCCGGTAATCGTCTCGATCAAACGCTCGGTCGAATCCAGTTCCAGCCGCCAACGCCATTCCGCCATCGCCGCCAGATTTCCGTGCGAGTAGGTATGATTCCCGATCTCGTGCCCTTCCGCGACGATGCGCTCGACCAGCTTCGGATATTGCTCCGCGTTGCGACCGATGACGAAGAAGGCCGCCTTCACGCCTCGCTCTTTCAGCAAGTCGAGCACGCGCGGCGTCCACGTCGGATCGGGCCCGTCGTCAAAAGTGATCGCGACTTTGCGTTCGTCCGCCGAGGAATCGTGGAAGAGCACCGGAAAGTTGGGCGCGTTGGAATATTGCGCGCTGAGCTGACCATTGCTTTCCAACTTGATCGAGCGCGCACCAGCGTCCCGGCTCAAGTCCGCGCTCACGATTTCGCCCCGGCCGACGTTGGTTACGGTGTCGTCAGCCGGCAACGGACCCAACGCCTTGAGGAACTCCTCGTTAGGCGTGCGCCCTCCCTGTGCGAGCACCTTCCAGATCGCCGGGTCCTCCGCGCCCAGCCGGTAAACGCCGAAGTCGTGGAAGCCCAACTGCGCTGCCGCGTGCATTTGGTTTTGCAACGTCACCGCGTCGAGAAACCAAACCTCGTGCTGGCCACCCGATTCCTCGTAGCCGAAATGCCCGTTGTAATCCGGCGCCACCACCTCCACTTCCTCCGCCACATCGGCGCCGGCATAACTGGCGCGGCTCATGGCGTCGCGGAAACTGAGCGACTCCGTCTGGTTGCGGGTCGTGTTCCAATCGTAGGCCTGCGCGCCAAGCGCGATCACCCATTGCTCCGGCGTTCCAATATCCGCCGCCACTTCGAGCCAGCCTTCCACCCAGGGCTGCGACGCGATCGGGCCGGGCTCGTCGCCTTCCGCGTGCTCGTCGAAAAATTCGCCCACGAAGCGATCCACCACCGGCGCCAGGGCGTTGAGATCGTAACTCTCGAACTCGTCATCCATCGATACCGCGACCCACAATTCCAAACCGCGCGCGCGCAAAACTTCACCCAGCGTGGCGAAGAGAGCGGTAAATTGCGTCTGGAGGTTGGGGTCCAGTTGATTAAAATCCAGCAGCACGCCGGCCGCGCCTAACGAGTGCAATTTAGCCGACAACGTTTCGACCCAGGCGCGTTGCCGCCCCACCTTGGCGCGGGCTAATTCCTCCACCGCTTCCGGTTGCCAGACGTCGCCTTTGAGATTGCGCAGGATCGGAATCACGGAGAGCGCGTGCTCGCGACAGAACGCGCTCAAATCCGGATCGGGTTCGCCCGCGAGATCGCTCTCCACCCCCGAGACGGTCAGCCAATCGGGCGCGACATGTGTCAGCCGATCCGCATGTTCACGCAAAGAACGCGCCGCGTTTGCATCCTGGTTCGGGTAAAATGCCAGCCGCACCGGCGCGCTCCGCGAAGTCGCAGCAGCCTGTCCCGGAGCCGCGGCCGGATGCGGCAATAGTTCCCTCGCCCGCGCACTGAAGCGCTGCCAGTTTTGCGCCTTGCGATCCGGCGTCAGGGTCGGCCGATTCGGCTTCAGCCGGCTGCGCAACTCGCGCGAGACCGCGTGGAGCCGCACCGCCGGTCGAATCCAAACCGCCGCCACGAAGAGAACCAAACCGACGCCAGCGATCACACTCAAAGCGAGTGCGATGCGACGAAAGAGCGGCCAGCGCCGACCGCTCGGATCGAGAAAGACAAAACTCGGCCGGGACATCTTCAGGAGAGTTCCACGCGAGAACTGATTTCGGGCACAGCCCAAGGTAATCAGCTTTTTCACCCGCACCACTGCGACAGCGGGCGGGTTCGCGTTGATCGCGGAAATCGACCCGGAACAATTCCTGTGCCGAGGGGAGCAAGAGAATTTTTCTCGCCGCACTTTTATTGCTCGCGCTCGCCACGCCGTATGCGGCAGCGAGATGGGTGGAAGAACCGAAGGATTCGCGCGCCGCCTGATATTCGACGATCGGAGGAGCATTCCTGACAAGTGGGAGATGCACCCAGCTCGCCCCAATCTTAACGCACTCTTCGCATTCGTACCGCTCGGACAACCGGACGTTTTGATCGCGGTAATATGATGACATGGCTGCCGTCAAAAATTAGCCGGGGAGAGAAAATGCCGCGCCGCCTAACGAGAGATTCCCTACTCGTAGCGCAGCGCGACGCTCGGATTTACCCGGAGCGCACGGCGCGCCGGCAGATAAGCCGCGATCGCTGCGGCGAGCATCAGGATTGCCGCGGCACCGAGAAAAGTGCCTGGGTCGGCTGCCGTCACGCCGAAGAGAATTCCCTGCAGGAAACGACCACCGGCGGCAGCGACAATCATCCCTGCCACCAGGCCGGCACCAACGAGCAGACTGACCCGTTTCATGACCAATCCAAGGATGTCCCAGCGCTGCGCGCCCAGCGCCATGCGGATGCCGACTTCCCGCGTGCGACGCGCGACCGAAAACGCGATCACGCCGTAGAGCCCGATCGTGGCCAGGAGGGTGGCGAGCACACCCAGCGCGGTGGAGAGCCAGGTGATGAGCCGATCCTGCGCCAGGCTGTCGTCGATTTCCGCGGCCAGTGTTTTCACATCAAAAAGAGGAACGTTGGGATCGATCGCACGGACTTTGGCGCGCAATAAGTCGACGATCATTTGCGGATTCGCCGCCGTGCGCAGGTGCAGAGTCATCGTCACCGCCACCGGACTCTGGGCCAGGGGCAGATAACAATGCCGCACCGGCTCCTCTTTCATGCTCAGATACTTGGCGTCTTTGACTACGCCGATGATCTCCGTGTCGGGCACTTTGTCGGTGCCAAATTTCTTTCCGAGCGGGCTTTCCTTTCCAAAATAGTAACGCGCCATGGTCTCGTTAATCACTCCGACCCGGGGCGCGTTTGCAGTGTCGTGCTCGTTGAAGTCGCGACCGGACACGATGGGTAAATGCATCGCCCCGAAATACCCGGGCGAGACGGTATTAAAATTTGGACTCTGGTTTTCGTTCGGTTGCGGTTCATGGCCTTCGACCACCACGCCCATCTCATCGGAGTCGCCCGACATGACGATGCAGCTCGCCAGGCCAGCGGCCTCCACTCCAGGAATCGCGCGGCCTTCCTCCAGCACGCGGTCGAAAAATTGCCGGAGAGTTTCCTCCGGATAGCCATTCAACGCTGGATTGAGCGAAGCGAGGATCACGTTGCGGCCGTCAAAGCCGGTCGGGACCATGCGGGTATTGCGCAAGCTGTGAAGGAAGAGACCGGCCACGACCAGCAACGGCAAACAGAGCGCGATCTGGAGCATGACCAAACCGCCACGAAATCCGCGGGCCACTCGCGCGTTGCCTTTCTGCGCCTGTTCGATTGAGGCCCGTGAGACCTGCCAAGCCGGGCCGACGCCGAATGCCAGTCCGGTCAAGAGCGAGATGAACAGCGCGAAGCCGAGGACATAGAGATCGGGCGAGGCGTCGAGATTCATCCGCTGGCTCGCGGGCACGAACGAAAGCAATGCACTTTGGCACCACGCGGCGACGAAGATTCCGGCCACGCCGCCTGCCAGCGACAGCAGCGCGCTTTCCGTGAGCCATTGCCGCACCAGGCGGCCGCGACTCGCCCCCAGAGCGAGGCGCATCGCGATCTCTGGTTCGCGCGCCGCGTTCCGAGCGAGAAGCATGTTGGCCAAATTCGCGCAGGTGATGATCAGAATGACCACCGTGATGGCGAGCAGCAACCGGAGTGGTTTCTCGAAGCCCTTTTGCAGATTCGCGAGGCCCTGCGCTCCGGGTAACAATTGCAACCGCATCGCGAGCATGTCCTTCCTGGCCTGCTCACTCATGGTTGCCTCCGTCTCCTTCACTTCTTGTGCGCGAATTTGGCCGTGCAAAACCGCCAACACGGCCGCGGCCTGAGAGCGCGAGACTCCCGGCTTCAAACGAGCCATGATGCGAAGCCACTGATGGCCCGGATTTCCCAGGTGCATGTAGGGACCTGGCCGCAGCGCCTCGGCCATCGTGATCGGCAGGCGCACATCCGGATTGCTCCCCAGCTCGATGCCGTAGAATCCCGGCGGCGAGACGCCAATGACCGTGATCGGTTGGCCATTCAGAATGATTTGGCTGCCGACGATCGCCGCGTTTCCGCCGAAGCGGCTCTGCCAATAAGAATAATTGAGAACCGCGAGCGGATGCGCGCCCGGCGTGACATCATCCATTTCGTTGAAGAGCCGGCCGAGGAACGGCCGCACGCCGAGAACTTCAAAATAATTTCCCGAAACCAGTTCGCCCTTCGCTTTGTCGCTGCCAGTCGCGTGGCCGACATTCAAATCCGCGCCGGCGAGCCCGATCATACCGCTGCTGACACTGCTCTGCGTGCTCAGTTGGCGAAACATCGGATACGAAAAAGAACTAAGCTGCCCCCATCGCGGATGCTGCGTCACGACCGCCACAAGTTCCTCCGGATGGCTCACCGGAAGGTTGCGCAAGAGGATTTGGTGGAAGAGCGAGAAGAGCGCGGTGTTGGCGCCGATCCCGAGTGCCAGCGCGATCACGACCACGAAAGTGAAGCCGGGACTCTTGCGCAAGAGACGCAAACCGAAAATAAGATCCCGCATCAAGTCCTCCAGCGGACGCACCTGGCGGGCATCGCGGCATTCCTCCTTTCGTTGCTCGATGCCGCCCATCTCGCGTAATGCGGCGTTCCGCGCCTCGCCTTCCGGCATTCCTCGCGCGACCAATTCTTCGATCTTCCACTCCAGATGCGATTGCATCTCGGCCTCCAGCTCGCGCTCCACTTGGGCTCGTCGGAAGAGCGATCGCAGCCGAAGCGGAATGGTGTAAATCCAATGGGCGGGACGCATATCGTTAGACGCTTTCCCGCGCCATCACCTGAAAGATGGCTCCCGAAAGCCGCTCCCAGTTGGCCGATTCTTTTTCCAGCTCCTTGCGTCCGAGACGCGTCAGCGAATAAAATTTTGCCTGTCGATTATTCTCCGTCGCTTTCCATTTCGCCTTGATCCAACCCTCCTGCTCCAGCTTGTGGAGCGCGGGGTAAAGCGAGCCGTCGCTGACTTGCAGGACATCGTCGGACATTTGCAGGAGCCGCCGGCCGATGGCGAAGCCGTGCAACGGTTCCAGCGCGAGTATTTTCAGAAGCAGAAGATCCAGCGTCCCCTGCACTAAATCGGTCGGTTTGCTCATACTTGTCTCGGTAACCAAGGCGAAGGTGCCATACTCTCACCTCGGTAAGCAAGGGGAAAGTTCAAGGAGGGGCGTTTTCGTAAACGCCCTGCGGCGGCTTGGAAGCCCGCCGCTCCTTGGGAAGCGCTACCGCACGTAGCTGGCGCCGTTGATATCGAGCACCGCACCTGTCATCGCTGCGGGCGCTTTCAGCGCCAGATAACAGACCACGTTGGCCACTTCGCTCGGTTCGTTCACGCGGCGGAGCGGAATCTCTGCGAGCAATTTGTCGCCTCCGCGGCTGGCAAGATATTCCTCCGCCATTCCCGTCATCGTGAATCCCGGCGCCACCGCGAACGCGTGGATCCCCTCCGCCGCATATGCCCGCGCAATCGTTTTCGTCACCGCCACGAGGCCCGCTTTCGCCGCCGCGTAATGCCAGTGCTCCGGCGAATCACCGCGATAAGCGGCGCGACTCGCGACGTTGACGATCCGGCCGCCACCGCCGCGCGCGCGAAAATGCGAGACCGCCAGCCGACAGAGGTCGGCCGCGGACTGGAGATTGATTTGCAAAGTCCGTTGCCACGCTGCGGTCCACGCTTCCTCGCTTTCGCCAATCGCGATCGGCTCATAAACGCCGGCGTTATTGATCAACACATCGATCCGGCCTTCCAACCGCTCCAGCGCTTCACGCCAGAGTTCCTCCGCCGCGCCCGGCTCGGCCAAATCCGCGCCGATCTGCACAGGCCCCGCGCCGCTCGAACCGTGGCCAATCACGCGCGCCTCCTTTTCCTGCAACTGCTCCAGGATGGCCGCGCCGATTCCGCGCGTGGTGCCGGTGACAAAAACGTGCGGGCTCTCAATGGTCACGCGCTCAGCCTAACCAATAACCGCTTTGTCGCACCCGGCGCTTTTCTGATCCTTCTTTGCCCAATATTGCCGTAACGCCGCAACCCTCCGCGGCGCAGGATAATCGGCTCGACGGTTTCCGTTGTGGTTGCCAACCTGAGTGCGGATATGAAATCGAAGATCCGGCAGGGAATGGCCCGCGTTGCTATCGGAACCCGGACGGTCGTTCTGGTCGTGCTGCTCACGATGACTGTGAATGCAGCGCGCGCGGACTGGCGCGTCGAGGCCGAGACAGGCCTTCTCTACGAAAGTAACCTCTCCAATTCGGATCGCGCCTCGGACGAGAAAGATGACGTGGCTTGGCAGAGTAAAGTGAGGCTCGGGAACGGGCTCCAGCTAACGCGGGACCTCCGGCTAAATCTTTCCGCCGACGCGAGTGAGCAGGTCTGGGCTCGATACGATGATTTCAATAACCTGCTGGCCGGCGGGACGGCCGGCTTGCGTTATCGCTTCGGTCTCGGCGGCAAGGCGCCTTGGGTTCTGGTGGAGGACCACGCGGCTTACGCGTTCTTTAATGACGATCGCCGCAGCGGTCTTGAGAACCGTTTCCGGGTTCGGGGTGGCGTCGGGATCAGCGAACGCCTGTCGGCGGAGGCGGGCTACACCTTCGACGACTTCGAGGCGAAGAACTCGTTCTTCGATCTCTCCGGACACAGCGGTTCGATTCGCCTCACCTTTGACGCGACGGAGTCGCTGCAGGTGGCGCTGGGATACAATTATCGGGAAGGCGATGTGATCTCCTACGCGCGCCCGCCTCGTCCCGACATTGCCACGATCGCTGCGGAGGAGCTCGAGTCGATTACCAGCTTCGGCCGCCCGCTCTACACGGCCTACCGTTTGGGTGGTTCGACCAACGCGGTTTCCGCTTCTCTCGGCTATACGCTGACCAAAAACGCTTCCGTCCTGGTGAGCTACGAATTCCGTCACACCGCTTCCGGTCCGCTCGAATACGAGAACCATGTGGTCGAAGCGAAATTCTCTTTTGCTTATTGAGCCATGAAAGCCCGCGCCATGATCTTGCTGGCAAGCTGCCTCGCGTGCGGCCGATTGGAGGCCGGTTCGCTCAATGTCACGGTGCAGAACGCAAAAGGCGCGCCCGTCTCCGACGCGGTCGTTTACGCCACTTCGCCCTCCACCTCCGTGCGCGCCGGGAAACAGGTGGTGCTCGATCAGCAAGATAAGCAGTTCGTTCCCTACGTCACGGCGGTCGAGGTCGGCACCCCGGTCCTTTTTCCGAACAAGGACAATATTCGGCATCACGTTTATTCGCTCTCTCCGGCGAAAAAATTTGAGCTGCCGCTCTACGCCGGCACTCCGGCGAAACCGGTCGTGTTCGAAAACGAGGGCTTCGTCACCCTCGGCTGCAACATTCACGATTGGATGATTGGCTACCTCGCGGTCGTGGCGACGCCCTATTTTAAAGTGAGCGGCGGGAACGGCCGCGTCACGTTGGCCGATTTGCCGCCGGGTAATTATACCGTTTCGGTCTGGCATCCGTTGCTCAAAGGAGCGCCCAAGGATTTGGCCCAATCCGTCCAAGTGGGCAGCGACACGAAAGAGTTGCACTTCAGCTTGTCCTTGAAACCGGACTTCCGCGCCAAGCGCGCCCCCGGGGTCTCGAACGGAGGTTATCCCTGAGGCTGCACTTTCGCAGTTTCAGGAGCCGGCTGCTTTTCTCTCTCGTCGCGCTCCTGACCCTCCTGCAAAGTGTCACCTATCTTGTCGTTAGGCGGGCGAATCGCGAACACGCCTACGCACAAATCGACTCCCGTCTCCGGGCCGGCGCGCAGCTTTTCCAGAAGCTGATCGAAGAGCGCAACCAGCAGATCACGAGTTCGGCCTCCATCCTCTCGCGCGACCACGCTTTTCTCGAGGCCTTCGCTGGAGCTGACCAGGATCGCGCCACCACTTTGTCCGCTCTCGAAAGTCTGCGGAGCCGAATCAACGCCGAAATCATCCTGATCGCGTCGCTGGAAAATCAACTTCTCTTCGATACCAATCAGCCCGAGGCACCCGAGGCGCCGTTTCCGTATCCAAAGCTCATCGACGAGGCGGAAGCGGAAGGTGCGGCTCACGGCTTCGTTATCCTCGATCGCAAGTTGTTCGTCATGGCGGTGACGCCGCTGCTCGCGCCCGCTCCGATCGCGTGGCTCTGCCCGGCTTTTGATATCAACGATCGGTTCGCGCGCGAGATCAAAATCTACTCCGATTTGGAGATCACTTTTTTCAATCCAGCGGACGAAGAAAAGCTCTTCGCCTCCACCTTCGAGCCGGCCGAGCGCCAGTCGCTCCAGTCGCTTCTGCGCCAGAACGCGCCGCCCACAGAGAAGATTGTCGATCTAAAGTTGGGTGGAGAACACTTCGTCAGTTTTGCGCTTCCGCTCCCGACCGCAAACGGACAAGCCATCGCGCTCCTGCAAAGATCGCTCGATCAGGAACTGGCCCCGTACCTCCGGCTGGAGCGGACGTTTCTTCTCCTCGCGCTGATCGGATTGCTCGTCTCCGTGGCTCTGGGAGCCTGGATCGCGCGCACCGTTTCCCGGCCTGTCCTGCAACTCGCCGAAGGCACACGCAAAATCGGCGCAGGCGATTACTCGCATCGCATCGCCATCCGCTCAGACGACGAGATTGGAGTGCTGGCGCGTGCTTTCAACCAGATGGGGCAAGGACTGGCCGAGCGCGATCAGGTTCGCGATTTGCTCGGCAAGGTCGTCTCGCCCGCGGTGGCGACAGAACTTTTGCGCAAGGAAGTCACGCTCGGTGGCGAAGAGCGCGAGGTGACCATGCTCTTCTCCGATGTGCGAGGTTTCACCAGCATCAGCGAGACGCTTGCTCCGCAGGAGATGCTGGGTGTTCTCAATCACTACTTCACCCGCATGAGCGACATCGTCGAAACCCACGGAGGCGTGGTCGATAAATATGTCGGCGACGCCCTGATGGCGCTCTTCGGCGCCCCGCTCGCCGGCCCCGATGATCCTGATCGCGCCCTCGAAGCGGCGCTCGATATGTCCGATGCCCTGGATGAATTGAATCGCCAATGGCAAGCGGAAGGACGACAGCCGATCAACATCGGGATCGGGGTCAACACCGCGATCGTCGTCGCCGGCAACATGGGATCGCAGACGCGACTCAACTACACCGTGATCGGCGACGGCGTGAACCTGGCCTCACGTTTGGAAGGGCTCACCAAAGAGCCCGAGTACGCGACGCGCATCATCATTTCCAGTGCCACCCTGGAGAAGGCCAAAGGCCGTTACCGCACGCGACCGCTCGGGCAGGTCGCGGTGAAAGGGAAACAGAAGCCGACGGAAATTTTCGCGCTTCTGGGTCGCGAGGAAACCGAGAAATAGCGAAGGATCTTTTGGATTGGGTAATGATTGCGCGGTGCCCCAACCAGATTGGCTTTATCGCACCCCGCCCCCCGCACTTGGTAGCAAATAGACAGGACGAACCCCGATTCGCGTCACCGGCCCTGCCTGCTTGCCTTGCATCGTCGCCCGCGCTAATCATCTCCCATGCCGACCGCGATTCTCAAAGCGCACTACAACGGTGAGCACATCGTCCTCGATGAGCCCTTTGAGTTGACTCCCAACGCGCCGCTGACCGTAACGGTTCTGGCCCCCGACGCGGAGCTTTCCGACTGGGTCGCCCTCGGGCAACAAAGCCTCGCCCGCGCCTATGGTGAGGACGAGCCCGAATACTCGACCAACGACCTCAAACCTCAGTGACCGAAGGCGACGTCGTCCTGACTCCTCTGCCCCAGGCGGATGGACGCATCAAGGCTCGCCCAGCGATTCTTCTGCGACGCCTGCCTCCCTTTGCCGACTGGCTCGTCTGCGGCGTGAGCACGCAACTCCACCTCGCAGTCGCCGGTTTCGATGACATCATCGATCCGTCCCAAGCCGACTTTCGCCCCAGCGGACTTAAGGCCGCTTCAGTGATTCGTCTTGGCTTCCTCGCCGTCTTGCCCGCCGATCAATTTCTCGGAATTCTCGGAGCCGTGTCGCGGGAGCGGCACCAGCGCATGCTTCAGCGACTCGCATCCTTTCTTGCCGCCGGGCGGAATGGATAGCTGTCACTCTGGCCGGTCCGGACGCAGCTGGGACGGTGCTGCGAGCGTTGCGCCAGGAAACCGACGGGATCGACTACGCGACGGTGAGCGCGTGGACAGCGCGCTGGAAGAAGCGAGTAGCACCGGATCGCCAGCTCATGAAATGCAGAATCGAGCGCTGCAAATATTGAATGCCAAAGATGTGAGCCCGATGTGACCCTTCAGATACGCCTCCTCGGTCCGAATGCTATAGCGCCGCGTGCGCAACAAATGACGCACCTGCTCCAGCAATTTCGGCTTGCCCACCGCCGCCATTTCCGCCTCAATCGTCTCCATCCGCCCACCGCCCTACGAAAATGTCCTCCCTCACTGCAACCGAATTAGACGAACAATTTGTCGTGATTAATTACGAACGTTCGTCTACATCTCGTTAGGTGACATTCGCGTATCCTCCAAACAACCGTCCGCAAACATGAAATACACAATTACGCTCGATAAAACTACGCTTCCAATCACTGATATCTGTAATGTCCGTTTTGACATCGAAAAAGGAAAACAGGCTTCGCTGGATATTGTAACCGACACTCATGGAAATTTTCATTACGACGCCCTCCTGTCAGAAACAGAGAAATTTAACACTCTATGGGCGCTAAAGACTGAAATCACATCTACTCTCAAAGCTATCGCGGAGGGAAAAATCGTCATAGATTAACCTTTTTTAGAATAAACGAATGTCTTTCTGAATAACTATCTTCGTTCTGCGCTATTACAGAATGCATCAAATATTTTTTACCATTTATTAGTGATTCGGCCATGTCACCTAACCCAGCGATGGAGACAGGCTATGACTGGTGTCAACTGTTTTAGGCGGCATTTTTGAGGGGGAGCACTTCCTGTGGGGTATTTGTTTTTGGGGATTGGTAGGGTTGTTCTGAGCGGAGCACGGCGACGAGTCGCCGGGTCAGGATGCGCATGA
>JBBSPM010000066.1:0-25882 GCA_038258815.1 Chthoniobacterales bacterium
CCAGCGCCCGCATCGAAGCCTTCAATACTATTGTCAGCCGCGTCATGCGCAAAGCTTGTGGCGTCGCCAATCTGGATTTCCTCTTCCTCAAACTAAGACAGGAATCGCTGAACTCCCTGCAAAGATGTTAAAGCGCCCCAATTCTTTTCGTGGACTACCCCCCGACCATCACGCTCACCGGATTACTCCATTCCCCGACCCGGCTGTCGCCGGCGTGGTAGATGGCGCGGTATTGCCATTTCGCGGGCTTGGCCGGGAAATCGTGGGTGTCGGTGTAGCCGGGGGTGGTGTCCATGGCGAGGAGGCTCCAGCCGGTGGCGTCGTCGTGGTCGACCTGGATTTCGCACATGCTGAGGAAGGGGCGGTAGCCGCCCCAATGCCAACCGATGTCCACCGCGGTGCCGTTGATGGTGGCGGTGAGGTCGGGCTTGAGCGTGGCGTAATCGGGGCCGCTCTGCTCGGGGCCGACGATGCCGAGGGCTTCGCCGATGCCTTGGTTGTAGTCGACGTCGGCTTTGATCTGCTGGGCGATGGCTCGGAAGCGCGGCTCGATCCCGGGCTCGACGGCGGTGGGGCCAGAAGGGAGCTTGGGAAGAACGAGCTCGCTGCCGTAAATTCGTGCTAGCACGAGTGCCCGTCCGCGCCGGGACAGTGCCACAGCAGGGCGGGGACGTTGACGGGAGGCAGAGTTTCCGATAGGTAGAATGGCGATGGATTCTACCTATTCAGTCACGCAGGCGCAGACGAATTTGCCGCGACTGCTGAAGGAAGCGGCGGAGGAAGGCTCGATCGCGATCACGCGACACGAGGAGACAGTGGCCTATCTGATTTCGCGCGGCCGGATGGATGCGATTATGGAGACGCTGGACGTGCTCGGCAATCCGGCGGCGATGAAAGCGCTGCGGGATTACGAAGCCGGGAAGACGAAGTTTCTGCCGCTTTCCGCGCTGAATGGAGACAAGGGTTGAGCTGTCGGAACAGGTCGTCCGGTTCGTAGCGAGCCGCGCTACGGAGCCGCGGGCAAGCCTGCGGGCGGCGTTGCAGGCGCTGGCGCGAGAGCGCGGTGATATTCGCGCGCTGGAAGGTCCGTTGGAGAATTATCATCGGCTGCGGGTCGGCGGTTACCGCATCATCTTTGCCTACAAGATCGCCGGGAAGCGGCGCACCATTCGCTGCATTTTCGCGGAGCGACGCAGCGCGGTTTACGAAACCTTTCAGCAGTTACTTCGGAAGCACTTGCTGGAAGGCGAAGAGAAATGAGTGGCAGCGTGCCATCACGCGGCCGTCTTGGAATTCTCCGTTTCGGATGGTATCCTGTGGGCGCATGAAGGCCGCGCTCGATCCGAAAGCGAATTACGTGGTGAAGAATGGCAAGCGGACGGCTGTCATTCTCCCGATCGAGGAATACGAAGAAATGCTGCAAGATTTGGATGATCTGGCGGTGATCGCGCGCCGGTAGGACGAGCCGACAATTCCGCTCGCCGAAATCAAACGCTGGCTGCAGAGCAATGGCGCGATACGCAGTTGAGTTCCGCGTTCGACGGAGAAGGACCTGCGTCGACTGGAACCCGCAATGCAACGGCGAAATGGTCGTGCCGCGGAAAATCTCGCGAACAATCCGCGGCCTTCTGGCTGCCGAAAACTGCAGGGAAGCGAAGACGCTTTCCGGATTCGCGTCGGCGATTACCGCATCATCTACACGGTCAATGATGCCGTTCTGATTTTGGCGATCGAGCGCGTCCGACATCGGCGCGAGGTTTATCGCCGACCTCCCCGCGCCGAGGCTAGCTTCCGCACGGATTATTGAATGAACCGGATCGTCATCGGATAGCGGTAGAATTTTCCATCGCTGGCCTGGATGGCGGCGACGATGACGAGAACGGCGTTCAAGACCCAGAGGATGGCGAGGAAGACGAAGCCGACCAGAACGAGGCAGAAGACGGCGGCGACGGCATTGTAGATCAGCATCGAGATCTGGAAATTGAGCGCTTCCTTGCCGTGCGCGTCGATCTCGGGGGATTCGTCGCGCTTGGCCAGCCAGACGATGAGCGGCGGGATGACGTGACCCGGGAAGTGCAGGAAGACGCCGAGCAAGGCGCTGGCGTGGGCGAAGGCGCACCAGGTGCGGACGTTGTTGAGGGCAGGAGCGGCGGGCGGGATGGGCGGCGGTTGTGGGTAGGTGGTTTCCATGGCTTCTACTAAATGGATGCGGTGAAGCGGGAATTTGGATTCAGAAAAATCCGCCGCCGGGCGTCGACGATGGTCGCCAGTCGTCGGCCGTGCCGAAGCCGCCTGTGGCCGCGTTGCTCGGAGACGGGTTTTTTGGGTGCTCGGGCGGTGGCGGCGGCACCGTGCCTGATGCTGGTTGCGGCCAACAGCGGAGGAATCGTGCGCGAGGATTCGCGGCTTGATTTTCACGCCGGGATGCTGCTAACCTACCCGACGATGTTGACGAAGTCCCTCCCTCTGACCGTGTTCGCTCTGTTCCTGTTTTGTTTCGCCCGGGCCGCCGGCGCGATCACGCTCGGACAGGTGGACGATTTCCAAACCGCGGATCCGCTGGATCGGATGAATTGGGTGAATGGCGCTTCCCTGGTCGAGCGCATCAACGGCGGCGGCCCCTTGGGCGCGGGTGATAATTATCTCCAGGTGACCGCGGGTGGGCTGGGCAACCGGTTAGTCGCGCAAAACTACAACAATCCGTTCGCCGTCCCGCCCTTCATCAGTCAATGGACCGGCAATTACATCGCCGCTGGAGTCAACAGGATCGAATTCGATCTCAATAACATGAGCGCCGTCACACTCTCGATCCGGATCGCGTTCAAGACCGAAAATTCGCAGGCGTCGTCTGGCTATCTTTCAGCGCGAGTGATCGTCGCCCCGGGGAGCGGCTGGCAGCATTTCTCGATTTCGATCACGCCGGCGAACTTGACCGCGATCGGCGGGCCGGCCGCCTACAATACGTTTTTCGCGAATGGCTTCGAGGAGATGCGGATTATCAATGAAGTGGGCTCCAGCAATCTGAATGGCGATCCGGTAGTGGGGGTGGTGCTGGGAATTGATAATATCCGAGCCATCCCCGAGCCTTCGACCGTCGCACTGGCGCTAAGTGGCGCGCTGCTCTTGGGGGCGCGTCTGCGCCGCGGAAAACGCCGCACCGCCTAACAACTCGGCGCTTTCGCGCGGGTGTGGCCTTTTGGTTGCAAACGACGCAACCGCTCCCATAATAGCCTTCGCGCAACGCCAAACCGCGTTCCGCATTCCAGGAAGGGTGGCTGAGCCCGGTTTAAGGCACTCGACTCGAAATCGAACGTAGGGTTAAACCTACCGTGGGTTCGAATCCCACCCCTTCCGCCACTTTTCTTCCGGGCCGCGAAAATCAGGCCGCCGTCACGCTTCGACGGATTGCCCTTCTGTGACGCTGGCTTTCGGATTTCGACCGCTGCGGCGCGCGGGAGAACTTTCGCGACGCGCAGGCCTGCCAGACGGCTCCAATCTCAATCTGCTTGAGGCGCAAACACGGCGCTTCCACCCATCGGTAACTCAGCACGGCCACGCCCAACGTGGTCGTCTATTTCTCCACCGGGGCGGCGTTCTTTCTTTACGCGGAAAAGATTCCGTATTCTGCCGTGTGGTTTGCCGGTATCGAGTGCCTCGCGGTGGCGGCCATGGCCAGTGCGACCATCGGGTTTCTCGTCCCCGTGGCACTTGGGTATGCTTTTCTTTGCTTCGCTTTCAAGCTTCCGGTCGGGCGGTTCGATGCCCCGGGCGATTTTTCCTACGGCACCTACATCTAATTTTGCGGTCAGAATTGGAGACAGCCGGCCCGCCGGTCGAGCCCTACGATTTATTGATCGCGGCTCATGCGCTGACTTTGAATCTGGTGCTCCTCTCCGCCAATAGTCGCGAGTTCGGCCGGATCGCGAATCTGCAGTTGGAGTGCTGGCGATAAGGCCTTGAGCCGCCCAGAGGTGCCCATCACGCCGCGATCGCGGCCAGCTTTTCCGTGATCGAGTTTTCGGCGGAGGCGGTCAGGAGCAGACGTTGGCGAGCCCGTGTCATGCCAACGTAGAGGAGCTTGGCGCGCGCAACTTCTTCCTGGTTTTTCGCCAAATGGCCGAGCCCGATTAAGATGACGGATTTGAATTCGAGGCCTTTGCTGCTCTGCATCGAGAGAATGCTGATCTGCGCGTGGCCCGGATTGTAAGCGGCTTTGTTTTCGCGTGAGGACATCCAAAGATGCGGGAGTCTTTCCTGTTGCAGACGCTTCTGCATGAGCCGGCCATGGAGACTGGTCGCGCAGATGACGGCCATTTCGCCGAAGGGTTCGCCCGCCTCGTGCCACTTACGCAGGCAGCTCACCGCGTATTCGATCTCGGAGTCGACGCTGGGTCTGCGTCGGAAGGCGGGCTTCGGACCGGAAACGCCACCGGATTCGGGTTTGATCAAGGGGATGTGATCTTCATCCGCGCTCTGTGGCGGGAGGAAGGCGCGGGCAAATTGGTAGGCGAAATGGAGAATCTCGCGCGAGTTCCGATAATTCAGGCGGAGAATGGTGGTGCGGCCGGGTGCTTTGATGCCGACGCTGGAGAGGCTGAATTTCAAACGTCCGGCCTTTTGGTAGATCGATTGCGCGTCATCGTAGAGCAGGAGAAGCGAATCGCTCACCGGATCGATCATTTGCACGATGAGTTGGAACCATTCGGGCGCGAAATCGTGGCCTTCGTCGATCATGACGGCTTCGTATTGCGCACGCGGAATCTGTCCTTGTTCGACCCCGGCGATGACAGCCTCGACATAGCGTTCCCACAGCGCTTCGTCTGATCTCGGAAGCTGGACGTGATACGTCTGGAGCTGTGCCTTGCACCAGCCGTGGAAGTGATGGACGTGCACTTTGTCCGTGATCCCGCGCTCCTCGATAAAGACGCGGAGCCGGGCGGCGAGGGTGATGTTGAAACAAAGGACGAGGATCGGTTTCTGCGCCGTTTCGGCGAGGTGCAGGCAGCGGTAGCCGAGGATGAGGGTTTTCCCCGAGCCGGCCACACCATGGATAACGCGATGTCCGCTGCCGAGACTTCGCGCGAGCTGTTCTTGCTGGAGATCCAAAACCTGAATCAACTCCGGCACGGACGCTTCCCCTGAACTCGCGGTTTCGGGCGCAGCGAAGAAGTCGCGCTGCACGGCATTGATCCGGATTTCGGGAAAGAGATGCCAACGAATGCGTTCCAGTTGCGGGAGGGTGAGGGGTTGGCCGAATTGATACAGAAACATGCCCCAAAGCCTTTCCTGAAATTCCATCGGATCGGCGGATTCGGTCATTTCGTCTTTGCAGATGACGAACCGCGACGGCAGGACGGAATCCTGGTCGGCTTCTGGAATAGCTTGGTTCAACTGGCGGCGGGTAATATTGGTGAGGACCACGCCGTACCCATACGGGAAGCAGAGCCGGCCCTGATATTTCTGAGAGTGATTCTGCAGTTGCGGGTCGGTCCCTAGTCGATCGACGATTGCGTGGGCGTACTGGCGGACTTGATCAATCGGGTTCGGAACTGTTTTCACACCGTTGTCGGTGATCAGCTCGACATCGTGCTTTGTGATTCGGCGAATGTTCGGGAGCCGCCAGTCTTTCACTTCGAGCACAAGCAGTCCGCGGCGCGGATGAAGGACAACAAAGTCGGGGTGAAGGCGCTTGGGTCCGACCGGCACGTCGTACCAGCAGAGGTAATCGTCCTCCAAAAATGCTTCGAGTCGCTCTGCAAAACGCTTTTCGCCGGGGGTGGCGGAGCGTTTGTTAACTGGGGCGATTAGCTTGGCCATAGTGATTCCTTGCCTTGATGTAAGCAAAAGAAGAGCCAGCCACCACCGGTATCGCTCGGCGCAGTCGTCCAGGGGAATCGCGGCTCGTGTGCCCGCGTCGGCCGGACTTCGCCGCGTGATCAAGATCGAGACTCCCGCGCTGATGATTGCGACGACCGGGAGGAGGATCGGCGTTACCAGAAAGGCGATTCGCGCGGACAAGCGTGCAACGGATGTTAACATCTCATCCCGTGTGCAAATGGTGAGCTTAACCCCGATTTTCTCGAGACGAAGTCTGCTTCCCCTCGAACCTCCGGCGCGAGGGCGCGCCGGCTCCAGAAAACCGCGCTGCGCAGGCGGGCGATTATTTCAACGAGCTTCTTGGGCCAGGCGTCACCCGGAGCGAGGAAATCTCGACTTCCTTCGCGAGCGTTTTTGCACTCCGCATCACCGACCTTGAGCAAGCCGTCGATATACGTGAATCACGTATGTCATTGTCGCGCTGGTCGCAGCCGTTGCGGAACGGCAACCCGCTCATGCGGAGGATATTTTCAAGGGCGCTCCTAACCCGACTGCTCCAACGTCTGGCAGAAGCTGGTGAGACGACGCAGGGCGGCGTTGAATTGGCTATGGGCGTCGTCGCCGTGAGTGGCGCGCAGCATTCGGTAGAGACCCAACTCCGGGTCGCGAGGCAACGGACTGGGCAGCGGCAGGCCAGCGGCGGCGAGCCGCTGGGATGCAATCGCGAGCAGGAAAGCGGGAATCGATTCTCGCCCGGCGGCCAGATCAGCGAGGCCCTCGTCGAGATATTCGCCGCCGGGCAGTTGTCGGAAAAATGGTGGAGCGATGGCGCTCATTTCGCGGTGAAGACGGAAACTTTGCGGGCAAAGGCATTAGGATCAATCGCGGGATAACGAAGGAGCCCGGAGCGAATTTGCGCGAAACACTCGGTAAGTTTTTCCGGATTGATCAATCCAGCACTGAGCATTTGCCTGACATCGGCGAGGTCTCGGTTGTGTCCGCGCTCGATCTTAGCAAGAGCTTGGCTGTAAAAGTCGTAGTGATAGAAATCGAGCCGGCCGTGACGCACGATGAAGACGCTGCGTTCGCGCCAACCGGGCAGCTCGGGAATGAAGTCGGAGGGAGCGGCCAGCTCGAGGTTGATCTCCAATTTTTCCTTAAGCGAATGAAGCGCCTCGAAAAAACCGGCTGGCTCGGGGTCGGAGCGCAAATCGATATCGATCGTCATCTCGCGCCAGCCGTGCAGCACCGCGGACACACCGCCAGTAAAGTAGACCCGGCCTTCTTACCGGACGGCGAGACCCAGCTCGCGCATGAAGTGCCGGATATCATCGGCCTGGGTTTCGTGTCGCATCAGATTTCACCAGACTACAGAGCGTCAGGGAGCCGGTAAAGCCGCAGCGCCCCGACGTCCGCGATGGCTTCGATGGTGTTTTCCTGGCAACAATAAACGCCGCCGGGTTGCTCCGGGGTCGTCGCTGAATCGATTTGTCGCCTAACGACTAGTAGCGATAGTGCTCGGACTTATAGGGGCCTTCGATCGGCACGCCGAGATATTCGCTCTGCTTTTTCTTGAGAGTGTGCGCTTGGCGCCGATTGCTGTGAGCTGCCGGTTTGGGCAAGGCGAGAAGACCGCCTGGCGCCAGTGAAAGTCTGTCTAAAACATCGCATCCTGGATGTTGGGTATACGTGATTCACGTATGTGCTGACGACGCCTACTTTGGGCGTTGGTCTTGGTGCCCGTTGCGTCCGGGAGACCTATGATTTGTCGATCCGAGGTTCTCGCAGGAAGACGCCGTGGGAGTAGACCTCCGCATCTTCTTCGTCGGTGCTGCTGGCGGCGCGTAACCAGGCATCCCACTCAGCCAGGAGCTCGTTCCAGGAGAGGTTTTGCAGATCGAGATCGTCTTCGCTCAAGAAGTGGTCGCTGGTGGGAGGTGCCCTCATGGTCGGAGGGGTAATTGGGCCTGTGCCGCCTCGCACATCGCCTGATGTGCGGCGCGCAGCGGCAATCCCGAAAGACGTGGAAGCAGGCTCGGCCATGCCGCCGCCCACGAGGCCGCGGCCGTGGCGTAACCTTCCAGCCGTTGCTCGTCCGCGCGGATGAGGCGGCGACGCTCGGCATCCAGGGCCGCACCGAGGGGCTCCTCTTCACCGCCGGACGCGAGCGAAAGCAGTGGCCGCTGCTGGGTCAGCCGAGCTGTCAGGGCGGGATGCGCTGTGGCGAGATGGAGGAGATCGCGTGCACTCCGGCTGAGGAGCAGTTGGCTTTCCGGGTCGGGCAGCCGGCGGGCGAGTTCGCCAATAATCGGGTAGTCTTTCTCGCGCTGTGTCATTTTGACGAGGACGAGGTCGTGCAGATTCAAGAAGGGAATCTCGCGCCCTTCCTGTTCCTCCCAAAGACGCGTCAGATCCTGCGCGGAAAGACGCGGGGGACGGGAAAAAAAATCGGTGCGAACGCGGAGGCCCTTCGGGTCGCGAAACTCGAGGTGCGCGCTCCAGCCGCCCGCCAGCCAACGCACGTCGAGTGGCGCGCCGAAGCGATACCGTGCTCCGCGGCGTTCGAGGATGAGGAGAATGTGATCCAAGGCGGCCTGGCTTTCGCGCACGATCCAGTCGCCATCCCGGCTCATCATGGCGAGCCGGTGAAGGACGACGGCCTGGCCGGAGGAGATAATGGCGCGAAGTTCGCCCTGATTGAACTCCTCGGTCAGCTCGATGAAAATGCTCATCCTCGCGGCAGGTTACGCGTTTGCGTCATTCTGGTAAAGCTGGCCATATGGGAACGGCTACTTCAGCGGTCGGCGATGATGCGCTCGTATTCGTCGTGCGATCCGATCCAAAACCAATACGCGGTGTCACCGCGAAGCTCGGCAACGGCTCAGAACCCGGTGCGGCCAATGCGGATCGACCAGACTTTGCCCACTTTCTTGAAGTGCAAGGAGGGGAGACGCGAGTTCTGGAGCCAGAGCCGATAAACTCGGCGCGCTTCGAGCCGGACGGGCGCTGGCAGCCGACGATAGTGCTCCCAGAATCTACGGTTCGTTGATGACTTCATTCAGCGGCTTGACCCGACCCGCCGCGATGTCGTCATCCAGTTCGGCGAGGAGATGGTCGAGTTTGCCGGAAGCCGAATCGCGCGCGACCTGCTTTTCCCACTCGTCGAGGCGAGACGTTTCCGAGGCGGCGACGCGATCCCAAAGCTCGCGCTGTTCCTCGGGCGAGAGGCGCGTGACTTGTTGGAGAAGTTTTTCGACGGCCGTACTCACGTAGGAAGAATGGTCGTTTGTGTCCCGGAGGGCAAGCGTAGGAAGGCGTTTCCCGCCCACGGTGTGCGCGTTGCCTCTTTGATCTGTTTTGCGGAAGCGCAGCGGCGACGATCGTGCTCTGCTTTCTGAGGCGCGGGGATCAAAAAAAACGCCGCCGGATTTCTCGCCGATTTTATCGAGGTGTAGGCGGGCGACTTCTTCGGCAGGCCAGAGGCGGGCAAATGCCTCGTTTGAATCCGATTGAGACTACAAGCCCAGCTCTTTTGCGACGCAACGGCGTGCCAGCCTTCCCTCGATTGCGTTTCCTGGCCGCAGCCAATTCGCGGCGATCCTCAAGGTCTTCGAGCCGCCTTCAGTTCACGCAAGACCGCTTTCCCTCGGCGAATCGGTGCTGATCGATAAATGTCTTTCCCGCCACCCCTGAAATCAAGGTCCGCTGCTGGGAACACCGTTTCTGGCCCAGAGATCGACAAGTTGGCCTTCGAGGTCGAAATTTGCGAGATCCTTTCTGGCCGATCTCTTGCCGCAAGGCCAGAGGGAGGGCGCGCAGTTTGGCTTTGACTTCGTCGGTCAGGATGACTTCGTAAGCGCACAAGAGCGGTCTATCCGAAGTTGATCTCGGCAGCAAGACTCGGGCGGGCGCATTGGTTGCTCCCGAACGCCAAAAGAAAACGCCGCCGGACTTCTCCGGCGGCGTTTTGAAACGAAACGAGTCTAACGACTAGTAGCGGTAGTGCTCGGACTTGTAGGGGCCTTCGACCGGCACGCCGAGATATTCGCTCTGCTTCTTCGTGAGCGTCGTCAGTTTGACGCCGATCTTTTCGAGGTGCAGGCGAGCGACTTCTTCGTCCAGAATTTTCGGCAGGATGTAAACAGCGGGCTTGTATTTGTCTTTGTTCGCCCAGAGGTCGAGCTGGGCAAGGACCTGGTTACTGAAGCTGTTCGACATCACGAAGGACGGATGGCCGGTGGCGCAACCGAGGTTCACGAGGCGGCCTTCGGCGAGCATGAAGATTTCGCTGCCGTTCTCGAAGGTGTATTTGTCGACCTGCGGTTTGATGTTCGTCCGTTTGACGCCTTTGGTGGTGTTCAAGAGGTCGACCTGAATCTCGTTGTCGAAGTGGCCGATGTTGCAGACGACGGCCTGGTTTTTCATCTTCGTCATGTGCTCGAAGGTGATGATGTCGACGTTGCCGGTGGTGGTGACGTAAACGTCGCCGCGGCCTAACGTCTCCTCCAGCGTGGTGACTTCGTAGCCTTCCATCGCGGCTTGGAGCGCGTTGATCGGATCGATCTCGGTGACAATGACGCGGGCGCCCTGGCCACGGAGGGATTGCGCGCAACCTTTACCGACATCGCCGTAACCGCAGACGACGGCGACTTTACCGGAGATCATGACGTCGAGCGCGCGGTTAATGCCGTCGATGAGGGAATGGCGGCAGCCGTAGAGGTTGTCGAATTTCGATTTCGTGGCGGTGTCGTTCACGTTGATCGCGGGGATGAGGAGCTTGCCGGCTTGCAGCATCTGGTAGAGGCGATGGACGCCGGTGGTGGTCTCTTCCGAGACGCCGCGCCATTCTTTGACCACTTCATGCCAGCGGAACGGGTTCTGCGCTTTGATTTCGCGGAGGGCGTCTTTGATCACTTTCTCTTCGTGGTTCGAGGATTCGCTCTCGATCCATTCGCTGCCTTCTTCGAGTTCGTAGCCTTTGTGGATGAACAGGGTCACATCGCCGCCGTCATCGACGACCATTTGCGGGCCTTTGCCGCCGGGGAAGGAGAGCGCCTGATCGGTGCACCACCAATATTCTTCCAGCGATTCGCCTTTCCAGGCGAAGACGGGCACGCCGGCTTTCGCGATCGCGGCCGCGGCGTGGTCCTGGGTGGAGAAAATGTTGCAGCTCGCCCAGCGCACATCAGCGCCGAGATCGACGAGGGTTTCGATCAAGACGGCGGTCTGGATCGTCATGTGCAAGGAGCCGGTGATTCGGACGCCGTCGAGCGGCTTCGCGGCGGCGTGCTTTTTGCGGATGGACATGAGGCCGGGCATTTCCTGCTCGGCGATATCGATCTCGCGGCGGCCGTAGTCGGCCAGACTGATGTCGGCGACTTTGTAGTCGTTAGACTTGTTGGGGGCTGTGGTAGTAGTGCTCATATTGTTTGAAGATTTCAGGGTTCGGGGGTTCAGGGTTCAGATTTTGTGGCTCGTGTGCCGGTCTTGGTGGCGCGTTTTGAGACGGCTCGGGAGAGGCCGTGCAGCATGGCGGAGATTTCTTTCGACTCGCCGATGAGTTGGTCGAAATCGGCCTTGTTCAGGAAGTCGAGTTTTCGGGAGCTGTAGAGCTGCGTGCGAAGTTCGCCGCAAGAGCCTTTCGCGATGTTTAGGAAGCGGATGAACTCCTTGTTGCTGTTGCGCTCGTAGCCTTCGGCAACATTGGACGGGACCGATAGCGCCGCGCGCTGCACCTGATCCTGCATCGTGAAGTTGCGGCACTTCGCGAAAGTCTTGAACACAGCGACCGCGAGTCGGCAGCCGCGTTGCCAAACCTCAAGATCTTCGAATGATTGAAACGCCATACCTGAACCCTGAACCCAGAAACCTGAACCCTATCGCGCCGCTTTTTTTAACGCGGCGGCTTTGTCCGTTTTCTCCCACGTGATATCAGGATCGTCTTTGCCGAAGTGTCCGTAGTTCGTGGTCTTCGAGTAAATCGGACGCAGGAGATCGAGTTGATCGACGATGTCGGCGGGCTTGAAGCTGAAGACGCGGTTGACCGCGTGCTCGATCGATTCTTCGGCCACCGTGTTGGTGTCGAAGGTGTTGATGTTCATGCTCACTGGATCGGGATACCCGATGGCGTAGGCGAATTGGATTTCGCAACGCGTCGCGAGGCCAGCGGCGACGATGTTCTTCGCGACCCAGCGGCCCATGTAAGCGGCGCTGCGATCGACTTTGCTCGGATCTTTGCCGGAGAATGCGCCACCGCCGTGACGGCCCCAGCCGCCGTAGCTATCAACGATGATTTTGCGGCCGGTGAGGCCGGTGTCGCCCTGCGGCCCGCCGATGACGAAACGTCCGGTCGGGTTGATGAGGAAACGCGTTTTGCCGTTCACCATCGATTTCGGCAGGACTTTGCGGATGACTTTCTCGATGCAGAATTTTTCGATCTCTTTGTGATCTTTTTCTTCGGTGTGCTGGGTGGAGATGACGACGTTGGAAAGCCCGACCGGTTTGCCGTTTTCGTAGATCACCGACACCTGCGATTTCGCGTCCGGGCGGAGCCAATCGGCTTTGCCGCTTTTGCGGATGCGGGTGAGTTCGCGGCCGAGACGATGGGCGAACATGATCGGCGCCGGCATCAATTCTTCGGTGTCATCGCAGGCGAAACCGAACATCAATCCCTGATCGCCCGCGCCTTGCTCGGATGAGCTTTTGCCTTTGGCCTTCTTGGCATCGACGCCTTGCGCGATGTCGGCGGATTGGCAGGTGATGATGTTCTGAACGAACACCTTGTCGGCGTGAAAGACGTCGTCGTCATGCGTGTAGCCGATCTCGCGCACGGCATCGCGCACGATCTCGACGTAATCGAGTTTCGCCTTCGTCGTGATCTCGCCGCCGACGATGACGATGTTGCTTTTCACATACGTCTCGCAGGCGACGCGGCTCTTTTTATCGACCTTGAGACATTCGTCGAGAACGGCGTCGGAAATGGTGTCGCTGACTTTATCCGGGTGACCTTCACCCACGGATTCGGAAGCAAAAATGAAGCGGCGGAGCATTTTTAAAAAAGGGTTCAGGGTTCGGGTTTCAGGGTTCAGCGAACTGGATTCTTACTGAACCCTGAAACCTGAACCCTGTTCGCTTGACTGATCATATTGACCAATCATGATGCGTAGATGTATCGTGTCGGCATCCGATGGCGTCAACGATTAATTTCCTCCGTTTGCTGGCCGATCCAACCCGGTTGCGGCTGATCCTGCTCCTGGAGCATGAGGAGCTGTCGGTCGTGGAATTGCAGGACATCATGGGGATGGGGCAATCGCGTATCTCGAGTCATCTCGCGCAGCTAAAGCGCGCCGGCGTGGTGGAAGATCGGCGCGCGGGGAAGAATGTTTATTACGGCCTGGCGAAGCAGGAAGAATCGGGCGGCGCTCGCGCTCAAGTGCGCGATCTCATGCGCACGCTCGCGCGTGAAATGCCGGAAACCACGAGCGACGAAACCGCGCTCAAACTCGTCCTGCGCAAACGCAAGGACCGCGCGCGCGAATATTTCGATGAGCTGGCGGGAAAATTCGGCCGCAGCTATGTGCCGGGTCGCTCGTGGCAGGCGCTCGCGCATACACTGATCACTCTATTACCCGCGCAAACCGTAGCCGACCTCGGCGCAGGCGAGGGGACGCTTTCACAATTGCTCGCGAAAACCGCGAAACAGGTGATCGCGATCGATAATTCGCCAAAGATGGTGGAGTTCGGTGTCGAGCTCGCGAAGCGGCACGGCTTCGCCAATTTGGAATACCGACTGGGAGACATCGAAGATCCGCCGATTACGAAAAGCTCGGTCGATCTCGCGATCCTGAGCCAGGCTCTGCATCACGCCATCCATCCGGAGAGCGCCATTGCGGGCGCGCATCGCATTCTAAAAAAGAGCGGGCGGCTCGTGATTCTCGATTTGCTCAGCCATCAATTTGAACGCGCGCGCGAACTGTATGCAGATCACTGGTTAGGATTCAGCGAAGTGCAGTTGCACCAATGGCTGGAGGAAGCCGGCTTCAAGAACATCGAAGTCACAGTGGTTTCGCGCGAGAAGGAGAGTCCGCATTTCCAGACCGTGTTCGCAACGGGCTTGAAGTAACCCTGCGTCCGCGCACTTCGGGCGGAAGCAAAAAATTTAGGGCAAGCTTTTCCCCGCGAAAGTGTCTAGCTCTTAGGCTCTCCGCTTATGAAGCAACACTTCCTTTCTCTGGCGTTGGTTTTTCTCGCGCTCCGTGCCTTCGCCGCTCCTCAACCGGCGCTGACGGTTTACAATCAGAATTTCGCCGTCGTGCGCGACACCGTCCCGCTCGATCTGAAGCAGGGTGTGAATGAAGTCCGCTTCACTGAAACGACCGCGCATCTCGAGCCGGACTCGGTGATTTTACGCGATCCGAACGGCAAGATGACGTTGCAAATCATCGAGCAGAATTACCGCAACGATCCCGTCTCGCAGGATTTGCTCCTCTCGCTTTTCGAGGGCAAGACGATCGACTTTCTGGTCACGGGCGAGAACAAGACCGAGCGCATCGTGCCGGGGAAAATCATCCGGAGCGGCTACGTGGCGCACGCGCAGGCGGCCATGCAACGTTATGGCCAGCGTTATGCGATGGCGCAATACAGTATGTCGCAGGGCGGCGGGGCGGCGCAGCCGATCGTGGAAGTGGAGGGCAAATTGCGTTTCAGCCTGCCGGGTCTGCCGCTCTTTCCGCCGCTGGAAGGCGATACCATTCTCAAGCCGACGCTCGATTGGCGGATTAACGCCGATAAGCCAGGCAAGCTGGAGGCCGAGCTGGTTTACGTGACCGGGGGAATGAATTGGGAGGCGAACTACAACGTGGTCGCCCCGGCAGAGAGCGACCTGATCGATCTGATCGGCTGGGTCACGATCGATAACCAAAGCGGCAAGACCTTTGAGAACGCAAAGATCAAGTTGATGGCAGGCGATGTGAGCAAGATTCAGCCGGCGCAGGCAGCGAACCTCGAATTGCGAATGGTGGGCGGGGCCGATGCCTCGTCTCCGGCCGGTGTGACCGAAAAGGCGTTCGAAGATTATCACCTCTACGCCCTGGCGCGGCCCGCGACCTTGCATGACCGCGAAACGAAGCAGGTCGAATTCATCCGCGCCAGCCAGGTGAAGTCAGAAAAGGTCTATCTCTACGACGGGATGAAAATCGATTGGCCGCGGTATCGCGGCTACTCGATGGAAAACGTGCGCAACAACCAGGAGTTGGGCGCGGAGTCCGATTCCAAGGTGGCGATCATGCGCGAGTTCAAGAACTCCGAGGCCAATCATCTCGGGATGCCGTTGCCGAAAGGACGCGTGCGTTTTTACAAACAGGATGCCGACCAGCAACTCGAATTCACTGGCGAAAATACGATCGATCACACGGCCAAGGATGAAACCTTGCGCATCTATACCGGAAACGCTTTCGACCTGGTGGGAGAACGCCGCCGAACCAACTACACGGCCGACAGTTCGAAAAAGACGGTCGATGAATCATTCGAGATCAAGCTGCGCAATCACAAGAAAGAGCCGGTGGAAATTCGGATCGTGGAGCATTTGTTTCGCTGGTTCACCTGGGACATCACGGAGAAATCCGACACCTTTTTGAAGACAGACGCGCAGACAATGGAGTTCCGCGTGCAGGTGAAACCGGATGAAGAGCGCGTGGTGCATTACACCGTGCACTATTCGTGGTGAAACGAAACGCGATGGCGGCTGCTGGCGCTGGGCCTGCCGCTTTTCCTCGCGGAAGGGAGAGTGCCGCGAGCGGGTGGGAGCGGGCATGTGCCGGTGGTGGCTGCGGGCCAGGCGGACGCAATTCATTCCATGATGCGCCGAAGCGACCTGGCGCGACCCGCATTGGTGAAAGCGCGCGAGCAGGCGGACGAAAGCCAGCGTTGGTGGATCGACGCCCCACTCCAAGAAATGGAACGCAAGACGGGCGCCGGGAAGGCAACAGAAAAGCGTCCGTAATTTCCAGCGCGCGCGGGACGGCGTCGATTCATGAATTGGCTCGTCACTGCAGGAGTGATGGGGTTATACCTCCCTCTTCTTCCAGCAAAGGGCGTTGTGGACCTAAAGATTTTTTTCGCCGAACTCCAGCGTCGGAGTGTTTACAAGACAGCCGTTGCTTACAGCGTTTTCGGCTGGCTTCTGGTCGAGGTCGCGACCCAGGTGTTCCCGTTTTTCGACGTGCCAAACTGGGTGGTGCGGTGGGTCGTCATCCTGCTCCTGCTGGGCTTTCCGGTCGCGGTTTTGCTGGCCTGGATGTTCGAGTTGACGGCGGAGGGACTGAAACGGACTAACGAAGTTCCTCCGGCGCAGTCGGCCATGCGCCAGACGGGACGAAAGCTTGATTTCATTATCATCGCGGTCCTGCTCGCGTTCATCGCCGTGCTGGCGTTCCAGCGTTACGGGCGGCCCCCGGCGGTGGCGGCCCCGGTCATGCCCGAGACGAGCATCGCGGTGCTGCCGTTTGCGGATTTGAGCGCCACTCGGGACCAAGCCTACATCAGTGATGGGCTGATGGAGCAGATCATCAACGCGCTCGGTCGAATGCGCGACCTTTCGGTGGTGGCGCGCACTTCCGCGCTGGCCTTTCGCGACAAAGGCGTGGACATCCGGGAAGTGGGTCGGGTGCTGGGAGTGAACCATGTTTTAGAAGGAAGCGTGCGCCGGGGCCGCGGGAAGGTGCGGATCGATGCGCGCTTGATCAACGTGACGACCGGCTATCAACTTTGGTCGGAGAGCTACGATTCGAGCGAGCAAGACTTCCTGGTTTTGGAAAGAGACGTGGCGCAGAAGGTGGCGCGGGCTTTGCAGGCTGAACTGCACTTGAGGCAGAACGAATCCGAAAGGGAAAGCCCGGCTTATGACCCAGTGGCGTATGATCTCTATTTGCGCGGCAATTATCTGCTGAACAAACGAACGGTGGAATCCATGCACCAGGCTTGGGCCCTTTTCCAGACGGCGGTGAACAAAGACCCGCAGTTCGCGTTGGGGTACATCGGGATGGCGGACGCGGACATTATGTTAGGCAAAATCGGCGACATGCCCGGGGACCAAGCCGCGACGCAGGCCTGGCCTGACGTGACCAAGGCGCTACAACTGGACCCGGAACTGGCGGAGGGCTACGTCTTGCGCGGCATTCTCCTGACCGATTTCGAGTGGAACTGGGCGGCCGCAGAAGTGGATTTCCAGAAGGCGCTGAGTTTGAATCCGAACAGCGCGACCGCGCACCATTGGTTCGCCCGGCACCTGGCGCAACTGGGGCGTTTCGAACACGCGGTGAAGCAGATCGAGGCCGCGCAGGCGATTGACCCGCTCTCGGCCATGATCCGGGTGACCAAGGCCAAAATATTTTTTCAGGCGCAACAGTACGAGCGCGGGATTCGGCCCTGCCGGGAAGCGCTCGAACTGGAGCCGGATTACGCCCCCGCCTTTTCCATCCTGGGGCTGATCTATGCCCACCTCGGACAGGAAAATCTGGCCGTTGAATCGATGAAAAAATATGTGGAACTCTCCGGGCACTCCGGGTGGGCGGAGTTGGAGCTGGCCTACGTCCTGGCGGTCGCGGGGAAACGAGCCGAAGCCGAGAAAATCGTGCAGGATGTGACCACCCGGACAAAGGATTACTCGCCTTATGACATGGCGGCGATCTGTTCCGTTTGGCACGACTTTGACGGAGCCATCCGCTGGCTGGAAGTCGCCATCGATCGCCGAACAGTGGATGTCGTCTCCATCCGGGTGGAGCCGCGCCTGAATGACGTGCGGTCGGACCCGCGGTTTCGCGGCCTGATCGCGCGCATGGTGCCGCGGCGTGGGACGGAATAGGAGGCGGGCTTGATGACGGTCCGTCTTTGCCAAAGCGTTTTTCGAGGTTCGACTTGTAGCCAGGTCCCTGCGGGACGTGCGAGGGAAAGGCAGACCTTCTCGTTCAACCGTTTTTGCCCGCGTCCTAGATCGCACCCGCACGTCGCGTAGCGACGTGGCTACAACGCCGAGGCCGTGCTCTTCTACCGCCGGACCTCTTTGGGCCCGCCAGAAAGTAGGCCGGCCAGAAAAATTAGACTTGTTAATCTTATTCCAAGTCGCTTGAATAAGAGCGGAGGTTAATTGCTATGGCTCTTGATGAAACATCTTCATATCCCGTTCCGGAGGACGGGCCGCGCTCGCTGAAAGAGATACTGGAAGAGGCCACCCGCGATCCGGCTTACGCCAGCTTCCTGCGCGATACGGTGCGGGAAGCCCGCACCGCCGTAACTTTGGGGGAGCAAGAGGCAGCCTTGCAGACCCTGGGCGCCCACTTCGCCCTCAGCAGCGAAGAATTATCGCTACTCAACCTGCCCGCGAACTTCATGACCGGCAGTTGCAGAATTTGCACGCAAACAAAGCCCGACCTTTACCTGCTCGACTTTGCGACCGCGTTCGCGAGATTGTCCCCCGGCGAATCGGCCCAGTAATTTGCCGGAGAGCGGTCAGGAACTGGAACGCGGCTGGCAGCAGGAGGTCAGCGCTCTGCCGTTAGCGAACGAGGTTTGGCGTTACTCGCGCGCGCTCCTGCCCGGTGATCCGACTCAAGGCTGGAAAATTCATCTCTCCGCGAGTCCACTTTCGGCGGCTGAGTTATTTGCTCGAGTGCGGCCGCTCCTGACGGCAGCGGACATCCTTTTCAAGGTGCCGCAAACCATGGGTATCCTGGTCGAGATGAATTCCGGCCTGCCCCGGTTCTCGCAGGTAGGAAAATTTCTCACGCTTTACCCCCGCTCGACTACGGAGGCGTTGAAGTTTGCCGCGCTCCTGCACCGGCTCACTCGTGATTTGCGCGGCCCGGAAATTCCTTTCGATAAACGGTACCGACGGAACAGCATTGTTTACTACCGCTATGGTGCGTTCCGCAGCAAAGGAAAGAGATCGGGGGATGGAACACTGCGCGATCCGGCCGGGAAAATGCACCGGGACCAGCGCGCGGCCGGCTGCGCCGTTCCCCTGTGGCTCGAGGATCCGTTCCAAAAAGCGCGGGCCAGACCGCCCCGCCCGCGCGGCCGAATCGGCCTGGATTATCTGGCCTTTCGCACCCTCTCTCAGCGGGGCAAGGGCGGTGTCTATGAGGCGCTGGACCTTTCCGTGTCGCCCGCCCGGCGCGTGATTCTGAAAGAGGGGCGACCTCAGGGAGAGATCGATTTCAGGGGACGGGATGGATACGCGCGCGTGCGGCACGAGGGGCGCGTCCTGCGCCGGCTGGATCGGCGCGGTCTGCCGGTGCCGAAAGTGATGGCGGAATTCGGGCAGGGAGGGAAACGATTTCTCGTCCTGGAAAAACTATCGGGGCGGCCCTTGTTTTCGGAAAAGCGCGGGCAGCCGGCGAATCCCTCCTGGCGCCGCGCCGAAAAAATCCTCGATCAACTCCAGCCGCTCCTTGCGAGAATTCACGCCACCGGCTGGATCTGGCGTGATTGCAAACCTTCCCACATTCTCATCGGGCGCGGCGGGCTGCACTTGATCGATTTCGAAGGGGCCTGCCGGATCGATGACACCACGGCGCCGCCCTGGAGTTCGCCCAATTACATCCGCCCCGGAAAAAAACGAAGCCTGGCCCGGCGGCGTGGAACCTGGGAGGACGATTACGCGTTGGGTGTGATCGCGTTCCAGTTCCTGGCCGGAGAATTTCCCTCGCTCCAGGCAAGGGAGCGCGAGTGCGTTTATCGGCGCGAGGCTTGTGCCGGCGCCTTGCGCGATCGCCTCGAACGATTGCTCGTCGGGCCATAGGCTCGCGTCGGCAGCGCTCGGACTTATCAGCGAATAATGCGGCCGGCGGCTACGCGACCGCGGGAATTGGCTCGTCATCGGCGCCCGGTTCCGCTTATTGCTGGAGCCGATTTTTTAGGAAGGGGTGACTTTGGATCCAAAGAGATTTTTCGCCGAACTCCAGCGGCGAAACGTCTACAAAGCGGCGGTCGCTTACGGCGTTCTTGGTTGGCTGCTGGTCCAGGTGGCCACGCAGGTCTTCCCGTTTTTCGAGGTTCCGAACTGGGTCATTCGGTTGGTCGTCATCCTCCTTTTGCTTGGTTTTCCGGTGGCGGTGGCGTTGGCCTGGATCTTTGAGCTGACCGCGGAAGGGCTCAAGCGCACGGAGGAAGTCCCGCCTTTCCAATCGGTCACCCGCCGCACCGGCCGAAAGCTCGATTTCCTGATCATCGGGATTCTGCTGGTAGTGATTGGGTTGATGCTTTTCCAGCATTACGGTAATCCGGGCCCCAGTCCGAAAAGCGAAGCCACGGAGACCAGCATCGCCGTGCTGCCCTTCGCCGACATTGGCGCTACCCAGGATCAGCAATATTTCAGCGAGGGACTGACCGAGCAGATCATCAACGCACTGGGCCGGATTCGGGATTTGTCGGTCGTGGCGCGGACCTCGGCGCAGGCCTTCCGGGGCAAGGAAATGGACCTCCGCGAGGTGGGCCGGATTCTGCGGGTGAACCATATCCTGGAAGGAAGTGTGCGGCGCGGGCTGGCGAAGGTGCGGATCGAAGCCCGGCTCGTCAACGTCACGAACGGCTACCAGCTTTGGTCGGGGAGTTATGATTCGGCCGAGAGTGATTTTTTCGCCCTGCAAAGCGACGTGGCGCAAAAGGTGGCGCACGCCTTGCAAAAGCAGTTGCGTTTAGAGGATGGCGTTCGTCTGGCGAAGCCCGCGACCCGAAATCCAGAAGCCTACGATCTCTATCTGCGCGGACGCTACATGTTGAACAAGCGCACGGTGGATTCGATGAAAAAAGCGCTCACCATTTTTCGCAAAGCGCTAGATGAAGATGCGAAGTTCGCGCTCGGGCATGTGGGGGTGGCGGATTCCTACATCCTGCTGGGAAAAATCGGCGCCATCCGCGGAGACGAAGCGGCTGCGCGCGCCTGGCCGGAGGTCACGGAAGCGCTCGAGCTGGATCCCGAGTTGGCCGAAGGCTATGTCTCGCGCGGCATCTTGCTGACCGATTTCGAGTGGAATTGGGCGGCGGCGGAAGCGGACTTCGACAAAGCGCTGGCGCTCAATCCAAATAATGCGGCCGCGCACCACTGGTATGCGCGGCATCTGGCCGAGATCGGTCGGGCGCAGGAGGCGATCGCGCAAATGAACGCGGCCCAAAAGCTCGACCCGCTCTCACCCACCCTCCGGGTCTCGACCGCGAAAATTCTCTTCGTCGCGGAACGCTACGAGGAGGCGATCGCGCCTTGCCGGCAAGCGCTTGAATTGGAGCCGCGTTTCGCCTCCGCTTTCTCCCTCCTGGGCCAGGCCTATGCGCATCAAGGCAAAGCGGCGGAGTCGATCGAGGCGGCGAGGAAATACGTCGAGTTATCCGACGGAAGCGGGTGGGCGCAACTGGAGCTGGCTTACGCTTTGGCGGTGGCCGGCCAGGTCGAGGAAGCGGAGCGGATCGTGCAGCAGGTCACGGTCGAGCCGAGGCAGTATTCCCCCTACGACATGGCCACCATTCGTTCCGCCACGAGGAATTATCCGGAGGCCATGCGCTGGCTGGAACGCGCCATAACTGAACGCTCGGTCGACGCGATGTGGCTGCTGGTGGACCCGCGTTTGCAAAACCTGCGGGCGACCGCCGAATTCCAAGAAATGATAAAAACCTTGAAACTTTCTCCGCCAAAACCCGTAGTAGGTGAGGAGGGCGAAGAATTAAAACCCTCACGACAGACCACCCCTAACAAATAACACTGACCATGGCCGCCAAGAAAACAACCAAGACGAAAAAATCCGCCGCAAAGCAGACGAAAACCACCTCAAAAACGACCCGTGCAAAGGCGATGTCCGCCCCGGCATATTCCTGCGATGATCCACCAAAAACTCCGATGACACTCAGGCAACTGGCGCGCAAGCTGCAAGGCGGGGACACGAAGTTGGCCGCCTTTCTGGCCAACTTGATCTGCAGGTCCAATGGCGGCGACACCGACGCGCAAGCCTGCGTCGAAAAATACTTTCGACCGAGCGATTCCGAGTTGCGGAGCCTCTGCATTCCGCAGCGAGATTTTGAGCGGTTGCAAAAATGCACCGATCAAAATCTCTTGGTCAGTGCCGGCTTGTATCTGATCGCCCCCAGTGGGTTTGGCAAGCGGAAGAAGTAGGGAGGATCGCTGGCGCCGCCTGACCCAGCGCCTGGCCCTCCGCGACCGTTACTGGTGTTACTCGCGCCGTCCCACCCCACGCGATCCGACGCAGGGTTGGAAACTGCACCTCTCCGCCACCATTCTCTCCGCGCCCGCGGTTCTGGCCGCAGTGGACGCCATCCTCCGTCAGGGCGACGTCCTCTTCAAGGTGCCGCGCGATCTCGAACAACTGCGCTGGCTCAACAAGGGCGCGGCCGGTTTTTCCCAAATCGGAAAATTCCTGACCGCTTATCCGCGTTCACCGGAGGAGGCCGTCGCTATAGCCGCCGAGTTGGATCGCGCTACGCGCGGGCTGGCCGGCCCGGAGATTCCATACGATCGTCGCTATCAGCGGAGCAGTCTGGTTTATTATCGCTACGGAGCGTTCCGCGCTTCGCCGCAAGCCCCGGCCGGATTCATTCGGACACCCAAAGGACAATTGGTGCGGGACCGATGCGCTGCAGGCGGGGCGATCCCGTCGGGAATGGTCGATCCGTTTCGCCAGCGAGGAGCGGCGCGGAAGCTCAGTGGTTTGATCGGAACTAAATATTTTCTCTATTGCGGAAAAATACAGCGCGGCAAAGGCGGCGTGTACGAGGCGATTGATTTTTCCGGTCCGATGGCCCGGCTCGTCATCATTAAGGAAGGGCGGCGCCACGGCGAAACGGATCTGGCAGGGAAGGACGGATTCGCCCGAGTCGCATGGGAGGCGCGGGTGCTGCGCCGGTTGCGCGCGGCGGGCGTGGCTGTGCCGGAGGTTTTCTTGGAATTTACCCAGGATCGAAATCGCTACCTTGTCCTCGAGAAAATTCCAGGCCGGCCGCTTCTTCCCAGTCGACGCGACCATCCGGTGCCCTCGTCCTGGCGTCGGGCGCAGAACATTCTCAATCAACTCGAGCCGCTCCTGGCGAGCATTCACGCCGCCGGTTGGGTGTGGCGCGATTGCAAACCATCCCACATTTTTCAGCATCGCGGTTGCATCGTGCCGATTGATTTCGAAGGCGCCTGCCGGATAAACGACACGGCGGCGCTACCATGGAGTTCGCCGAATTACGCGGCGCGTCATCATGAGCGAACTCGACCGCGTTGCCCCGGAACCGGGGAAGACGATTACGCGCTGGGCGTGATCGCGTTCCAGTTCCTAGCCGGGGAATTTCCTTCCCGTCCTCGGCGCGCCCGGATGCAGGTCTATCGCCGCACCAGTTGTCCGCTCGCCTTGCGCGACCGCATTGAGCGTCTGCTTGCAGGTTAGCCTTTAATTAATTCTATTTACAATCTCGGCGCGATTTTGCGGAATAGCACCATCCTCATGCGTTCCTAACGCTGCAATACCTTATCGGGGGTCCTTTGCGTTGCCATTCTCGCGGGAGGTTGCACCACAATTGCAACCGTCCCCGGACCAGTGGATTCAAGAAGCCCCGGGCTGGTGCGCGGAATGTTCTATTACCTTCCACAGGCGCTCATTCGCATCAAAGGAGAGTATGCCAAGAAAGAGGATACGGCGGGCTACTTCATTATTACCGTGAGCTCAGTCTACGCGGCCGACCCGCGCCACCGATATTATCTTGAGCCGGGCACGAATCCGTTTTACGACGACGAGTTTAAGATTCATACCAATGGCAAAGGCCTTCTAGAGACGGTAAACGTGGTCGCAGAAGACAAGACCGCTGATATTCTTGGGGATATCGCATCGATCGTCGGCAGTGCTGTAAAATTCGGGGCTGGGCTCTCTCCGGCCCTGGCCGCCCCTCCCTCACGCCAGCCTTTCGATTTTACGTTCTCGCCCGATGAGGTGGATAAGATCGACGATTATCTTCGTCCGAAAGGCTTCGATCTTGAGCATCTAAAGGCCGAGGCGAAAGGGGCGGATGCGACAGGGTTCTCCTTCGCAGGCAAGGGGAAGAACCAAGCGAAGAGCCCAGCAAGGCAGGGCGTAAGGGCATTATTTTCCGACCGGTCGTTCCATACAGCTTCGTCATCACGGATCGCCCCTCCAGTAGCAGCGGAGAACCTTCCATTCGACATCGCGCCACCGTTCTCATTCCCGATGATACGAAGGAGCTTGTCCTCGTCTTAGGGCGCACACCCTTCATCAGGCGCACCGATAACCTTGTTTTCACCGATGGTGTGCTGACGAAACTGGAAGGCACCCGGCCGAGCCCAATTGTTGGTTTCTTGCAGATTCCCAAGAAAATCCTGACCGCCATAGTTCCTTTGCCACTGGAGATACGCAACACGCAGATCAGCAACATCAAGGCTCAGCGGGAGTTGAAGGAGCTGTTGGCTCCTTCGCCGACACCCACTTCGACTGTCGTCTCCGAGAAAATGCCCGCGCCGAGTCCTGCGTCAACCGCCACAACTTCTCCGCCAACTTCCGAAGCCTCTCCTTCTCCCAGCCCTGAAATGACTCCGTAAACCAGCATGACATCGAGACTGTGAAATACACCTTTAAGCTCCGCGGTAAGGACGTGACCATCGCTGCAATGGATCCCGTGACGGCGCTTCGACCGACCGTCGATCTGAGAGGCGCACTTTCCGCGGATAAGCTGATCCAGCGTTTCGGGGCGGCGGCGGAGGACGACACGCGCGGCGGAACGGCCGGGCCCTGTTCTGCCGGCACGAAAGCGTTGACGGCGGGCCCCGCGATCTGTTGAACTCGCGGTCGCAATGAAGCGGCTCGTTCTTCTTGGCGCGTGCGTCTTGCTGACGCTTCCCGGCATCCGCGAGACGCACGCGGAATTAATCTACGGACTGACTGCACAGGGCGGACTGATTTCTTTCGACAGCGCTTCGCCGGGATCGGTCACGACCGTTGGCAATGTGACCGGTGCGAGTGCGGGGCAGTTTTTTCTTAACCTCGATTTCCGGCCGGCGAACGGCCTGCTCTACGGGCTGGCGGTGAACACGATCACCGGCGCCTCTAATATATATACCATCAACACCTCGACCGCCGCGGCGACGATGGTGGGGACTACGCCGTTTACGCTCTCGGTTTCGATCGGCAGCCGCGTGGCGATGGATTTTAACCCGGTGACTGATCTGGCGCGGGTGGTCAGTCGGAACGGTTCCAATTATCAAGTGAGCCCGGTAACCGGTGCGATCGCGGCTACGAACACGACGCTGAATTATGTCCCGGGCGATCCGGGCGGCAGCGGCATCCCGGACAACGTGGCGCTGGCGCACAGCAACAATGTCGTGGGCGCGGCGGCAACGACCCTCTACGGCTACTCGTTTAACTTCGACGAGGTCTTGCGGATCGGCGCTGCGAACGGAATGCCGATCAGTCCCGACACCGGTCAGACCTTCACCATCGGCGGCGCGATGCAATTCCCGCTGACCTCGAATATCGGCTTCGACATTTCGGGGTCGGGCGCGGCGTTTCTGACCGGGAATATCGGCGCGCAGACTCTCTTCTCGGTGAATCTGGCCACTGGCCGCGCGACCACCATCGGAGCGATTGGCGGAAATCCGCAGTTGGTCTCGATCGCGGTGGCTCCGGTGCCTGAACCGGGCGCGATTGGGTTTCTGGTTCTGGGCGCGGTGGCGATTGCGGCGCGGATATTATTCTTCCGCGGCCGACAAAGCGCCGTTGTCTAGAGTTTTCCGCGCAAGACGGCCTGCACTTTCCGAGAGATCGGATACAATCGCTCTTCGAAAAAAGGGGGAAAACTGAACGACCGGTTAAGTGGATTCTTTTGCGAACTACGACGCCTCAAGGTTTATCGCGCCGCGGGCGGGCATGCGGGCCCGGGATAGGGCCGTCCGGCCCGAAAGTCGGACGACGCCCCCCACAGAACCGGACGAGCGCGATTAACGCATCCGGTTCCTCAAGTGGCGGGTTCGTTCACATTCGGGAGTGGATGACTCGCGCCGGGGTTAATGGGAACG